>NZ_CP077769.1:2467777-3084722 GCF_020386615.1 Chitinophaga pendula
GCGGTGGCTTATGAGCAGTCATCAACCGGATGATCTCCTCATTAGTTAAAAACTGTTTTTTATCCTTGACCAGGCTATCGCAGAAATACAGGTAATTAGGTAACCCGCTCCGGTGGTTCAATAACATACGTATAGTGATACCCATATAAGGGAAATCCGGGAAATACTGTTGTATCGTATCGTCCAGCTTCAATTTCTGCTGCTCCATCAGCCATAACGTAGCCATACCGGTAAAGGTCTTCGACACAGAAGCCAGCTGAAAAGAAGAACTATCAGTAAGCGGCTGCTTGGTTTTGAAGTTTTCCACCCCTTTATATTCTTCAAAAATAACAACCCCCTTGCGGGCAACCAGTATCGCACCATTAAAACCGGAACGAAGTAGCCTGGTATTATAAAAGGTAGCCAGATCCTGTTGCATCCGCTTCGTACGTGGATCATTCAGGATAGCAGCTTTTTCTTGGTCGGTGAGCCCTATAGTATATACGCTATCTGTTTTTTTCTTATTGGCGGCCTTTTTTCTGGCGGCATTACTCTGACAACCGGTGAGTACGGAGAAGGAGATAGCTGATATAGCAAATATACCAGTGATGAATTTCAATCGCTTCATTAACTATTACTGTCTACTGAGTTAGTTGCTGATTTCCAAAAATTACAAGGTGCTAAATTTATTGTACCACTGACGGTTTAACAAATAAATAAGCAATATTTAAGCGTTTTTAAGGCTTTTTTAAGTCATATAACTAAAAAAACTTCAAAAGAAGTCGCAAACTACCCATTATTTTTTGACAAAATCAAATTTGACGCAAGGGTATTTGATTATTGCTTAACATCTACTAGGTTTGTGACTTGTTTTTCCCCATCACCACAATTATTAAGCCAATTGACGGTTGATTTTAACAAAGCCCACGCTGTTATCCCACATGGGAACAGCAACAGGAATATAAATAAAACTAACATGGACCAGCAAAAGATGACAAGTTATCCAAAAGAAAAGATCAGTATTTTATTGTTGGAAAATATCAGCGACGCCGCTGTAGCTGAATTTACCAATGCCGGTTACACCAATGTTCGGAAGTTGAACGGTGCGCTTGGAGAAGAAGAGCTGATCCGGGAGATTAAGGATGTACATTTGCTGGGAATACGATCGAAGACACAGGTTACCCGCAAAGTACTGGAAGCAGCCAATAAATTACAGGCTATCGGGTGTTTTTGTATCGGCACCAACCAGGTAGATCTTAAAAGCGCTACCGAATTCGGAGTAGCCGTTTTTAACGCACCATATAGCAACACACGTTCTGTAGCCGAACTCGTGATAGGATTGTCCATCATGCTTATCCGTCGTATACCCGATAAGAACAAAGCTGCACATGAAGGTATCTGGAGAAAAGAAGCTGCCGGCAGCTTTGAGCTAAGGGGTAAAACGTTAGGCATTATCGGTTATGGCAATATCGGCAGCCAGGTAAGTGTACTCGCCGAGGGAATGGGCATGGATGTGATCTACTATGATGTAGAAACCAAACTACCACTTGGCAATGCATCCCAGGAAAGGAAATTGCACGAACTTCTGGGAAAAGCTGATATCATTTCCCTCCATGTACCGTCCACACCGGCAACTGCCAATATGATCAATCAGCAGACCCTGAAGGATGTAAAAAAAGGTGCCATCTTCATTAACTATGCAAGAGGAGAAGTGGTAGACCTGGATGCATTGAAAGCAGCACTCGAGAGCGGTCAGCTCGCCGGCGCCGCCATAGATGTATTCCCTGTAGAACCAGAAAAAAACGGCGCCGCTTTTACAACGCCACTCCAACAGCTACCCAACGTAATCCTTACCCCCCATATCGGAGGCAGTACAGAAGAAGCGCAGCACAACATCGGCCTGGATGTAAGCAGTAAAATGCTCAATTACCTGGAGAAAGGTGCCAGCTTCGGTTCTCATACCATCCCCGCTTTGAGCGTACCGGCTATAGAAAATACACATCGGATACTACATATACACGAAAACGTACCAGGAGTACTTTCCGAGATCAACACAGCCTTGTCCGGAAAAAAGATCAACGTATTAGGCCAGTATCTTAAAACAAATGACCGTATCGGGTACGTAGTTCTTGATGTAGATATGGAACTATCACAGGAAGCATTGGCACTGCTCAAAGAGGTCAACCATACCATTAAAACAAGGATATTGTACTAAAACTTTAACTTCAACATTCACATAAAGGTGAAAAGAGTGTTTGGCTGATTATGAATAGCTTATAAACCCTCTTTTCACCTTTTGCTTTTTATTGGTATTGCTTTTCTTACTAATTTACAGCCATGATGAAGCGCATTTTACAATTGGAAGAGGTTGGTATGTTGCTGCTGGCCCTGTTCTTATTTCAACAACAAAGCCCATACTCCTGGTGGTTGTTTGCAGCATGTATACTCCTGCCAGACCTGAGCATGTTGGGATATTTGGGAGGGAATAAAGCAGGCGCTTTTTTATACAATCTTTTGCATCATAAAGGCATCGCCATTTTGGTATACCTGGCAGGTAACTACCTGGAAAGTGACCCCTTATTATTCGCAGGGCTGATTCTGTTTGCTCATGCAAGTATGGATCGTATTTTCGGCTATGGTCTTAAACAGCTGACGGGATTCCATGATACACATCTCGGAAAGATCGGGAAAGCCAAGACAGAATAATAGCGTACCCTCAAAAGGGTGTACATAATAACTAATAGAAAAAGGGACCGATACGGTCCCTTTTCTTATACATGAACTTTTAGTTTCCGGATCATATCCTCTGATATGTCTTCCGCATAAGTACCGTAGGCATGGATCAGTACCCCCTTGTGCCCGTTTTTGGTGACAATACCATAGACGATCGACTCATCGGCAGGGTCAGTATCACCTTCAAAACGATACGTTTCCAATACTTCAAAATCTTCAATGCGGGCATTGGCAATAGGATCATTACAAGTGATCTGGTCAAACTGCAAATTAAAATCCACGGTGAAACCTCTCTTCCGAAGATCGGTTAGTGCAGCCGTAATAGTGTCATATACTTTCATGAGCTCTGCTTTATTATAAACGCCATATACAAACAGGACACAAACACCTGTTTCCTGCTACAATGAAATTAAACATTTCTGGCGCGACATAAGTTAAATAGCCGTCATAAAAAAAAGTCCCACACCATAATAGGGTGGGACTTTTTACTGGCTGGTCTGCCGTTATCTTATTACGGTCACTTCTCCTTTCAGTACGTGAGGCTCTCCGCCAGGTACTTTCTTGTAAGTAAGCCACCATACATAGGTACCGTTGTCAACCGGGGCTCCTTTGTATTTACCGTCCCATCCTCTGTGGTCATCGGAGGTCAGGAAGATCAATTCACCCCATCTGTTGAACACACGCAGTTCATAGTTGTACATCGGTCCTCTTACTACAGGGCGGAAAATGTCATTCCGGCCATCCCCGTTAGGAGAAAACGCATTCGGCAGCGTCGGTTTTGGCTCACATTTGATGAAGTCTACGGTGATCTGGTCAGTGCTGCTACCACATTCATTGAATACAGTAACCGCATAGGTGCCAGCTTCTGTTACGGTGAGTGTAGGCCCGGTAGAACCATCACTCCAACGGATACCCGTTACTCCTGGTGCATCTGCGCGCAGTACCAGTTTTTCTCCTTTACACATCACCGTATCCCTTCCGAGGTTAATCACAGGAGCGCCTTCCATCGTCACTTTCATACTATCAGTAACAATTCGCTGACAGAAGCGATCCATCACAGCCAGCTTGTACTTGCCGCCTTGTGTGATCTCTTTCACAGGATTGGTATCACCATCGTTCCAGAGGTAAGACACCGCATCCGGGTTAGTGCCGTTGAGGGTGAGCTTAGCACCCGGGCACAACTGTCTGTCCGGACCGAGATCTACCTTAATAGATGGTTTCATACGTACATGCACGGTATCTCTTACCACACAGTTCTCGCTGCTAACCGATACCCAATAGTTACCCGGTTTGGAAACCACGATGGAATTAGTGGTTTCACCGGTTTGCCACCTGATACGGCCTCCACTTGCATTCACCGTCAGGATAATGGACTGATCCGGGCAAATAGTCGTATCACGGCTCAAGCTGATGTCCGGAGGAGGATTCACGGTCACCTTCACGGTGTCGATCGTAATACAGCCGCTCTTCATCACCTTCACCCAGTACTGTTCCTGTGTACTTACCAATATAGATGAATTCGTAGACCCATTGCTCCAGAGGTAGGAGGCGCCAGCTACAAAAGCATCCAGTTTCACAGACTGCCCACGACAGATGGTCGTATCCGGCAGGTCAACCAGCGGCGTCGGTACCATCGCTACTTTTATCGTATCGGTGGTAGAACAGATACCATTGGTCACTGTCACCCAGTAAGTGCCGGCTTGTGACACCGGTATACGTTGTGTGGTGGCTCCGGTAGACCAGCGTATATTATAGGCGAAGTTGTTGGCGCCGGCATCCAGTATCAGGCTGTTACCACCGCAGATGGTCGTATCCCTGCCCAGGTTCACGACTGGTTTGGCGTTGTATGTAAGTTTGAAGACCACCGTATCGGACACACATCCTGTCACACCATCTTTCACCACAAATGCAGCTTCGGTAGCACCATTCAGGTTGAAGATATTGGTCTGTTGAGACAGCGGTACCTGTACAGCATTTGCCGGTGTTACACTCACCAGGGTGAAGGTAGGCCGGTTTACTTTGCTGGCCAGTTGCAATACAAAGGTAGAATTATCAGAACAGTTCACAGGCAGCGCCGGATCTATCTGTGGTTTCGGACAGGGGAGTACCGTGATCCGTTGTACCCGCTCGTCAGCAATATTACCACAGGCGTCTCTTATGCTCCATCTTCTTACAATGGTGTAGCCGGAACATACATCCTTCACGTAAGGATCTTCTGTCATGGTCACCTTTTTAGGGAAGGATGGGTCACAGTTGTCGGTGGCAGTAAGTGCTGGTGCATGAGGTATCAGCTCCCCGCACTTGACAGTCTGGTCTGCAGGGGCAGGGGCGATGACAGGCCGCGTAGTGTCCTTCACGGTGATCACCTGACGTACTATTGCCTGGTTATTACAATCATCAGTAGCCGTCCAGGTGCGGATGATCAGGAAGTTATTGGCGCAGGCACCTGGTATTTCCCAGCGTTCTTGTGTACGCACTACCCTGATCTGACTGCCAGGGCTACAATTATCCACCGCACTGATGTTGGCCGGCGGAGCAGGAATAGCATCGCAACTTACCGTCGTATCTGCAGGCGGCATTACCGTGAATACTGGTTTAGTGGTGTCCTGCACCGTAATGATCTGCTGCAGTGTGGCCAGATTACCACAGGCATCGGTCGCTTTCCAGGTACGGATCAGTCGATAGTTGCGGGCGCAGATACCAGACAGGAATTCTTTCGTCTGGCTTGTTTTCACTTCTACACTGCCACTGCAGTTATCCGTAGCGGTCATCACCGGCCATTCCGGTACTTTATCACAATCTACCGTCATATTAGGCAGCTGAGGGATAGAGAATACAGGTCGGGTAGTATCCTGCACGGTGATTACCTGTTTAACGGTATTGCTATTTCCACATGGGTCCATAGCAGTCCAGGTACGAATAATACGATAGTTAGCGGCACACCTGCTTCCTGGTATTTCCTCCCTCACATCTGTAGCGGTCACATTGATCACACCAGGTGTGCAGTTATCCGTAGCGGTAAGTACCGGGCGCGTAGGTACAGCATCACAGTTCACAGTAGTATCCCTTGGTATTGCTACGTTAAATACAGGTCTGGTGGTATCCTGTACATATATTACTTGTGTCGCTTTCACCGTCAGTCCACACTGGTCTGTGAGTGTCCATGTCCTTAGCAAGCGGTAATTATTATCACATGCACCTGGAATGGTTTCTCTCCTTTCTGCTGCTTTTGCGACGATCGCACCAGGTGTACAGTTGTCTGTACCGGTAATAGTCGGCATAGCCGGTATCTGGTCACAATTCACGGTAGTATCCTTCGGTATCCGTACATTAAATACCGGTTTAGTAGTATCCTGTACTGTTATCACCTGGGTTACGGTGGAGTCATTACCACACTTGTCAACGATGGTCCAGGTACGGATCAATCTGTAGCGATTATCACATTCACCGAAGATGCTCTCTTTTCTCTCTTTTCCACTGGCGACGATCGTTCCCGGCGTACAGTTATCAACACCGGTGAGCGTGGGTTGTACGGGTACTTTGTCACAATCCACCGTCGTATCTCTTGGTATCCGTACGTTAAACACCGGTTTCGTAGTATCCTGTACGGTGATGTTCTGCGTAGCTGTAGTGAAGTTACCGCATTCATCCGTCAATGTCCAGGTACGGATCAGGCGGTAATTGTTCGCACATGCACCGGCAATATCCACTCTTGTTTCTTTGTTGGTAGCTGTAATCAGTCCTGTTGTACAGTTATCCATACCTGTTAAAACAGGTTGTGCAGGCACCTTATCGCAATCCACAATGGTATCGCGAGGTATGGCCACACCAAACCTTGGCTTAGTAGTATCTTGTACGGTGATCCTTTGACTGGCTTCTATCATATTGCCACAGTCGTCTTTGAGCGTCCATTTACGTACCAGTATGTAATTGTTGGCGCATGTATTTGGAATAGCCTGCTTACTTTCTGTAAGGGAGGCTGTCAATCCGTTGCCGGCACTGCAATTATCCGTACCGGTGATGGCTGGCGCTGCTGGGAGCTGGTCGCAATTTACCGTTGTATCTCTAGGTATCTGCACATTGAATACCGGTTTAGTGGTATCCTGTACAGTGATGATCTGTTTAGCAGTCATGATATTACCACAAGGATCTTTGAGTGTCCACACCCTGGTCAGCTCATAGTTGCTAGCGCAAGTAGCAGACAGGCTCCTCTTGGTCTCCTGCAGGGTCGCTGTGATGAGCTGACCTCCGTTACAGTTGTCCGTACCGGTGATAGCAGGTGCCACAGGTACTTTATCACAATTCACCGTAGTGTCTATCGGTATCTGCACATTAAACACGGGCTTGGTCGTATCCTGTACAGTAATTACCTGCGTTGCAGTGTTGGTGTTACCACAAGGGTCAGTGAGTGTCCATACCCTGGTCAGCTGATAATTGCTGTTGCAGGTAGCGGAGAGGTCCTTCCTGGTTTCCACCATCGTAGCAGTGACCGGCTGATTGCCGTTACAATTGTCCGTACCAGTGATGGCTGTTGCTGCCGGCACCTTGTCACAGTCCACAGTAGTGTCTTTAGGTATCCGCACATTGAATACCGGTCTGGTGGTATCCTGTACGATGATCACCTGTTGGGCGACAGTGGTATTACCACAAGGATCGGTGAGTGTCCATACCCTGGTCAGCTCATAATTGCTGGCACAGGTAGCAGACAGACTCTTTTTGGTTTCTACCATCGTTGCAGTGATAGGCTGATTGCCATTACAGTTGTCCATACCGGTAAGGGTCGGCGCTGCAGGTACCTTATCGCAATTCACCACCGTGTCTTTAGGGATCACAGTAGTAAAGGTGGGTCTGGTAGTATCCTGTACTGTAATTACCTGTTTGGCAGTAGTGGTATTGCCACAAGGATCGGTGAGTGTCCATACCCTGGTCAGCTCGTAGTTGCTGGCACAGGTAGCAGACAGACTCCTCCTGGTCTCTACCATCGCCGCGGTGATGGGTTGGTTACCATTACAATTATCCGTACCGGTCACAGTCGGTGCTGTTGGTACCTTATCACAATTCACCACGGTGTCTTTGGGGATCATAGTAGTAAAAGTGGGTCTGGTAGTATCCTGTACGGTGATGATCTGTTTGGCAGTAGTAGTATTGCCACAAGGATCGGTGAGCGTCCACACCCTGGTCAGCTCGTAGTTGCTGGCACAGGTAGCAGACAGGTTCCTCCTGGTCTCTACCATCGCTGCAGTGATGGGTTGGTTACCATTACAATTGTCCATGCCGGTAAGGGTAGGGGCTGCAGGTACCTTATCACAGTTGACGATAGTATCCTTGGGAATGACCACATTAAATACCGGCCTGGTGGTATCCTGTACCGTAATAGTTTGGGTAGCCGTCGTGGTGTTACCACAGTCGTCCACCAATATCCAAGTACGTACCAGTCGGTAATTGTTCACGCAACTATTAGGTAGCGTCACTTTTATTTCATTGCCAGCAGCTTTGATTTCATTCGTCACACAATTATCGGTACCGGTTAATGTTGGTATTGCAGGCACATTATCACAGTTGACAGTAGTATCCTTGGGAATGACCACATTAAATACCGGTTTGGTGGTATCCTGTACAGTGATGATCTGTTTGGCAGTAGTAGTATTGCCACAAGGATCGGTGAGTGTCCATACCCTGGTTAGCTCATAGTTGCTGGCACAGGTGGCAGACAGGTTCCTCCTGGTTTCTACCATGGTAGCTGTGATCGGCTGGGCGCCATTACAGTTGTCTGTACCGGTCACGGTCGGCGCTGCAGGCACTTTGTCACAGTTGACCGTGGTGTCTTTAGGGATCACGGTCGTAAAGTTCGGTTTAGTAGTATCCTGAACGGTGATGATCTGTTTAGCGGTCATGATATTACCGCAAGGATCGGTGAGCGTCCACACTCTGGTCAACTCATAGTTGCTGGCACAGGTGGCAGACAGGTTCCTTTTGGTCTCAACCATGGTAGCAGTGATCGGCTGAGCACCATTACAGTTGTCCGTACCGGTCACGGTCGGTGCTGTTGGTACCTTATCACAGTCGACAGTAGTATCCTTCGGAATAGTCACATCAAATACCGGTTTAGTAGTGTCCTGTACAGTGATGATCTGTTTAGCGGTCATGATATTACCGCAAGGGTCGGTGAGTGTCCATACCCTGGTCAGCTCATAGTTGCTGGCGCAGGTAGCAGACAGGTTCCTCCTGGTTTCTACCATGGTAGCTGTGATTGGCTGGTTACCGTTACAATTGTCTGTACCGGTCACGGTCGGTGCCGTAGGTACGTTGTCACAGTTGACCGTGGTGTCTTTAGGGATCACGGTCGTAAAGTTCGGTTTAGTAGTATCCTGTACGGTGATGATCTGTTTAGCGGTCATGATATTACCACAAGGATCGGTGAGTGTCCACACCCTGGTCAGCTCGTAGTTGCTGGCACAGGTAGCAGACAGGTTCCTCCTGGTCTCTACCATCGCCGCGGTGATGGGTTGGTTACCATTACAATTGTCTGTACCAGTCACAGTCGGTGCTGTTGGTACCTTATCACAATTCACCGTGGTGTCTTTAGGGATCACGGTCGTAAAGTTCGGTTTAGTAGTATCCTGTACGGTGATGATCTGTTTAGCGGTCATGATATTACCACAAGGATCGGTGAGTGTCCATACCCTGGTCAGTTCGTAGTTGCTGGCGCAGGTAGCAGACAGGTTCCTCCTGGTCTCTACCATGGTAGCAGTGATCGGCTGAGCACCATTACAATTGTCTGTACCAGTCACAGTCGGCGCCGCAGGTACCTTGTCACAGTTGACCGTGGTATCCTTCGGAATGGTCACATCAAATACCGGTTTGGTGGTATCCTGTACAGTGATGATCTGTTTGGCGATGGTTGCATTGCCACAAGGATCGGTGAGTGTCCATACCCTGGTCAGCTCGTAGTTGCTGGCACAGGTGGCAGACAGGTTCCTCCTGGTTTCTACCATGGTAGCAGTGATCGGCTGAGCACCATTACAGTTGTCTGTACCGGTCACAGTCGGCGCTGCAGGTACCTTATCACAGTCGACAGTAGTATCCTTCGGTATTACCGTTGTAAAGGTAGGTTTAGTGGTATCCTGAACGGTGATGATCTGTTTAGCGGTCATAATATTACCACAAGGATCGGTAAGTGTCCATACCCTGGTCAGCTCATAGTTGCTGGCACAGGTGGCAGACAGGTTCCTTTTGGTCTCAACCATGGTAGCAGTGATCGGCTGGTTACCGTTACAATTGTCTGTACCGGTCACGGTCGGTGCCGTAGGTACGTTGTCACAGTTGACCGTGGTGTCTTTAGGGATCACGGTCGTAAAGTTCGGTTTAGTAGTATCCTGTACGGTGATGATCTGTTTAGCGGTCATGATATTACCACAAGGATCGGTGAGTGTCCATACCCTGGTCAGCTCGTAGTTGCTGGCGCAGGTAGCAGACAGGTTCCTTTTGGTTTCTACCATGGTAGCTGTGATTGGCTGAGCACCATTACAGTTGTCTGTACCGGTCACGGTCGGTGCCGTAGGTACGTTGTCACAGTTGACCGTGGTGTCTTTAGGGATCACGGTCGTAAAGTTCGGTTTAGTAGTATCCTGTACGGTGATGATCTGTTTAGCGGTCATGATATTACCACAAGGATCGGTGAGTGTCCACACCCTGGTCAGCTCATAGTTGCTGGCACAGGTGGCAGACAGGTTCCTCCTGGTTTCTACCATGGTAGCAGTGATCGGCTGCGCACCATTACAGTTGTCTGTACCAGTAACAGTCGGTGCCGTAGGTACGTTGTCACAGTTGACCGTGGTGTCTTTAGGGATCACGGTCGTAAAGTTCGGTTTAGTAGTATCCTGTACGGTGATGATCTGTTTGGCAGTAGTAGTATTACCACAAGGATCGGTGAGCGTCCACACCCTGGTCAGCTCGTAGTTGCTGGCACAGGTGGCAGACAGGTTCCTCCTGGTCTCTACCATCGCCGCGGTGATGGGTTGGTTACCATTACAATTGTCTGTACCAGTCACAGTTGGTGCTGTAGGAACTTTATCACAGTTGACCGTGGTGTCTTTAGGGATCACGGTCGTAAAGTTCGGTTTAGTAGTATCCTGTACGGTGATGATCTGTTTGGCAGTGGTAGTATTACCACAAGGATCGGTGAGTGTCCACACCCTGGTCAGCTCGTAGTTGCTGGCACAGGTGGTAGACAAGTTTCTCTTGGTCTCTACCATAGTGGCAGTGATGGGTTGGGCACCATTACAATTATCTGTACCGGTCACGGTCGGCGCCGCAGGTACCTTATCACAGTTGACCGTGGTATCCTTCGGAATGGTCACATCAAATACCGGTTTAGTAGTGTCCTGTACAGTGATGATCTGTTTAGCGGTCATGATATTACCACAAGGATCGGTGAGTGTCCATACCCTGGTCAGCTCATAGTTGCTGGCACAGGTGGCAGACAGGTTCCTCCTGGTTTCTACCATGGTAGCTGTGATCGGCTGAGCACCATTACAATTGTCTGTACCGGTCACAGTCGGCGCCGCAGGTACCTTATCACAGTTGACCGTGGTATCCTTCGGAATGGTCACATCAAATACCGGTTTAGTAGTGTCCTGAACGGTGATGATCTGTTTAGCGGTCATGATATTACCGCAAGGGTCGGTGAGTGTCCATACCCTGGTCAGCTCGTAGTTGCTGGCGCAGGTGGCAGACAGGTTCCTCCGGGTCTCTACCATGGTAGCAGTGATGGGCTGGGCACCATTACAGTTGTCTGTACCAGTAACAGTCGGCGCTGCAGGCACTTTGTCACAGTTGACCGTGGTGTCTTTAGGGATCACGGTCGTAAAGTTCGGTTTAGTGGTATCCTGAACGGTGATGATCTGTTTAGCGGTCATGATATTACCACAAGGATCGGTGAGTGTCCATACCCTGGTCAGTTCGTAGTTGCTGGCGCAGGTAGCAGACAGGTTCCTTTTGGTTTCTACCATGGTAGCTGTGATTGGCTGGTTACCATTACAATTATCTGTACCGGTCACGGTCGGTGCCGTAGGTACGTTGTCACAGTTGACCGTGGTGTCTTTAGGGATCACGGTCGTAAAGTTCGGTTTAGTAGTATCCTGTACGGTGATGATCTGTTTGGCAGTGGTAGTATTACCGCAAGGATCGGTGAGTGTCCACACCCTGGTCAGCTCATAGTTGCTGGCACAGGTGGCAGACAGGTTCCTCCTGGTTTCTACCATGGTAGCAGTGATCGGCTGAGCACCATTACAGTTGTCTGTACCGGTCACAGTCGGTGCCGTAGGTACGTTGTCACAGTTGACCGTGGTGTCTTTAGGGATCACGGTCGTAAAGTTCGGTTTAGTAGTATCCTGTACGGTGATGATCTGTTTGGCAGTGGTAGTATTACCACAAGGATCGGTGAGTGTCCATACCCTGGTCAGCTCGTAGTTGCTGGCACAGGTGGCAGACAGGTTCCTCCTGGTCTCTACCATCGCCGCGGTGATGGGTTGGTTACCATTACAATTGTCTGTACCAGTCACAGTTGGTGCTGTAGGAACTTTATCACAGTTGACCGTGGTGTCTTTAGGGATCACGGTCGTAAAGTTCGGTTTAGTAGTATCCTGTACGGTGATGATCTGTTTGGCAGTGGTAGTATTACCACAAGGATCGGTGAGTGTCCACACCCTGGTCAGCTCGTAGTTGCTGGCACAGGTGGTAGACAAGTTTCTCTTGGTCTCTACCATAGTGGCAGTGATGGGTTGGGCACCATTACAATTATCTGTACCGGTCACGGTCGGCGCCGCAGGTACCTTATCACAGTTGACCGTGGTATCCTTCGGAATGGTCACATCAAATACCGGTTTAGTAGTGTCCTGTACAGTGATGATCTGTTTAGCGGTCATGATATTACCGCAAGGGTCGGTGAGTGTCCATACCCTGGTCAGCTCATAGTTGCTGGCACAGGTGGCAGACAGGTTCCTCCTGGTTTCTACCATGGTAGCAGTGATCGGCTGAGCACCATTACAGTTGTCTGTACCGGTCACAGTCGGCGCTGCAGGTACCTTATCACAGTCGACAGTAGTATCCTTCGGTATTACCGTTGTAAAGGTAGGTTTAGTAGTATCCTGAACGGTGATGATCTGTTTAGCGGTCATGATATTACCACAAGGGTCGGTGAGTGTCCATACCCTGGTCAGCTCGTAGTTGCTGGCGCAGGTGGCATACAGGTTCCTCCTGGTCTCTACCATAGTGGCAGTGATGGGCTGGGCACCATTACAGTTGTCTGTACCAGTAACAGTCGGCGCTGCAGGCACTTTGTCACAGTTGACCGTGGTGTCTTTAGGGATCACGGTCGTAAAGTTCGCTTTAGTAGTATCCTGTACGGTGATGATCTGTTTGGCAGTAGTAGTATTACCACAAGGATCGGTGAGTGTCCACACCCTGGTCAGCTCATAGTTGCTGGCGCAGGTAGCAGACAGGTTCCTTTTGGTTTCTACCATGGTAGCTGTGATTGGCTGGTTACCATTACAATTATCTGTACCGGTCACGATCGGTGCCGTAGGTACGTTGTCACAGTTGACCGTGGTGTCTTTAGGGATCACGGTCGTAAAGTTCGGTTTAGTAGTATCCTGTACGGTGATGATCTGTTTGGCGGTCATGATATTACCACAAGGATCGGTGAGTGTCCACACCCTGGTCAGCTCATAGTTGCTGGCACAGGTGGCAGACAGGTTCCTCCTGGTCTCTACCATCGCCGCGGTGATGGGTTGGTTACCATTACAATTATCCGTACCGGTCACAGCCGGTGCTGTAGGAACTTTATCACAGTTGACCGTGGTGTCTTTAGGGATCACGGTCGTAAAGTTCGGTCTGGTAGTATCCTGTATGGTGATGATCTGTTTGGCAGTAGTAGTATTACCACAAGGATCGGTGAGTGTCCACACCCTGGTCAGCTCGTAGTTGCTGGCACAGGTGGCAGACAGGTTCCTCCTGGTCTCTACCATCGCCGCGGTGATGGGTTGGTTACCATTACAATTGTCTGTACCAGTCACAGTCGGTGCTGTTGGTACCTTATCACAATTCACTACGGTGTCTTTGGGGATCATAGTAGTAAAAGTGGGTCTGGTAGTATCCTGTACGGTGATGATCTGTTTGGCAGTAGTAGTATTACCACAAGGGTCGGTGAGCGTCCACACCCTGGTCAGCTCGTAGTTGCTGGCACAGGTGGTAGACAAGTTTCTCTTGGTCTCTACCATAGTGGCAGTGATGGGTTGGTTACCATTACAATTATCTGTACCGGTCACGGTCGGCGCCGTAGGTACGTTGTCACAGTTGACCGTGGTATCCTTCGGAATGGTCACATCAAATACTGGTTTAGTAGTATCCTGTACGGTGATGATCTGTTTGGCAGTGGTAGTATTACCACAAGGATCGGTGAGTGTCCATACCCTAGTCAGCTCATAGTTGCTGGCACAGGTAGCAGACAGGTTCCTCCTGGTTTCTACCATGGTAGCTGTGATCGGCTGAGCACCATTACAGTTGTCTGTACCGGTCACGGTCGGTGCACTTGGTACCTTATCACAGTTGACAGTAGTATCCTTCGGTATTACCGTTGTAAAGTTCGGTTTAGTAGTATCCTGTACGGTGATGATCTGTTTAGCGGTCATGATATTACCACAAGGATCGGTAAGTGTCCATACCCTGGTCAGCTCGTAGTTGCTGGCACAGGTAGCAGACAGGTTCCTCCTGGTCTCTACCATAGTGGCAGTGATGGGCTGGGCACCATTACAGTTGTCTGTACCAGTAACAGTCGGCGCTGCAGGCACTTTGTCACAGTTGACCGTGGTGTCTTTAGGGATCACGGTCATAAAGTTCGGTTTAGTAGTATCCTGAACGGTGATGATCTGTTTGCCCGTCATGGTATTACCACAAGGATCGGTGAGTGTCCATACCCTGGTCAGCTCGTAGTTGCTGGCGCAGGTGGCAGACAGGTTCCTCCTGGTCTCCACCATCGTCGCTGTAATAATTTGATTACCATTACAGTTGTCTCTTCCGGTAATAGTTGGTGCTGTTGGTACTTTATCACAGTTCAAGGTGGTATCCTTCGGAATGCTTACACTAAATGTGGGCCTGGTCGTATCCTGTACATGTATAAGTTGCGTATAGGTAGCCGCATTATTACATGCATCTTTCAGTGTCCATACACGGGTAAGAGTGTATGAGCTGGCGCAGGCGGGTGATACCGGACCTTTTGTTTCCTGTAAAGTAG
Source organism: Chitinophaga pendula (assembly GCF_020386615.1). Lineage (NCBI taxonomy): Bacteria > Pseudomonadati > Bacteroidota > Chitinophagia > Chitinophagales > Chitinophagaceae > Chitinophaga > Chitinophaga pendula. The sequence continues at coordinate 2,482,782 of NZ_CP077769.1, forward strand.
CGGTGATAGTGCCGGTAGTACAATTATCTGTTCCGGTGATCACTGGTTGTGCCGGGATGGCATCACAGTTGACCGTAGTATCTGCCGGAGGCAATGGCTGGTTGAATACCGGGGGTTTGGTATCCCGGACTATGATTGTCTGTGTGGCTGTTGCAACCCGGTTACAAGGATCTTTCGCCGTCCATGTGCGAGTGATACGCGTAGGACAGGTTCCGGTAATATTATCTACAGGAGACGAGAAAGTCAGTAGCATGCCATCCGGGTGGTTAAACACCGGGCTGTCAAACAACAGCGTATAGTCCTTACCGATTTCACATTCCGTAGTAATATCTGCCATCGGGCTGGCAGTAGGTGGATTATTGGAAACCGTGACCTTAATAATATTACTCTCACTGGTACAAGCACCGGAAGTGACGATACGTTTAAAGTAAAGGACGTTCCTGTTAGGAATCGTATTATAATTATAGTCTGGCTGAGTAGCACCGGCGATATTAGTAAAGGCGATGCCATCGTTACTGATCTGCCAGCTGTAGGTATAAGTACCGGTTGCTCCTGCAGGACTTCCCTTACCAGTAAATGGCGCCGGTTTGCTGGCAGGGCAGATGATCTGATCCGCCTCAATGACATTATTACTAATAGGAGCGAGGCTCGTAATAATAACAGTATCGGCTGCCCAACATTTGGTCAATGCACTATTGGTAACATACCATCTCAGTGTGACGCTGGTACCTGGTTTTACATTGGTCAGTTTGGAATTCGGTTTGTTCTTGTCTTCCAGCAGAGCAGTGCCTCCCGGGTCAGATATAATGGTCCACTCTCCCGCCTGACCGCTAGCTACCTGTCCCTGCAGGATGAAATCAGGGGTATTACATAGACTTTGATCCGGACCTGCATTGGCGACGGGAACCTGCATCACATCTACTGTGACACTATCTTTGACTACGCATTTCACATTGGTAACAGTCACGACATATTTCCGCTGCCCAAGCGATGGTGGTATATCCGTAATGGTGGTTGTCGTTTTATTGGTCGGCTGCCAAAGCACATTGAATTTAGATAACGTGTCATGTACTTTTAAGGTGACCTGCTCTCCCAGACATAACATCATCGGATCAGCAGTAGCCTTGACGACAGGTGGATTATATACTTTCACCAATGCAAACCCCGAATCCCTACAGGTACGGTTGTTGCCATAGTCGGCAATACCATACACGCCAAAGACGGAGTCGCGGGTGGGTTTTACAAGTAGGGTGTCTTTGATGATAGGAGGGGAGGTGTTTTTCCATATGTATCGCGAGTATCCCCCCGATGCTCTCAGTACGGTCGAATCTCCCAAACATATCTGGTCTTGCGAGACCGTAATCTTAGGCGCCGGAAGGATCGTTATTTTAATAGGAGTGGAGGGCGCCGCACAGGAAGGACTGTTTTCATTACCCAGTTCGAAAATGTTCACGCGGAACATGATCACTACAGGAGTAAGACGATTTCCTTTCAATTCTCCTACCCCGAAACGTAATATGGAATCTTTGGCATTTACATGGGAAACGTTCTGCCAGGTAGCGCCGCCATCGTCGCTTCGCTGCCAGCGGAACACAGCTTTTTTAAAGTAGTCTTTAGGGGAATAATAAGCGGTAAGGTCCACAGGGGCACCCTCACAAAGACTATCGGCCGGCGCCTGAGACTGCCGGCCATCGATGAAGCCAAATATATATGGACTACAATACTGGAAGGAAATATCGTCTATCGCAATATCGTTACCACATCCTCCCGGGTTGTTATTTACAATTTCTACATATACATCACTGACACCTGGTGGTGTCTTAAAACTTCCCCCGTATCGCTGCCAGGTAGGCTGATCCAGATTCATGGATACGTCATAGGTCCGGAAGGAGTCGATCACCTTTAATGTATTGGCATCTACAATCCGGAAAGTCACTCCCGCATATCGGTATCCTGTCAGTTTACCATTGTCTGTTCCGAGTATACAGGTGCTTTCAAATACCTGTTGTCCGTTTGTATTCAACAACCAGGCACTGAAGTTATATACCGCGCCGGTACATAATCCTTTTTGTAAACGGCGATAAAACCTGATCGGTTGGATAGACGAGTTGGCTACCAGCATACCACCGTTACCGTTACCAGTATGATCCGGTACATCTACCCATTCATCACGGCCTTTACTACTGGAACTGATAAAATAAAAATTATCCCCCAGGGGATAACCGGCACACGTATATCCTACTACTTTTTGATTAGCAGGCTTGGTAGCATCTCCGGGATAACAGATCCTGCCGGTGGGCTGTCCGAAATCCTCGACAAAATCGACTGCACTGGTTAACTGGCCTACGCAGACTTGTATATCACATCGCTGTGCCTGAATGTAATTTGTTTTAGTATAGGTGACACCGTTATCATCTTCCATCGTAGCGACGATAGTATACTGCCCAGGATCAGTGAACGACAGCGTTAATGATTTGCTGGTAAGTGGGTTACCCGGATTGGCCGTATATAATACATTATATGTACTCGGTGTGATGGTCCACCGTACATTGTTGGTATTTATGCTCCAGACGTTACTACCAGAACCTCCATAAAGAGTGGCATTGATGGAAGCAAAGCGCTGTTCGCCCCGAGATGACATACAAACAGTGTCCGGTGCATTGATGAGGACCTTGGTTTGGCCGTATGCGCTAGCCCATACGCATAACAGTGGCAGGTATATGAGGGAGAGAAATCGTTTCATTGATGCAAACAGGTTGAGTGAAAAAACTATTAGTGGTGAAGCAGTTGGCGGCTTTCATCACAATAGTCGCTGGATAGGTTTGGCATCATGAAGACTCTGTGTAGCCGTTAATAGGCATACTTGTGACATAGTGTAAAGTGTTTTCATAGGCTTCGATTAGTTTTCAAGGTATGGCTAAAAAATATTGCTATTTTGATGTTAAAAATATGAATAATATACGAATAACAAAATGTGTAAGATACTATGAGCTTTAACTTACAGTATTTTGTATAAATTGCATAGGACTTGGTTATGATAGTCAATTATTTAATATAACAGCGGAAAGGCGAAAAAGTTATCCACATATATACGACGTGAATAAATATTTTATAATACTCTGAAACTTTATCAAAAAGTTTCCTACCTTTGCAGACCAAATTTGATGTAAGATGCCCAAAGTAAAGACACATTCCCGTGCTAAAAAGACTTTTAAGGTGACCGGGAGCGGACAGATTAAGCGGTTTAAGGCTTTCAAGAGTCACTTGTTGACCAAGAAAGCTACCAAAAGAAAACGTAGCCTGAGAGGGAGCACCCTGGTTAGTGAAGCTAACCTGAACCTGGTAAAGAGAATGCTCTGTCTCCGCTAATTATTATCAAATTTATTAACCTGAGTAAAAAAGCATAAGATGCCTCGTTCAGTAAACGCAGTTGCTTCCAGGGCCCGGAGGAAAAAGATATTAAAGCAGGCCAAAGGTTTTTACGGTAAAAGAAAAAATGTCTATACCGTAGCCAAAAACGTCCTGGAAAAAGGGCTGACCTATAGTTACGTAGGTCGTAAGTTAAAGAAAAGAAACTATCGCCAGTTGTGGATCGCTCGTATTAACGCTGCTGTAAGAGCAGAAGGGCTGACCTACTCTGAATTCATACATAAATTGTCTGAAAAACAGATAGATCTGAACAGAAAAGTACTGGCTGACCTGGCCATGAACGAACCTGAAACCTTCAAGACGCTAGTAGCTTCCGTTAAATAAGCCACCGCTGATTGTAAATAATTAGGCCGGTATCATTATGATACCGGCTTTATTTATATGTAGCTATATTCCGCTGATTGTCAGTAGTTACACAGCCCCTTTATTGCAAAACCTTCCTTACATACTTCCTTTTACCCTAAAAACCTGATAGGCCGGTTCCCATTTCTTTTCGGGAATAGCTGTTCCCTCTGGGAAAATTCCGACCATCGAAGCACCACTTCCACTCATCGTCGCATACACCGCTCCAAGTGTATACAAACGCTGCTTTACCTGCGCTAATACCGGATGTGCTTTAAAAACAGGTGCCTCAAAATCATTGGTAATCAAGTCTTTCCATTTATTTACTGGCGCTAGTATCCGTTCACTTAACGCGAATGCCGGTGCCTGTGGTATGATTTGTCCAAATGCCCAACCCGTATTTACATGTATTCCCGGATATATTACCAGAAATCCATATCCTTTTAACGACACAGGGCAAGGCGTCAATATCTCTCCCCGGCCGGTAGCAAAAGAGGGCTGATTATTAATAAAAAAAGCACAATCGCTACCCAGTTGTGCTGCATACGAACGCAAACGCGGCGTATCTATGTTCAGCTTAAATTTGTCATTCAGCAACTGTAACATAAACGCGGCATCTGCAGAACCACCACCCAGCCCTGCACCCATTGGAATATATTTATGCAGGTGTATGGAGACAGGAGGGAGTGCCGGAAAGTCCGTTTTTAATAAATGCCAGGCGCGCAGACATAAATTATCGTTTACCGGGCCGGCAATAGGAATGCCTGAGGCTTCAAACAGCAGCTCATCCGCCCTGACCACTTCAAGAGCGTCAGTAATAGGCAGTGGATAAAAGACCGTTTCCAATTCATGAAAACCATCGGCCCGCTTGCCGGTTACATGTAAACCCAGATTGATCTTACAATTGGGAAATACTATCATTTAATATGCTGATAAATGAATAAGATCGGATATAACAATGATATTAGGGAAAATACCATTTGCCGGGCGGCTATCAGGATTTGCTTTTACGGCTGTTGATCTCGTCGCGGATGGCGATTGCACGTATATAATCTTCCTGGTCTAATACTTCCTGCAATAGCATGGTCAATTCTTCTACGCTCATTGCCCGGAGATCATCTTCCGCACCTTTTTCATGTTCGGAAATGGTAGGGGTTACCGGTTTAGTGCCTTTCTTACCAGCAGGGTCATCCAGGAGGATGCCGGCGCTGTTTAAAATATTCTCAAAAGTATAAATGGGACATCCAAATCGTACGGCAAGCGCCAATGCATCTGATGTGCGGGAATCAATCTCTATCGTTTCATCATTGCTGGAACAGATAAGCTTGGAATAGAATATACCTTCCTGTAAATTACTGATCACTACTTCATGAAGTTCTATATTAAATGCACTCATAAAGTTTTTCATCAGATCGTGGGTAAGGGGGCGGCTGGGTTGCATCTTTTCCAGGGCTACTGCGATGGCTTGGGCTTCAAATCCACCAATTACAATAGGCAACCGGCGTAATCCATTAACCTCTCCTAATACCACCGCATAAGAATGTGTCTGCGTAATGCTGTGCGATAGAGCAACTATTTCCAGTTCTATTTTTCTCATATCTGTCTCGCGTTGTCGCTGATATTTTTATAAGACCGTGAAGTTAGAGAAATATTCCTAGTTAAAAAAGTTGAATGTCATCAGTTACAGTGACAAATGCCGGAATAATTGATCTTCTCCTGCAAGTGCCCTGTAACTGATACCGAAGTACATATACTTTATGCTTTTAATGCCTTAATCGCTGCTGTTAATTTGGGAACTACCTCAAACGCATCTCCCACAATACCATAATCTGCTGCCTTAAAGAAGGGCGCTTCAGGATCACGGTTAATCACTACGATCACCTTGCTGCCGTTTACACCAGCCAAGTGTTGAATAGCACCGGAGATACCGATAGCAATATACAAATTAGGTCTTACCGTCAACCCTGTTTGTCCAACATGTTCATGATGAGGACGCCAGCCGGAGTCTGCCACCGGACGGGAGCAAGCAGTTGCTGCACCTAGTACTTTGGCGAGGTCTTCTACCAGCCCCCAGTGTTCAGGGCCTTTCAAACCACGGCCACCGCTTACAATCACCTCTGCTTCTGTCAATGGGATCTCGCCGCTAATGGTCTCCACACTGCTTACTTTTACTTTAAAGTCCGTATCTGCGATAGCAGGGGAGAAGGTACTCACCGTAGCGCTACCACTACCGGCTTCCAGCGGAAAGGTATTCGGCATTACGGCGATGACCTTGATATCAGAAGTAATGTTTACGTTCGCAAAGGCCTTGCCGGAAAATACGGTCTTTTTTACCACAAAGCCGTTGCTGGTGTCAGGCAGCGTAATGGCACCTGCTACGAGACCGGCTTTCAGTTTTGCGGCTACCCGGGGAGCGATAGCGCGGCCATCGAAATTATGGGGAAATACCAACACTTTGGCCCCTTCCTGTTGTGCGGCTGCTACAAGTACTTTTGTAAATACGCCCCCTTCGACTTCATCGAGGCGGGCATCTGCTGCATGCAGAACTTTTTCTGCGCCGTAGTTACCCAAGGCAGTAAGCTCTTCCTGTGCTACCTGGCCCAATACTACTGCTGTGGCGTTTGTACCGAGTTGCTTCGCTATCTTGGCACCGTACTGTACTGCTTCTAAAGCAGCTTTTTTGATCTTTCCCTGGAACTGATCGGCAAATATTATAACTGACATGGAATAGTTTGTTTTGAAAATGTACAATAATGGGTCCCTTGAATTGCCAGGTTAGATCACCTTGGCTTCTTCGTGTAACAGCTTTACCAGTTCTTCGACATTGTCTGGGCTGATCATTTTCACACCGGCTTTGGCAGGTGGTAATTCGAAGCTGACGATGGTGGTAAGTGTATCTGCTGCTGCTGCAGGAACGACTGTCAGGGGTTTTGTACGGGCGGCCATAATACCGCGCATATTGGGGATACGTGCTTCTGCCATTCCTTTCTGGCAGGACACTACTACCGGTAATGTTACCTTACAAACTTCCTCTCCGCCTTCAATTTCACGATTGATCGTAGCTTCCGTACCGTTGAGGTCCAGTTTGGCTGCAATGGATACGAACGGCAGATCCAGCAGTTCTGCGACCATGCCGCCGATACTGGAACCATTGTAGTCGATGGTTTCCTTACCGGTAAGGATCAGATCGTATCCCTGCGCAGCTGCATGAGCCGCGATCTGGGAGGCAATGTAAAAGCTATCCTGACTGTCTGCATCTATCCGGAACGCCTCATCGCCACCCAATGCCAATGCTTTCCGGATCACCTGTTCTGTGTCTGCCCCGCCTACAGTCACAAGATGTACAGTAGCTCCCAATGTTTCTTTCAGTTCCAACGCGCGAACCAAAGCATACCATTCATCATAGGGGTTGATAATAAACTGCACACCAGCTTCATTGAATTTCGTGTTGTTGTCAGTGAAAGCTATTTTTGCAGTAGTGTCAGGAGTTTTACTAATACATACTAAAATCTTCATGTCCTTAACTGTTTGGTTTGTAAAAGCGGTATTAGCAAATATATTTAAAAATGCGCAAAGCTGAACGAAGGGTAAGGGAGATCAGGGATGCCGGCTATCCGGACACTTAAAAAGATATCAGCAGATGGATAGAATCGCACAATTGAAACAATTCCTGGCGGACAGTCCGCAGGACAGTTTTTTGAAACATGCATTGGCATTGGAATATATTAAGATAGAAGATGATAATACTGCCAGGCTTCTTTTTGAAGAGCTATTGGCGCATGAGCCGGGTTACATTGGTTCGTATTACCACCTGGGCAAGCTGCTGGAGCGGACTGGTGCTACCGAATCTGCTATAGCTATCTACGAAAAGGGAATGGAAATGGCCAAAGCCGCCCGGGAGATGCATGCATATAACGAATTGCAGGCAGCTTATGAAGATCTTACAGACTAATACCGATATCAGATCTATTATTCAATCAATCTACGTATCCATACATGCAGCAAACAGCAGCGGTGTTACTGACAGCATTTAATGACTATACGCTAAAAGAAAATCTATTCACCCCTTCCCAGAAGATACTTCTCGCAGTTAGTGGGGGGATTGATTCTGTAGTGATGACGGACCTGTTCAGCAAATCAGGAGTCTCATTTGCAGTTGCACATTGTAATTTTCAACTTCGTCAGGAAGAATCCGTAAGAGACGAAACATTTGTGACACAGCTGGCCAGGAAATATCAGGTGCCATTATTCAAGGTGAACTTTGATACGGATGCATACGCTTCCGAAAAACGTGTATCCATTCAGGTGGCAGCAAGGGAACTACGTTATCAATGGCTGGAGCAGGTAAGGAAGGAAGCAGGATACGACTATATAGCTACCGCCCATCATATGCAGGATAATGTTGAAACGGTATTGATGAACTTTGCCAAGGGCACTGGTATATCTGGAATGCATGGCATATTACCCAAAAGCGGTAGGTTGATACGGCCGCTGTTATTTGCCGGCAAAGAAGACCTCATTGCATATATGGGGGCATACCAATTGGCCTATGTGGAGGACAGTTCTAATCGTACCACGAAATATACACGTAATCACTTCCGGCATCACGTTATTCCCCCGATATTGGATGCTTTCCCACAGGCTATTGGCAATATGGGAGCCAGTATTGATCGTATGCGGGAGGCGGAAATATTATATGACCAGGCCGTGGCCCGGCATAAGAAACAGTTATTGTTCAGGCAGGGTGATACCTGTATGATACCCGTGCTCAAACTAAAAAAAGCTGTACCGCTTGCTGCGATCGCTTATGAGATATTCCGTGCTTATGGCTGTTCGCCTGCACAGGTAGAACAGGTATTACAGTTGCTGGATAGTGAATCGGGAAAGTATGTACAGACGGATTCACATCGTATAGTGCGTAACCGGCAATGGTTGTTGATCCACGCAGTAAATACGTCAGAAAGGCCCGTTACAGTTATCGAACAGGGAGATACGGCCATTGTCACCCCGGAAGGAAGTCTTCAATTGCGTATCATACCGGTTACGGCGCTTGATAGCATACCGCGGGAGGCGGAAATTGCCTGCCTCGATATGAAGCAGGTACATTTTCCGTTGCTGTTGCGTAAGTGGAAACAAGGAGACTACTTCTATCCGCTGGGTATGCAGAAGAAAAAGAAACTTAGTCGTTTTTTCATCGATCAGAAACTGTCACTTCCCCAAAAGGAGCGGACATGGATCATTGAAACCGGCAAACGGATTGCCTGGATCGCGGGCATGCGTATAGACGATCGTTTTAAGGTAACACCGGCAACGACAGAAGTGTTATTGATGGAATGGAAGAAAGCTTAGGTGCTTTACTATTGAAACTTGCTCATCAACTGGTTGATGAAATAATTGAATAGTTCCGGGCGCAGGATCAGCGGGAAAGCCAGTCCGACAATGGCACCCCAGAAATGCGCATCATGGTTGATATTGTCTCCGCCCCGGCGCGACATGTAAGCCGAAAGCCCCAGGAATAATACACCATATATGATAGCGGGCAGCTTGACGAAAAATACATAGATAGATGACCAGGGGGAGAAAAGAATGAAGGAGAACACCACGGCTGATACTGCCCCCGATGCACCGATAGAACGATAGGCGTAGTTATTATGATGTTTGATATAAGAGGGAATATCGGATAAAATAATACTTATCAGATAGAACGCCAGGAAATACAATTTGCTGCCAAACAATTGGGCATATACGCTTTCGATCTGACTACTAAAGAAATAGAGTGTCAGCATGTTGAAGAACAAATGCCCCCAGTCGCCATGTACAAAGCCGGAGGTGATAAAGCGATAGTATTGTTTCTTCTCTTTTATCATATAGGGCCACATACTCATCTCATCGATCTTTTCAGGACGGCTGAAAGAAGTAATAGACACTAGACAGGTTAATATTATTATGGCCAGGGTAAATGACATCATAACTGCAATGTAATATTAAAGCGGTTAAAAGTTATTATTGGTGGTGATATTTCTCGTTATTAAGTACCGTATAGGCCCGGTATAGCTGTTCGGTCATGATAAGCCGGACCAGCTGGTGAGGAAAGGTGAGTGGTGACAACGAGAATTTGAGCTGTGCTCTTTCCAGTATGGTACTATCTAACCCGAAAGCGCCGCCTATGAGGAGGATCAACTGACGGGTGCCGGCATTGGTCCTTTGTTGTAGTAATTCGGCCAACTCTACGGTAGTTTTCATCTTTCCATGCTCATCCAATGCCACCAGGTAATCATTAGGTTGCAGCATGCCCAGGATCAGTTTAGCTTCCTGTTTTTTCAATTCAGCAATGCTGAGACTGGCTGCTTGTTTGACAGTAGGGATGAGTTTGAGCTCAAAGTCGACATAATGCTGTAAACGTTTCTGAAAGATAGCGATACCATCCCTGATATAGGGATCATTGTCCTTACCAATGCTCCAGAGCTGTATTTTCACGTGATCAATTCTTTATACTACATTGTAAAAGTAGGTGTAAATCAGAAAATTGCAGAAAAAAATACCTGTAAATATTTGTTAAGTTGAAAAATATTTTTACTTTTGCAATCCCAATCACAACAATGGCTGCGTAGCTCAACTGAATAGAGCATCTGACTACGGATCAGAAGGTTTCAGGTTTGAATCCTGACGCGGTCACAAAAGAGAAAAGAAAAAGCCGCTCTAGTAGCGGCTCTTTCTTTTCAATAATCACTTTCAGGCGATCCGCCAACACGAGTTAACCTACATTAACACTCCGAGGGACCTTATGCACTTCCCATATTAAAAAAAGAGCCGAAAGATAAGGTACAATTGCACATGGAAAAAATGAGGCTAATACGCTCGACAATACATGCCTAAAGCACATCGCCATACTTGCCGGGATTAATTCAAAGGCTACATTCCATGTTGTTAAACATCCCTTTGCTCAAATGTTAAATAAAGCAGGAGTAGATCCATGGATGGTAAGGATAGCCTGGGATATACAAACTTCTCTACCACAGAAGCCTATCTCGCAAGTATCTTCTTCCGTTATACGCCATTCCTGTCTAACCTTCTTGGCAGAAAGTTCCCTAGTTCTAATTAGTGTTGCTACATAGGCGGTGCGGATGCAGATAATAAGTCAATGGACACTCGCACAAATAAACAGTTCGCCACAATGGAACTAACTGTAAAGAGATTGCACGCCAAGTATCCGAAGGCAGGCATTCAGGTACATCATGATTTGCCGAATGTAAAGAAGGCTTGTCCGTCTTTCGATATAGCAAAGTGGCGAAGAAAAATCGGTATATAACAAAAAGGCAGGGTCAACCCAACTTTTTGTTGTTTTTTACTGATTGTATCAGTTCGATAAGATTCTTTAGCAGCCCGGACAGCACGCCATAAAATTTGAATATTCCCCATATTACTAAGGCTATAAGCCCGGCGTTAAAGAGGTACCATCCGATAATCGAGGCTTTAAAAAGGATATCATCCATAGGGGTTTATTTAAGTTTTGATTGCACTAACATATATTCACCATTGGTAGTGTTATAGGTCCCAGATATAGTCATTGGTATTTTGAAAAGGGTGCCTACGCCATTTATAAAGAGTGTATAAATGAATTCGCCAACTATCTGAAAACGCAACTCGGTATTATATCTTAAATCACTCGCCGTAGCAGTGTATTGCTTAAAGTCTACAAGCCCTATTGTGAGGCCTGTTAGGTTTGCGTTTATTTCTGTTAGCTGGGCATTTTGAGGGTTATTAACATCCCATTTGAAAGTTACGACATATTTAACAATTCCCATTATTGATAATTGTGTAATTGCAAGACCTGATTTAGCCCCGTCAACAAAATTCGGGTCCTTGCCGCGCTGGATAATATCATTAACCTTTTCTACCTCTGTAAGTAGATTTCTTATCATATTGTTGGTAGTGGCATTTCCTACCGTTCCTGATCCTCCATTAGATCCAGGATAATCGTCTGGATTTACTGGATAGGTGCCCGGCTCATGACCCCATGGTTGGTCTCCGCCGCCGCCGCCGGAGCAAGCAGATACTGTATGGTCATAATGGCAATACGGGCCAAAATCTCCCACCGTCACGCAGGTCCAGATATCCATTTCTGCGCACAATTGGCCGATTTCGGTCTGTGGGCCTCTATTACCAACGGTTATATTGGTCTTCCTGTAAAGGCCGTTTTTAAAGCTGTAGCCCTGCAGTATCTGGCCCGACCAATCCTGTACAATCACGTTGCCGCTAAATCCGACACCGCTGTCTGAAGGCGATTTGATTACTGTTACCACTTCGTGCTGTAGGCCCGCTTTCCCTTTGTAGATCAGCAGATAGTTGTTTGGTATCACCTTATACTTCCCAATGGAGATATAGCGATCACCTTGCAACGGTACGGCGATGGCATCACCAACAGTAAGATGTTTCGTGTAGACCGAGTCCCAATTGGGCGCGCCCGCAATCGGAAGAGCATCCGCGCTTTCTGGTCTTGCGCTTATCTTTTTTACCTGGTTTTCGAAGAAGCTCCGAGCGGTGACCACTGTTAACTGTCCGGGCTGATCTGCAGCAATTTTGGTTTCTTTTTTACAACTAAGTACAGAGGCCAGCAGAGCAGATGCCAGCACAACACGGGGTAAAAATTTCATAGTTTTTTTTCGTTTTGGGTGTTAAAATGGGTCTCTACAGCTATAGGTTATGCAAGTGCGAAATACCACCAACTGTCGACCAGAATATACGGATATAAAAAAAATTCGTATTTATAAGGATAGGTGATAGGCGGTAGACACCGCCTTTGTTATTTACACGCTTATTGTCGGTATTGTAACTCTCGTAAGTGAAAACAAACAGCCTTTTAATCTATACTATCAGTTTGATCTTCCTCTGATGCAATTTCTATCCAACGGATTACGAATTCTATTGCCTCTGCTATTGTTGTCCGCTTAATTTTTATGTGCTCCAAGGCGATTTCGGCGCCCTCCCTGACGAATTCCTTCGGCATGCCCCTGGTAGTCAATTCATAAGTTATTTCGAACCTCTTTTCTGCCAGTGTCATTTTGGGATCACGAGGTGTAGGGAGATATCTTTTTCTTAACATAATGCGAAGCTATAGTAAAGACCCGGCGGAAAAAACCGGTAATTAGGGGGAATATTCCTGTTTTTACTTACGGGTAAGTTTACGGATTACATGGAGGTATATAGCTCTGGCGAGGCATTTTTTGTACGTTGGTGTAGTGCCGGCCAAGGCTTTGGCAAAAATGGCAAACCAGTTTGCCACGACAACAAAGAAGCAGATTGGCGTATATGTTATCAGCAGACCAGCCTAGATGGAAGACTCATGGTAAAGATGAGAGCGGAAAAATAATAAGGAGATGACCAGGTTTAGAGATAGACGGACACGCTTGTTTGCTTGCGGGAGAATCCACTCCGCTGCCGAGTCGAAATTGCCTATGCCGGAAAAACGGCTTCCGTGTATCATAGTGTTTGTTTTACATGCTGCGTTAAAGATGCTGCCGCGATCTTTAACTTCATTTAAAACCCCTTATTATGCCACCCCTAGCAAATTCACGTTAGTTCATCGCGATAAAATGAACACCATAAGGGGTAGGTGTTCCGTTAGCACAAAGGCTTTGCTTTACATTTAGGTATGATATTGCATCAATTCATTGTATCGATTCAGGCTGTATTTGTAAAAGCGTTCCCATATCAATAGTTGTACATTTTCGCAGTTACTTATATACATTAACTTCATCCAAACCGCTATGACGTTCATCAATAGATTTCCTACCGTTCCTCGTACTGAGATGAGGAAGATTAAAGGCGGCGGCAGCCGTACTATTGTTCCCAGGTGTGGTGGATCACGCTGTTCTGGACAACCATGTCCGGTTATCCGAGACTGCGTTTGTTCCCAGGGACTTTGTATTGATATACGATAGGTCCAGCACTTATTTTTACTTCCATCGATATACTAAACCCTCAACAATGAAAACAATCAACAACTTTACTGTAATCTCCCGCACTGAAATGAAAGGCATTAAGGGAGCGGGGATTTCTACCGTGGCTTTCTGTCCTGTCGCCGGCCGTCCCTGTGGATTAACCGCCGGCTCCTGCTCCTCTGATACGATCAGATGCCTTTGCCGGCTAAACTCGCCGACAGTCTTACAAGGTATTTGTGTAAGTCGCTAACATCACATTAATCTGTAAGATAGGGCTGCACCTTCTGAAATTTTAGACAACGGTGTTGCCGGAAAATCAAAACCCTCAATTATGAAAAATCTTAAGCAATTTCCCGCCGTATCGCGTCATGAAATGAAATATATACAGGGTGGCGGCATTAGCGTCGCTGCTGCGAAATGTGCGGGCCGTAAATGTCCAACGCTTGGTTTTTGTCAGCTAGGTTGCTCTTGCTGGTATTTAACGAATGTTTGCCGGGCGGTATAGCCTGCTATTCATGTAAAAAAACTGCGGTCTATTGAAGTAAACCGCAGTACCTATTTATTTGTTTGGCAAGCTCAGGAGGCGCTGGTACAATAACACCTGTCACCAGAACTATTGGAGCGGCATGTCCCAATTACTTGTGAAGTAGGATCTGGCATAGGGGTTTTTATTTTCGGTATGCACGATCCGTCACAATTATCACCGCATTGGCCGGCAAATCTGAGACCACCTGTAATTTTTCTCATGTCAGCTCTGTTCAGCTGTTTAAAGTTAGCAAGCAGCATTTTTTTCATAACGTTAGCATTTTGGTTGTTGGCAGTAACCGATAACAGGCGCTAATTTAGCGGTGGTTACTGCATTGGATCTGCTTTGACTAATCGTAATTCAAAAGGCGGTAGACACCGCCCTTTCTCATTTACACTTGTTTTAGCCATAGTATTGTAACCCCCAATACCATTGGGCCTTAACCGTTTTGTGTTACAATAATACGACGCCCCGCCAACGGAAAAAACCTGTAAGACAGGGGATTATTCCCCTTTTTCTCTAATAGCACAGGCGGTATGGGCCTATGCTGCGATATTGATGCATCCATCCTTAAGAATTTCTTCAGATTTCCTTCCTTCATTTGTTCTTATTTGAAACGGATGAAAGTATTGATAATAGAAACGGATGATGCACTTTTTAGAAAAGTGGAAAAGTATCTCAGGGTAGAGGGCCATTGGAGTGATTATCTCTCCACACCTGCATTGGCCGCCGCCGCTTTGGGTATATTCAGTTACGACGCTATTATTTATAATGTGGCGGATATGGACAGTGAGGCACAAAAGTTACTCCAGTTTTTAAGGCATTCTTCATATGGCCCCAGAACGATCCTGACAGTAGAATCCGGTGAGTTTACAGGTGAAATACGGCAGCGGTGTGAAGGTATATTGATACTTAAGAAACCTTACTCGCTGAGGGAATTATATTTATCCCTGCAAGCAATTACGGGTACAGGATACCGGCAGCAGGATGAGGTGATAACATGTAATGAACTGATCGTAGATGTACCCGGAAGGACTGTTACGGTGAAAGATAACAGAATAGACCTGACCCGGAAGGAATTTGATCTCTTATGTTATCTTATGAGCAATAGGTCAAAAGTAATATCGAAAAATGCGCTGGCCAATTATCTGGCCAATGCAGAGCATACGATCGTATCCGGATTCGGATTCCTGTATGCGCATATGAAAAATCTGAAACGCAAATTAAAGGTAGCGGGCTGTACCGATTATATCCAGACGGTTTACGGCATTGGTTATCGCTTCGAAGCCCAGTAAATAGAGTAGATAGATTTCCTTCCTCGCGTGCTCTCTAGATAAGTCTCTTATTTATCGGAAAAATTATATATATAATGCTATATTGCATTATTAGTTTGTTACCAATGCCAGTCTGGTACTGCTAGTAAGGCATTTTTGTTGACCTAATTCTGAGCATTATGAAGCTATTACTTGTCGAAGATGAACCGTTGCTAATGGAGGAGATGGAGCGCTATTTATCAGAACAGGGATATCGTTGTGAAAAGGCATATGATTTTGAGCAAGGAGAGGACAAGATTATGTTATATAGGTATGAAATAGTCGTGCTGGATATTACATTACCAGGTGGAAGCGGCATGCAGCTCCTGGACCTGCTTAAAAAAGTGCACCACGATACGGGGGTGTTGATTATATCTGCGAAAGATTCGCTGACAGACAAGATCACCGGTCTCAAGATGGGCGCGGATGACTACATTACTAAACCTTTCCATTTGGAAGAGTTGAATGCCCGTATTAGCGCGTTGATACGAAGAAAAAATTTCAACGGACAAAATCACCTGTATATTGATGACCTGATAGTAGATCCTATCGGGCAGGAAGTGTGGTACAAAGATCAGGTCGTCCATCTTACGCGGAAAGAATACGAGCTCCTGTTGTATTTTATTATTAATAAAAACAGGGTGGTAAGTAAACAGTCCATAGCGGAGCATCTGTGGGGAGATCATTATAATATCGCAGATAATTACGACGCTGTATATGTACATATGGTAAATGTCCGCAAGAAGTTGTCAGCCTATGCGGGTAAAGATTATATTAAAACGGTCTATGGTATGGGGTATAAATTTGTCATCCCATGAAGTTATTACATCGGGCTACCCGTGATTTCCTGCTTGCCACAACTGTTATACTTGTATTTGCAGGCGTAGGGCTTTATTTTTTTCTGAAGAAGCTTGTAAAGGAAGAGATGCAGGAACAGCTGCGATTGCAGGCTGCTATCGTCAGCGAAGAATGGCATTCAGGGCAACATCTGAGAGCACCATTTGCGCAAATCGATCTTACTTCATTACCGGTAACTGCAGCGCCGGTATTCGGAGATACCTTGATATATGATGCTATACAACACGAACATGAAGGGTATCATTACCTGAAACAGGTAAATGAGATAGATGGACAGCGGTACCAGATCATGGTCATGACCACTTACATCGGCTGGGATAAATATTATAAGACCATATTTTATGTATTACTATTTACGGTATTTATACTTGCAGCGTCCGGTGTCCTGATAAATTATGTATCCAACAAACGGATATGGGGGCCGTTTTTCCTTAACCTGCAACGCCTGAAACAATACTCTGTCAGTAATCCGGCACCTTTGCAGCTATATGATTCTCCTATAAAAGAGTTCAACGAACTCCGGATGACGCTTAAAGACCTGGCAGATAGAAGTCGCCGTGAGTATATTTCTTTGCGTGAGTTTACGGAGAATGCCTCTCATGAGATACAAACGCCGTTAGGCATCATTTTGTCTAAACTGGACAGGATGAGCCAGCTGGAGGTAAATGAAGAAATGGCACAATGTATCGTACAGGCAAAATCCGGTGTAGAGCGATTAAGCAGGATGAACAAAAATCTACTGCTCCTGGCGAAACTTGATAATAATGCTTTTGAAAGCAGAACGCCTATACGAATGGATGAATTGCTACAACAGCACCTGACGCTTATGGATGATCTATTTGCGCCCAAAGCGATCCATTTTACGGTGATGGCTTTGCCTACTGTCGTTTATGCCGATCCATATCTGTGTGATATACTTATATCGAATCTGCTGGTGAATGCTATCAGGCATACACGGCCATCAGGGAGTGCATATTTTAAAATATCGCCAGCGGCTATGGTATTTTCAAATGAGGCGCCGCCACTTGATTTTCCGGTTGAACAGTTATTTGGCCGGTTTAAAAAAGGCGTAAAAAATAATGAATTTACCGGGCTGGGATTGGCCATTGTGAAAGAGATCTGTAACTTCTACGATTGGAATATTCTCTATAAATATGAGGGCGGTCATCATAGTTTTATCATATCATTTTGAAAGAATGTAGTAGTATAAGTGTATGATAGATAATTTTATTTTATATATCGACTGTGTGTTTTGATTTTTTAATGTATAATTCAGAATTTATTCAGAATGTATTTACATTCTTATTTTTCTCTTTCCTGTGCGGCGTTTTGTATTTGTTTACGATGCAGAGATTCTGAATTTTCATCTGATTTTTGTCTTTTATGTCGATTGTTAGGTGTGCCTGTATTTCTCTACTGTACTCATTCTTCAGGTATTTTGTTGTAAGTTTGATCTTCGGCTTGCATAATAAAAGGTTAACTCCCGAAATAGTTTAATTTTTCTTATTATTGCTATACCTTGTATCGGGAAATCATACAAATGAGAAGAACGAAGTTTTGTTAACTATAGGTACAGGTACTGTTTGCGTTTCTATTATTGCAAATGAAACGAGCCCAAACGCCTTTATGTTGATTGATCAATGTGAGGGGAGACTATGAATACCATTTTCCACTTTTAAAATACCATTGAACTACCCATGAAAGCTGATAGAAAAATACTCGTCATCGTTTTTTAGTGGCTTTACCTTGCTTTGTGACTGTGCCTACAGCAATACCTATCCTGCTGTAAGTGTAAACCGCCAATTACAGTCGAAATACATTTCAATAATGGGAATATGTCACGATGTTAAGTGCTGCTAAAAGGTAGCTGATCTTAACGGAGAGGAAGTTTTGTTACTGGCCTTAGCGGAAGCTATGCCTATCACTATACATTTATGAGCGTTTAATTTGCCTGAAATAGCATGTAGCAGGCATATTTCATATCTAAGGACCAACTCACCCTATTTGCTTTTGCAATCAATTATCAGCTGGTGAGAATAATTACAGGAAGGAGACTATGTTTTGGTAGTCACCTTAGCGGAAGCTATTTGTGTAATGCAAAGAATAATCTGTCTAAAAATCTACTATGCAAACTACAGCCAACTGGTATCTGATCTATACGAAACCCAGACATGAAAAGAAAGTAGCCATACAATTGGAAAACAGAGGTGTCACTCACTTATTTCCTACCACCAGCGTAGTCAAGCAGTGGCATGATCGTAAAAAGATTGTCACCGAGCCACTGTTCGCTTCCTACATTTTCACATTTATACGCGATTCTCAGGAGTTCTATGACGTGTCGGATATGGACGGTGTGCTGAAGTATATAAAATTCGGAAAAGAAATTGCTGTTGTACCTCCCACCACTATTCAAAACCTGCAAATCTTAATGAGTGGAGATGCTACCATGGAAGTTGTAGCCACTACCTTTCAGCGGGGGCAGCATGTGGTTATCACAAGCGGGCCTTTGTGTGGTATCCGGGGTGAGATAATTGCTTACAAAGGATGCCAGAAGATATTAGTGCGTATTTCAATTATCATGCGACATATTCTACTGGATGTTTCTCCCGACCATTTGCAGCCAGTAGGTAAAGATGCACCTGCATTCCTTCGTCAATAAATGCTTATATCAGAAAAACATATCTTATGAATAGGAATCAAGTCTACCTTAAACCCAACGTGGTATTGGAACCTCTTTATGACAGATGGTACGCCTGGAGTCATCTTATTTCACCAGCCACCGCTGCGATGAACGTTGTAGGACGGCATCTTAACATCATTGACTCTTTTATTGCAGCACCGGATATTCATGAAGATGCGGTGAAAAATCCGAAGATGAAAGGTGGTCCCTTTATGGACATACCTGTAAAGCGCGTAGAAGAAATCAAGGAGCTGCAACGCCAGACGCTAGAGGGTCAGCAGCAGGTAATCAGTTTTGCAAAAGCGGTTAAAGAACTGGATAAATTATTATCCACAGAAGCACAGGGGTTTGGCTTGGAAACGTTATACGAAAAGGTACCTGCTGCATTGAAAGGATATGTAGAGCTGCATTATGACAGGAATAACCATGCAGATTTTCGTTTTTTTGAATCCCTTTTATATAAGAGTCCTTACTATAACCGGCGCTCCCAAAGTATCGCGTTATGGCTCACCAATAATGACCACCGTCCTTTCTGTCTCAGCACGCCCAGGTTGGATGAACCCAATATCTTACATCTTCCCATCACATTTGACCATGCTGGCATCGATATACTGTCTGCAATGAAGCGCAAAGCAGGCAACCTGGATGAGATCAGTGAGATTTTAGGTGTACCTGCAGCACAGCAAGCACTTTTTGATACTTTCTTCACTAACGAAGCGCCCCCTGTCTATAAGAAATATACGGGCGACAAGATCCGTATGCGTTATTTCGGTCATGCTTGCATACTTGTAGAAACGAGAGATGTAAGTATACTGGTAGATCCATTAGTTAGTTATTATGGCTATGATTCAGAGCTCGAGCATTTCTCCGATGCTGATCTGCCAGACGTAATTGATTATGTACTGATCACCCACAATCACCAGGATCATATCCTGTTTGAAACCCTTTTACCCTTACGTCACAAGATCAAAAACCTGATTGTACCCCGTACTTCCAGTGGTAAGCTGGAAGATCCGGACCTGGAGTTGATGTTCAGGAATATCGGTTTTAAGCAGGTGACCGCGGTAAACGAAATGGAGACTATTGAGTTTGCCGATACAACCATTACGGGTTTGCCATTTATAGGAGAACACAGTGATTTAAACATACAGACGAAGTCCTGTTTTCTTGTAGAGATCAGTGGCTTCCGGTTATTGTTCCTGGCAGATTCAAGGATTGTCGAAGCACAGTTGTATAAACACATATTCGATCAGATCGGAAAAGTAGATGTGATGTTCCTGGGAATGGAGTGCGATGGTGCTCCTCTCACCTGGCTATATGGCCCCCTCATTACGAAAAAGCTAAGCCGTGAACAGGATGGCAGCCGTCGTCTTGCTGGTTCGGATTGTCAGAAAGGGGTGGCACTTGTGGATATATTTGATCCACAGGAATTGTATGTGTATGCTATGGGGATGGAGCCCTGGCTGGAATTTATCAGCAGTATCAAATATACCGATGAATCAAACCCGATCATACAATCGAATCAGCTGATCAAACAATGTAATGAACGCGGCATCGTGGCTGAGCGGCTTTATGGAGAGAAGGAATTGTTGTATGAACGCAAAGAGGCATTAATAGCCGAATAACTAGTTGCATTTACTTTCCCTTATCATTTCCTGTGTAGGTACATATTACACGGGAGGGCATGCTATTGCCCGTATATCCCACTCAATTTCTAATGGCTCCCTTTATGGACACAATGCGGCAACCTTCCACACTGTCGGAAGTACTGATCCATGTCTGTCATCAGCAGGACAGAGGTATTACCTTTATTACAGGTGCACAACAGGAAGATTTTCTTTCTTATCATCATCTTTACAAACATGCATTATACTGGCTGGGATACTTTCAGCAGCAAGGCATGCAGCCTGGCGATGAACTTGTACTTCAGATAGATGATAACCGGATCTTCCTTGAAATATTCTGGGCTTGTATATTAGGTGGTATCATCCCTGTGCCGTTGACGATAAGTTATCACGGAGAGAATTCGCAGAAACTGTTCCTGGTAGCAGAGACATTGCATTCGCCGTACCTGGTAATAGACCCATCTCATAAGGAGAAAATGATCGTGCAGGCTGCTGAAGCAGGACGGCCATTGCATCAGTATTTCCGGCAGGTATTACCCGGTGGGGACCAACAGCGGGGAGAGATAGAAGGGAGTATTTGCCCGCGTACACCGGATGATATTGCCTTCCTGCAGTTTTCTTCCGGCTCTACAGGCCAACCTAAAGGCGTTACATTACGACATAGTAACCTTGTTCATAATATTCTGACGGCCCTATCTGCTCATGGCTGTACAAGTGAGGACCGTCACCTGAGCTGGATGCCCCTGACGCATGATATGGGGTTGATCGGATTTCACCTGTATCCGATGGCAGCAGGTACGCAACATTTCCTGTTGCCGACTTCTCTATTTGTGAGACATCCGTTACTATGGATGGAGAAAGTAGCTGCACACCGGGTTACGATCACCTGTTCTCCAAATTTCGGGTATCGGTATTATCTCAATCAATTCGACGCCACGAAGGCGGCCGGGCTGGATTTGAGCCTGGTAAGGATCATTTTTAACGGTGCTGAACCAGTATCGGCTGCGTTGTGCCGGGAATTCAACCAGACCTTGTCAGCCTGGGGACTGCATCCCGGTGCTCTCAGGCCGGTATATGGGCTAGCGGAAGCAACGCTGGAAGTTACTTTTCCCCGTCAGCAAAAGCCGTTCAGGAGTGTATTTGTAAAACGGAGCGAGGTACTCACCGGGCATATCGTTCATCCAGTGCAGAAAGTAAAGGCAGCTGAGCAGCAAGCGTGGATGGAGATCGTAGGTACGGGTATCGCGCTCGATGGTATGCATATACGTATAGGGGATGAAAAGGGAAAACCTTTACCGGAAGGATATGCAGGTGTTATATTCATTAAAGGCGATAGCGTTACGAGAGCTTACTATAATAATGAAAAAGCTACCCGGTCAGTAATAGGGCAGGATGGATGGTTGAATACGGGAGATACCGGTTTTTTATTGGAGGATGAATTATATGTTGTCGGCAGGGTAAAAGATATCATCATCATAAACGGGATGAATATCTACCCGCATGATGTGGAGCAATGTGTAGAGCAGCTGGATGGATTTGAAACCGGTAAGGTAGTTGCTTGCGGGGTAACAGACCCGGCAACCGGCTCAGAATCATTACTGGTGTTTGTATTAAGCAAACAACCAACCGACAAGTTCATCCCTACCGCAGGTAAGATCAAAAGATGGATTGCTGCAAAACTTGGGCTGGAGGTGAAACATGTAATACCTGTGAGGAAGATTGCAAAGACCACCAGTGGAAAGGTCAAACGTTATCTTTTTGCCAACGAGTATTCCCAGGGAACTTATGATGATATTGTTGCAGTGATGACAGCCTCCACCGTGCAGAAAAATCCCGTTGAAGCCACTGCTTCTGTGCATTCGCCGGTTGCTGCCGGTATCGCTGACTGGATGATAAAATGGATACAGCAGCATCTTGGATTACCTGCCGGCGAATTGGATGCATCTTATACATTCAAGGCTTCCGGAATGACCTCTCTGCAAATGGTGACACTTGCCGGAGAGCTGGAAAAGCACTTGGGTGTGCAAGTGGATAATACAGTACTGTTCAGTTATCCAACTATACAGGCATTGGCAGAATATCTGGTTAGCGGTAATGCTGCCGGTCCGGCGCCTGCTGTTTTGCCAGGAAGAAAGCCATCTGCCGATATGCGTATCGCTGTGATTGGAATGGGATGTCGTTTGCCAGGAGGGGTCTATTCTCCCGAGGATTTCTGGCAGTTATTATCCCAAGGAAAGGATGCTGTCGACAACATACCCGTGGAAAGGTGGGAGGTAGATGCGTATTATGCTTCATCCGGTGTAACCACCGGTAAGATGTATACAAAGGCGGGAGCTTTTATCGGTGGTGTTGATCAGTTTGATCCTTCTTTTTTTGGGATTTCTCCTAAGGAGGCGGCGGCAATGGACCCGCAGCAGCGTTTGCTGCTGGAAGTATGCTGGGGTGCATTGGAACATGCTATGCTGGATCCCTTGCAATTACGCGGGAGCAATACCGGTGTTTTCGTTGGGATGGGTACCGACGACTATCAACATCTGGTGGCCCGGCATACATTACCTGATTATTTTGAGGATGCCTTTAGCAGTCTGGGATTAGAGCGGAGTATTGCGGTAGGAAGGATTGCATACCTGTTAGATTTTCATGGTCCTGTACTGCAATTGGATACTGCCTGTTCTTCTTCCTTACTGGCGCTTCACCTGGCTTGTAAAAGCCTTCTATTGAAGGAATGCGACCTGGCATTAGCGGGTGGGGTCAACCTGATGCTGACACCGGAAACGACAATTAAACTGTGCAATATTCAAGCCTTATCTCCCACAGGACGCTGCAAAACATTTGATGAGGCGGCAGATGGATATGTACGAGGAGAGGGAGCTGGAATTGTGGTGTTGAAGCGATGGGAAGATGCTATGGCGGATGGAGATACCGTGCTTGCTGTGATCAGGGGATCTGCTGTTAACCATGATGGTATGAGTAATGGGTTAACGGCACCTAATGGGATTGCACAACAACAATTGATCCGCCGGGCATTAG
The DNA here is from genome assembly GCF_020386615.1 of Chitinophaga pendula. Lineage (NCBI taxonomy): Bacteria > Pseudomonadati > Bacteroidota > Chitinophagia > Chitinophagales > Chitinophagaceae > Chitinophaga > Chitinophaga pendula. Next base: position 2,506,526 of record NZ_CP077769.1, read on the forward strand.
AAGATGCAGCCGTAACACCTTCCGATATTCAATATGTGGAGACCCATGGTACCGGTACGAAACTGGGAGACCCGGTGGAGGTGCAGGCACTAAATGCCGTATATGGAAAAGATAGGGCAGATCATGCTCCCTTATATCTAGGCGCATTAAAATCCAATATAGGACACCTGGAGGCAGCCGCCGGTATTGCCGGTTTCATCAAATCAGTGCTTTGCCTGCAGCATAAACAGCTGCCGGCTAATCTGCATTTTCATAACCCCAATACCTACATCGATTGGAAGCACCTGAAAGTACAGGTATTGGACCGTTTGACCGAATGGCCTGCCGGCAATGGCTCCCGAAAGGCAGCTGTGAGTGCGTTCGGACTGAGTGGAACCAATGTGCATGTTGTATTGGAGGAGGCCGGAATTTCAGGCGCCCGGTCAGCTGTATTACCGCAGGCCTTACCAGCTTATCCCTTGGTTATCACTGCCAAGACGCCTGCAGCTTTAAAGGCAGCGGCACAGCGATATATCGCCTATCTGGAAAACAACCCCAATAGTTTGGCTGATATTGCCTATAGCAGTGTCATCACACGGAGCCAGTTCAATTATAGATGGGGGATAGCTGCCCGTACGAAGGACGATGCTTGCCAGGCATTGCGTGCCTATCTGGAAGGTGGACCTGCTTCTTATATCATTAATGAATCTGCACAAATACAAGGCGGGAAACTGGTCTGGTTATTTACAGGACAAGGAGCACAATATTGGGGAATGGGGAAGGAGCTGTACCAGCACAACCAGGTGTTCAGGGAGGTACTGCAACGATGTGACGCGTTCCTGCGGACTAAATGGAATCTTTCGCTACTCCATATTTTGTACGAAGGGGATAGCGAGAGCGGCAATGAGCTGTTAAAGCAAACCCGATATACACAGCCGGCTTTGTATGCGCTGGAATGCGCGTTGGCAGAGATGTGGCGTTCATGGGGGATCATGCCGGAGATCGTAGCAGGCCATAGTGTTGGTGAATATGCTGCTGCATATGTAGCCGGTGTTTTCTCATTAGAAGATGGTTTAGAGCTAATACGTACCAGGGCTGAATTGATGGACGCACTGGAGACACCCGGAATGATGGCTACTATTTTTACAGATGCTGTTACGGTAAAAGACGTGATGGGTACTGATAATGTATCGGCATCTATCGCAGCTATTAATGGACCGGCATTGACGGTTGTTTCGGGCATCCGTACGGAGGTGCAGGCGTTGATGGCTGTTTTCCGTAAACGTAATATCGGCGTGAAAGAACTACAGGTTTCCCATGCTTTCCATTCTCCGCTGATGAAACCAGTGATAGCCTCATTCCGACAGATAGCTGAGGGTATTACGTTTAGTAGTCCCAGGTTGACATTGGTATCCAATGTAAGTGGTATGACCATTGGTGAAGAGATTGCTACAGCTGCCTATTGGTGCCGGCATATCCTGGAACCAGTCCAGTTCTCAAAAGGAGTACACAGCATCATCGATGCGGGAGGCGATCTTTTTATGGAACTTGGACCACATCCCAATCTCCTGGCAATGGTGCAGCTGACACATCCGTTGCCTCCATCGCAACTATTACCCGTAATGCAGAAAGAAGATGCCGGCTGGGCTACTATGTTAAAGTCTTTGCTCGGACTGCATGTACACGGTACACATATCAACTGGCCTGCCTTATATAGTGAAGGAATCTATCATAAAGTAGCACTACCAACTTATCCTTTCCAGCGTCAGCGGTACTGGTTGGATATTCCTCGTTTTAATCAACTTCCTGCTGACAATGTGATAAAAAGCACGGATATGTCAACTAATGCAACGAATTCAGGTAATCATACACAGATATATTCTTCGCTGGCAGATATTTTTGGTCAGCTATTAAAGATGCCGTCAGCGTCAATAGACCGACATGCCAATTTTCTCGAAATGGGTGCTGATTCACTGGTACTGGCTGGTGTCGTACGGCGGATAGAAAAGAGTTATGGGGTCTCTTTTACAATGAAACAACTATTTGAAGAGTTGAATACCCTTGATCGTATGTCAAAATACATTGCCATGCAGTTGCCCTCAGAAGAGGAAACGGTTATTCCTCCGGCTGTTGAAGTGAAATCCATCCTTCCACCCACTACGACATTGCCTGATATAGCCGTTAATCATAACGGGCAATATTCCTTATTGCAGCGACATCTGGCTGTTATGGAACAGCTGATCCAACTGGAACGGCAGCAGGCGAGTACGCCGGTAAAGGCTGTACAGGACAGCAAAGCAGGAGATACGCCGCGTATGTCCGTGAAGCCGGATAAAGCAGCCGCGAGACCGTCGATTTTTCCTAAAATAGAAACGACTGTAGGGGCCAACAATTATAGTCCCCGGCAACAGCAGTACCTGGATGATTTCATTGCCCGCTATGTTGCAAGAACCCAGGCCTCTAAATCAGCAGCGCAGTTACATCGGTCTGTACTGGCAGATAACAGGACGTCGGCGGGGTTCCGGCTTTCTACCAAGGAGCTGGTATATCCTATTGTAGCCGATACCTCCTATGGCGCCCGTATCAAAGATATAGATGGCAATGAATATATCGACCTGGCGATGGGATTTGGAGTAGATCTGTTAGGGCACTGTCCGGAAGTAGTTATGCAGGCTTTAAGCAAGCAACTGGAGAAAGGTTTTCAGCTGGGGCCGCAGACAACTATGGCAGGTAAAGCAGCCGGGTTGATAAGTGCATTGACTGGTATGGAGCGGGTGAGCTTTCATAACTCCGGGACAGAAGCTGTTATGACAGCTATACGGCTTGCCAGGACAGTAACCGGCAAACAGAAGATCGCTGTTTTCGCTGGTTCTTACCATGGGCATTTTGATGGTACATTGGCCACTGCGGATTTACCGGCAGGGGAGCATGGCGGTATTCCTATGGCACCCGGCGTAACGGACAACAATGCGGCAGACGTATTGATATTCGACTATCAGCATCCGGATGTGGTCGATCAGATACGGATGTACGCGGAGGAACTGGCGGCCGTATTGGTGGAACCGGTGCAAAGCCGGCGCCCTGGCTATCAGCCACGGGCATTGTTGCAGGCACTCCGGAATATGACAGAGGCAGCAGGTATCGCGTTGATCTTTGATGAAATGATCACCGGTTTCAGGATACATCCCGGTGGTGCGCAGGCATACTTTAACATCCGTGCGGATATCGCTACCTATGGTAAGATAGCTGGCGGCGGGCTTCCGATAGGGATCATTGGTGGTAGTGCCCGATATATGAATGCCTTGGATGGTGGTATGTGGCAATATGGAGACCTATCTTATCCGGCGACGGATACGACCTTTTTTGCCGGTACTTTCTGCAAGCATCCGCTGAGCATGTCTACCACTATTGCGTTGCTGGAAGAGCTACAGAGAAGAGGACCTGCCTTGCAGGAACGTTTGAACGAACGGACAGCCTACCTGGTAAAGGCTATCAGCACCTTGTTGAAAGAGCAGGAAGTACCAATGCAGGTACAGCATTTCGGTTCTCTGTTCTATTTCACCTTTACCGGCAATATGGATCTGTTCTTTTACCATTTGATCCATAAGGGTATCTATATTTGGGAAGGACGTACCTGTTTCCTGTCAGCAGCTCACACTGATGACGATATTGCACATATACTAAAAGCAATAGAGGACAGTATTAACGAATTACAGGCGGCAGACTTTCTGCCAACTCCGGCCAAGTCACGTATAGCTGCAGGTACACTACCTCCTATACCTAAGGTGCAGCCTTATCCGGCCGATATACCGTTGTCTTACAGCCAGGAGAGGTTGTGGTTTATTGATCAGTTAGAAGGTAGTATCCAGTATCATCTTCCGGTAGTGCTGAAATTCAGTGGCCAGCTTGATACAGCTGCGCTTACGAAGGCGCTGAAGCATATTGTAGCGCGCCACGAGGCACTACGGACTGTGATGCTATCGAAAGACGGGAAAGCTTTTCAGCATTTATTGCCTGCAGCCGACTGGACCTTACAACTGTCGGAAGATAGCGACATAAATATCGACTCCGAAACATTACAGGCATATATCGATTCGCTGGTACATGTTCCTTTTGATCTTTCGCAGGATTATGTACTCAGGGGACAATTGATAAAGGTCGGAAGGGATATACATATACTGGTATTAACAGTACACCATATCGTGTTTGACGACTTTTCTTCGCATATCCTCTTCAGGGAGTTGGTGGCCTTATATGAGGCTTTCTCTACCGGTTCGGTTGATCCGCTTCCACCGCTGGCCGTTCAGTATGCGGATTATGCTATCTGGCAACGTTCTCCGGTAGTTAACACGGTCATGGAGGAGAAGCTGGGCTATTGGCGGAATGTACTTAATGATATTTCGCCGTTAGCACTGCCTACTGATTACCCACGTCCTGCTATACAGCGTCCTCGGGGTGCAGTAATAGTAACTTATATCGACAATACACTATCAGCAAATGTACAGCAGTTTGCCCGGCAACACCGGTCTACCTTATTCATGACGCTGTTGTCCGTATTTAAGGTATTACTTTACCGGTACAGCGGGCAATCAGATATCTGTGTAGGAAGTGCTATAGCCGGAAGACAGTTGGTGGAAGTAGAACCGCTGATAGGTTTTTTTGTCAACACGATGGCATTACGTACAGACCTTGCCGGAGAACCAGACTTTTTAATACTTTTGGAGCGTGTAAAACAAGTGGTGTTAAGTGCATCTGCTAACCAGGAGGTACCCTTTGAAAAAGTAGTAGACGCAATATTGGATGAGCGGGATATGAGTCGTAACCCGCTGTTCCAGGTGACTTTCATCCTGGAAAATATTCCTTCACTGCCAGCTATTAAATTGGGGGATGTAACGCTCAGCAGGGTATCTACCAGCCGTACCACCAGTATGTTCGACCTGAGCTTGTCTGCGAGGGTGGAGCCGGAAGGTCTGCGACTGGAAGCAGAATACAGTACGGATATATTCAAGGCCTCTACTATTAGCAGGATGCTTGAGCATTATAAAACATTGCTGGCTGCCATCCTGAAATCACCTGCACTGCCGATCAGTCAGCTACGTTTGTTAAGCGACGAGATGGAGCAAGAGTTGCTGGTGGACTTTAACCCAGTTGACAATCGTATTACAGGATCGGCATCTCTGACTATATTGGATGATATCGCGTGGCAGGCAGTCAACCATCCTGAACGGATGGCGCTTGTCCAAGGAGTGATGCAGGTTAATTATGCCACCTTGGACGCACAAGCTAATCAGCTGGCTCATTATCTGGTAGCGAAAGGGGTAAAGCAAGAGACTATCGTACCGGTCTGTATGGAACGCAGCATTCCACTGATGGTGTGCCTGTTGGCAATATGGAAAGCTGGAGGTGCTTATCTGCCGATAGACAGCCGGTATCCTGCAGAGCGGATTGCCTATATGCTAGCGGAAGCGGATTGCCCGTTGATACTTACAACACATACTTACCGGGAATTGTGCAGCACGCATGGTGGTACTTCCGAAGTCATTTGTATGGAAGATATTAACGAATCTCTGTCCAAACTACCTTTGAATTGCCCTGCCGTGCAGTATGATGCTGATCAACTAGCTTATGTGATTTACACTTCCGGTTCTACCGGCAGGCCTAAAGGGGTGATGATCACTCATAAGAATGTATACTGTCTCACCCGCTGGCATCATGACGTTTACCAGGTGCATGCAGACAGCAAAGCGACTGCGATGGCCAGTATTGGTTTTGATGCATTTGGTTGGGAAGTATGGCCTTATCTTTCGAAAGGAGCGGCGATCTACCTGCTGACGGACGATGAGCGATTGTCAGTCGAAGACGTGACTCATTATTATACTGCAAGAGGCATTACGCATAGTTTTGTTGCCACGGCATTGGTATCTTCCATTGTACAGGCTACTCGGGGAATCACTACATCCTTGACTCATCTGCTCACTGGTGGGGATTACCTGCCTGCCCAGGACATTACAGGTTTGGATTACCAGCTGGTCAACAATTATGGGCCTACAGAGAATACGGTAGTAACCACCTGGCATGTATTAACGACTGCTGATAATAATACCATACCATATATCGGTAAGCCTGTATATAGCAGTACGGTATATATACTTGATGATAAACTATCCCTCACTGCTATTGGCATTGCCGGGGAATTGTGTGTAGGAGGAGATCAGCTGGCAAGAGGATATCTGAGACAACCTGCTTTAACAGACCGTGCGTTTATCCCTCATCCTTTCAGGCCCGGAGAACGGTTATATCGTACCGGTGACCTGGCCCGTTGGACGGAGGATGGTAATATTGAGTACCTGGGAAGGGTAGATGAACAAATTAAGATAAGAGGATATCGCATTGAGCCTGGTGAAGTAGAAGCTCTGCTGACGCAGTGTCGTGGTGTGAAACAGGCGGCCGTGTTAGCCAATACGACTAATGGGCAGGATAAACAACTGCTGGCCTATTATGTGCCGGATGAGGCCTTATTAAGACAAAAAGAGGAAGTGCTCTATGTGCGGCAGGCGGGTAGCTGGAAGGAGTTGTACGAAACGGAGTACAGTCGTCCGGAAACAGAAGGTTTTGCTGTGGATGATGATTTTAACATCACGGGATGGAATGATAGTTTTACGGGGTTGGCTATCCCACCTGCGCAAATGAAAGCCTGGCAGACAGATATTGTACAGACCATATTGTCACTTAAGCCCGTTGATGTACTGGAGATTGGATGTGGTACTGGTTTGATCTATTACCAGATAGCGCCTCATATTGGCAGTTACACAGGCACTGATATATCAGAGACTTCTGTACGGCAGATCAGGCAACGCGTTGAGAGTGATCCCGGGAAATATCCTGTTACCCGGCTGATCGCAATGCCTGCACATGAACTTACTGTTGACATCATACAGCCGGTAGATGTTATTGTGATCAACTCAGTGATACAATATTTTCCGGGAGAAGGTTATTTAACGGGTGTGATAGAAAAATGTCTGGCGTTCCTGAAACCAGGCGGCCGATTGGTTATTGGTGACGTCAGGGATCTTCGTCTGCTGAAGGCCTTCAAAAGCAGGCTGGTACTGCCTAATTTGGCAGCAAAGACTAATCTAGCGGAGACGGAGTGGGCCATAGAGCAGGCCTGGATGAAGGAGGAAGAATTGTGTATCTCTCCTGTTTATTTCCAGCAATTGCAGGCTACCTTTCCAGCTATTTCCAATGTTTGCATACAATGGAAACAGGCTGATTATGTCAATGAGCTGAGTCTTTACCGGTATACTGTTGTCATAGAGACCGCAACTACAGGACAAGTTGTACGATACGAATGGATCCCCTGGGATGAGCGGAGAGCCGAGACTACGGCGACCGCATTATTGACGGGGCAGCTCTTTGCATTCAGTGGCGTTCCTAATCCGCGTTTGTACAGAGAACGTATGTTGGCAGCATCGTGGGAAGACCCGGCGATAAGAAATGCAGGAGAGTTGGCTGCTGGCATGAATAGCAAAGATACCTATATGGCAGCTGTGGAGCAGCTTATTCTCCAGGCAAGGCAATCTGGTTACGATCACCGGATGTTCCTGCATGAAGACCCGCTGAAAGTGTACCTGCTGCTGACGAAAGATCCTTTGGCAACCGTCACAGCGATACCGAGTGCCTTCAAAGCAGCATCTGTAACACCCGTTACAAATATCCCGCTGTTCACAGACATTTGTATGCTACTCAAGGAGGAACTAAGAGCCTCCTTGGAAGCATCCTTGCCTTCCTATATGATGCCGGCAGACCTGATCCCACTGCGATATATCCCGATTACCAAAAATGGCAAGGTCGATCGCAAGTTTCTGGCCAGCCGGGAATATCATATACAGGATACCAGCAACTCCGTCGCAGCTACCAATGATACAGAACAGCTGTTGACTGATATCTGGCAAAGACTATTGGGAATTTCAAGGATAAGCATACACGACAATTTCTTTAAGCTGGGGGGACATTCCCTACTTGCCACGCGGGCGGTGTCCGCTATCCGGCAGGCTATGGACGCGTCACTTACCGTGAAAGATTTTTTTGTGTATCCTACTATTGCGCAGTTATCGAAGCATCTGTCGAAAGATACAGCAGTGAAGTTACCACCCATTATACCCAGCCTGCGTCCTGCGCATATTCCATTATCGTATAGCCAGGAACGCCTTTGGTTCCTCGACCAGCTGGAGGGCAGCATAGCCTACCATGCGGCGGCAGCTTTTAAGGTGCATGGAGTAGTGAACAGTCAGCTATTGGAACAGGCATTGCAAACGATCGTATCCCGTCATGAGGTGTTAAGGACGGTCATCATTGAGGAAGATGGCGGCGCTTACCAACGCGTAATGCCGTCTGACAGATGGAAGCTGGACAGCATAGCTATACCTGCTGTTGATAACGTGCCGGAAACGGTCAGGACCCTTATACATACGCCTTTCGATCTTTCCACCGCCTATATGCTGAGGGCATGCCTGATACAACCCGCTTCAGGAGAAACCGTACTTTTCCTGATGATGCATCATATTGCATCCGATGGTTGGTCTGTGGCGATTCTTATCACAGAGCTGATCAGCGCCTATAATGCTATTGCCGCCAGGGAAGTAATGCAGCTGCCGTCCTTACCGATCCAGTACGCAGATTTTTCCATCTGGCAAAAGGGATATCTGTCCGTGCTGTTTTCCCGGCAGCTGGCATATTGGGAAATACAGCTGGCAGGGCTGCGGCCGCTGGAGCTGCCGGTAGATCAGTCTCGTCCGTTACAGCAAAGTAATCGTGGGGACACCTGTTCGTTCCATATAGACAAGCAGCTGATGGTAACGCTGCAGGAGTTGTGTATCGCAGAAAACGTCACACTGTTCATGCTGCTGTTGTCTGCCTTTAAAGTACTTATGTACAGGTACAGTGGACAGACAGATATCTGTGTAGGGACTTCTGTAGCAGGAAGGACACAAATAGAAACAGAGCCGTTGATTGGCTTTTTCGTGAATATGCTGGCATTGCGGAGTGACCTTTCAGATAATCCTGCTTTCGGCATGTTACTGCAGCAGGTAAAACGTACTACGCTGGATGCTTTCGAGCACCAGGACCTACCTTTTGAGAAGGTAGTCGAAGCGGTTGTAAAAGAACGGGATACCAGCCGGACACCACTGTTCCAGGTATTGTTTGTATTACAAAATACACCTGCGAGATCTGCCTTACGGTTAGGGGAAGCTATCCTGGAAGAGCTGCCTTTGGTACATGCGACAGCCAAATTTGATCTGGAACTCAATGTCACGGAGCAGCCGGATGGCCTTTGTTGTGAATTTGAATATTGTACTGATCTCTTCCATCGCGATACTATAGAAAGGCTGATGCGTCATTACGAGCAGCTGTTATGCGGTATTACCCAAGGGCTATCTCAACGGATAGATGATCTGCCGATACTACCAGCAGAAGAACGCTCACTGATACTTACCTCTTTTAATGATACGGCCAAGGATTACCCCGCTGAGACATTGATCAGTCTTTTCACACGGCAGGTTACACTTACACCTGATCATATTGCTGTCATTTTTGAAGAGGAGCAGCTTAGTTATGTGGCGCTGGACCGTAAGGTGAATATGCTGGCACATTACCTGGTGGATTTAGGTGTCAGTCATGAGATGCCTGTGCCTGTTTGTGTGGATCGTTCTCCACGAATGATCATTGGTATATTGGCTATTATGAAAGCAGGGGGTGTTTATGTGCCAGTAGATCCCACTTATCCTGCTGAACGTATCCGCTATATACTGGAAGATACGGCTGCTACCGTTATGCTGACGGATAGTAGCAGCCATTTACAGCTACAGGATTTTGCTGCTGAGGTGAACCTTGTTATAATTGATGCCGAGCGTACTACACTGAATAATTATCCGGTATCGGCTCCTGCTGTTAATATACTACCGTCGCAGTTAGCTTACATTATTTATACTTCCGGCTCTACCGGTCAGCCTAAAGGGGTAATGAATGAGCAAGCAGGTATTGTGAACCGACTTTACTGGATGCAAGATTACTTCCGCCTGACGGAAACAGATGCGGTATTGCAGAAGACAACGTTCTGTTTTGACGTTTCTGTATGGGAACTATTCTGGCCCTTGTTGACGGGGGCGAAGCTGGTCTTTGCAACTCCGGATGGGCATAAGGATGCACGTTACCTACATGATACTATCCAGCGATATGATATTACTACCTTACACTTTGTGCCTTCGATGCTGGGTTTGTTCCTGGAGTTTGCTACAACAGGCAGCCATCCCGGCCTGCGCAGGGTAATATGTAGCGGTGAAGCATTGGGAGCGGAGCAGGTACAGCAGTTCAGTGCATTGTATCCACATATCCCGCTTTATAATCTTTATGGACCTACTGAGGCAGCTATTGATGTAACCTGTTGGGAGGCAACGGCGGGTTATTCTTATGCTCATATGGTACCTATAGGTAAACCTATTGCCAATACGCAGCTCTATATACTGGATGCTCACTTACGGCCGGTGCCGGTAGGTGTGGCCGGAGAGCTCTTCATTGGCGGCGTACAGGTAGCCAGGGGATACCTGAACCGGGAGGCGCTAAACCAGGAACGTTTCCTGAAGGATCCGTTCCAGGCAGCGGGAAGTGGCCGTATGTATCGCACGGGCGATCTCTGCAGATGGTTGCCGGATGGGAATATCGTCTATCTCGGCAGATTGGATGACCAGGTAAAGTTACGCGGGTATCGTATTGAACCCGGTGAGATAGCACAGGCATGTATTCGTTCCGGATATGTTAAAGATGCTTTTGTAGCAGTAAGGACAACGGTGGAAGGTGATGGCCGGTTGATTGCTTATATAATACCGGAAGCCATCTATAATGAAACGAAACTGTTGGAAGTATTGCAGGGACAGTTGCCTTCATATATGCTTCCTGCGGCCTTCGTAACGCTTGAACATTTGCCACTGACTGCTAATGGTAAAGTAGACAGGAAAACACTTGCTGAGTTGGATGTAGTGCAAACGCAAGCACCAGCTTATGTAGCACCACGGAATGAATTGGAGCGTACTATCGCCGATATCTGGGAGTCTTTACTGGATAGGTCAGATATAGGTATTTATGATAACATCTTTGCTATAGGGGCGCATTCTTTGCTGGCTATGCGTTTTATATCACTGTTCCGTAAGCGCCGGGCTATCGAACTGCCAGTACGGACGGTATTTTCACATCCAAGTATTGCGCAGCTGGCGGACGCGGTACGTGGTGATAAAGGTGTGGGGCTTTTACCACCTGTTGTAGCTGCCGTACGGCCAATGCGAATTCCGCTGTCCTATAGCCAGGAACGTTTATGGTTCATCGACCAGTTAGAAGGAAGTATCCAATATCATATCCCTGCGGTATTGCGGTTGAAAGGCGCCTTGAATGAAAAAAATCTGGTGGCGTCGTTGCAGGCGATAGTTAACAGGCATGAAGCCTTGCGTACAATTGTCAGGACAGATGGTGAATATACCTGGCAAGAGGTATTACCGGCGGGAAGCTGGGAACCGGTAGTTGTATATCCGGATCTATCTGTTGCCGGAAAAGAACAGTCCCTGATCAATACTTATCTGCAACAGGCATTCGACCTTGGTAATGATGCGCCTATACGGGCATGGCTATTGGCGGTGTCACCAACTGAACAATTGCTGGTAGTCGTTATTCACCATATTGCAGCAGATGCCAGGTCTGCGGAAATATTGATGGAGGAATTTGCCGCTTGTTATAATGCCTTGTGTTCCGGCAATACGATGTCATTGCCAGCGTTGTCTGTACAATATGCGGACTATGCTATTTGGCAGCGGAACTATTTGTCAGGCGTGCAGCTGACGGCACAACTTTCCTATTGGAAGCAGCAGTTGTCAGGTACCTCCCTACTACAGCTACCATTGGATCATCCCAGGACAGATCTGGCGGGAAGGCCAGGTGCGAGCCAGGTATTCCGCTTATCAGCTATTTTGATGCAGGAATTACGGGAGCTGGCGCAGGCCAAACAGGTAACGATGTTCATGACATTGCTGGCTGCCTATAAATTATTGCTTTACAGATACACCGGACAGGAAGACATCTGTGTCGGCAGTACTATTGCCGGAAGGAATGATGAGGCGGTTACCCCATTGATAGGGTTCTTTGCCAATACGCTGGCGCTGAGGACACAGCTGGGAGGCCAACCATCTTTCTCTGAGCTGTTACAGCGCGTAAAGGAAACGATGTTAGGCGCCTATGATCATCCTGATACTCCATTTGAAAAGATAGTAGAAGTTGTCGTGACAGAGCGTGATACGAGGTACAGTCCGTTATTCCAGGTAATGATAGAAGTACAGGAGGCTATCAGTACTGCTGCTTTTGATGCCGGAGGGATATCGATCACCCAGGAGACCTATGAGCAGCCTAACGCCAAATATGACCTTACGCTTTTCCTGGAAGAAAACGAAACAGATTGGGAAGCCAGGATAGAATATAGAAGCGACCTGTTCGACGCCGATACTATTGCGAGAATGGCATCTCATTTTGAACAACTCCTGCGGGCTGTGGTAACAGCGCCAGATACTGTCATTGCCAGATTGCCGATGATGACAGAGGACGCTTTATCTGCCGTTACCCAAGGATTTAATACCGGTAGTAAACGACCGCTCCCTGCTGAAAGTATACTGCCATTATTGGCTGCACAGTTCAAACGATATGCCGGGAATACCGCTTTGATTGCGGCTACCGGAAAAATGAGCTTTGGGGAGTTAGACCAACGTTCTAATCAGCTGGCGCATTATTTAAAAGGGCAAGGTGTGACAAAAGGGATGCTGGTACCTGTTTGTATGGAACGCAGTATAGACCTGATCGTTTCCCTGACAGCTATTCTGAAAGCCGGAGGAGCTTATGTACCTATCGACCCTGATTATCCTGCTGCACGTATTACTTTTCTGTTGGAAGATGTGGCAGCCAGCGTGGTAATATGCAGTGAATCGGCATCGACCCACCTATCCCACGGAAATTATACCCTTGTTATTCCAGAATCGATAGCTGATCTGTTATCGTTTTATCCCATTGGTGCTATTAATGAGTGGCCTGTTGCCAACCAGGCGGCTTATGTCATCTACACATCTGGTAGTACAGGGCAACCTAAGGGAGTATTGGTAGAGCATGGTAGCCTTGTAAACTATCTATGTAATGAAAAGACACACTATTTAGACCCGTTATCTGATAATAATGGCAGCTTTGTGCATTTCTCATTCACCTTTGATGCTTCCCTGACTGCTTTATTCATGCCTTTGCTGGGAGGTAAGTCGATCGTATTGGGCAGTAAAAAAGCGGCATCGGTATTTGAAGATCCACTTTTCCGGGAACATGCCCCTTATGACTTTATCAAACTGACGCCGGCACATATGCCTTTGCTCGCCCGTGCGATAGATGAAAATGATAGGTTATTCAGCCGGAGGTTGGTAGTGGGTGGAGAGGCGCTGGAGGTCAGTCATTTTCAGTACTGGTTGGATCATCAGTTGGCGGTAGAGATCGTCAATGAGTATGGCCCGACAGAAGCTACGGTAGGTTGCAGTACCCATCGCTTTTATACCCATGCCTTATCAGCGGAAAATAGACAAAATATTGCTATAGGAAGGCCTATAGATAATGTGCAGTTATATGTATTGGATAATGAGACGCAGCCAGTGCCGATCGGCGTCTTCGGTGAATTATACATAGGCGGCGACAGCCTGGCCCGTGGATATCTCGGACGGCAGGACCTCAATGAATCGCGATTTTTAGCTCCACCTTTTCCTGTAACAGGTAGTCAGCGTATTTATCGCACTGGTGATATTGTACGCTGGCAGCCCGACGGTAGCCTCGAATATGCAGGCCGTGCAGATGAACAGGTGAAGATAAGAGGGTATAGAATAGAGCTGGCTGAAATTGAATATACGCTTAACCAGTATGAAGGTATAAGTCAAGCGGTGGTGCTGGCCCGTAAGGACAGCGCCGGCTACCAGCAATTAGCAGGCTATGTCGTACCTGAGATAGCCGGGAGTATTGATAAAGAAGATATCTATACCTTTCTCCGGTTGATGTTGCCGGAACATATGATCCCATCTCAGCTGTCCCTTGTTGCGTCGCTGCCGTTAACAGCTCACGGTAAGATCGATAAACAGGCGCTGTCCAAGTTCTCAGGAGAATCTATTGCAGACGTAGGTTATACCCCACCGGATAGTCCTATGGAAGCCGTGATGGCGGATATCTGGGCGACCTTGCTTGAGCTGGACCGTATCGGTGTCCATGATAATTTCTTTGAAGCAGGCGGACACTCGTTGTTAGTGATACGACTGATATCTGCTGTCAGAAAAACGTTAGAAGTAGAATTGGAAATAGGGGATGTGTTTGACTATCCCACCATATCCAGGTTGACTGCTTTCCTGCAGCAAAAGAAAGTAAAAGTACTGTTACCCTCTATTGCTGTTGTTACAAGGCCCGACAAGATACCGCTTTCTTACAGCCAGGAACGGCTTTGGTTTATTGACCAGCTGGAGGGAACTATTCAGTATCATATGCCGATGGTCTTGCGTGTGAAGGGAACAATAGACCTTTTATCATTGGAACATGCCTTCCAGGAGATCATTAACCGGCATGAAATATTACGGACAATATTATTGCAGGAGGATGGTGTTGCTTATCAGCAGATATTGGAAACAGGGAGCTGGCGATTGGCGAAGGGAACAATCCCAGCAGATATAGCTACTGACGTATTCATTCAGGAGTTGATTGCCAGACCCTTTGATCTTGCAGCTGACCATATGTTGAGAGCAGACCTGCTGGAAGCGGCACAGGATGAGTGGTTACTAGTGATCGTAGTGCATCATATCGCTTCTGATGGTTGGTCTAATGGCATATTAATAAAAGAACTGGTATCGCTATATGATACCTTCTCCCGGCAGCAGTCACCGGCTTTGGCGCCACTCACCGTTCAATATGCAGACTATGCTATCTGGCAGCGTGATTATCTAAACGATACGCTATTGAATAAGAAACTGGCTTATTGGCAGCATTTGCTGACGGATACAACGGTCTTGCAGTTACCACATGATTATACAAGGCCGCTGCATCCCGGTACCAAGGGTGCTATGTATCAGTTACGTTTAGACCGGACAATGACGGAGCGTCTTTATCAATTGTCCCGGGAGCAGGAATGTACGTTGTTTATGACTTTGCTGGCTGCCTTTAAGGTATTGCTTTACCGTTATAGCGGGCAGACAGACGTTTGTGTGGGAAGTGCGGTGGCTGGCAGGGCACAACAGGAAGTAGAGGGGCTGATCGGATTTTTCGTCAATACGCTGGCCCTGAGAAGTGATCTGAGCGGTGCGCCATTGTTTACCGAATTATTGCAGCGTGTAAGAAAAACGACACTGGCTGCGTATGAGCATCAGGAGGTACCATTTGAAAAAGTAGTGGATACGGTTGTGACAGAAAGACAACTTAATCTACATCCGGTCTTCCAGGTCATGTTCATGTTACAGAACACACCACCTGAACCTGTCATTCGTCTGGGAGCCGCTTTGCTAACGCAGGAAGATATTGCTCATGCCACTACACTATTTGACCTGAGTGTCTCTGTAAATGAAGATAGTGAGGGACTGGCCATCTATGTGGAATATAGTGTGGATCTTTTCAAAGAAAGTACGATAGCTGGCATGATGTCACATTATGCGCAACTGCTGGAATCGATCCTTTTGGATACGAAAACCCCTATCGACCGCCTGGCGATGCTGAATAAAGATGAAACTGCATCCCTGCTGTCGGCCAGTACTTCGCGTCGTGCAGATTACGGCGGGCAATTGTTTCCGGGAGTCTTTGAACGCGTGGCGGTTAAGCGTGCCAGTGCTGCAGCTGTTGTATTTAATGATACTACGCTGTCGTATGCGCAGTTAGAGCAGCGTGCTAATCAGCTGGCTCATTATCTGGTGGGTAAAGGTGTGGTAGGGGAGGAGCTGGTGGCTATCTGCCTGGATCGTTCGGAGCGAATGCTGATCGCTTTGTTGGGGGTGCTGAAAGCGGGGGCGGCCTTTGTACCGATCGACCCTGCTTATCCGTCTGACCGGAAGGCGTATATGCTTTCAGATTCGGGTTGCCGATACCTGATCGGAGAGTCGGACAGTGTATCAGGTCTGGAAATACCTGGTAGTGTGTCTGTACTGATCTTGTTGGATCAGGATACGTCAGCTATTGCAGCTGGTCCTGTTGTTCCTACCGGTGTATCGATTAGCGTGGAGCAGCTGGCTTATGTTATTTATACGTCTGGTTCTACAGGTCAGCCTAAAGGGGTGATGATCCCGCATGGATCGTTATCGAACTTTTTACATTCGATGTGTGATATACTTGGTACGGATGAAAGTTGCCGTTTGTTGGCGGTAACGACATTCTGTTTTGATATTGCGTACCTGGAATTTTTCCTGCCCTTGTTAAGCGGGGGTACGGTGTTGGTGTCGAGTCGCTCGGGCGCCTCGGATGCTTACCTGTTAATGGATCAGTTGTCTCAATACCGGCCAACGCATATGCAGGCAACACCAGCGACATGGCATATGTTGCAGGAGAGTGGTTGGGAGCGGCCTTTGTGGCTGGAGGTGCTGGTAGGGGGCGAGGCCTTACCCTGGATTCTGAAGGAGCAGCTGACGGCCGGCGGCGGTTGTATATGGAACGTCTATGGTCCGACGGAGGCTACGATCTGGGCCAGTATTAAGGCGCTGTATCATGGAGATGCGGTGACGATCGGTCAGGGATTGCACAATACGCCGCTCTATATACTGGACGAGGCAGGAGGTTTATGTCCGCCGGGAGTGATCGGAGAGATCTGTATAGGAGGTCCGCAGGTGGGTCGTGGTTACTTGTACCGGGAGGATTTAAGTGCCGGTCGATTTGTATCAGACCCCTTTTTAAGCGGCGGTCGTCTGTACCGTACGGGGGATTTGGGTCGATTGCATTCAACAGGAGATATCCAGTGTCTGGGTCGTAAAGACGAGCAGGTGAAGATACGCGGATACCGGATAGAGCTTGGAGAGATTGAAAATGTCTTGCAGCGATGTCCTTTTGTGAATGAGGCTGCAGTGATTATCCCTGCGACACAAGGAGGACTTAACGACAGATTGGTAGGTTACTATGTACCTGCGATGTCCTATGTCGCAGAGAAAGCACCTGCCTTATATGAACAGCAGACAGCTAGCTGGAGGGATATTTACGATGAAGAATATATCGCTTCTGTGGCAGGTGACAATATTGATGCTGAGTTTAATATTTCTATCTGGAATGACAGCTTTACAGGAGAAGCTATTCCGGAAGCGGACATGCGCGAATGGGTGCACGATGCGGCGCATACAATTTTGTCTTTATCGCCCGATAAGGTACTTGAAATAGGTTGCGGTACGGGTTTGATCTACTATCAACTCGCGCCCTATATCAGCCATTATACCGGAACTGATCTGGCTGCCAGTTCGATCAAACAGATACAGGCATATATTGCCGGAGAGCCACAGCGCTTCCCTGCAACAACGCTATTGGTAGGGCCTGCACATGAGGTAAGGAATATCGCGATTCCGGATGTTGATGTGATCGTTCTGAATTCTGTGATACAGTATTTTCCCGGAGAGGCTTACCTGACAGATGTTATCAGACAAAGTGCAGATCAGCTGAAGGGAACGGGACATATTGTGATTGGTGATGT
This sequence comes from Chitinophaga pendula, assembly GCF_020386615.1. Lineage (NCBI taxonomy): Bacteria > Pseudomonadati > Bacteroidota > Chitinophagia > Chitinophagales > Chitinophagaceae > Chitinophaga > Chitinophaga pendula. Next base: position 2,524,254 of record NZ_CP077769.1, read on the forward strand.
AAGGGACCTGCGGCTGTTGTCATTGTTCCACCTGCGATTACAGTTGGTGCAGGCAGGAGATAAAACGGACATGAGGGAGTTGGAATGGAGAGCGGATCAGGCAGTAATGGTAGAGGAAGAACTTTGTGTTGCGCCCGGTTATTTCTATACACTGATGAAGAATATACCTGCTATCAGTGCTATATCCATCAACTGGAAGAATGTAAGTAGTGTTAATGAAATGTCGCTATACCGGTATACGGTTGTTATCAGTGTAGGGAAGCAGCCAGCTGCTTTTGCACCGGCCTGGTCGAACTGGTCTGCATTACAAGACCCGGAAACGATATTGGAGCAACAGCTACTGTCAGGAATGCCGGTGATTGCATTTAGTCATGTACCTAATCCCAGGCTTACTTATGAGCGGGCTTTACAGGAAGGAATGAGCCAGCCTGCTATTCTTCATGCGGGGCCTTTGAGAGCGTACATTAAGGGGCGTACCGGCCATACGGACCGGCTGCTGGCTTTGCTGGCATTAGCTAGCTCCAAAGGCTATCATTGCAGGCAGATAGTGGCAGCAGATCCACTGAGTATACATCTGTTGCTAAGTCTGGTTCCTATTGAAGGAGCGGTGAGTTTACCGGAGGATATTGTTCCGGAGGCTGTGACCACCAATATCCCGTTGTTTGCAGATATCAGTACTTTATTGCACCAGGAGCTGAAGGAATATTTACGTGCGCAGTTACCGCACTATATGATACCTGCAGAGCTCCATGCGCTACAGCAGTTACCTAAAACGCATAATGGGAAGAAGGACCGTAAGTTTTTATCGCTGCATACTATTACAAAAGGCAGCCAGGGGGGCATCTATCAAGCCCCTGAAAATGCACTTGAGCAGCAGATCGCGGATATATGGCAACGCTTACTCGGCATAGCGCGGGTTGGGATAACTGATCATTTCTTCGAAATGGGAGGGCATTCCCTGCTGGCTACCCGTGCTGTTGCTGCTATACGCAGTGTCGTTGTAACAGGGATAACGGTACGGGACATATTCAACTACCCGACTATCCGTGAGCTGGCAGCTCATATGGCAGGCAAAAAGACGTTGAACCTGCTGCCTCCGGTGACAGCCGAGATCAGACCATTAAGAGTGCCTTTATCTTACAGTCAGGAACGTATATGGTTTATTGACCGGTTGGAAGGGAGCGTAGCTTATCATATGCCTGCCGTGTTAACACTTAGGGGAAAGGTGAATATCACTCGGCTAGCAGTGGCTTTCCGCGAAGTATTGGTACGTCATGAAATACTGCGCTCTGTGATAAAGGAATCGGCGGGCATTCCTTATCAGCAGATAACAGATATCGGTGATTGGGCATTGGATGTGATCTGCGATGACAATTTGCAGGACGATGCAATGTTACAGGCCCGTATTGCTTCTTTGATCGCAGATCCTTTTGACCTGTCTGCAGACATGATGTTGCGTGCACATCTGCTGGTACGCGATACGGATAACTATGTCCTTGTAATTGTTATACACCACATTGCTGCCGATGCATGGTCTGCCGATATTTTTGTCCGTGAGTTGTTGGCGTTGTATATGCAGGAAGAAGGAGGTAAACAAAACATACTACCACCGGTGATGCTGCAATATGCGGACTACGCCATTTGGCAGCGCAGGCATCTGGTGGGAGATTTCCTGGAAAAACAGGTAAAATACTGGCAGTCCCGACTGGCGAATGTCACACCATTGCTACTCCCTACTGATTTTGAACGTCCGGTAATACAGGATAGCAGGGGTGCTGCTATCAGCACTTTTATTGATCAAACGCTGGTGACAGCATTGCAGGCATTGTCCAATGAAAATGGCAGTACACTGTTCATGACCTTGCTGGCCACCTTCAATATATTATTACAGCGTTATAGCGGGCAGGATGATATTTGCGTGGGTACGTCTATTGCGGGACGCGGTGCAGAAGAACTGGAAACGATGATTGGAGCCTTCATCAACACATTGGCATTGCGTACTGACCTGACAGGTGATCCTTCATTCATTACCTTGTTGCAACGTGTGAAGCATACTACATTGGATGCTTATGAGCAGCAGGATGCACCATTTGAGAAGGTGGTGGAAGCGGTGATCAAAGACAGGGATCTGGGGCGGCATCCATTGTTCCAGGTGCTATTCGAACTGCAAAATACGCCTGATATATCTGTGACGACACCCGCGGGATTAAGCATCCAACCGGAAGGTATACCGCAGGGTACTACACAGTTTGATCTGGCGGTATCCATACAACCATCTGCGGGCGGTCTCTATATTAATACTACGTATAGTACTTCCCTGTACAGAGAAGAGACCATACAGCGTATGATGCATCATTTCCGGCAGTTACTGCTGGCGGTGGTAGAAACGCCTATGCAATCTATAAGCACATTTACACTGTTAACCGAGGAGGAAAGAGCGACTTTACTCTATAGCTTCAACGATACGGCCCGTACATATCCTGAAGAACAATCAGTTTGCAGTCTGCTGGAACAGCAGGTGATACAATCTCCTTCGGCAATGGCTATTGTGTGTGGTGATGAGACGATCACCTATGGTGAATTATGGAGGCGTGTAAGCCAATTTGCTGCTTATTTATACAGGGCCGGCGTACAACGGGAGACGTTGGTGCCGCTCTACCTGGAACGGTCTATAGATATGATGGTCGCGATACTGGCCGTATGGAAAGCCGGCGGTGCATATGTTCCGGTAGATACTGCGGCCCCTTCTGATCGGGTGGCGTATATCATTGCTGAATGTGAGGCCGGCGTAGTGATCACTGTTGAAACACTGAGAGAACGGGTTGTCACTCTTGTATCTACAGTCATCACTATGGAAGACAGCTATAGTACTGCCAGCGATCTTGCTTCGGTGGAATTACCTGCGACGGAGGGGACGCAGCTGGCGTATATGATCTATACATCTGGCTCTACGGGTGTGCCTAAAGGCGTGCTGGTAGAACATCAGGGTATGCTGAACCATCTTTTCGCCAAGATAAACGACTTATCTGTCACTGCTGCCTCTATAGTCGGATTCAATGCCTCTTATACCTTTGATATCTCTGTATGGCAGATGTTTGCTGCCATTATATGCGGAGGACAAACGGTCATCTATAGAGAGGAATTAATATACGATCCGGCCTCCTTCCTTGAGGAGACGGAGCGGAGGGCAGTGACGATCCTGGAAGTAGTGCCCTCCTATCTATCGGCGATATTTCAAACTACCTCGCAGGTAGCTTTACAGCAGCTGCAATACCTGCTTGTAACAGGGGAAACGGTGCGGCGCTCTTTGCTGGTGCAATGGTTCCGTCACGACAAGTGGTCCCGCATCCCGGTGGTGAATGCTTATGGACCTACGGAGGCTTCGGACGATATTACGCACCACTTTATGTATGAGGCGCCCGTTGTGGATAATGTTCCGTTAGGCAAGCCGATCCAGAACCTGCGTATTTACGTTGTTGACAATATGATGGCATTGTGTCCTGTCGGTGTGGTGGGTGAAATATGTGTATCAGGTGTGGGTGTTGGAAGGGGATATTTCAAGCGTCCTGAGTTGACGGCGCAGAAATTTGTTCCGGATCCATTCTTCCACAGTGCACGTATGTACCGGACCGGTGACTTGGGGAGATGGCTGCCAGATGGCACAGTGGAGCATCTGGGTCGTATGGACAACCAGGTGAAAGTTCGTGGTTACCGGATAGAACTTGGAGAAATAGAACGTGTGATGACACAATATGAGGCTGTGCGGGCATGTGTGGTATTGGTTAAACACGATGTACAGTTATTGCCTTACCTGGTAGGCTATGTAGAAGCTGATGGAGTATTGGATAAAGCAGCCATGGCTGCGTTCCTGGAGACAAAATTGCCTGCGTACATGATACCCGGTGTATTCATGGGTCTGCAGGAGCTGCCACTTACCGCCAATGGTAAGATAGACCGTAAGGCATTGGCAGCCTTACCAGTGGAGGAAAGTGTATTGCAGCATGTCTATGTCGCACCCCGGAATCAGACGGAAGTGTTGCTAGCGGATAGCTGGCAGGAATTGCTGGGTGTAAAACAAGTCGGGGTATATGATCACTTTTTTGAGTTAGGTGGTCATTCACTGATGGCAACGAGGTTAATAGCTGCAGTTAGGAATGTATTACAGGTTGAGTTATCGGTGAAGGCGATCTTCCAATATCCCCGCTTGGCGGAATTGGCGACTTATCTACAGACGATGGCTGCACCTGCGCTACCACCGATCAGTACTTTTGAAAGACCGTCGAAGTTACCGTTGTCATATAGCCAGGAGCGGCTCTGGTTCATAGATCAGCTGGAAGGTAGTGTGCAATATCATTTGCCGGCGGTTGTCCGGCTGACCGGAGTGCTGGACTATGCTGCACTGACTATTGCACTTAAGACCATTATAACCCGGCATGAGGTATTACGTACTGTGATTGTCATGGGACAGGAAGGCGCCTACCAGGAGGTGCTGTCGCCAGACAACTGGGAGCTGTTGATCAGAGAAGGAAACGACGCTGATGAGCATTACATACAGGATGTGATAGCGGCACCCTTCGTGCTTGCTACAGATTATATGCTGCGTGCTCATCTGATCCAAAAAGAAGCGACCCTGCACGAACTGGTGATCGTGCTGCATCATATTGCTGCGGACGGATGGTCTACCGGAATATTTATCCGGGAGGTAATTGCCTTATATGAGGCCGCTGTCCTTGGACTGCAGCCAACATTACCGATACTGTCTATACAGTATGCTGACTATGCTTTGTGGCAGCGTACGCAGCTGGCTGCCAGCGTATTTGAGCAGCAACTACGCTATTGGGAGCAACAGCTTAGGGGTGTACTTCCCCTGAACCTTCCTCTTGATTATCCACGTCCGGCTGTGCTACAAGCTGATGGTGCATTGATAGAAGGACAATTAGATCTTGCGTTGACAAATGCCTTGCGTTCGTTGGCGCAGCGGGAAGGAGTTACACTATATATGCTACTGCTGGCAGCATTCCAGACGTTGCTGCACCGGTACAGCGGGCAGGAAGATATCGTAGTAGGTACACCGGTTGCAGGCAGATGGTCGAAGGAAACAGAGCCACTGATAGGGTTCTTTAACAATACGATCACCATGCGGAACCGTATTGATGGCTATCAGTCATTCCATACAACACTACAACAGGTAAAACATAATACGCTGGAAGCTTATGCTCACCAGGATGTGCCATTTGAAAAGGTAGTAGAGGCGGTAGCAAAAGAAAGGGACCTTAGTAGATCGCCTATTTTCCAGGTGATGTTCGTACTGCAGAATGTGCCTGCTGTACCGTTATCCCAAATGGGCGACGTACGGCTGGAACAGTTACCATGGCAGCAGGATAAAGCTCAATTTGAGTTGACATTGGCAATGGAGGAAAACGAGCGGGGATTATATGCCGGTATTTCTTATCGTACCGATTTGTTCCGGTCGGATACTATCCATCGTATGTTAGGGCACTTGCAGCAATTGCTGCAAGAGGTGGTGGAAAGACCGGCGGATACTGTAGGGCAAATCAATATACTAACGGCAGATGAAAAGCAGGTGTTGTCAGCTTTCAAAGGAGCCGAGGTTGTTTACCCATACGATACGATAGTTGCACTCGTGCAGGCACAGATAGCGAAAACGCCTGCTGCTATCGCCGTACAGTTTGAAGAAACAGTACTTACCTATGCAACACTGGATGAACGCAGTAACCAGCTGGCTCACTACCTGATAGCTAAAGGAGTAGGGGCAGAAGTGCTGGTGCCGGTATGTTTATACCGGTCCCTGGATATGATCATTGCGTTGCTGGGTATACTAAAAGCTGGCGGGGCTTACGTACCGATCGATCCGGAATACCCTGCAGCACGCATCCGTTATATCCTGGAAGATGTGAATGCAGGCATGATGCTTTCTCATAGTGGGATTGTTCCGTCACTTGATACTGAGCTGGGTATTGATATACATTGCATGGATGAGCTAAGCTTCGCTTTATCCTCTTATAGTACTGTTTTACCTTCTGTTGAGATCAGCAGTACGCAGGCCGCGTATGTCATTTATACTTCGGGTTCGACCGGGCAGCCTAAAGGGGTAGTGAATGAGCATGGAGGTATTGTGAACCGGCTGCAATGGCTGCAGAATTACAAGCCTATCGGAGCGGGAGATGCTGTATTGCAAAAGACGACTTTCTGTTTTGATGTTTCCATATGGGAGCTCTTCTGGCCTTTGTTATCAGGTGCCCGGCTGGTATTTGCTTTACCGTCAGGACAGAAGGACGCTGATTATTTGAAGCATACCGTTGACAGGTATGGCATAACAGTGATACATTTTGTGCCCTCTATGCTGCCCGTGTTCCTGGATACGCTGGTACGCGGGGAGTGTGCGGGGTTAAAGTATGTATGCTGCAGCGGGGAGGCATTGTTGCCTCGTCATGTGAAGGCGTGCCGGCAGCAGTTGCCACAAGTGGAGATGTTAAACCTGTACGGACCAACGGAGGCGGCGATTGAAGTAAGCTACTGGCAGGCACCTAATGATATTACGAACTTGGATGTAGTACCGATAGGGAAGCCGGTGGCGAATACGTATCTCCGGATCTTGGACCAATACGGTCAACAACAGCCCATTGGTGTGCCAGGGGAACTACATATAGGAGGTATACAAGTGGCCAGAGCGTACTTCTGTCGTCCGGCACTAACCGACGCGCGGTTTATATCAGATCCGCAAGGACATAGCGGGCAGCGGTTGTATAAAACGGGGGATGTATGTCGCTGGGATGCTAATGGTGAAGTGATCTATATGGGCAGGATAGATAACCAGGTAAAGATCCGGGGTTACCGGATCGAACTGGACGAAATTTCTACGGTTTTGCAACATTGTCCGCAAGTGAAGGAGGCTATCGTGGTTACTTTCACCGGGCCTGATGGGAACCAGGGGTTACTTGCCTATGTGGTGCCTGAAGGGATATATGATAATGCTGCGATTACAGGTTACCTGAAGGAACGATTACCTGCTTATATGTTGCCGGTACAATGGATGGTACTGGAAGCGCTGCCATTACTGGCTAATGGTAAGATCAATAAACAGGCATTACCTGTGCCGCAGACCAGTCAGTCAGGCAGGCAGGTATATGTTGCTCCAAGAAATACAACAGAGCGATTGATCGCTGATATATGGACAAATTTGCTGGGAACTACGCCCGGTATTTACGAAGACTTCTTTGAATCGGGAGGACATTCTCTGCTGGCAATGCGGTTGGTGGCTTTGTTGCGGCAAGCCTTACAACGAGAGATACCGGTCAGGGTTATATTTGCGCATCCTACTATTCATGCGTTGGCAAGGTATATTACTACGGATGAACATCAGGGTCTATTACCTTCTATAGCCGCGTCCGTAAGGCCGGCCTATGTTCCCTTGTCATACAGCCAGGAACGTCTCTGGTTTATTGATCAGCTGGAAGGAAGTGTACAATACCATATTCCTTCTGTATTACGGTTGAAGGGAGTGTTACGGATCGATTTACTGGAGGCTGCTTTCCGGTATGTTGTGGACCGGCATGAAGTGTTACGAACCCGGTTGATCAATACTGATGGACATGTACGGCAGGAAGTAGCAGCACCTGGTAGCTGGCAATTATCTGTTCAGGCCGCTGATACACAGGCACCTTATGAAGAACAGATCCGGCAGGTGCTGGAGTCGCCTTTTAATCTTTCCGAGGATCCTATGCTGCGGGCACAATTGATGGTGTTGCAACCGGAGGAGCATATACTGATCGTATGTATACACCATATCGCAGCGGATGCCTGGTCAGCAGGTATTATTGTACGCGAGCTACTGGCGTATTATGATGCCGGTGTGAAAGGATCAGCATTTTCATTGCCGTTATTACCGGTACAATATGCCGATTATGCGATCTGGCAGCGTACATATTTGACCGGTGACAGAATGTTGGCCCAACTCTCTTACTGGGAGCATCAATTAATGGATACTGCTATTTTGCAGCTGCCATTATCCTGGCCGAGGGGGGCAGGTATGCAAAGACCTGGTGCTATCATGCGCTTCGATCTTGATCCATCCTTATCCTCGTCTGTTCAGGCATTATGCCACCGGGAAGGAGTGACCCGGTTCGTGCTGCTGTTATCGGTTTTCAAAGTATTGTTATACCGTTATACCGGTCAGACAGATATCTGTGTAGGTAGTACCATTGCGGGTCGTATGCAGCCCGAAGTGGCATCTCTTGTCGGATTCTTTGCCAATACGTTGGCTTTACGTACGGACTTGAGTGGTGGTCCATCATTTTCGCTGTTGCTGGCGCAAGTTAAACGTATGTTACTGGATGCCTATGATCATCAGGACGCTCCTTTTGAGAAGATCGTAGAGCTTACCGTCCGCGAAAGAAATACTGCAACGAGTCCACTGTTCCAGGTCATGTTTGAGTTGCAACAGGTCGAAGATCTGCCGGTATATACTTCAGAAATACTGGACGTAATGCAGGAAGAGATCACCAGTCTCACAGCCAAATTTGACCTGACACTTTTCCTGGAGGAAAGTAGTGACAGTACTTATACGGGTAGTATAGAATATAGAAGTGATTTATTCAGTACCTCGTTTATAGCCGGTATGATACGGCATTTCAAACAATTATTATATGCTGTGACAGCAGCGCCTGCTACGTCAATAGATGAGCTGACTATGTTAGATGCAGGAGAGGCGGATCATTTACTGCACAGTATCAGTACCAGCGATGTACATGTCTCTGCAGCGCAGGATACGTTCCTTACTTTGTTCGGCCGGGCGGCCATGCAATTTCCGGATCGATATGCAGTTGTGGCATCCGATGGAATATTAAGCTACCGAGAGCTGGACGAGCGTTCGAATCAATTGGCGAAGTATCTCCTGACGCTTGGTGTAAGGTCGGGTATGCTGATACCCGTATGTATGGAGCAAGGGGTATCCCTGCCGATGGTATTATTGGGAATACTGAAAGCAGGAGCGGCCTACGTACCTGTCGATCCGGATTACCCGGCTGCCAGGATAGCGTTTATCCTGGAGGATATTTCATCTCCATTATTACTGGCAAGTGAAGAGGCGGCATCCATCATCCCCTCGTCCCCGGATCGAAAGGTAATTGTACCTGATCAGCATATTGCTTTACTGGAGCTTTTGCCGGTTACTTCACCTGTCATTGAGATATCTGCAGAACAGCCTGCTTATGTTATCTATACGTCGGGTAGTACAGGGCAGCCTAAAGGAGTGATGGTCTCTCATTACAGCCTGCTGAATTACCTGGACAACGGGCAGACGAGGTATCTGAATGATGATGAACATCCTGCAGGCAGCTTTGCACATCTTTCTTATACTTTTGATGCATCTATCACTGCATTGTTTATGCCGCTGCTGAAAGGGAAGTATGTGGTATTCGGCAGCTATCAGGGTACCAGTGTATTTGAAGACCCGCTTTTTATCGCTCATGCACCTTATGACTTCATCAAACTGACGCCGGCGCATTTGCCATTACTGGCATTGGCGATGGCGCGTAATGAAAATATACCATTCACGCAGCGGCTGGTATGCGGAGGAGAGGCGCTTGAATGGCAGCACCTGCAGTACTGGACCACTTATCATCTTGATGTGGAAGTGATCAATGAATATGGTCCTACAGAAGCGACTGTTGGCTGTAGCACCTTTGTGTTTAATACATTGGATACGGCTGCAGGCAGCAGGGATCATATCCCGATCGGGCGTGCTATAGATAATGTACAGTTGTATGTATTGGACCGGCAGCTACAGCTTTTGCCGGAAGGTGTTTATGGCGAGCTATGTATAGGCGGGGCCGGGTTGGCAACCGGATATTGGCAACGGCCCGACCTTACAGCAGATAAGTTCGTTCAAATTAGTGTAGGAGACGACCTGTTATCTGTGTATCGTACTGGTGATGTGGTACGCTGGTTGCCAGACGGAATATTAGAATACCGCGGACGTGCGGATGACCAGGTTAAGATCAGAGGCTACCGGGTGGAACCTGGCGAGATAGAAGGGGTGTTGTCCCGTATGATAGGTGTGACACAGTCGGTAGTAATAACACATGCCGACAGTATCGGATACCAGCAATTGAGTGCATATATTACTACTGATGCTACGCTGGCCAAACAGGATGTCAATGCCTATCTGAAAGAGCATCTGCCAGCGCATCTGGTTCCTGGAAGGTTATATATTGTAGCTGCTTTCCCCCTTACTTCCCATGGCAAGATCGATAAGCCGGCATTGCTGGCAATGACCGACGAGGTGTCGGAAGGTAGTGTGTCTGCCGCCCCCAGAGATTACACTGAGCAGGTATTGACGGATATCTGGAAAGATCTCCTGGAGGAAGACGAGATCGGTATTCACGATAATTTCTTTGAACGCGGGGGGCACTCCTTGCTGGTGATCCGATTGTTATCTATCATAAGAAAAGAGCTGGATGTTGAGTTACAGATCGGGGATGTATTTGATCATCCCACCATCGCTTTACTATCGCAACAGTTGCGTATCAGCCATGCTGGTATGATATTACCGGATATAGTATCCCAGGAGCGTCCTGCATTCATTCCCTTGTCCTATAGCCAGGAAAGACTTTGGTTTATCGATCAGCTCTCCGGTAGTACACAATATCATATTCCCGCGGTATTGAAGCTGGAAGGTGACGTAGCCGTTGCGGCATTGCAAGCGGCATTGTCAGGTATGATCGAACAGCATGAGATATTGCGGACCGTGATCAAGGTGAAAGATGGTATTCCTTACCAGGAAGTGATGCCGGCAAATAAATGGGCTCTTGATATCAGAGAACTGGCATTTGATAGTGAGGAACAGCTGCAGCTGGAATTAGCGGCGCTGGTGTCTGTTCCTTTTGATCTTGCTGTTGATTACATGTTGCGGGCAACACTGCTTTCATGTGGAGAGGAGACTAACATTTTGGTGATCGTATTGCATCATATTGCCTCTGATGGTTGGTCTGCCGATATTATTGTAAGAACGTTGATAGCGCTTTATACCGCCAGTATATTACAAGAGACTACGATATTGACAGCGCCTGCTATTCAGTATGCGGACTATGCGATCTGGCAACGTAATTATTTGACAGGTAAGTTACTGGATGATCAGTTAGCTTACTGGCGTCATCAACTGAAAGATATCGCCGCTATAGAGTTGCCATTTGATTATGCGCGCCCGGTGGTACAGGATAATACCGGGAAGGAACTGGTATTCCAAATCGATAAGGCCGTCTATGAGCAGCTGAAAGCACTTAGTGTGCAGCATGGCGTAACACTCTATATGCTGTTGCTCGCGGCGTTCAAGGTATTGTTATATCGTTATAGCGGACAGGTGGATATAAGCGTAGGTACACCGGTAGCCGGACGGTCGCGTAAAGAAGTGGAGCCGTTGATCGGTTTTTTCCTGAATACGATTGTGTTGCGGACCTCCCTTCGTGGTGAAACGAATTTCACCGACTACCTGCAGCAGGTTAGACAGATTACGTTGGATGCCTATAAATACCAGGAGGTACCTTTTGAAAAGGTAGTGGATGCCGTAGTGTCGACCCGGGATCTCAGCAGGAGTCCCTTATTCCAGGTGATGTTCCAGTTGCAGCATCATGCGGCTGCTCCTGAAATAGTACCTTCTTTCAACTGGCAGCAACTGAATATCGGGCAATCCACTGCGCAATTTGATCTTACGCTAAATATGGATGAGTATACAGACGGTCTTTCCGGTAGTTTCACCTATGCTACCAGCCTTTTTGCCGCGGAGACTATCAGCTATATGATCGATCACTATAAACAGTTGTTGCTTTCCATCGTTGTTGATGCTGCACAGCCGATAGCAGCGTTATCTATCCTGGATAGGGCAGATAGCAATAGGTTATTGTCGGCCAGTACTTCGCGTCGTGCAGATTACGGCGGGCAATTGTTTCCGGGAGTCTTTGAACGCGTGGCGGTTAGGCGTGCCAGTGCTGCAGCTGTTGTATTTAATGATACTACGCTGTCGTATGCGCAGTTAGAGCAGCGTGCTAATCAGCTGGCTCATTATCTGGTGGGTAAAGGTGTGGTAGGGGAGGAGCTGGTGGCTATCTGCCTGGATCGTTCGGAGCGAATGCTGATCGCTTTGTTGGGGGTGCTGAAAGCGGGGGCGGCCTTTGTACCGATCGACCCTGCTTATCCGTCTGACCGGAAGGCGTATATGCTTTCAGATTCGGGTTGCCGATACCTGATCGGAGAGTCGGACAGTGTATCAGGTCTGGAAATACCTGGTAGTGTATCTGTACTGATCTTGTTGGATCAGGATACGTCAGCTATTGCAGCTGGTCCTGTTGTTCCTACCGGTGTATCGATTAGCGGGGAGCAGCTGGCTTATGTTATTTATACGTCTGGTTCTACAGGTCAGCCTAAAGGGGTGATGATCCCGCATGGATCGTTATCGAACTTTTTACATTCGATGTGTGATATACTTGGTACGGATGAAAGTTGCCGTTTGTTGGCGGTAACGACATTCTGTTTTGATATTGCGTACCTGGAATTTTTCCTGCCCTTGTTAAGCGGGGGTACGGTGTTGGTGTCGAGTCGCTCGGGCGCCTCGGATGCTTACCTGTTAATGGATCAGTTGTCTCAATACCGGCCAACGCATATGCAGGCAACACCAGCGACATGGCATATGTTGCAGGAGAGTGGTTGGGAGCGGCCTTTGTGGCTGGAGGTGCTGGTAGGGGGCGAGGCCTTACCCTGGATTCTGAAGGAGCAGCTGACGGCCGGTGGCGGTTGTATATGGAACGTCTATGGTCCGACGGAGGCTACGATCTGGGCCAGTATTAAGGCGCTGTATCATGGAGATGCGGTGACGATCGGTCAGGGATTGCACAATACGCCGCTCTATATACTGGACGAGGCAGGAGGTTTATGTCCCCCGGGAGTGATCGGAGAGATCTGTATAGGAGGTCCGCAGGTGGGTCGTGGTTACTTGTACCGGGAGGATTTAAGTGCCGGTCGATTTGTATCAGACCCCTTTTTAAGCGGCGGTCGTCTGTACCGTACGGGGGATTTGGGTCGATTGCATTCAACAGGAGATATCCAGTGTCTGGGTCGTAAAGACGAGCAGGTGAAGATACGCGGATACCGGATAGAGCTTGGAGAGATTGAAAATGTCCTGCAGCGATGCGAACAGGTGAGGACAGCTGCTGTGGTCGCTCATGCGGATACCAGCGGTATGAAACGATTGGTGGCTTATGTGGTACCGGAGAAAGAATTTGAGCAGGATAGAATCGTATCGGTTATCAGGAAGCAGTTACCGGAGTATATGGTTCCTTCTTTATTTATTCCGCTGACGCAGTTACCGCTTACACCCAATGGAAAAGTAGACAGAAAGGCATTACCTTATCCGGATGCACATATGAGTGTGGCACCGGAATATGTACCCGCCAGAAATGAAACTGAAAAGCTGCTGGTTGCCATATGGCAGGAATTACTTGAACGTGATCAGATAGGTATTTATGACGACTTCTTTTTTTCGGGAGGCCACTCGTTGCTGGCAATGCGTGTCGGTGCCCGAATACGACAGGAGCTTGCTTTACAGATATCTGTAGATAAACTGTTCCAGTTCAAAGACATTGCCCAGCTAAGCGAATATATACATGCATTACAGGCCGGACATACGGCTGGTAATACTTCGTCTGAAGTCTTTGAGCTTTAATATTTGCTGACAATAACCCTACTACTTCTTTTCAACCCTAATAAAATGGCCCAAGTTAATCTGAATGATGCCTTACAGGTGATCAGTAAAGCCCGTGCAAATGGTATCCTGTTATTTTGTGACAACGATAAGATAAAATACACCCTACTACCGGATGTCGTTCCTGATCCTTCATTACTGGATGAGGTACGGCAGTATCGGGAGGCAATATTACAGCTGTTGCAACAGCAGGGTGACGCTTCGCCGGAGGCGGCAGCTATCCCAGTTACACCACGTACGGCGGATGATATTTTTCCGCTTTCTTATAGCCAGGAGCGGATTTGGGTGATCGATCGATTGGAGGGTAGTACACATTATCATCTGCCTTCGGTCTTACAGCTAAAAGGCATTTTGGACAGAGAAGCATTAAAGAAGGCTTTTAACAGCTTATTAGAACGGCATGAAGTGTTGCGTACTGTTATTGTCGAACACGACGGCCGTGCCTATCAAAAAGTGCAGCCGGTATCAGCCTGGCGACTGGATGAACCGGATATTGCTGCTGTTGTGCAAACAGCGGAGGTAATATCTGGCTATACGGAACAACTGATCGCGCAACCATTTGATCTGTCCAGGGATTTTATGCTACGGGCGCAATTAATTCCCGTAGGAACGGAGGAACATGTGTTGGTAATTGTCGTACATCATATTGCATCTGATGGTTGGTCTTCTGATATTATTGTCAGAGAGCTGGGCCTGTTATATGAAGCATATGCTAATGGCCGCCTGCCGGTGCTGGCAGATCTGCCCGTTCAATATGTAGATTATGCAGTCTGGCAAAGGAGTCATCTGACGCCGGAGACGTTGAATCAGCAGCTGGAGTACTGGCGACATCAGCTGGAAGGAGTAGTGCCATTGGAGTTACCTGCGGACCATTCCCGTCCGGTAGTCAGAAGTAATAGCGGAGGAGCGTTGCCTTTCCGGATTTCCGCGTCGCTGGGAGAACAGCTACTTGTCTTTTCGAGAGAGCAAGGCGTTTCTTTGTTTATGACCCTGTTGGCTACTTTTAAAGTATTAATATACCGTTATACCAGGCAAACTGACATTACTGTCGGCAGCCCCACTGCAGGCAGGATAAGACCGGAATTGGAAGGTTTGGTCGGCTTCTTTGTCAATACACTGACATTACGCAGCCACCTGGTTAATAATCCTTCCTTTTCCGACTTCCTGCAATTATTACGGCAGACAACACTGGACGCTTATGCACACCAGGATCTGCCCTTTGAAAAGATCGTGGATGCAGTCATCAAAGAGCGGGATATGAGTCGTACTCCTTTATTTCAGGTGATGTTCCAATTGCAGCATGCGGCCAGCCAGCCAATGATGGACGCAGGTTCACTTATCCTTACTTCTTTCGACACGGCGCATACGACCAGTAAGTTTGATCTTACGCTATCGCTGGAAGAACAAAACGGGCTCATTTCCGGCTTCCTGGAATATAATACGGATCTGTTTGAGGTGGATACCATCGCTCGCTTCCTGGAACATTACGAAAGATTACTGGCCGCCATTATTGCATCTCCGGCTACCCGGCTTGATCAGTTGCCTCTACTCAGCGGCGAAGAAACGCGCGTTTTGCTGGAAGGATTTCAGGGTGCTGCAATCGCTTATGATATGGGTAGCAGTGTAGCCGGATTATTTCGTCAGCAGGCATTATTACGGCCAGATGCGATAGCGGTGACAGATGGAGTGCGGTCTTTGAGTTACCATTTGTTGGATGTGGAGAGTGAGCAGCTGGGGCTTTATCTGCGGGATCAGGGGGTAACGACAGGTACCATGGTGGCAGTATGTATGGATAGAGGAGTTGGTCTACTGGTAGCTTTGCTGGGTATTATGAAAGCGGGCGGGGTATATGTGCCTATAGATGTTACTTATCCTGCTGCACGTATTTCCTTTATTCTCTCAGATATTGACAGTCGTTTTGCGGTGATCGACGCCGGTTATGAGGCACTGTTATCCGGTCTGCGGCCGGAGCTGTCTGTAGTGACGGTAGGTGAGGCTGCACCCTGGCGCAGGGCTATTACAGGTCTTTCTCCTTTGGCGGCGGTAGCAGCAACGGCAGCGGCATATGTTATTTATACTTCCGGTTCTACGGGGCAGCCCAAGGGCACGGTGGTAGGCCACAATAATATTACCAGCCTGGTATTGGGCGGTGGTTTTGTGTCACTGGGTACAGATACGGTGATCATCGCGACTGGTTCGCCTTCATTTGATGCGACGACATTTGAGTATTGGGGCGCATTGCTGCATGGCGGCCAGCTGGTGATCCTGCCGGAGGAGCAGTTGCTGGACCCTGTTCAGCTGACGGCGGCGATCCGGCATTACGGTGCCACGGTGATGTGGTTTACTGCCAGCTGGTTCAACCAGCTGGTAGATAGTTATCTGTCTGTATTTGAAGGATTATCAGCGGTGCTGGCAGGAGGAGAGAAACTATCAGCAGCGCATGTGTCGCGGTTCCGGGCTGCCTATCCCGGTATCCGTATTATCAACGGTTATGGTCCTACGGAGAATACTACTTTTTCACTGACCCATATTATTGATACTGATTACGAAGACGGGAACATACCGATAGGTCGTCCTTTGGGGCACCGTCGTGCATATATCCTGGATGAAAGCCGGCAGCTGTTGCCGGTAGGTGCGATAGGCGAGTTGTATGTAGGCGGCTCTGGAGTTGCTATCGGCTACCTGGGTCAGGCAGAGCTGACGGCGAGCCGTTTTATAGCAGACCCATTTGTGGCAGGCGGCCGTTTATATCGTACCGGTGATCTGGCCCGCTGGCAGGCAGATGGTACGGTGATCTATGTAGGTCGCCAGGATGAGCAGGTGAAATTGAGAGGCTATCGTATAGAGCCCGGTGAGATCGCCCATGTGCTGACAGCGAGTGGTTATGTGCAGCAGGCAGTAGTGATCTTACATACCGATGCTCAGGGTATTCGTCGCCTGGTTGGTTATATAGTACCTGCATCGGATTATGAAGAATCGTTGTTACAAAGTTACCTGTTGACGCATCTGCCGGATTACATGATCCCGTCAGTTTTGCTTTGTTTAAGTTCCTTACCGCTGACTGCCAATGGTAAGGTAGACAAGCGAGCGTTGCCGGCACCGGATGCGGGTAGTTTATTACGGCAGGAGTATGTGGCACCGGTGAGTGCTACCGAGCAGGCTTTAAGTGCTATCTGGTCTGATTTGCTGGGAGTGAGCCGTATAGGCGTCCGGGATAATTTCTTTGATCTGGGAGGAGATTCTATAATCACGATCCAGGTAGTGAGCCGTGCGAAGCGCGCAGGTTACACGTTACATCCGCGTGATCTGTTCCATCACCAGACAATAGGACGGTTAGCTGCTTACCTGGATAGTAATGCCGTGACCAGTATCCTGACCGAGCAAGGCTTATTGAGTGGAGAGAGTGGTTTATTACCGATCCAACGGTGGTATTTTGAGCGAACAGTTGAGCAAGGGGGTGTTAGTGCTGTTCATTTTAACCAAAGTGTATTATTAAAAATAGCTGATACTGTTGATGAGATACAGCTGGCTGGTGCTATTGACGCGTTGGTACGTCAGCATGATGCTTTACGGTTCAGCTATAAACATACTTCATCTGGCTGGCAGCAGCTATACAACAATATTCCGAATCCGTTGGCGGTTGTAGACCTGACCAACATATCTACCAGTGAGCTGGTAACGGAAATCCCAAGGCGATGTGAGCACTTTCAACGTAATATCGATATTGAGGAGGGACCTGTTTTTGAGGCGGTATTATTCCGGACTTCAGCCGAAGTTCCTGATTACTTACTGCTGGTAGCGCATCACCTGGTAGTAGACGGGGTTTCGTGGCGTATCCTGCTGGAAGATCTGTCATTATTGTTGTCAGGAGCACCGTTGGGGAGTAAGAGTAGTTCTTACCGGCAATGGTATGCTGCATTGGAAAGTTATGCAGCAAGGCCCGGTGTATTGTCACAGCTTCCTTACTGGCAGGATATTGTAAATGGTTATCAACCATTGCGGACAAATTATACCCTGGAAGGTCCGGTGCGGACGTCAGTTATAAAAGAGCATATGGTGAGGCTGAATGCAACGCTGACACGTCAGCTTTTGCAGGAAGTACCAGCCGCCTATCATACGGATATTAATGATGTCTTGTTGTGTGCACTTTTACAGGTGTTGAGCAAGTGGAATAGTAGTGATCGTGTAACGATCGGCTTGGAAGGGCATGGTCGTGAAGATATAGCGTCGGCATTGGATACCAGCCGTACGGTGGGCTGGTTCACCAACCTGTACCCTGTGCAGTTGTTATTGGAACGAGATGCAGGTCCGGGTGGCCAGTTACAATCTGTAAAGGAACAGTTGCGGCAAGTGCCGGACCGTGGCCTGGGTTACGGGGTGTTGCGGTATCTGTCGGCGTCAGCAATGATGACGGGACGAAACGATTGGGAGGTGATCTTCAACTACCTTGGGCAGTTTGACCAGGTGTCGGGAGCTGCGGGGTTATTGTCCCCGGTATCGGATCTTTCTGCCGGTGAAGATGTAGGCGGTGATTTTATGGTACGCCACCTGCTGTCGATCAACAGTATGATCAGTGAAGGGGAGCTGGTGTTGTCCTGGGGATATAGCGGTCATCATTTTGATGAAGCTACGATTGAGTCTTTGTCGGCAGATTATCTGTCATGTTTGTCTGCATTGATCGCTCATTGTGTGCAGCAGGGAACGCGTCGTTTTACGCCCTCTGATTATGGTTTGGGAAAAGAGATCCACTATGCTGCGTTAGAGCGGTTTTTGTCTGCTGAAGGAAGAACGGGACATCCGAGGCGGTCGGAGATCACAAGTATTTACCGGCTGAGCCCTTTGCAGGAAGGGCTATTATTCCATAGTTTGTATGATGAAGGCGGCAGTGCTTATATAGAACAGTTCAGCGGTCGTTTATCGCAGGTGGATATAGGGTTGTTGTCACAGAGCTGGTCTGTGCTGATCCGTCGTCATAGTATTTTACGAACCGGATTTTATTACGACACTTTTGACATTCCTGTGCAATGTGTTTATCGTCAGGCGGAGCTGCCATTAACGGTGTTGGATTACGGACATGAGGTAGACATTGCAGCAGCGATCGCGGCCTATGAGCTGTCGGATTTGCAGCAGGGATTTGTGCTAAGTGAAGCGCCTTTGATGCGACTGAGTTTGTTACAGTTGCCCGGGGGCGGATATCATTTATTATGGACGTTCCATCATATTATCCTGGATGGCTGGTCGGTACCCTTACTAGTAGAGTCTTTGCTGTCTATCTATGAGCAGTTGCTGCATGGGCAGGAGGTGGATGAAAGTTTTACGGAAAGTTATGAAGCGTTGATCCGTTTCCAGGAGCGCCAGGATGAGCAGTCGGCTAGTGATTACTGGCGGCAGTATCTGTCAGGGCTGGAGCAAGGGAGCCTGTTGCCATTTATCCATACGACAGGGGTACGTAGCCTTGGCGGCAGTACTTATGTACAGTCGTTACTAGCATTTGATGAGGCGACGACAGCACAGGCACATCGTTATGTGCAGGCACAGCGTATTACGCTCAATACGTTAGTGCAGGGCATATGGGGATACCTGTTGTACCGCTATACGGGTCAGCGGGATGTGGTATATGGCGTTACGGTAGCCGGTCGTCCGGATAGCCTGGCAGATATAGAGCGTCGTGTGGGACTTTACATCAACACGTTGGTGTTACGTCAGCGATTCAAAGAGGACGTGCCGGTGTCCACCTGGTTACAGACATTGCAACAGGAGCAGTTACAGAGCCGGGAGTATCAGTATACTGGTCTTGATACGGTGCAACGTTTGTGGGGAGGTAGCGGGGAGCTGTTTGACAGCCTGCTTGTTTTTGAAAATTACCCGGTGAGTGAGTTATTAAGTACAGGTAGCTGGTCGCTGGACCTGACGGATGTTCGTATCCATGAGCAGACGAATTATCCTTTGAGTTTGATCGTAAGTGCGGGTCAGCAGTTGGGTATCAGTTTCAGTTATAATTCGACGCTGTTATCTGCATTTCATATTACGCAGCTGCAAGGGCATTTTACTACTGCTTTGCAGGCGATAATAAACGGGGAGGCTTCTCAATATAGGGATATACCGTGGTTAACTATGCCGGAACAATTGCAGTTACTGGAAGGATTTCAGGGTGCTGCAATCGCTTATGATATGGGTAGCAGTGTAGCCGGATTATTTCGTCAGCAGGCATTATTACGGCCAGATGCGATAGCGGTGACAGATGGAGTGCGGTCTTTGAGTTACCATTTGTTGGATGTGGAGAGTGAGCAGCTGGGGCTTTATCTGCGGGATCAGGGGGTAACGACAGGTACCATGGTGGCAGTATGTATGGATAGAGGAGTTGGTCTACTGGTAGCTTTGCTGGGTATTATGAAAGCGGGCGGGGTATATGTGCCTATAGATGTTACTTATCCTGCTGCACGTATTTCCTTTATTCTCTCAGATATTGACAGTCGTTTTGCGGTGATCGACGCCGGTTATGAGGCACTGTTATCCGGTCTGCGGCCGGAGCTGTCTGTAGTGACGGTAGGTGAGGCTGCACCCTGGCGCAGGGCTATTACAGGTCTTTCTCCTTTGGCGGCAGTAGCAGCAACGGCAGCGGCATATGTTATTTATACTTCCGGTTCTATGGGGCAGCCCAAGGGCACGGTGGTAGGCCACAATAATATTACCAGCCTGGTATTGGGCGGTGGTTTTGTGTCACTGGGTACAGATACGGTGATCATCGCGACTGGTTCGCCTTCATTTGATGCGACGACATTTGAGTATTGGGGCGCATTGCTGCATGGCGGTCAGCTGGTGATCCTGCCGGAGGAGCAGTTGCTGGACCCTGTTCAGCTGACGGCGGCGATCCGGCATTACGGTGCCACGGTGATGTGGTTTACTGCCAGCTGGTTCAACCAGCTGGTAGATAGTTATCTGTCTGTATTTGAAGGATTATCAGCGGTGCTGGCAGGAGGAGAGAAACTATCAGCAGCGCATGTGTCGCGGTTCCGGGCTGCCTATCCCGGTATCCGTATTATCAACGGTTATGGTCCTACGGAGAATACTACTTTTTCACTGACCCATATTATTGATACTGATTACGAAGACGGGAACATACCGATAGGTCGTCCTTTGGGGCACCGTCGTGCATATATCCTGGATGAAAGCCGGCAGCTGTTGCCGGTAGGTGCGATAGGCGAGTTGTATGTAGGCGGCTCTGGAGTTGCTATCGGCTACCTGGGTCAGGCAGAGCTGACGGCGAGTCGTTTTATAGCAGACCCATTTGTGGCAGGCGGCCGTTTATATCGTACCGGTGATCTGGCCCGCTGGCAGGCAGATGGTACGGTGATCTATGTAGGTCGCCAGGATGAGCAAGTGAAATTGAGAGGCTATCGTATAGAGCCCGGTGAGATCGCCCATGTGCTGACAGCGAGTGGTTATGTGCAGCAAGCAGTAGTGATCTTACATACCGATGCTCAGGGTATTCGTCGCCTGGTTGGTTATATAGTACCTGCATCGGATTATGAAGAATCGTTGTTACAAAGTTACCTGTTGACGCATCTGCCGGATTACATGATCCCGTCGGTTTTGCTTTGTTTAAGTTCCTTACCGCTGACTGCCAATGGTAAGGTAGACAAGCGAGCGTTGCCGGCACCGGATGCGGGTAGTTTATTACGGCAGGAGTATGTGGCACCGGTGAGTGCTACCGAGCAGGCTTTAAGTGCTATCTGGTCTGATTTGCTGGGAGTGAGCCGTATAGGCGTCCGGGATAATTTCTTTGAGCTGGGAGGAGATTCTATAATCACGATCCAGGTAGTGAGCCGTGCGAAGCGCGCAGGTTACACGTTACATCCGCGTGATCTGTTCCATCACCAGACAATAGGAGGGTTAGCTGCTTACCTGGATAGTAATGCCGTGACCAGTATCCTGACCGAGCAAGGCTTATTGAGTGGAGAGAGTGGTTTATTACCGATCCAACGGTGGTATTTTGAGCGAACAGTTGAGCAAGGGGGTGTTAGTGCTGTTCATTTTAACCAAAGTGTATTATTAAAAATAGCTGATACTGTTGATGAGATACAGCTGGCTGGTGCTATTGACGCGTTGGTACGTCAGCATGATGCTTTACGGTTCAGCTATAAACATACTTCATCTGGCTGGCAACAAAGTTACAGCACCGCCTTGCCTTCTATGTCTATTGTACGATTGGAAGATGCCGGGAAGGATGAGTTGGCAGCGAGTGTATTAGCATATAGCGAAACTTATCAACGTAATATCGATATTGAGGAGGGACCTGTTTTTGAGGCGGTATTATTCCGGACTTCAGCTGAAGTTCCTGATTACTTACTGCTGGTAGCGCATCACCTGGTAGTAGACGGGGTTTCGTGGCGTATCCTGCTGGAAGATCTGTCATTATTGTTGTCAGGAGCACCGTTGGGGAGTAAGAGTAGTTCTTACCGGCAATGGTATGCTGCATTGGAAAGTTATGCAGCAAGGCCCGGTGTATTGTCACAGCTTCCTTACTGGCAGGATATTGTAAATGGTTATCAACCATTGCGGACAAATTATACCCTGGAAGGTCCGGTGCGGACGTCAGCTATAAAAGAGCATATGGTGAGGCTGAATGCAACGCTGACACGTCAGCTTTTGCAGGAGGTACCAGCCGCCTATCATACGGATATTAATGATGTCTTGTTGTGTGCACTTTTACAGGTGTTGAGCAAGTGGAATAGTAGTGATCGTGTAACGATCGGCTTGGAAGGGCATGGTCGTGAAGACATAGCGTCGGCATTGGATACCAGCCGTACGGTGGGCTGGTTCACCAACCTGTACCCTGTGCAGTTGTTATTGGAACGAGATGCAGGTCCGGGTGGCCAGTTACAATCTGTAAAGGAACAGTTGCGGCAAGTGCCGGACCGTGGCCTGGGTTACGGGGTGTTGCGGTATTTAGCTGCTACCCCTTCTTTAGCAAGAGACTGTTGGGAGGTGATCTTCAACTACCTTGGGCAGTTTGACCAGGTGTCGGGAGCTGCGGGGTTATTGTCCCCGGTATCGGATCTTTCTGCCGGTGAAGATGTAGGCGGTGATTTTATGGTACGCCACCTGCTGTCGATCAACAGTATGATCAGTGAAGGGGAGCTGGTGTTGTCCTGGGGATATAGCGGTCATCATTTTGATGAAGCTACGATTGAGTCTTTGTCGGCAGATTATCTGTCATGTTTGTCTGCATTGATCGCTCATTGTGTGCAGCAGGGAACGCGTCGTTTTACGCCCTCTGATTATGGTTTGGGAAAAGAGATCCACTATGCTGCGTTAGAGCGGTTTTTGTCTGCTGAAGGAAGAACGGGACAGCCGAGGCGGTCGGAGATCACAAGTATTTACCGGCTGAGCCCTTTGCAGGAAGGGCTATTATTCCATAGTTTGTATGATGAAGGCGGCAGTGCTTATATAGAACAGTTCAGCGGTCGTTTATTGCAGGTGGATATAGGGTTGTTGTCACAGAGCTGGTCTGTGCTGATCCGTCGTCATAGTATTTTACGAACCGGATTTTATTACGACACTTTTGACATTCCTGTGCAATGTGTTTATCATCAGGCGGAGCTGCCATTAACGGTGTTGGATTACGGACATGAGGTAGACATTGCAGCAGCGATCGCGGCCTATGAGCTGTCGGATTTGCAGCAGGGATTTGTGCTAAGTGAAGCGCCTTTGATGCGACTGAGTTTGTTACAGTTGCCCGGGGGCGGATATCATTTATTATGGACGTTCCATCATATTATCCTGGATGGCTGGTCGGTACCCTTACTAGTAGAGTCTTTGCTGTCTATCTATGAGCAGTTGCTGCATGGGCAGGAGGTGGATGAAAGTTTTACGGAAAGTTATGAAGCGTTGATCCGTTTCCAGGAGCGCCAGGATGAGCAGTCGGCTAGTGATTACTGGCGGCAGTATCTGTCAGGGCTGGAGCAAGGGAGCCTGTTGCCATTTATCCATACGACAGGGGTACGTAGCCTTGGCGGCAGTACTTATGTACAGTCGTTACTAGCATTTGATGAGGCGACGACAGCACAGGCACATCGTTATGTGCAGGCACAGCGTATTACGCTCAATACGTTAGTGCAGGGCATATGGGGATACCTGTTGTACCGCTATACGGGTCAGCGGGATGTGGTATATGGCGTTACGGTAGCCGGTCGTCCGGGTAGCCTGGCAGATATAGAGCGTCGTGTGGGACTTTACATCAACACGTTGGTGTTACGTCAGCAATTCAAAGAGGACGTGCCGGTGTCCACCTGGTTACAGACATTGCAACAGGAGCAGTTACAGAGCCGGGAGTATCAGTATACTGGTCTTGATACGGTGCAACGTTTGTGGGGAGGTAGCGGGGAGCTGTTTGACAGCCTGCTTGTTTTTGAAAATTACCCGGTGAGTGAGTTATTAAGTACAGGTAGCTGGTCGCTGGACCTGACGGATGTTCGTATCCATGAGCAGACGAATTATCCTTTGAGTTTGATCGTAAGTGCGGGTCAGCAGTTGGGTATCAGTTTCAGTTATAATTCGACGCTGTTATCTGCATTTCATATTACGCAGCTGCAAGGGCATTTTACTACTGCTTTGCAGGCGATAGTAAACGGGGAGGCTTCTCAATATAGGGATATACCGTGGATTACAAGGCGTGAGCATGAGCTGGTACTGGATGTATTCAATGATACCCAGGTCGTTTACCCTGAAGTATCTTCTCTCATTGCATTGTTCCATACACAGGTATTAAATACGCCGGAGCAAATAGCTGTTGTTTATGAAGGGCGTACTTTGACCTACCGGGAGTTGGATGAGCTTTCTAATAAGCTGGCATATTATCTTGACACCAAGGGTGTCCGTAAGGGTGTTTTGGTACCGATATGCCTGGATCGTTCGTTGTCGATGATCGTAGGTATCCTTGCTATTGTGAAGGCCGGCGCTGCTTATGTGCCTGTTGATCCTGAGTACCCAGTGGAGCGTATCCGTTATATAGTAACGGATACCGCCGCCAGATTGGTTGTTAGTACTACGGAGCATGCAGCACTCTTTGCCGATATAGCCGTTGATACTGTTTTGGTGGACGATACCTCTTTATGGGAAAGGCATCCATCGCAGTCATTATCTACTTCTCCGTCAGGAGCTGATCCTGCTTATGTGATCTATACTTCGGGCTCTACGGGGCAACCTAAGGGGGTGATCAATGGTCATGCCGGTATTGTGAACCGATTGCTGTGGATGCAGGCTTATTTCGGGCTGACGACGTCAGATGCTGTATTGCAGAAGACCACTTATTGTTTTGATGTATCTGTCTGGGAACTTTGGTGGCCGTTGATAAGTGGTGCCAAGCTGGTATTCGCCATACCTGGTGGTCATAAAGATGCGGCTTATCTGCAAACGGTGATACAGCAGGAGCAGATCACTACGATACACTTTGTGCCATCGATGCTTCATTTGTTCCTGGACTATCCCGGTGTGTCCGACTGTACAAGTCTGCGTCGTGTGATATGCAGCGGAGAGGCGTTGAAGGCTGCACATACAAAAACATTCTACGAAAGTGGGCTGCATGCCAGTCTATATAACTTATACGGGCCGACGGAAGCAGCGATAGACGTGACCTGCTGGGAAGTGCCCGCTGCTGATGATATTACGATGATCCCCATAGGGAGACCTATTGCCAATACGAGATTATATATTCTTGATGAGGAAGGGCATTTGTTGCCGCCTGGTGTAGACGGGGAGCTGTATATAGGCGGGGTGCAGGTAGCGCAAGGATATTTGAACCGGCCGGAGCTGACCCAACAGCGATTCGTACCGGATACTTTTAAGCCGGGGGCCGGGGGCTGTATGTATCGCACTGGTGACCGGTGTTGTTGGCTACCGGATGGAAATATTATTTATAAGGGACGTATAGACCAGCAGGTAAAACTGAGGGGATATCGTATTGAGCCGGAGGAGATCGAGCAAGTATTGTTGCAGCATGTTGCCGTCAAGGAGGCGGTGGTGCTGTTAAGAGATGATAGTGGTGCAGGCGGGCAACTGGTAGCTTATGTCGTGCTACAACAGGAAGTGGCTACGGAGGAGTTGAGTCATTATTTACAGGTACGGCTTCCTGCCTATATGGTGCCGGGGTTCGTAGTACCGATAGACGAGGTGCCGCTTACTGCAAACGGGAAGGTAGACAGGCGGGCTTTGCCAGCGATAGATCAGGGCGATCATGCAGGGACGTATGTTGCTCCCCGTAATGAGACGGAACGTCTGTTGGCGATACTCTGGGAAGAGTTACTCGGTATTTCCAATATTGGTGTTTATGATGACTTTTTCCGTATCGGTGGGCACTCCTTGCTGGCCATGCGTCTTATGTCGTTATTACGTAAGCGTTTTCAGAAGGAGATATCGGTCAGGTCGCTATTTCTTCATAAAACAGTGGCACAACAGGCGGCATATTTACAACAAACCGCACAGGGGCAACTATTACCCGCTATTCCCAAAGGCGGACGTCCTGCCCGTATTCCGTTATCTTATAACCAGGAACGCCTGTGGTTCATTGATCAGCTGGAAGGCAGTGTACAGTATCATATGCCTGCTGTTTTTAAACTATCCGGTAATCTGCATGTATCTGCGCTGGCAGATAGTTTGCGTATGATCGTACAGCGGCATGAAATACTGAGGACGATCCTGCTACAGGATAAAGAAGGACCTTATCAGCAGGTTATTTCCGGCGATGAGTGGCAACTGGATATTATCAGCGAAGATAAAGAGCGGATGGAGGAAGATGCAGCAGCGTATATAGCGGAGCTGGTACATCATCCTTTTGACCTATCTGCCGACTATATGTTGCGTTCGCATTTGATAGCCACCGGCGAGCAGTACATATTGGTGTTGACCCTACATCATATTGCTGCTGACGGGTGGTCTCTTTCTGTATTGGTGAAAGAATTTGTGGCGCTATATGCCTCCTACGCGGAATCAAGTCTGCCCGTTCTTCCTGAGCTGCCAATACAATATGCAGATTATGCTATCTGGCAACGTGGTTACCTGAATGATTCATTATTAAAACAGAAGATCAGTTACTGGCAGCATAAGCTGGAAGGCTTAACGCTATTGCAATTGCCTACGGATTATCCTCGTCCGGTTGTTAAAAAGAATGTCGGCGCCACTATCAGTACACGTACGCCGCAGCCATTGTCTGATGCACTGCAGCATCTGTCGAGGGCGCAGGATGTGACCCTGTTCATGACGCTGCTGGCGGCATTCAAGCTATTGTTGCATAAGTATAGCGGTCAGGAAGATGTGTGTGTAGGCGTGGCTATTGCAGGGCGTCAGCAGGAGGAAACAGCGGATCTGATCGGCTTTTTTGTCAATACGCTGGCATTGCGTACGGAGGTATCGCCAGGCGATACTTTCCTGCAGTTATTGCAACAGGTAAAAGAGACGACACTCGCTGCCTATGAGCATCAGGATGCTCCATTTGAAAAGGTGGTGGAAGCGGTTTGCGGAGAGCGGGACATCAGCAAGAACCCGCTTTTCCAGGTAACTTTTGTATTGCAGAATACGCCGGAAGCCCCTGCGCTGGAGATGGGAGATGTGTCATTGCAGCAGGTAGGAGCCGAACATACTACTAGTATGTTTGATATTAATCTTTCTGTGACGGAGTTGCCAGAAGGGTTGGACCTGGGTATGGAATATAATACTGAGCTATTCGAAGCTGCTACTATACGCCGGATGCTCGGGCATTATGTATCCCTGCTCACGGCAATTGTGGCTGCGCCAGAGGAGTCTACGGGGATGCTGAATATGTTGACGGAGACGGAAGTGCACCTGTTGAAAACAGGTTTCCAACCAGGCCCGCCGCCATATCTGCTGGCACCGGATGCCAACCTGGTGAGTGGTTTTGCACTACAGGTGGCCGATACTCCGCAAGGTATGGCATTATTGTCCGATCAGGGAGCTATGAGCTATAAGGTGTTAGCGGATCGATCTACCCAGCTGGCGCATTACCTGACGGCGACGGGTATACGACCTGGTATGCTTGTACCGGTATGTATGGGGCGGTGTCATGAGATGATCGTTGCTATATGGGCTATATTAAAAGCGGGAGGGGTGTATGTGCCCATTGATCCTGGTTATCCCGAAGAGAGGATCGCTTATATCCTTTCTGATACCGGCGCTGCTTTTGCGATCAGCCGGAAGGCGGATGTCAACAGATTGCCTGAAGAGCGCAACACGCTGCAGGTCATCGTGATGGATGACCCTGCATTAAGTGTAGATGAATTATCCACTGTTGCGTCGACGATTGTACCCGCGGCGGACAGCCCGGCATACGTGATTTATACTTCGGGTAGTACGGGGCAGCCGAAGGGAGTGGTTGTAGGGCACCGTGGGGTGGTGAACCTGGCATATAGCCAGCGGGAGGCTTTGCGCCTGGAGGTGGGATTACGGATTTTACAGTTTGCCTCGTTCGGCTTTGATGCGTCCTGTTATGAAATATTTAATACCCTGCTTAGCGGGGGATGCCTGGTATTGCCCAGGCAGGAAGAACTGTTGTCTGCTGTATTGTTTGAGCAGATGATCAATCGATACGAGGTATCGCTGGCTGTATTACCGCCATCGTATCAGCATATGGTGGCTGATCATACGGGATGTATACGGACGATTGTGTCTGCGGGGGAGCCGATCAATAAAGAAGATGCTTTACATCTGCAGTCCAGGGGTATCAGGGTAGTGAATGCCTACGGGCCAACGGAAACAACGGTATGTGCGAGCCTGACAGATGAGCCATTCCAGGATCATCATGTGAGTATTGGTTTGCCGCTGTATAACACTTATGTATATATACTGGACGATCATCAGCAGCATTGTCCGGTGGGTATTACGGGAGAGTTGTGCGTAGGCGGTGCAGGTGTGGCGTCGGGATACTGGCGGCGTCCGGAGCTTACCGATAAACAGTTTATCTCGGATCCATTCTCCGCGGATGCGAATGCCCGGCTTTACCGTACGGGGGATTTGGCTTACCGGCTGCCCAACGGGCATATCATTTATGCCGGGCGTAAAGATCAGCAGGTGAAGCTCCGTGGTTACAGGATAGAGCCCGGTGAAATAGAGCATACGATGCTTTCGTTGCCATATGTGTCGCAGGCGGCGGTGGTCGTGCAACAAGAGGGCGACAGTAGTCTGCTACATGCTTTTTACGTGCCTACACGGGAGGCGTTGGCGACAAAAGAGATCCTGTTATATCAGCAGCAAGCTGACAACTGGAAGGAATTGTATGATACTGCGTACGACCAGGATGTGGAGGAAGTGGATCATGCGCAGGAGTTCAACATATCCGGCTGGAATGACAGCTTCACTGGGATGGCTATACCGGCGGAGGACATGCGTGAATGGTTGTATGACATTACGCAGGTATTACTGGATCATCCTGCAGAGCGGGTATTAGAGATCGGCTGTGGTTCCGGTTTGATCTACTATCAGCTTGTGGGACATATCAGTCATTATTATGGAACGGATATTTCTGCGGCTTCTATACGACAGATAGAGCGTAGGATCGCGAGGGGAGCCAGGGTATACCCGGTTACTCAGTTAAAGGCTTGTGCCGCACATGAAATGTGTGTATCGGAGATGGAGCCGGTGGACCTGGTCATTATGAATTCTGTTATTCAGTATTTCCCCGGTGAGCAGTATTTAGCGGACATCCTGGATAAATGTATGCAATTGCTTGATGGAAGGGGCCGGATCGTATTAGGGGATGTCAGGGATCTGCGATTGCTGAAGGGCTTTAAAGCTAGATTGCTGTCTGCCGGTTATGCAGAGAGAAAGACGATACGGGAGTTCGGCTGGGATACGGAACAGACGATATTACAGGAAGAGGAGTTGTGTATTACACCTTCCTTCTTTGAGACATTACGGGAAAGATATCCAGCCATTACGGATATTTCTTTCGAATGGAAGCAAGGTAAGGCTGAAAATGAGCTGACGTTATATCGGTATACTGTCGTGATATATGTGGGTATTAAAAGGGAAGGGGTGTCGGTAACCTGGCGACCCTGGGTCGCAGATGAATCGCCGGCAGCCTTGTTAGATATGTTGGAAAGCGGTGTACCGGACGGTATTGCCCTGATGGGTGTTCCTAATCCGCGTTTATGGCGGGAGCGTGCGTTGGAAAAAGAAATGAGGGATCATCCTTGGCAGCATACCGGTCATTTGTTTGCACAGCTAACGCGGCCGGCGGAGGATATTGCAGCAGTGCAGGCGTTGCTGGCTCTTGTTGCCCGGCGGGGTTATCATAGCAGGTATTACCTGGAAGCGGATGCGTTTACAATGGCGCTGCTCATTACCAAGTATCCTTTGGAGGGGTTGGTGCGGCCAGCTGCATTATCCGGTGGTGAGGTGTTTACGAATGTGCCATTGTTTGCTGATATATGCGGATTACTACAGCAAGATATCCGTGCCGCGTTGAAGCAAGTATTACCCGAATATATGCTGCCATCGCAGTGGACGGGCATCAGCTATTTCCCGTTGACCAGTAATGGGAAGATAGATCGTAAGTTCTTGCTACAGCGTGGAGCGTTGTATGGGCAAAGGGTAGTAAAATATAAAGCGCCGGGTACCCTGATGGAACACCGGTTGGTACCATTGTGGGAGACGCTGTTGCAGCGGGGAGAGATCGGGGTAGCGGATAACTTCTTTGAATCGGGGGGACATTCCCTGTTGGCAACACGACTGGTTGCGGCTATTGCCAGCAGTCTGGGTATATCTATTGCGGTGAAGGATATTTTCCTGCATCCTACCATATCGACGCTGGCGGCTTACCTGGAGGCTACGACGACAGGTGTGCAACGGCCGGCTATCGTGGTACAGGAGCGACCTGCTTATATTCCGTTGTCGTACAACCAGGAACGTATCTGGTTCCTGGATCAGTTTGAAGGCAGTGTACAATATCATATGCCGTTGGCGATACGGGTATACGGTGTCATAAATGAGCAGGCACTGCATCTTTCATTTGCTGATATATTTTCCCGGCATGAAGTACTTCGGACGGTGATACGTGTCGCGGAAGAGACACCTTATCAATATGTGCTGGATGTGAAGGATTGGCAGTATGAGCGGATCAACCTGGCAGGCGCAACGGATGATAGGATAGCGGAGCAAATACAGCTATTGATACAGCGGCCATTCGATCTGTCGAAGGATCTTATGTTGCGGTTGCATATGCTGTATCTGTCTGAAGGTGAAAGTATCCTGTTACTAAATATGCATCATATTGCCTTTGACGGATGGTCTATGGGTATATTGGCGAGGGAGCTGATGTTACTTTATAATGGTCACATAAACCATCAGCCTGTGGTAATGGAGCCATTACCGATCCAGTATGCTGACTTTGCGATCTGGCAACGTCAGTATCTGTTTGGCGAAATTGCTGATCATCAATTGACTTACTGGCAGCGGCAGTTAAGTGGTATTACGCCATTGCAGCTGCCCACTGACCATATACGACCTGCTACGCAGCGCATGAGTGGCGGCATTTTACAATTGGCGGTTCCTGAGGCGTTGCTTGCACAATTGCATGCGCTGTGCGTGGCGGAGCAGGTAACGCTGCATATGTTATTGATGGCGGTGGTGAAGGTATTGCTGGCCCGGTACAGTGGACAAGAGGATATCTGCATAGGCATCTCGACGGCGGGGCGGCAGCAGGAGGAGATTGCGCCTTTGATCGGGTTCTTTGTCAATACGCTGGCATTACGGGATGCAATAAATCACCAGGCTTCTTTCCGGGAGCTGGTGCAACGGGTGAAGCAAACCGCTTTACAGGCCTATGCGCACCAGGATATTCCCTTTGAGAAGGTGGTGGAGGTGACGGTGAAAGAGCGTGATACCAGCCGTCATCCTATTTTCCAGGTGATGTTTGTATACGAACACACTGATGAAACGCCGGATTTCCGTTTGGGGGATCTGCGTCTCGATAATGAAGCATTTGATGTGACTACTGCGAAGTTTGATCTTTCTTTCTTCATGTCGGAGGCAAAGGAGGGTACGCTTCGTATCAATATAGGATACCGTACGGATCTTTTTGAATCGTCGACTATCGAGCGGATGGGAAGTCATTATCTGCAGTTGTTGTACGGTGTGGTATCGGATGTGGAGCAGGCGATCGGTCAGTTGCCCTTGCTGAGTAATACGGAGCAGTTGCAGCTGGACAGTCTGCAAGATAGTGGTCAGGTGATTGGTGTATTCCGTAGTGTACCGTCACAGTTTACGGCCCGGGCTGCGCAGCATCCGGAGCAGACGGCGCTGGTGTTTGGCGGACAGCAGTATACTTATGCGCAGGCGGAAGCCTATAGCGACCGGCTGGCGATGTACCTGTGCAGTCGCGGTATTGGCGCCGGTAGCCTGGTACCTATTTGTATGGAACGATCTGCGGAGATGATCGTGGCGATCCTGGCGGTGTTGAAGAGTGGCGCGGCATATGTGCCATTGGAGCCGGACTACCCGGAAAGCCGGTTGCAATATGTACTGTCGGATACGAGCGCTGCCATAGTGCTGGTAAGTCAGCGACTGGGATTCGTTACTAGTTGTGAGCAGTTGGAGGTGCTGTCCTGGTTGTCTGGTTCAGCAGCGACAGCGGCAGTAACCTTGTCATTGCCTGTTATAGATAGTGGTATGACCGCTTATGTGATCTATACTTCCGGTAGCACGGGTATGCCTAAGGGGGTGATGGTGAGTCATGGTAACCTGCATGATTACCTGGCAGGATTGGGTGAGCGATTGCCGATAGCGGATTGTGGCAGTTATGCGCTGGTATCGAGTATTGCTACTGATCTTGGTAATACGGTTTTGTATGCATCGCTTGTATTTGGTGGTGTGTTGCATTTGTTCTCCCGTGATATGATCAATGATGCGGAGCGATTGACGGCTTATTTCGATCTCCACCGTATAGACTGTGTAAAGATCGTGCCATCGCACTGGCGTGCGTTGTCTGGCGGCAGGAGGTTATTGTTGCCGGATCGTATGTTGATCTTTGGTGGTGAGTTGTTGGATCGAGGCGTGGTGGATAGTATCCGGGATTGTGGTTATACGGGTGTGGTAGCCAACCACTATGGACCTACGGAGACGACGATCGGTAAGCTGTTGTATGTAGTACAGCCAGGTGCTGTTAGGGGCAGCTCGGTGCCTATAGGGCGACCATTTGGGAATACGCGGGTGTATGTGCTGAGTGGCAGTGGTCAACGCTGTCCGGTAGGTGTTCCCGGGGAGTTGTATATCGGCGGCGGTGGTGTGGCGTTGGGTTATCTGCACCAGGATGAGCAGACGGCGGCCCGATTTATTAGCGACCCGTTGGATGCGGGTAGCGGACTAAGATTTTATCGTACGGGTGACCGTGTTAAATATTTGCCAGGTGGTGATATTGTATTCCTTGGCCGAGTGGATGAGCAGGTGAAGATCCGGGGTTACCGGGTGGAGCCCGGTGAGGTGAGCAGTCTGATACAATCGTGTGTGGGAGTGTCTGCAGCGGTGGTGATAGCGCGGGCGGATCACAGTGGTGTTTATGGTTTACACGCCTATATCACGGTGGATGCTGATTATGAGGAGGAGGCGTTGTGGTTGCATTTGCGTAGTGGACTGCCGGAGCATTTACAGCCCGCTACGGTGACGGTATTACCTGTGATGCCACAGTTGCCGAATGGGAAGATTGACCGGCAGGCTTTACCCGACCCGGTGCAGGCACCGCGAGCGGATGCTACCGCTGATGTGTTGTGGACGCCCTTACAGGAGCAGCTACGCGATATCTGGGCGTTGTTGCTGGAAGAATCGGGTATAGGATTGGGGGATGACTTTTTCAGTATGGGCGGTCACTCATTGCTGGCTATCCGGTTGATCTCTGCGGTACGTAAGGAAGTGGGTGTTGATATGAGTATAGGAGAAGTCTTTGATCATCCGACGCTGGGCGGCATGAGTGAATTATTGTCTTCTCGTCAGCAGGTGCAGGATGGCGGACAGCAGCTGAGTGTGCAGGCCCGTCCTGCACATATCCCGTTATCGTACAGCCAGGAGCGTTTATGGTTCATTGATCAGCTGGAAGGCAGTGTGCATTATCATATACCGGTGGTGTTACAGTTGCGTGGTGTGCTGGATATTGCTGCCCTGTCGTATGCTTTACGTGGTATCGTAAACCGGCATGAGGTGTTGCGGACGGTGATACAGCCATCGGGAGGAGTACCTTACCAGGTGATATTACCGACGGATCAGTGGCGGATGAATATTATTACGGAGGAGTTGTATCATGCTGATGTGCGGGCGAGGGAAAAACGCATTACAGACCTGCTGCATGCACCCTTTGATCTGTCGGCGGATCATATGCTGAGGGCTGATCTTATGGTGCTGGATGAGGAGGAGCATCTGTTGATAGTTACGTTACATCATATTGCCTCGGACGGGTGGTCTAACAGTATTACGGTGCGGGAGTTAGCCGCCTTTTACCAGGCGGCGGTAACCGGCGTATCTGTTGAATTGCCTGTACTGCCCTTACAATATGCGGATTATGCTATATGGCAGCGAGGGCATTTGTCAGGGGAGGTATTGCAAAAGGAATTACAATATTGGAAGAGCCGGTTGGACGGGGTGGCGGTATTACAGTTACCCACTGACCGGCCGCGTCCGGCTGTTCAAACCAACAGGGGAGCAGCTGCGTGGTTTGAGTTAGACTATTCGCTGGTACAGGAGTTGAAAACATTATCGCAGTCGGAAGGATGTACTTTATTTATGACGCTGCTGGCAGCATTCAAAGTGTTGTTATACCGGTATAGCGGGCAGGATGATATTTGTGTAGGCACTTCGGTGGCGGGCCGGACGCGGCAGGAGTTGGAGGGGTTGATCGGCTTTTTTGTCAATACGCTGGCATTGCGTACTGATCTGCGTGATCATCCTTCTTTTATACAATTGTTACGGAAGGTAAAACAAACTACTCTGGAGGCTTATACGCACCAGGAAGTACCTTTTGAGAAGGTGGTAGAGGTAGTGGTAAAAGAGCGGGATATCAGCCGAACACCATTGTTCCAGGTGATGTTTGAACTCCAGAATGCGCCCGATGGGCCTGCGCTTACACTGGAAGGGGTCACGCTTTCGAGGGAGCAGACGGACTATACGATGGCGAAGTTCGACATTAGTGTGTCGTTGCAGGAGCATATGGCTGGTGTATCCGGATATATAGAATATAATGCCGACCTGTACGACCAAGAGAGTATTGAAAGGATGGCCCGGCATTACGAACAACTATTGCGGGCGATTGCCGGTGATAGGCATGCATTGATCGGTTACTTGCCTATGTTGACGGCGGCCGAGACGGAAGTGCTGATCAATGATTTCAATGCCAACAAAGCGGTTTATCCGGCGACGGAGACATTACCCTCGCTGATAACCCGTCAGGCATTGCGTACGCCACAACAGCCTGCATTGATCCTGGATGAACAAGTATTGAGTTACCAGGAGTTGGAAGAACTATCCGGCCGGTTGGCCAGTTACCTGCAAGATCAGGGTGTATGCGAGGGTACGCTGGTACCTATTTGTATAGGCCGGTCATTGGAGATGGTGATAGGCATATTGGGTATTATGAAAGCGGGCGGTGCGTATGTGCCGATAGACCCTGATTATCCGGCGGACCGTATTGGGTATATATTGACCGATTGCGGGGCGAATATTGTTGTCAGCAGCAGTCATTATCGTTCGAAGTTACCCGCTGATACGACGACGGTATTGATGGATACTGACCGGCCGCAGCTTTTGGCGTATGCAATGCGACCCGCAGTTGTTTTATCGCCGGAGCAGCCAGCGTATGCGATCTATACATCCGGATCTACGGGGTTGCCGAAGGGAGCGCTTGTGACACACGGCGGTATGCTGAATCATCTGTATGCCAAGGTGAATGATCTGCATTTGGATGAGCACAGTGTAATTGCTTTTACGGCGGCTTATACATTTGATATTTCGGTATGGCAAATGTTTGCGGCGCTGGTATGTGGCGGCCGTACGGTCATATTCGGCGGAGATGCTTTACTGCAGCCGGATGTACTGATACCTGCCATGAATAATAATGGTGTAACGATCCTGGAGCTGGTACCTTCTTATCTGACTACGTTATTACAAGCCAATAATACGCCTGCTTTCGCTCATCTCCGGTATCTGCTGGTGACTGGTGAGGCTGTTAGCCGGCCAGTGTTGCAGCAGTGGTTTTCTCATCTTCATTATGGAACTATACCGGTGGTAAACGTATATGGGCCTACGGAGGCATCGGATGATATTACGCATTATTTCATGGATAAGGCGCCGGAGACGGACAATGTGCCTATCGGTAAGCCTATTCAGCATCTTAATATCCAGGTATTGGACAGGCATGGTGAGTTATGTCCTGTTGGTGTGCCAGGGGAGATATGTGTGAGCGGTATAGGGGTAGGATTGGGATATCTGAACCGGCCGGAGCTGACAGCGGATAAATTCCGGGAATGTAGCTGGGGGCCGTATGCCGGTAGCAAGATGTATCGTACTGGGGATCTGGGTAAATGGTTGCCTGATGGTAATCTGGTATACCTGGGACGACTAGACAACCAGGTGAAGATACGCGGGTACCGGATAGAGTTGGGTGAGATTGAGCAGGTGTTGTTATCGCATACATTGGTGCGTGAGGCGGCGGTGTTAGTGCAGGCGGATGAGCGAGGCAATAAGCGGCTGGTGGGATATGTGGTAACGGAAGCGGCGGATAACCAGGTATTGCTTACTTATCTGGGTGCGCATCTTCCCGGTTATATGATCCCGGCGGCGCTGGTATCGCTTTCTGCTTTCCCGCTTACGGCGAACGGAAAAACGGACCGCAAGGCCCTGGCTAAGATAGTAGCGGATGTGCCGGCGGCGGTAGCATTTGTTGCGCCGCGAAATGCCACAGAACAGATGTTGGCGGATATCTGGCAGGAATTGCTTGGTATGACGACAGTGGGGGTCCATGATCATTTTTTTGAATCGGGAGGACATTCCCTGATGGCGATGCGACTGGCTGCGGCGATTTATGAACGATTACAATTACAGATACCTATAGGTGTATTTTTTGAGTTAGTGACCATTGAAGCACTCGCACAATATATTGCGGTACAGCAAAGTAATACAGGCATACCAGTGACCACCAAAAAGAAAACCATCAAGCTATAACCCTATTTAAAACTGCTACATGTCTGATTATAATTTGTCACAGATCATAGGGCTGTTACACGAAGCCCATCATCAGGGTGTTACTATTTCTTACGAAGCCGATGAATTGCTGGTGGAGGCAGCGGAGGATATCGATATAGATGAAGGTTTGCTGGACCGGCTGCGGAACTATAAACCATCGTTGCTGGCCTATTTCCGGCGTCAGCAGGAGCAGGAAGCGGAAGCGACGTTATTGCCATTGTCGGCCGCCGATATAAATGACGGTCCTGTTCCGCTTTCTTTCGGGCAGGAGCGGATGTGGTTTATTGACCAGGCGGGGGGCAGTGTACAATATCATATTCCGCTGGCGTTGCGGGTGGATGGGATATTGGATATTGCTGCGCTGGAACATGCTTTCCGGCAGGTTATGGAGCGTCATGCTATTCTCCGTACGGTGATGCGGTCGGATGCGGGCGGTGTATACCAGGTGTTGCTACCTGCGGGCGGATGGCAACTGCATGTAAAGGAGGATGGTGGTATCAGCGCTACGGAGGAGCGATTAAAAGTTTATATAGCAAGTGTATTGCAGCGTCCGTTCGATCTGTCCGGTGACTATATGTTACGGGCCGAATTAATAAGGCTGTCGGCTGGTTCTTGTGTGTTGGTGATCGTTATGCATCACATTGCATCGGACGGTTGGTCAACCGGTATATTGGTGCAGGAGCTGGTGGAATGTTACAGTGCAGCTGTTGAGCGGCGGGCGGCTCAGTTGCCGGAGTTGCCGGTACAATATGGTGATTATGCTATCTGGCAGCGCAGGCAATGTGATGCCGGCCGGTTATCGCAGCAGTTGGATTACTGGCGGCAGCAGTTGGGAGGTGTGCAACCATTGTTATTGCCTACGGATCATGTGCGCCCTGCGGTACAAAGTATACGCGGTGCGGCTTATTTATTTGAGGTAGATGCTACGCTCAAGCGACAATTATATATGCTTTGTCAGCAGCAAGAGGTTACTTTATTCATGTTGTTGTTGTCTGTCTTTAAAGTGTTGTTATATCGTTACAGCGGGCAGACGGATATCTGTGTGGGTACTCCTGTTGCGGGCAGGAACCGGCGGGAATTGGAAGGCCTCATCGGATTGTTCATCAATACGCTGGCATTGCGCAGTGTGATACAGCCGGAGGAGTCGTTTGCTGATTTACTGAAGGCGGTAAAACAAACTACTATCGCCGCTTATGAGCGGCAGGAGGTACCCTTTGAGCGCGTGGTGGAAGAGATAGAGCAAAAGCGAGACCTGAGCCGGAACCCGGTATACCAGGTTGTATTTGGACTACAGAACGTACCACCGGCTCCGGAGCTTTCCCTCGGCGATGTGGTGTTGTCGCAGGAGGAGGTGGAGCATACGACCTCCAAATTTGATATCCGCCTGTCGATGGAAGAATATGAACACGGTATTTATGCGAGGATAGAGTACCGTACGGATCTTTTTGAATCGGCGACTATTGAGCGGATGGGAAGTCATTATCTGCAGTTGTTGTACGGTGTGGTATCGGATGTGGAGCAGGCGATCGGTCAGTTGCCCTTGCTGAGTAGTACGGAGCAGTTGCAGCTGGACAGTCTGCAAGATAGTGGTCAGGTGATTGGTGTATTCCGTAGTGTACCGTCACAGTTTACGGCCCGGGTTGCGCAGCATCCGGAGCAGACGGCGCTGGTGTTTGGCGGACAGCAGTATACTTATGCGCAGGTGGAAGCCTATAGCGACCGGCTGGCGATGTACCTGTACAGCCGCGGTATTGGCGCCGGTAGCCTGGTACCTATTTGTATGGAACGATCTGCGGAGATGATCGTGGCGATCCTGGCGGTGTTGAAGAGTGGCGCGGCATATGTGCCATTGGAGCCGGACTACCCGGAAAGCCGGTTGCAATATGTACTGTCGGATACGAGCGCTGCCATAGTGCTGGTAAGTCAGCGACTGGGATTCGTTACTAGTTGTGAGCAGTTGGAGGTGCTGTCCTGGTTGTCTGGTTCAGCAGCGACAGCGGCAGTAACCTTGTCATTGCCTGTTATAGATAGTGGTATGACCGCTTATGTGATCTATACTTCCGGTAGCACGGGTATGCCTAAGGGGGTGATGGTGAGTCATGGTAACCTGCATGATTACCTGGCAGGATTGGGTGAGCGATTGCCGATAGCGGATTGTAGCAGTTATGCGCTGGTATCGAGTATTGCTACTGATCTTGGTAATACGGTTTTGTATGCATCGCTTGTATTTGGTGGTGTGTTGCATTTGTTCTCCCGTGATATGATCAATGATGCGGAGCGATTGACGGCTTATTTCGATCTCCACCGTATAGACTGTGTAAAGATCGTGCCATCGCACTGGCGTGCGTTGTCTGGCGGCAGGAGGTTATTGTTGCCGGATCGTGTGTTGATCTTTGGTGGTGAGTTGTTGGATCGAGGCGTGGTGGATAGTATCCGGGATTGTGGTTATACGGGTGTGGTAGCCAACCACTATGGACCTACGGAGACGACGATCGGCAAGCTGTTGTATGTAGTACAGCCAGGTGCTGTTAGGGGCAGCTCGGTGCCTATAGGGCGACCATTTGGGAATACGCGGGTGTATGTGCTGAGTGGCAGTGGTCAACGCTGTCCGGTAGGTGTTCCCGGGGAGTTGTATATCGGCGGCGGTGGTGTGGCGTTGGGTTATCTGCACCAGGATGAGCAGACGGCGGTCCGATTTATTAGCGACCCGTTGGATGCGGGTAGCGGACTAAGATTTTATCGTACGGGTGACCGTGTTAAATATTTGCCAGGTGGTGATATTGTATTCCTTGGCCGAGTGGATGAGCAGGTGAAGATCCGGGGTTACCGGGTGGAGCCCGGTGAGGTGAGCAGTCTGATACAATCGTGTGTGGGAGTGTCTGCAGCGGTGGTGATAGCGCGGGCGGATCACAGTGGTGTTTATGGTTTACACGCCTATATCACGGTGGATGCTGATTATGAGGAGGAGGCGTTGTGGTTGCATTTGCGTAGTGGATTGCCGGAGCATTTACAGCCCGCTACGGTGACGGTATTACCTGTGATGCCACAGTTGCCGAATGGGAAGATTGACCGGCAGGCTTTACCCGACCCGGTGCAGGCACCGCGAGCGGATGCTACCGCTGATGTGTTGTGGACGCCCTTACAGGAGCAGCTACGCGATATCTGGGCGTTGTTGCTGGAAGAATCGGGTATAGGATTGGGGGATGACTTTTTCAGTATGGGCGGTCACTCATTGCTGGCTATCCGGTTGATCTCTGCGGTACGTAAGGAAGTGGGTGTTGATATGAGTATAGGAGAAGTCTTTGATCATCCGACGCTGGGCGGCATGAGTGAATTATTGTCTTCTCGTCAGCAGGTGCAGGATGGCGGACAGCAGCTGAGTGTGCAGGCCCGTCCTGCACATATCCCGTTATCGTACAGCCAGGAGCGTTTATGGTTCATTGATCAGCTGGAAGGCAGTGTGCATTATCATATACCGGTGGTGTTACAGTTGCGTGGTGTGCTGGATATTGCTGCCCTGTCGTATGCTTTACGTGGTATCGTAAACCGGCATGAGGTGTTGCGGACAGTGGTTTATATGCAGGACGGTATTCCTTTTCAGCGCGTGTTGGAAAAGGACCTATGGGAACTGTCTGTAATATCCTATGCAGGAGAGAAGGATGCCGCCGGATTATCTGATTATTTGCAGGCGCTGACGACGGCGCCATTTGACTTATCTAGGGATCACATGTTGCGTGCGCATTTGCTGGTGACAGGTGTAGACGAATACCTGTTGGTGGTGACGTTGCATCATATTGCTTCGGACGGGTGGTCTAACAGTATTACGGTGCGTGAGCTGGCTGCTTTGTATAATGCCGCGGTAGCGGGTAAGGAAGCCGTTCTGACGCCTTTGCCCTTACAATATGCAGATTATGCTATCTGGCAGCGGGCTCATTTTTCGGGTACGTTATTGGCGACGCAGCTGGACTACTGGCGGCGGCAGCTGGACCAGGCAGCTACGCTGGAGATACAGACGGATCATCCGCGGCGGCAGATAGCTAACTGGCAGGGTGACGGTGTGGGTTTTCATTTGGATAAGATGCTTTCCCAGCAGTTAACGGCGTTATCGCAAGCGCAAGGTGTTACGCTGTTTATGACGCTGCTGGCAGCCTTTAAGGTATTGTTGTACCGATATACGGGGCAGACGGATATTTGTGTGGGAACTGCTACTGCCGGCAGGACCAGACAGGAGACAGAAAACCTGATCGGATTCTTTATCAATTCACTGGCGCTCCGTAGTACGGTGCGAGGTGATAGTGCATTTGCGGAGCTGTTGCAGCAAGTAAAACAAACGACGTTGGATGCGTATGCGCACCAGGATGTTCCTTTTGAGCAAGTGGTGGATGCGGTTGTCAAGCAACGGGATACTTACCGGACGCCATTATTCCAGGTGTTGTTTGTATTACAGAATGTGCCCGGGTCGACCACTTTACAATTAGGAGATATTGTACCTGAGGAGGTTGCTCACGGAGTCAGCACTACGCAGTTTGAGTTGAGTATGACGCTGTCGGTTACGGAGGACAGCTTGTCGGGGAGTATTATTTACGCTACGGATCTTTTTGAGCGTGGGCGTATTGAGCGTATGCTGTTGCATTATGAGCAGTTATTGCGCAGTATAGTATCGGATGTGGGGCAACCGGTATCGTTGCTGCCGATGTTGGGCGCTGAGGAAGCGGCGACTTTGCTGGCGATGAGCCGTAATGAAGCTGCTTACCCGCAGGAGGTGAGTATTGTTGCGCTGCTGGAGGCACAGGCTTTCCGTACGCCGGATCATATCGCCGTGACGGATGGTGAGGCTACGATCAGTTATGCGCAGTTGCAGGCGCGGTCTAATCAGCTGGCACATTATTTACGCGGTCAAGGTGTGGGGGAGGATGTGTTGGTGCCGATCTGCCTGGGACGTAATATTGACATGGTGGTGGGGATATTGGGGATCTTAAAAGCCGGCGGCGCTTATGTGCCGGTGGACCCTGCTTATCCGGCCAGCCGTATTGCCTATATACTGGAGGATACGCAGGCCAGTGTGGTGGTCAGCAGTAATGCTTACCGTCATTTGTTGCCGGTAGAAGGGGTGGTGTGCCTGGATGCTGCAGCCGCTGTGATCGGTACTTATCCGGAGACAGTCCCTATGATACATATACCCACCTGTTCGCTGGCTTATATTATCTATACTTCTGGTTCTACGGGCCGTCCCAAAGGGGTGATGATCACGCATGAGAATGTGGTCCGGTTGTTTGAGCATGAGGGTCAGTTATATGATTTTAGGTCGACGGATGTTTGGACTTTGTTCCATTCCTTCAGTTTTGACTTTTCGGTATGGGAGCTATACGGCGCCTTATTGTACGGCGGACGTGTGGTGTTGGTATCTGGGGAGGATGCCCGTGATACGGCTGCTTTTGCGGCTTTGTTGCACCGGGAAGGGGTGACGGTATTGAACCAGACGCCGGCGGCATTTTACCTGTTGCAGGAGGAGTTGGCATCGTCCCCATTACCCTTGGCGTTGCGGTATGTGATCTTTGGCGGAGAGGCGTTGGATACGAGTAGGTTGGTATGGTGGCTGGAGCATTATCCGTTGGCGAAGTTGATCAATATGTACGGTATAACGGAGACGACGGTGCATGTCAGTTACCAGCGTATTGGGTTTGCGGAGACGCAGCAAGGCAGTCTCATCGGGCGTTCTATACCGACGCTGGACCTGTATGTGCTGGACGGAGTGCAGCAGTTGTGTCCGATAGGAGTAGCCGGGGAGTTGTGTGTGGGCGGTGCCGGATTGGCACGAGGGTATCTGCATCAGGCGGAGCTGACGGCGAGTCGATTTATTGCCGGCGCGCCATTGGCCGGTATTACGGAGCGTCTGTATCGTAGTGGTGACCTTGGATACCGTCGTAGTGACGGTCAGATCGTGTACCTGGGTCGTATAGACGAGCAGGTAAAGATCCGTGGTTACCGGATAGAGCCCGGTGAGATCTCGCGTGTGTTGCAGGAGCATGGTACTGTAAGTGCCGCTTTAGTGACGGCACCTTTGGATAGTGGAGGGGAGCGGCGTTTGGTGGGTTATGTGGTATGTGAAGGAGGAGCAGCATTTGACCAGGCGTTGTTGCTGGCTTATCTGCGGGAGCGTTTACCATCGCATATGATCCCATCGGTGTTGGTGGAGTTGGCGGCGATCCCGTTGACGGGTAATGGTAAGGTGGACCGTGCGGCGTTGCCCTTGCCGGATGAGGAGGTGCGGCAAGTTGCCTATGAGGCGCCCCGTACGGAGCTGGAGCATCAGCTGGCCGCGCTTTGGGAGGATTTGCTACCCATCAGTGCCCCTGGCATCCATGATAATTTCTTTGAGCGGGGCGGGCATTCGTTGCTTGCTATCCGTTTGGTATCAGCGATCCGGAAGAAGTTACAAAGGGATTTGCCGGTGCGGTATATTTTTGATCATCCTACTATTGCCGGTTTAGGGGCCAGGTTAATCAAAGAGGCAGGTACTGTGTCTCTGCCATTGCTTCCGCGGGAGGACAAGACGGCACCGATACCGTTGTCGTATAGCCAGGAGCGTTTATGGTTCAT
The DNA here is from genome assembly GCF_020386615.1 of Chitinophaga pendula. NCBI lineage: Bacteria > Pseudomonadati > Bacteroidota > Chitinophagia > Chitinophagales > Chitinophagaceae > Chitinophaga > Chitinophaga pendula. Next base: position 2,567,860 of record NZ_CP077769.1, read on the forward strand.
TGACCAGCTGGAAGGCAGTCAGCATTACCACGTACCTGTTGTACTTCGTATAACGGGGCCATTGAACAGGGGGGTGCTATCGCATAGCCTGCAGGTGATCGTTAATCGCCATGAAGTATTGCGGACTGTTATTGCGGCTACGCCATCGGGTAATTACCAGCAGGTGCTGGACAAGGATGGCTGGCAGCTGGACATTTTATCTGATCCACGATTTACGGATGCGGATTATTGCCAAGGTTATATCCGGGAGTTGGTGACGGCGCCATTTGATCTATGCCGGGATCATATGTTACGGGCGAGTTTGCTGATCTTGTCTGGCGAGGAGCATATCCTGGTGCTGACGATGCATCATATTGCTTATGACGGGTGGTCTTCGGGTGTTTTATCTAGGGAGCTAACGGAATTATATAATGCTTATATACAGCGACGACCGGCACGGTTGCCCTCTTTAGCCATACAATATGCGGACTATACGATCTGGCAGCGAGATCGTTTGTCCGGAGAGGAAGGAGTGGGATTACTAGGTTATTGGAAGGAGCAGTTAGCCGGCGTGTTGCCATTGGTGTTACAAACGGACCTGGTGCGACCGGCCGTCCCCAGTCTGCGGGGAGATACTGTTTACCTGTCGCTGGACCCATCGTTGACGGCAGCATTGCAACAGCTGTCACAATCACAAGAGGTGACACTCTTTATGACACTGCTGACGGCCTTTAAGGTGTTGTTATACCGGTATACGGCACAGGAAGATATTTGTGTGGGGACGATTGTGGCTGGCAGGACACAGCAGGAGACGGAAGATATGATCGGATTTTTTGTCAATACGCTGGCATTGAGGAGCCAGGTAGATGGCGCTGAAGGTTACAACAAATTATTACAGCAAGTAAAGCAGACCGTATTAGACGGTTATGCGCACCAGGATGCTCCCTTTGAGCAAGTGGTAGATGCCGTTGTGCAGGAAAGGGATATGAGCCGGACGCCGTTGTTTCAGGTATTATTCCTGTTGCAGCAATATGCGGCGCCGGCGACGCTGGAATTATCCGGCTTACAGTTATCCGGGGAGGACAGTGATCTGCAGGCTGCCAAGTTTGATCTGACATTGACGGTAGAGATGGTGGAAGGAGGATTGTCCTGTGGGATGTTGTATGCTACGGATCTTTTTGAGCGTGGGCGTATTGAGCGTATGCTGTTGCATTATGAGCAGTTATTGCGCAGTATAGTATCGGATGTGGAGCAACCGGTATCGTTGCTGCCGATGTTGGGCGCTGAGGAAGCGGCGACTTTGCTGGCGATGAGCCGTAATGAAGCTGCTTACCCGCAGGAGGTGAGTATTGTTGCGCTGCTGGAGGCACAGGCTTTCCGTACGCCGGATCATATCGCCGTGACGGATGGTGAGGCTACGATCAGTTATGCGCAGTTGCAGGCGCGGTCTAATCAGCTGGCGCATTATTTACGCGGTCAAGGTGTGGGGGAGGATGTGTTGGTGCCGATCTGCCTGGGACGTAATATTGACATGGTGGTGGGGATATTGGGGATCTTAAAAGCCGGCGGCGCTTATGTGCCGGTGGACCCTGCTTATCCGGCCAGCCGTATTGCCTATATACTGGAGGATACGCAGGCCAGTGTGGTGGTCAGCAGTAATGCTTACCGTCATTTGTTGCCGGTAGAAGGGGTGGTGTGCCTGGATGCTGCAGCCGCTGTGATCGGTACTTATCCGGAGACAGTCCCTATGATACATATACCCACCTGTTCGCTGGCTTATATTATCTATACTTCTGGTTCTACGGGCCGTCCCAAAGGGGTGATGATCACGCATGAGAATGTGGTCCGGTTGTTTGAGCATGAGGGTCAGTTATATGATTTTAGGTCGACGGATGTTTGGACTTTGTTCCATTCCTTCAGTTTTGACTTTTCGGTATGGGAGCTATACGGCGCCTTATTGTACGGCGGACGTGTGGTGTTGGTATCTGGGGAGGATGCCCGTGATACGGCTGCTTTTGCGGCTTTGTTGCACCGGGAAGGGGTGACGGTATTGAACCAGACGCCGGCGGCATTTTACCTGTTGCAGGAGGAGTTGGCATCGTCCCCATTACCCTTGGCGTTGCGGTATGTGATCTTTGGCGGAGAGGCGTTGGATACGAGTAGGTTGGTATGGTGGCTGGAGCATTATCCGTTGGCGAAGTTGATCAATATGTACGGTATAACAGAGACGACGGTGCATGTCAGTTACCAGCGTATTGGGTTTGCGGAGACGCAGCAAGGCAGTCTCATCGGGCGTTCTATACCGACGCTGGACCTGTATGTGCTGGACGGAGTGCAGCAGTTGTGTCCGATAGGAGTAGCCGGGGAGTTGTGTGTGGGTGGCGCCGGATTGGCACGAGGGTATCTGCATCAGGCGGAGCTGACTGCGAGTCGATTTATTGCCGGCGCGCCATTGGCCGGTATTACGGAGCGTCTGTATCGTAGTGGTGACCTTGGATACCGTCGTAGTGACGGTCAGATCGTGTACCTGGGTCGTATAGACGAGCAGGTAAAGATCCGTGGTTACCGGATAGAGCCCGGTGAGATCTCGCGTGTGTTGCAGGAGCATGGTACTGTAAGTGCCGCTTTAGTGACGGCACCCTTGGATAGTGGAGGGGAGCGGCGTTTGGTGGGTTATGTGGTATGTGAAGGAGGAGCAGCATTTGACCAGGCGTTGTTGCTGGCTTATCTGCGGGAGCGTTTACCATCGCATATGATCCCATCGGTGTTGGTGGAGTTGGCGGCGATCCCGTTGACGGGTAATGGTAAGGTGGACCGTGCGGCGTTGCCTTTGCCGGATGAGGAGGTGCGGCAAGTTGCCTATGAGGCGCCCCGTACGGAGCTGGAGCATCAGCTGGCCGCGCTTTGGGAGGATTTGCTACCCATCAGTGCCCCTGGCATCCATGATAATTTCTTTGAGCGGGGCGGCCATTCTTTTGCTGTTATCCGGCTTTCTCAGGCGATACAGCAACAGCTGCATACGCGTGTGTTGGTCCGGGACATATATATGCATCCTACGATTGCGGGGTTGAGTGCGCATATTGCCGCTGGCGGGGGAGAAGTGGTAACGGAGACGGCAGTACCTTCATTATTATCCAAACACTTATTGCCCCTTAATAAAACGGTGCATGCGGCGCCGGTGTTTATAGTTCCCGGCGGTTATGGGGTGAGTAATGGTTATGATGAGCTGGGGCGGGCCATGGAGCAACTTGCGCCGGTATATGGCATACAGATGCAAGGTGTATTTGCCGGGGAGACGCCATTGGCGGATATTCCTTCTATTGCGGCCCGGCATATTGAATGGATCCGGGGGATACAGCCGGAGGGACCTTACCGGCTTATAGGGCATTCTTTCGGCGGCTATGTGGCTTACGAGATGGTCCGGCAGCTGGAGGCGACGGGAGCGGACGTTGATCTGCTGGTGATACTGGATACTACGAGCCAGGCTTTGAGTGGTGCTACTGCTGATGAGCTGCTTACGCCAGCGCATGTTACGGCTATTATGCAATTCCTGGAGCAGTATCACATTATTGCCACACCTTATCCGGAGTGGGTGGATGCGTTGGCGGTACATTTATCGGGATTACGATTTGGGGAGGTGACGGCATTTCTGGGTGCTTATTTACGGGAGCATTGGGGGGAAGCCAGCGAGCATGCGGCGTTTGTGCTACGTGTGAATGAGCTGGACATCCGTCACGGGCTGATCCCTTACCGGCCGGAGGGGCAGGTGAAGGCGCCATTACTGGTGGTCAAGGCTGCTACCCGCAAAAAGGATGAACAGTGGCTGGGATGGGACGTGCATGCGTTTACGATAGACCAGCTGACTGTTAGCGGGGATCATCATACGATGATCCTGGAGGCGAGTGCGCGGGAGCTGGCCCGGCATTTACAAAAGCATTATAAACTTTAGGCTGTTATCTGAGCTGTTATTCAGCTGCAGCCGAGATCTGTTATTTAGTTGTTTAACCCATTATTAAACCCTATTCCATGCTACATGTTCTGCAACAGTTAGCCCCCTTTATCGGACAGACCCCTTGTATACCACTCCGTCATGCTTCTGCGCAGCTGTTTGCGAAGCTGGAGTATAACAATTTCACGGGCAGTTCCAAGGACCGGGCGGCGTATAGTATTATTTACAAAGGGATAGAGGCCGGTCTTATCAACCAGGATACGACGATTATTGCTTCCAGTTCGGGTAACCTGGCGGTGGCGGTGGCATCTATTTGCAAGTTGCTTCAATTGAAGTTTATTCCAGTGATAGATCCTAATATCAATACGGACAATGAGCGCTTGTTGACGTTGTTGTCGTACCGGGTGGTGAAGGTGCAGGAGCGGGATGAGACGGGCGGTTACCTGTTGACGCGTATAGCTACGGTGGAGCGAATGCATGCGGAGATACCCGGTTCTTTTATTGCGGATCAGTATGGTGACCCTAACAATTACAAAGGATATTATGGATTGGCGGATGAGATACTGGAGGCGTTACCACAGCCGGATCATGTATTTGTTGCGGTGAGTTCGAGCGGGGCTATTACGGGGCTTTCGAGTCGTATTAAGCCGGTGCGGCCGGAGACGAAGATCATTGGCGTGGATATAGAAGGATCGGTGATCTTCCAGTCGCAGGCGAAGTCGCGGTATATTTCCGGTATTGGCGCCAGCCGGGTGCCACCGATTATTGCCAACGCTTATATTGACGATGTGGTGATGGTATCGCATATGGAGCTGATTGCCGGGTGTAAGGCTTTATTACAGGAGCAGGCCATATTTGCCGGTGCTTCTTCGGGGGCGGTATATTATGCTGCCAAGGCTTATTTGGAGGTAACGGGAAGTAGTGGAACGGCGGTGATGATTTTCCCGGATAAGGGATATACGTATATGAGCACTATTTATAATGACGCCTGGGTGGAAGCGTTAGCGGATAAGTTAGCCGCTGCTGAGCCGGCGTCGATCTAATTCATTTTTGTAGCTGTTTTTTTCCAATTTTTCACTTTTAAATTACAGACATGAGAACCTCTCGTTTACTTTTTGCCGGTATGGTGGCATTGTCCCTGGCTGCCTGCCGGAAGGATCAACCTGTAACCCGTGCTGGTGTTCCCGGAAATGAAAACCCCGAAGCGGTGGTACCAAAATCTAAGATCAATGCATTTATCCGTGAGCGACTGATGACCACGGGTCATTTTAACTGGCAGATGGCCAGTGATGAGATGGCATGGAGTGCGTTAGTACAAGGCGATAGCATATTGTCGGTGGGTTATCAACCTGCGGGCTATAAGGATATTGCCGGCACTATTCATCAGCTGGATCTTAATGATGACAGCTGGAAGGCAGCCCGTGAAGCTGTGTTGCGGCTGATTACGGAGCAGGAGAGTGTGGAGGGTAATGGGCGTACTTCGCAATCCATTGTAAAGTATGCACGTACTACGTTGCCGATCGTGGATGTGAAGGTTACTAAGTTGTCGACGTTATCGGCGCTGCGTAAGTCAGGGATGGTGCGTTATGCGGAGCCTATTGGTTATGGTGCTTACATGGAGGAAGCTTCTACCAGTAGTCAGCGTGCTGCTTCTACGCTGCTGAACTTTGGCTGTGGCAGTAATACTCCTGAGCCAGGGCTGGTGAGTGGTAGTGACTATGTTACGATCTCTCCTGCGGCCAAACAGTCCTGGAACTATCCTTATCAGAAGATCCCGCAGGCATGGGCAAAGTCTACCGGTGCGGGTGTGAAGGTGATGATCATCGATACCGGTATCAGCCCTACGCAGTCTGCATTTGGCAGTGGTTTTAACCAAGGGCTTTCTACCGGTCGTACGATAGAGAAGCTGGTGACCTTCCAGGGCGGTACGCCGGATGATCTTTGTGGTCACGGCACGAGCATGGCCGGTGCGCTGGCAGGTCCACGCGGTACTACCGGTAATACGGCAGGTATTGCATACAACTGTAACCTGGTGATGGTACATGCTGCGGAGAACGTGGTGATCCTGTCCAAGGAGTCTATCAACGGTGTGGCTGACGCTTATGTACTCGGCGGTAATGATCCTGCTGTGAAGGTAATCAGTATGAGCCTGGGTACTATTATCGATTTCAGTCCTATCTCTGACGGTATCCGTTATGCTTACAACAAGGGCAAGCTGATGTTCTGTGCTGCTGGTACTTCCTCCAGTTTCTTCGGTAGTTTTGTAGGTGTGATATTCCCTGCTACTATGAGTGAAGTGTATGCAGTAACGGGTATGAAAGACAACCTGACTGATCGTTGCGGTAACTGTCACGTTGGGCCGCAGGTAGCGTTTACCTCTGTGATGGAAAAGACTGCCAATGGCCGTCTGGCGCTTTCCATTGCGATGACTGGCGACGAGCCATCTACGGTGGGAGGATCTTCCGTAGCTACGGCTAATACTGCAGCGATAGCAGCATTGGTGTGGAGCAAATACCCAGCTTATCCGAGAGATAGTATCGTTGCCCGTATGCGCAGAGCTTCTACGTATGCGAACAATCGTAATAACCAATTTGGTTGGGGTAATGTAGATGCTGATCTGGCAGTAGGTCAGTAGTCGGCATGTAAACTTTTAACTGCTTATAAGAAAAGAGGCTAACCAAAGATTTGGTTAGCCTCTTTTTTGTCAGTTCTGGTCTTCTTGTTTGGGACCACCTTTCCCAGGGCACTGTTCGGCGCAATAGTTCCATGAATAGACGGTGATGCAACAGTTGTAGCAGACGTTTGGTTTTGATCTCCAGTCGTCACATATTCCGGCTACTGCATTTACTCCGCCGGTGATTTTCTGCAATTCGTTTCTGGTTAACGTACGGGCTAACGACTGCAATTGTTTGAATGATGCTTTCATATGATATATGTTTTAACGTGAAAAAACAAGGATAGATCCGGGCATTTGACATGAGCATTGTGTTGCAAACGTATTTGAAATGTAATTATCTGTATAGTAAAAATTAGACAATAGGATTGTTGATTTACAATGGATTATGATTGGGTATGGGGATCAGTAGCTAAAATGGTGGGATGGGGTTATATACTTAGCCCGGGAAGTAGAACGCGATTTATTTACCCCAGCCTGGGCCCCCGGAATCGGGGCTTATGCTCAGGCAGTGTATCCGATAAAGAGTGGTTACAAATGGTGACTTATGTTACAATAACACTCATTTATTTTTCATGCTGACTGTTCAATGCGGTTCCCGGGGGACGTGGATGTATTTACTTGACCGGGTGTAGGTTGAGGCCTACGCCCAGTCTGTTCCAGGCATTCATACTGATGGCGGCGGAGATGAGGAAGGCTAATTTTTCTTCTCCGAACAGTTGGAGGGCGTTGTCGTAGACATCATCGCTGATGCCATGTTCGCCGATATGTGCGATTTCTTCGGTGAGGCGGATGATGGCCTGCTCTTCTGCGGAGAACCAGTTGACGGCTTCGTGCCAGGCGCTCAATACGTATATTTTGCGGGGTTCTTCTCCTAGTTTGATGGCATCGGAGATGTGTTTGTCGAGGCAGTATGCGCAGCCATTGATCTGGGAGGTACGGATCTTTATGAGTTCGAGGTAGAGCGGTGGAATACCTGCGGCTTTTATTTGTTGGTCGATCTGTGTGAGGTGTTTATATAGATCGGGGAAGATGTTGTGCATGTTAAGTCTCTTTTTCATCGTATTATTTTTTGCGTGGATTATTTGGTGGTGATGTAATCGTCAATGCTCCATTTGAAGCGATAGACATTAGATAATAGTAAGCCGGCGCCGGTGAAGACGAATACGGGATATTTAAAGGGCGCTGCTATTCCGAGGGATATGATCATAAAGACGGCGAATGTGCCGGTGATGAGAGCGGCGCCTGTAGCCATCCATTTTGTTTTAAAGCCCAGTATGAGGCCGATGCCGATGATGATTTCTGCGGTGGTGGCGAGGAGTGCTAATATATCTGCCAGTGATTTGCCGAGGAATGGCATGAGGCTGTGGTTGTAGGCGAGGAAATGTGGCCAGTCGCCCCATGCTACATTGCCGGAGCCGGGGGCACCCATCCATCCGATCCTGTCCATTACGGGCAGGAGAAATCCCACTCCTAGTGCTAGGCGAGCTATTAGTTGAGCGTATGTCACGTTGTCTTTCATGTATTCATATTTGTTTCCACAAATTTAGTAACTCAGAAAGGTGGTGGCAGGTACCAGATGGGGGTAGGTGGGATAGGCCAGTTGTTGTTTGTTATCTGGAATACTGTGTGATGGCCTGTTTGATGGTAAGTAAGGCTTTGCGTAATTCCTGTTCGTTGAGGGATGCGAAGCCGAATCGGAAGCCATTGTGGTGGCTGTTGTTGCCGCTATGATAGGCGCTACCCTGGAGGTATACGCCATGGGCGGCAGTATATCGGAAGATCTGTTCGAGGGGGTATTCTTTTTTGAATGAGAGCCAGAGGGCCATGCCCCCCTGTGGGCGGGTGCAGGAGACGGCATCGCTGAGCAGTTCCTGTACGAGATGTATGGCCAGGTCGAGCCGGGCGGCGTATATTTTTTGGGTGCGTTTGATATGGCGGGCGAGTTCGCCGTCGTGGATCATATCGGAGAGGGCGGCTTCCATGAGGGTATCTCCTCTGAGGTCTACCAGTTTTTTGTAGATGACGGCCTGTTTGATAAATTCTTTACCGGCTACCAGGTAGCCTATACGGAGGGAGGGGGCGAGTAGTTTGGTAAAGGAGCCGATGTAGACGATACGGCCTTCGTGGCCGGTGCTGGCGAGGGGCAGTATGGGGCTGTGCTGGTAGTGGAAGTCGTAGTCATAATCATCTTCGATGACCCATAGCTGGTATTGTTTGATGAGTGCCAGCAGTTTTTGTCTTCTGGCGGCGCTCATGGTAACGGTGGTAGGGTGATGGTGATGAGGGATGACGTATAGTAATTTGAAGGTGGCAGTGGTGAGGAGTTGTTCGAGCTGATCGACGTCCATGCCATTGTTGTCGACGGGTACCCGGTGGATGGAGGCCCCTCTTTTGCGGAACATTTCGTCGGCCATGAAATAATTGGGATCGGTGGTGATGACGGCATCGCCTGGTTGGAGGAGGAGGGCGGCGGCGATGTATATGGCCATTTGGGCGCCCCGTGCGATCAGCAGGTGATCGGCGGTGATATTGAGGCCTCTGGTTTGGTTGAGGAATTGGGCGGCGTTATGTTTGAGGGATTCGAGTCCACCGAGGTCGGGTTGTTGTTCCAGGAGGTTGAGGCCTGGGTCAGCGAGTAGTTTGTAGTATACTTTCATGAAGTAGGAGAAGGGGGCCATTCTGACGTCGGGGAAGCCATCGTTGACGATGACGGATTGGTCATTGTACTGGCGATGTGTGGGGATGGTGGTTTTCATGGCTTCCTGGAAGCGGGTATCGGGAGTGAGCGGATCGTGGGCATAGTTATTTTTGGGTTGGAAGGAGCGCGGTTTGGTGAGGGGGAGTTCGGGGACTACCTGGAATCCTTTGCGTGGGAGGGATTGGAGCCAGCCTTGGGCGATCAGTTCGTCGTACGCTTTGATGACGGTGTTGCGATGTACCTGTAGTGTGCCGGCCAACTCGCGGGTACCCGGGAGGAATGCGCCAGTAGTTATTCTGCCTTGCCGGATGAGTGCGATAAGCTGGTCAGCGATCTGCAGATATATGGGAGTGGCATCACCCGGTATGATAGTAATGAGTGTCAGATAAGGCAGCATGGTATACGGTGCATTTATCCGGCAAAAGTACTTTTTTAATAGAATTCTAATACTGGCAGGGGTTTCGGGGTATTTTACTGAAAGAAATGTTAAACATTGTCCTATCTGGTGTGTTAGGGTATAATTAAGTAGCACGGAAAAAGTTAAATCTTTATTTTCGCCTGCGATTTCCTATTAACCTGTGCGTACCGGTATTAAGGTGACCTATACACGGGACTTACGCGTACCCACCAACGAATTTTGCCAATGATATTGTGTTTAATGTGGGCGATGTAATGATTCATAGATGTGGAATGACTAGTAAAAAGGGACAAACAACTTCAGATAGATCTGGCAACGGGACAATAATAATTTAAGGCATAGATAATCAGTTACTTGCAGGACTGGCATAGCCTTTGTTCGTATTAGGCTGTTGTGGGATCAGGTGAAATAATTTTCATATTAAACATTAAATTCATGAGGACACCGGTTTTATTATCAACGCTACTGATGGTAGCCGTATTAGGTGAAAGCTGTGTAAGTAACAAGAAGTTTAGCGAATTGCAGACGAGCTATAATGAGCTTCGCAACCAGAACAGAGATCTGGATGGCAGGTACCAGGTATCCCAGCGTGAGCTATCGGGAGCTACTACCCGTGTAAAGAGCCTGGAAGAGCAAATCGAGGCACAACGTACGAGTGTAGCTGCGCTACAGGCTGCGTTGGATAAATGTCTCAATTCCAGCAGCCAGGGTAATACCAACATTTCCAAATTGGTAGATGAGATCAATTCTGCCAACAATTATATCAAACACCTTGTAAACACCAAAAATACTAGCGATTCGCTGAATATGGTGCTGACCAACAACCTGACACGTTCTTTGAGCCGTGAGGAATCGAAGGATGTGGATGTACAGGTGTTGAAAGGTGTGGTATATATCTCTTTATCTGACAAGATGCTGTATAAGTCTGGTAGCTATGAGATCTCTCCTGTAGCTGGTACTACGCTCAGCAAGATCGCGAAGATCATTAAGGACTACAAGGATTATGATGTGTTGATCGAGGGTAATACGGACAATGTGCCTATTTCCCAGACGAACATCCGTAATAACTGGGACTTGAGTGCGCTGCGTGCTTCTTCGGTGGTACAGGCATTACAGAACACTTATGGTGTAGAGCCTAAGCGTCTGACAGCAGGTGGTAGAGGGGAGTATAACCCGATTGCTCCTAATGACAGCGATGCTGGTAAATCCAGGAACAGACGTACGCAGATCATTATTACACCTAAGCTGGATCAGTTTATGGAGTTGATCGAGAAGGCACCCGAGAAAGCAACAGATGCACCGGCTACGCCTGTAACTAATCCTGCTTCACAGCAGTAACAACCAGTGATTAAATAAGGCATTTTAAAGAGGCTATCTCAATATTTTTGAGATGGCCTCTTTTTTGTGTGGTGACCTGGTGTGAAGGATGGCTGAAATGCCCTCGAAAATCGCACAAATGGCCACCCTGTGTTATAGGTTCGTGGCTTACTTTTGAAACTGATATCCACGCTCTATTGGATTGCTTATGCCGTTAGTGATTCAGGGTATCTACAACAAGGCATTCACTATAAAACCATTAGTTTATGAAAACAAAAAAAATCTGGGCGAATTTCAGTGTACAGGATTTAGCACGTACCACTAAATTCTACCAGCAACTTGGCTTTAAGCACAATGGGGCATCGGATCAATTGACCAGTTTCTTCTTTGGCGACGAAGACTTTATCATTCATTTCTTTTTAAGGGATGTACTGGAGCCGGCTATGATGGGTCCTATCATTGATACCAAGGCAGGCAATGAAATTATCTTTACTCTTTCTGCGGATACGAAGGAAGAGGTGGATAGTTGGGAGAAGGAGATAGCGGCAGCAGGAGGGACTATTGTTTCGAAGCCGGAAGCGTTTGGCGAGGGGTATTACGGTTTTGTGTTTGCTGATCCTGACGGTCACAAGTTCAATGTGTTCAAGCGATAATGTTGTTATGTCCGGGTGGGTGAGACATTAGGTTAGTACAAGTGCAGGTGCTTTTATGCGAATAAAAAGAGGGTGTACCCATTACTTGGCCTGCCCCCAAAAAGTTAGACACTTTTTGGGGGCAGGCCATACTGTTGGGACACCTTCTTTTTTATTTGAAATGATTATTATTTCTTCACGTATTCTCTGATGCCTTTCAGTCGTTCATTCATATAGAGCTTATTATTTTCGATCCTCATACGGATTACTTCAAAGTCGAATTCTCCGTTAATGCCGTTGCCATCGTAGACGAGGGTCATTAACTGGGTGGAGGTATTGTAAGACCAGCCGAATACCTCTTTACTGCCGTCGTTGTTTTCTACATAGACGAGGTTGTCGCAGGTAGACTTGTTATAATCCAGGTTTTTTCTTTTTACCAGGTATTCGCTTGAGCCCTGTCCGCCAGCGCCAAACGTGGTTTCGTTTTTAACATCGTGGTATTCTCCCAGGTAGTATTTTTTTGCACCTGGTATATTAGTTTCTGAGAAATTCAGTTGGTTGTTTACGCAAACGAGGTAACCGCTGTCTACACGATCTACCATGGCAGGTTTCCATTCCAGATTGGTGGAATCGTCTTTATACCGGCTAGGTATCCAGGTGGCTTGGAAGGCAGTGTTGGCGGAGCCTCCACCGGCAGCGATGGTTGCGATGGCGATGGTTACTTTGTTGCTCACTTGTTTCTGTGCGTTATAGATAGCCAGTTCTACTTTGAAGGTATCTTTTGTGATGTCTTCGGGTAGTTTGATCACGACAACGGAGTCGGCATATGCATCGCGGGCAATGCCATTGTGTTTAGTCGGTGCTTGTCTGCCGTTGAGTGGTTTGGAAAAATCGATGTCGAAGTAGCTATCGGCTCCTACTATTTTGACGTAGGCACCTTTGGGAGCTGTGGGGTTTTGTCCATCAGGGACGTTCAGTATCAGTGGCAGGACGGCGTACCTGCCGGAGATGGCCGGGATGACATCTTTGTAGTTGGTGGTACTTAATACCGGTGCGCCAGCGCCGGATGCGTCCGGGAATGCGCCATTGACTAAGGAGCCATGGTATACTTTTACGGCGGCGGTCAGTGCTTTCGGATCTTTTACGTTTACGGTTTTAGGAGCTGGATCGGGGCCTGGTGCGTCGTTTTTAGAATTTTTGGAACAGGCGAATAGAAAGCCGGTGGCTACAGTCAAGTACAGAATTGTCTTTTTCATGAGTATAGAATTGAATATATACTTTTTTAGTATATTCGATAAAGATAATGCATATAAGTAAAGTTTATAGTATTATAGAGAATATTTTTTATGACATGTAAAGTTGGGCAGCAGGTAAATGTGTCTTTACACGGTATGTTTATTTACAAGATAATTACGCTGAAGGGCACTTGTTTGAGCGGGTATTCTTTGTTGTCTGTCGGGAGTTGGTTGATCTTTTCTATTACTTGGTATCCGGTGGTAATTTCGCCGAAGATGGTATAGCGGCCATCGAGGGAGGGGAGTCCGCCATTGGTTTTGTAGAAGGTTCTGTGGCTGGCGGGGATTTTTATATGTTTTTGTTGTTCGAGGGAGTCGAGTTGTGTTTCGGTGTATTTTCTGCCGATGACGAAATAGATCTGATCGAGGAAGGAAGCCTGTTGGGGGTTGTCATCTCTGCCGGCGCCGAGGGTTCCTTTTTTATGGAAGATATCGGGGTTGAATTCGCCCGGTAGTCTTGGGATGGTGCGTTCGGGGTGTTGTTTTTGTTGCAGGACGACGGTATCGTCGTGTACGCCACCTTGTACTACGAAATCTTTTACGATGCGATTGAATAGGGCGCCGGTGTAGGTGCCTTTTTTAATTTCGGCGAGGAACATGTCGCGGTGTTTGGGCGTCTGGTCGTAGAGGGTGACGATGAAGCTACCGTAGTAGGTATTGAATTTGACTTTTGTGGATTGGGCATGGATGGATGCGACGGATAGGAGTAGGAGGCAAAGCAGGCTGTATTTTTTCATTATATCAGATGTATTAGTTAGGTAAGATACTATCTTTTGGGTATTTGGAAGGCGGTCGTAGGGGCGGGATGGTTATAGGAATGATATACGAATGATATACAAATGTAAAGGGAGACGTGGACGTGAAAGTTAGAACCGCTATGGGCGTGAGTTTCCAGTTACTATTTAACATAATAAAAATGCTAATTATTGATTTTCAGCCATTTGCAATGATGTAAAAATGAAAAAGGGCCGGAGTATGATTACTCCAGCCGCTCTTCTTAAACCTACAACTGTCAAGCTGTGGAATGTATGTGTACTGTTTGGATATTGAAGACGAGGGAATTATGGGGTTAAGGCCGGATGAATGGCTTGAGGCGGATGTTTGCGGACCTTAGCCAGTATGTTGTCTACGATAAGGTACATGGCAGGTACTACGAATAAGGTGAGCAGCATGGAGCTGATGAGACCGCCGATGATGACCCAAGCCATTCCGCTTTTGACTTCGGAGCCTGCGCCGGCGGCGATGGCGATGGGTAGCATGCCCAGTATCATAGCCAATGTGGTCATGAGGATGGGTCTCAGGCGTTCTTCACCCGCTTCTATGAGGGCATCGCGGACGGATTTGCCAGCGGTTTTTTGCTGGTTGGTGAAGTCGACAATGAGGATGGCGTTTTTGGCAACGAGGCCTAGCAGCATGATCATGCCTATGATAGAGAATATATTGAGTGTTTCCATGCTTAGGGCGAGTGCCAGCAGGGCGCCGATGAGTGCGACTGGTATGGAGAAGAGTACTACGAACGGGTATACGGCATTTTCGTATAGGGCCACCATGATGAGGTATACCAGTAGGATGGCGGTGAGGAATGCTAAGCCGAGGCTGCCGAATGCATCGGATTGGTTTTTGACATCGCCGAGGTATTCGACGGATAGTCCCGGAGGTAAGGTGATGGATTTTACTTTTTGTTGTATTTCTGCTGCGACGACGCCGACGGGGCGTCCTATTACTTCGGCGCTGACGGTGATGGCATCCATTCGGTCGTTGCGTTGGAGTACGCTTTCGCCGAGGCCTTGGCGTATATCGGCGAATTGACTGAGTACGAATGCCTGGCCCTGGTTGTTGGTGAAAGTGAGGTTGCTGACATCGCTGGGGCGGGAGCGGTCGTGGTTATCGAGGCTGATCAAGATATCGTATTCGTTACCATTCTCTTTGTATTTGCTATCCTTGTTGCCATTGAAAGCCTGTTGTAAGGCGGCACCTACCTGGGAGGCGTTGAGGCCGAGGCGGGTCATTTTGTCTCTGTTTAGCAATACTTCTACCTGTTGTTTCTGGTCTTTTACGGACAGTTCTACGAACCGGGCGCCTGGAACGTTGGCGATGCTGTCTTTATAGGCCTGTGCTATTTTTCTGATGGCATTGATATCGTTTCCTTTTACGGCGATCTGGATGGGCGCTGCTGCTTGTCCGCTGATGGAGGCGATGCCTGTGCTGACTTTTACGCCCGGCAGGCGGCTGCTTAGTTGTTGTTGTATTTGGAGGCCCCATTCTTCGGAGGAGCGGGTGCGATGTTTTTTATCGACGAGGGTGACGGTGATTTCGGACTGGTTGTTATTGTTGCCGGCACGAGCGACGCCACCGCCGACGAAGCCTATGTTGGATGATACTTTTACGACTTCGGGTTGTGCCATGATGAACTTTTCTGCCTGTTGTGCGATGAGGCTGGTGCGGTAGATGGTGGTGGCGGGGTCCATTTCCAGTTTTACGACGAGTTCGCCCTGGTCGCCACCGGGGATGAAGGCGGCGCCTATGCATCCGAAGCCGATGAGGAGGAATGAACCGAGCAGGAGTACGAGTACGCCGGAGAGGAGCCAACGTTTTTTATGGAGTACTTTGGCCAGTAGTCGGCCATAGTCTTTTCTGAGGGTGTCGATGAAGTGTTCGAATCCTGTGTTGATGCGTCCCCACCAGGTTCTTTTGTGTAGTGTTGCTACTTTGCCGAAGCGGCTTGCCAGCATGGGGGTGACGGTGAAGGATACGAACAGGCTCATGAGGGTAGATATGACGACGACGAGGGAGAATTCTTTGAGGATGGCGCCGATGATGCCACCGCTTAGTGCCAGCGGGAGGAATACTACGACATCTACGAGGGTGATGGCGAGTGCGGTGAATCCGATTTCGCTGCGGCCTTCTATGGCTGCTTTGACGCGATCGCTGCCCATTTCCATGTGGCGGTATATATTTTCCAGTACTACGATGGAGTCGTCGACGAGAATACCTACTACCAGGGACATGGCCATCAGGGTCATGAGGTTGAGTGAAAAGTCCATGAGGTACATGCCGATGAAGGTGGGGATAATGGAGCAGGGGAGGGCCACCATGACGAACATGGCGCTACGCAGGCTATGCAGGAACGCCAACATAACGATACCGACGATGAGGATGGCCAATCCCAAGTCTTCCATTACTGCATTGGCGGATGCCAGTGTGTATGTACTTTGATCGGAGCATATGGTGAATTGTATTTTGCTGGATGCGTATTGCTGTTCGATCTTTTCGAAACTTTTTTTTACGAGCCGGCTGACGTTGACGGCGTTGGCATCGGTTTGTTTGATCACTTCGATACCGATGGCGGGGAGGCCATTGATATGATTGATGGCGGTGGTTTTGGCGGTGCCATCGGCGACGTCGGCGATATCTCTGAGGTATATGTTGCCTCCCTCATCATTATGAAATACGATGGTATTTCTGAGTTGTTCGATGGAGTTGAAGTTGGCGTTGTATTGTATGGTGAGTTGTTGTTTATTGTTTTCGATGCTACCGGCGGGAAAGGACTGGTTGGCGTTGGCGATGGCCTGTGTCACCTGTGCGATGCTGAGGTGATATCCCAGCATTTTACGTTGGTCGATATTGACTTTTATTTGCCGTTCTTCGCCGCCGATGATATTGACTTGTCCTACGCCTGCGACATTTTGCAGGATAGGTTGGAGTTGGAGGTCGATGAGATCATATAGTTGGCGGGATGAGAGGCCGGCGGTGACGGCGGCGCGGATGACGGGTGTTTCGTCGAGGTTTACTTTGCTGACGTTGGGACGTTCGATATTATCGGGCAGTTCATTTTCTGACTGGTCGGCTTTACGTTGGATGTCGCGTTCTGCTTTATCGACGTCGGCGCTGGCCTTCAGTTGTACGACGATGCTGGATACTCCTTCCTGGGAGGTGGAGGATATTTGGTCGAGGCCTTCTATGGAGGCGAATGCATCTTCCAGTTTTTTGGTAACGGAGAGCTGGACTTCTGCGGCGGAGGCACCCGGGTAGATGGTGGTAACGGTGACGGCATTTACCTTGATCCTGGGCAGCAGGTTATAGTTCAGGCTGAAGTAGCTTTGTATACCGAAAAGGATCAACACTGTAAAGATCACGATGATCAGTAAAGGTCTTTTGATGGCTATCTCTGCAATGTTCATGTTCCTTCTTTTTATTTAGCGATGTTAACGGCGGTGCCTTCTTTCAGGTTGATCTGTCCGGAGGTGACTACGGTGTCGCCGGCGGAGAGGCCGTTGCGTATTTCTATCTGTCCATTCATTTCGAGGCCTGTTTTGACCTGTCTGCGTACGGCCTGTTGTTGCTGCACTACGTAAACGGATGCCTGTTGTATGCTTTCTGTCAGGGCTTCCCTTGGGATGACGAGTATATCGTGGCCGGCGGAGTAGACAAAGTCGACGTTGACGAATGTGCCTGCTCTCAGCATGTTCCTGCCGGTGTTAGTGATGGTCACTTCTACTAGGTAATTATGGGTGGCATCGGCCTGGGGGCTGATGAAAGAGATATTGCCATCGTAGGTAACATCGGGGTATACATCGGCGGTGATGCTGACATGGTTGCCGGTTTTGATCTTGTATACTTCTGTTTCGGTGAGGTTGACCTGTGCTTTTACTTTTGACAAGTTGACGACGGTGGCCAGTTCGGCGCCGCTGTTGACATACGCGCCCTGTTCTACTGCTTTGGCGGCGATGATGCCGTTCAGCGGGGACTGTATGGTGGCGTCGTTTATCTGCCGGCGTAGTCTGTCGGCCTGGTTTAGTTCGGCGAGGTATTGTTGTCTGATCTCGTTCACTTTTTCCTGAGTGGCGGCGTGGCCTTTGAGGAGGTCGGTGTAGGTATCGAGGTCATTTTTCAGTTTGGTGATATTAGTTGTTGCTTTTTGCAGGTCTATGTTGAGCAGGCGGGTATCGAGTAGTGCGAGTGTCTGGCCCTGTTGTACGGCGTCGCCCAGTTCGAACGGTAATCTGAGGAGTAGGCCGCTGGTGGTGGCCAGTACTTTTACTGTTTTGAAGGGGGACAGGCTACCGGTTTTACGGAAGCTGATATTACCCGGTACTGACTTTACGACGGTTACGCTAACGGGGACCCGGATATTGGTATTGAGTACTGGTTTATTCTTTTCATTCAGCTGTTTTTTATTGGAAAGCAGTTTCCAGCTGATGAGCAGGATGATGCCGGCTATTATTGCTATGGTAATATATCTGCGTTTCATATTAATGAGGAAGTTGGGAATAATATGTTTTGAGTGTACCGTTTGCTTTTTCCAGGTCGATCCGGGAGAGGTAGGTATTATAGAGGGCGTTGAGCAGGTTGTTCTGTGCTTCTTTGAGTGAATATTGTGCGTTGAGCCAGTCAGTGAGGCTGGTAGCACCTTTTTGCAGTTGCAGGTCGACGGTGGTGAATACGGACTGTGCGAGCGATACGTTACGGCGATCGTTGTCGAGTGTGCTTTGTGCTTTGATGAGTTTAGTGCGGTTATTTTCGAATTCCAGGCGGAATTTGTCTTCATGGAGTTTGACCTGTTCCAGGGCGTTATGGTATTTATACCTGGCCTGGTCGTATTGTGCATTTCGTTTGAGTCCATCGAGGATGGGGATGCTCAGGCGTATGCCGACGCTGGAGAAGGAGGACATGCCCCGGAACGATTCGCTGAGGTTGTCACCGAAGCCCAGGCCGCCGTATTTGGCGTAGGCGCTGAGTTTGGGGAGCCCTGTTGCTCTGATGCGCCGCTGGTCTATTTCCAGGAGTTTGGCGTTGACGATGTCGAGTTGATAGTCGGTGCGGTTGGTGACGGTGAACGGTGTTTGTTCGGCTGTGCCGCCGTTGTTATTATTCACTGTACTATCTACTATGATTGACTTATTGAGGTCGTATCCCATTTCATTTTTGAGCTGGTTGAATGCCAGTGCGAGATTGGATTCTGCGACGGACACCTGTGAGAGGGTGTTGTTGTAGTTGACCGTTACTTTGTTCAGGTCTGTTTGGAGGGTAACGCCTTTATCTACCTGCAGTTGTGCGATATTTATCTGTTGGCGGTAGTTGGCCAAGTTTTCCCCGAGGTAGGTGAGTTGCTGGCGATATACCTGTATCTGGTAGTAGGCGGTACTGATGTTATAGATGATTGTTTCGTCGCTTTGTTGTTTATTGAGCGAGGCTTGTTCTTTATTATACCTGTTGGCTTTCATGCCACTGATGAGGGATTGATCGTAGATGGTCTGATCGAGCTGGATGGCGGCGTTGGTATTGAACTGTTTAGTGAAGGCTACCTTGATGTCTTTATCGCCGAAGAGGCCGGCGGGGATGACGGATTCCTGTACTTTGATATTGTTATCGATGCCGCCATCTACGTTGATGGCGGGGAGGTATCCGGCACGGGCTTCTCTGGTCTGTGCGTTGGCCAGTTGTATATTGTTTGTATGGATGATGTTGTTACGATGATGTTGTAGGCCGTAAGTGATGCAATCTTTCAGGCTATATGTCTGTTGAGCGGCAGTGGCAGCCGGTATCAGCAGCAGTAGCAGCTGGCAAAAGGATCTATTCATTTTTCATTCAATATTCTCAGCGATGACAATAACGGCACGAAATTACCGGAATGCGAAAGCGCTGCCTGGGAATTCTGAGTGAATGGTACAAAGAGTAAGGTGAAGATGACAAAACCGGCGATGAAGTGAACTATTGTTCCATCCATTTGAGGAAGGAAGCGGATTTGATTTTGCTGACGATGATGTCTTCGGGTGTTTCGCCGGTTATTTTGATGAAGAGGCGGCGGTTGAAGTAGTGTTCTACGCTTTCGATGGTTTCGCGGTTGATGATGAATTGGCGGTTGGCTTTGAAGAACTGCCAGGGGTTGAGGAGTGTTTCGAGTTGGTCCATGGTGTATTGGGTAGTATAGCGGTGTCCGTAGGTGGTGTGGAGGTGTACGAGGCCGTTGGCGGCGTGGATGAAGTTGATATCGATGGTTTTGATGGGGATGATCTTGTCTTTGAAGTAGACGAGCAGGGACTTTTTATAGCCTGCATCGAGCATGCCGGCGATCCTGTTCATGTTGTGTTGATTGGCGGTGCTGTCGAACAGGCCTTTGAGGCGTTGGTATTTGTGGAGGCTTTGTTCCAGCATGTTTTCGTCTATGGGTTTGAGGAGGTAGTCAATGCTGTTGATTTCGAAGGCGCGGATGGCGTATTCATCGAAGGCGGTGCAGAAGATGACAGGTACGTTAACGGCGGCATCGCGGTAGATGTCGAAGCTGAGGCCGTCGCCCAGTTGTATGTCGGAGAAGATGAGGTCGGGATGTGGGTTTACGGCGAGCCATTGCCGGGCTGCGGATACGGAATGGAGGAGGGCGATGACCTGGAGGTCTTTGTCTACATTTTCGATCAGACCTTTGAGTTCTTTGGCTGTTTTGATCTCATCTTCTATGATCAATATTTTCATTTTAGAAAAAGTGGTAAGGTGACAGTAAAATGTTGTTCGTCTTTATGTACGAGGATGGCTTTGCCTCCCATGAGTTCGTATCGGTCTTTGATATTCTGTAGTCCTTTGCCGGTGCTGTCTTCGACGTACATTTTAGGCTGGAATCCATTTTCGATGATGAGTGCGGGTGTGTTGTCTGTGAAGATGCGGATGTAGAGTGGTTGTTCGGGCGAAATGGTGTTGTGTTTGAGGGCATTCTCTACCAGTAGTTGCAGGGATAGCGGGGGTATGTGGTTGTTGTAATATTGTTCGGGGATATCGATGGTAATATGTAAGGCCTCTTCGTAGCGTTCCTGGAGGATATAGAGGTAGGAGCGGAGGAAGGTGAGTTCGTCTTTGATGCTGGCGAGGTGGTGTTCATTAAAGTTGAGCAAGTAACGGTATACGTTGGCCAGCTGGATAATGTAGGTTTTGGTACCGCTATCGGGTGCGATTGTTTTGAGAGTACTGAGTGAATTGAACAGGAAATGCGGGCTGAGTTGTTGTTGAAGGGAGAGCAGTTGTGCTCTGAGTTTGGCTTGTTGTAAGCGTTCATTTTCGAGCCTGGACCTTTGCAGGATGATGTTGGTATATATGCTATGGACGATGGCATAAATGATCATGCAGAGCAGGGAGATGCGGGAGAACCAGATGATGACATCCTGTGCGGAGGAGAAAGCATTGGGTTTGTTATCGGGATCTGCACCTGATATGATGAGCAGGTAGCTGATCATTTCACCTGCGACGGCAGACAGGAGTATGGCGAGTATGATCTTTACGGGCTGTTTGATGTTGCCGAGGCGGTGGGAGATGATATAGTATTGGATGAGCCAGCAAGGGATGATGAGGAGGAATGTGTTGACCAGCATGTTGGCCAGGTAGGGGATGTTATTCCACTGGAGCTTGTTGACCTGGGAGAGAAGGCCTATGATAAAAAATATGAGTGACAGGAAGATAGCCCATTTGAGCTGATAAGCCTTGAACATAATCAAATCTAGCATTAATCAGGTAAGTGTTTGGGAACAGGCTAATGAAGTGGACAAAAGGAGCGATGAAAGGGACAATACCTGACATCAATTGTTGGGACAGTTTAATAAGGATAAGGCAAAAGTATTAAATTCAGCTCTTATAGCTAAGTGTATTTTATGACAGCTTTGGGTTATCCTATTCCGGAGGGGGGATATTTAAGACGCAAGGTTTTGTGAAGCGGGTATAGTTATTTAGCGTAATGGTGTCTTAATGACATTTGAATATCCTTTTGCCAGTAGTTTTTCTTTGTTGTTATTCCAGACTTCGCATTGGAGGTTAATGATTTGTTTCCCTTTTTTTACGATGCTGGTTACGGCGATGATGGTATCGCCTTCTCTGGCGCTGGCGAAGTAGTCGATCACATTGTTGAGGGTGCTGTAGAAGTGATCTGTTTCAGAATTGAGAGTATAGAGTGTTGCGCCCATAATATCGTCGATGATGGCCGCTGTTACGCCTCCGTGGAGGGTACCAGCGGGGTTTGTCATTTCATGGCGAACGGTGTATTGGAATTCGAGTTGTCCTTCTGTTGCGGAGAGTACGGTAGGATGTAGCCATCGCATAAAGGGGGAGGGGGAGTCGGTAAATACTTTGCCTATAAAGGTCTGCAGGTGCTGTAGTCTTTCCATGCTATGGAGGTTTTATTGCCGGTACGAATTTACTTACCAGAAAGTAAGTACACAAATGTGGGTAAAAATTACCCCGAGAAGCTAATATAATTAGTAGTTTTGCTAAATAAATTAGTTTTAAGTTATTAATACTGTCATGATTCGGGGTCAGCGAGCGGAGATAATTGCGCAATTGCAGCAGGACATCCTTTTATTACAAGGGTTTAAGCCAGTTGCGGCAACTACTGTGCAGGTGGGGTTGGGGATGATGGCGGATGCTTTTCCGAACGGGGTGTTTCCTACGGGAGCTATTCATGAGATGATTGGAGGGAGTGCGGAGGAGGTGGCGGCTACGACGGGATTTATAGGAGGGATATTGGGGGCGATGATGGAGCGGGGAGGGGCATGTTTGTGGATAGGGAGGACGGAGTGTGTTTTTCCGCCGGCGTTTGCGATGTATGGTATTGCGCCGGAGCGTATGATCTTTATACGTTTGGAGCGGGATAAGGATATTTTGTGGGCGATGGAGGAGGCGTTGCAATGTGAGGGATTGGTGGCGGTGGTGGGGGAGATACGGGAGGTGAGTTTTACGGTATCGAGGCGTTTGCAGCTGGCGGTGGAGCGGAGTCATGTGACGGGATTTGTGCTGCGTTACCGGCCGCGCAGGCTGGAGGCGACGGCATGTGTGGCTCGTTGGCAGGTGCGGCCGCAGGCGAGTATATCGGAGGGGGATTTGCCCGGGGTGGGATATCCTTGTTGGGAGGTGTCGTTGCTGAAGGTGCGGAATGGGCGTACGGGGGTATGGAAGATCGGGTGGTCGGCAGGTCGTTTTTGTGCAGCGGATACGGTTGTGCCGGCGATATCGCCGGTGCGGTGGCGTAATATAGGATAGTATGCAGGTGCGTTATGCAGTGATATGGTTCCGGCATTTGGTGACGGATTGGTTTATACGCCGCAGGCCTGCCTTGCGGCCGGAGGCGTTTGTGTTGACGACGGCATCGCATGGGCGGCAGGTGGTGACGGCGGCGAGTGAGCAGGCGGAGGGGCAAGGAGTGAGTGTGGGGATGGTGTTGGCGGATGCGCGGGCGATCGTACCGTTGTTGCAGCGATTTGATGATCCTGCGGGGGTGCGGGAGCGGTTACTGCAGGGCTTGGGAGCGTGGTGTATGCAATATACGCCGGTGGTGGGAGTGGGCTTGCCGGACGGGTTGTGTCTGGATATTACGGGTTGTGCGCATTTGTGGGGAGGGGAGCGGGCTTATCTGGACCATATGATGGGCAGGTTGCAGCAATTAGGGTATGATGTGGCGGTGGGGGTAGCGGATACGATTGGTACGGCGTGGGCGGTAGCTCATTATGGGGGTACTGGTCAGATTGTGGCTCCGGGGGAGCAGCGGGCGGTATTGTCCGGATTGCCAGCGGCGGCATTACGCCTGGAGGCTGGCATAGCGGAGCGATTGCTGAAGTTGGGGTTAATGCGTATCGGGCATATTATTGACATGCAGCGATCGGCGTTGCGGCGTCGTTTTGGGGAGGAGTTGCTGGTGCGGCTGGATCAGGCGGTGGGGTTGGAGCGGGAGGTGATCGTGCCTATAGAGCCGGCGGTGCCGTTTGTAGAGCGGCTGCCTTGCCTGGAGCCTATTGTGACGCGTACGGGTATTGAGATTGCGTTGGAGCGGCTGTTGGAGCTGTTATGTGAGCGGCTCCGGCGGGAGGGTAAAGGTATCCGTGCGGCGGTGTTCAAGGGGTACCGGGTAGATGGGAAGATCGTGGCGGTGGATATTGGTACGAGCCGACCTTCTCGGCAGGTGAAACATTTATATAAGTTATTTGCGCTCAAGTTGTCGTTGATCGCGCCGGCGTTGGGGATAGAGCTTTTCCTGCTGGAGGCTACGCATGTGGCGGCATTGAGTCCGGAGCAGGAGGTGTTGTGGAGTACGCGGCAGGGGTTGGCGGATGAGCGGCTGGCGCGGTTGCTGGAACGGTTGGCCGGTAAGATGGGGCCAGGGGTGGTACATCGTTATTTACCTGCGGAGCATCATTGGCCGGAGCGATCTGTGCGGGTGGCGGAGGGGTTGGAGGAGCAGCCGGCTATTGCCTGGCGAACAGACCGGCCGCGGCCGGTAAGGCTGCTGGCGACGCCGGAGCCGATTGTGGTGGCGGCCCCTATTCCTGATTATCCGCCTATGCATTTCCGTTATAAGGAGCGGGTGCATGTGGTGAAAAAGGCGGATGGCCCGGAGCGTATAGAGCGGGAGTGGTGGCTGGATGGGGGGCAGCACCGGGATTATTATACGGTAGAAGATGAAGAAGGGCAGCGTTATTGGATATTCCGGCTGGGGCATTATGATGCCGAGCGGACCTATGGCTGGTTCATACATGGTTTTTTTGCCTGAGTGTTATTGTAAAAAGGGGGCGTATGTATTACACAGAGTTACAGGTGACCAGTAATTTTTCTTTTTTACGGGGGGCTTCTCACCCGGAGGAATTGGTAGAGCAGGCGGCGGCCTATGGTTATAAGGAGATCGCCATTACTGATCATAATACGCTGGCAGGTATTGTGCGGGCGCATACGGCGGCGAAGGCCAGCGGTATCCGTATTATTGTAGGATGCCAGCTAAACCTGCTGGATGGACCGTCGTTGCTGGCTTATCCTACGAACAAGGATGCTTACAGCCGGCTTTCTGCTTTATTGACGCAAGGTAATCTGCGGGCAGAGAAAGGAGATTGTCATCTTTATGCGGCGGATGTATTTGCGCATAGTGCCGGTATGAAATTTATTGTGCTCCCTCCTGCCGGTTTAAATATTCACTTTGACTATAACGAAGATTTTAAGGTAGCGCTGCGCGGGTACCGGCAGGCATTGGGCTCATCGTTGTACCTGGCGGCGAAGCGGAGTTACCAAGGGGATGATCTGAAGCGATTATACCGGTTGGATCAGTTGTCTGTACAGCTGGATATTCCATTGGTGGCGGTTAACGATGTGCATTACCACCATCCTGAGCGGCGGCAGTTGCAGGATGTGCTGACTTGTGTGCGGGAGAAGTGTACGATTTATACTGCTGGTTTTTTGCTGCATGAGAATGCGGAGCGTTATCTGAAGCCGGTGGCGGAGATGACGCGGTTGTTCCGGCAGTATCCGGCGGCGATCCGTCATACGCAGGAGATCGTGGCAGCCTGTACATTCTCGCTGGATAGTCTGGAGTATGTGTATCCGGAGGAGTTAACGACGGAGGGGAGGACCCCGCAGGAGGAGCTGACGATGCTGGCCTGGGAGGGGGCGAAGGAGCGGTTTCCGGAGGGGATACCGGAGAAGGCGATTGACAATATCAACTATGAATTGCGGTTTATTAAGGAGATGCACTATGCGCCTTATTTTTTGACGGTTCATGACATTGTCCGTTTTGCGCGGGGGCAGGGTATTCTTTGTCAGGGGCGGGGTTCTGCGGCTAATTCGACGGTTTGTTATTGTCTGGGGATTACGTCGGTGAATCCGGCTAAGTTCGACCTGTTATTTGAGCGTTTTATTTCTTCTGCGCGGAATGAGCCACCGGATATTGATGTTGATTTTGAGCATGAGCGGCGGGAGGAGGTGATTCAGTATATCTACAATAAGTATGGTCGTGACAGGGCGGCTATTGTGGCTACGGTGACGCAGCAGCGGGAGAAGGGGGCGATCCGTGATGTAGGAAAGGCGATGGGCTTGTCGGTGGATATGATCAATTACTTGGCGGCTAATGAGTGGGAAGTGCATCCGGCGGATGCTCACCTGGCGAAGGTGCTGGAGCTGACGGACCTGATGATTGGTTTTCCGCGGCAATTGGGGCAGCATACGGGTGGTTTTGTGATCACGCAGGGTAAGTTGTCTGACCTATGCCCGATATTGAATGCGCGGATGGAGAACAGGACCTGTATTGAATGGAACAAGGATGATATTGATGCTTTAGGGTTTATGAAGATAGATGTGTTGGCGTTGGGGATGCTGACCTGTGTCCGGAAGGCTTTTGACCTGACCAGGCAGCATCATGGGGAGGATTGGACGCTGGCTACTATTCCGGAGGATGATCCTAAGGTATATGCGATGATCAGTGAAGCAGATACGATTGGGGTGTTCCAGGTCGAGAGCCGTGCGCAGCAGTCGATGTTGCCTAGGTTGCGTCCTAAAAAATTCTATGACCTGGTGATAGAGGTGGCGATCGTGCGGCCGGGGCCTATACAGGGGGATATGGTGCATCCGTATCTGCGGAGAAGGGATGGGATAGAAAATGTGGAATATCCTTCGAAGGAGTTAGAGGAGATATTGAAGAAGACATTGGGGGTGCCTTTATTCCAGGAGCAGGCGATGCGGATCGCGATCGTGGCGGCGGGATTTACGCCGGCGGAGGCAGATGAGCTGCGGCGTAGTATGGCTACTTTTAAAAGTCATGGGCAGGTAACGAAATTTGAAAAGAAGCTGGTGGATGGGATGGTGGGCAATGGGTATGAGGAGGCATTTGCGCGGCGGGTATTCAAGCAGCTGGAGGGGTTTGGCAGTTATGGTTTTCCGGAGAGTCATGCGGCCAGTTTTGCTTTGCTGGTATATGTGTCTTCCTGGCTGAAATGTTATCATCCGGATGTATTTGCCTGTGCGTTGCTGAACAGTATGCCGATGGGCTTTTACCAGCCGGCGCAGATCGTGATCGATGCGCAGAAACACGGGGTGGAAGTGCGGCCGGTGGATGTAAACTATTCGTACTGGGATAATACTTTGGAGGAGAAGGTAGGGGATCATTGTGCATTGCGGCTGGGATTCCGGCAGGTGAAAGGGGTGAGGGAGGAGGACATGCAGTTGCTGCTTGCCGGGCGGGGTGCGGGTTATTGCAGTATTCAGCAGATACGGGATGCTGGTGTGGAGGAGGCGGTGCTGGAGCGGCTGGCGAATGCGGATGCTTTCCGTTCGGTGCGTATGGACCGGCGGCAGGCTTTGTGGGAGACGGTGGCATTGCAGGATGTACCTACGGGGCTTTTTGCGGGGCAGCCTTCTAACAGCGAGGTGGAGGCGCCGGCGGTATTACCTGAGATGACGGCAGGTGAGCATGTGATCCATGATTATGCGACTACGTCGCTTTCGCTGAAGGCGCATCCGGTAAGTTTTGTGCGGGAGCAATTGCGATTGCTCCATACCGTTACTGCGGAGGAGCTTATTACGATGGCAGACGGTATGCCAGTGAAGATTGCCGGCCTGGTACTCGTACGGCAGCGGCCTGGCACGGCCAGCGGAGTTTGTTTTATTACGATAGAGGATGAAACGGGTACTGCCAACCTGGTAGTGTTTCAGCAATTGTTCAGTAAGTACCGGAAGGAGATCGTACGGGCGAAATTATTGATGGTAGATGGGACGTTACAGCGGGAGGGGACGGTGATACATGTGGTGGTACAGCGTTGTTATAATGTGTCGCGGTTATTGCGGCAGCTGACGGCTCCGGCCGAGGTGGCTAACCGGGATGTAGCACCTGTAGCCGGCGATCCCGGGCACCAGGTGTATACGCCTTCGCCGCAGGGAGCGGCGGCATTGAATAGCCGGCAGGAGGAGATATTCCCTGAAGCCAGGAATTTTAAATAACATACAGCCGCTGCTGTTAGGTTGCTGTGGAGTGTCATTATTTTCAATGAAACAACCATTATCATGAAAACAATCACCGGCAAGATGAAATTATCCCGTCAGGCGCTCCGAACTATAAAGGGCGGAGGGAAAAAGACAGTAGAACTTTGTTCCAGTTATTTATGTACGCGCAATAATCCATGTCCGGATGAGTGCCGTTGTGAGCCGATGCGGCCGGGTAGTACTATTGGTCAATGTGTGGACATTAACTGACCGATGTGAACTGACCTATCTCGTACGACAATCGTACGAAGGGAAACGCCCTGCCGTTGCTGATGAGGCAACGGCAGGGCGTTTGTCATTTGTGCTGATAATATTATTCTGACCAGTGAATAAGTGTTACTACGATAAAGCCATCGCTCCCAACTTTACCCTGGCTCAGGGTGATTGTTTCGCGGGAGGCGCCTTCCCAGGCACCTTCATAAGCGCCGAAGGTATAGGTACCAGCGGGCAGGTCGAAGAATTTGTTTTCTTCAGCGCGTTCGCCGGGGTAGATATATTCTCCTGTCTGAACGTTTCTGGCCCAGTATCCTCGAAGGCCGGAGCCGTTTACCGGATTGCCTTTACTGTCCTGCAGGGCGATGCGGACATTGTAAGTGGCGGCAGCTGGTGTTGGCTGGATGTTAATACTGGTCCTGTTGCTGTTGGGGATAATGGCGTAGCTGTTGGCAAAGATGAAGACGGACAACAAACTGAAAAGCAGTGTTTTTTGCATGGGTAACAAGATTATGGTTAGGCTTGAAAATAGGTTTTTTCTGTCTGTTGGTTCTGCAATGATTATTATTAAATGTTTAAATCAGGTGGGGAGGCGTATGAGTTGTGGAAGAAATGTAACGGTTCCGGAGGCATGGCTTTTGCTGCTAAGTCCGGTATGAAACAGTCCAGTATTTTATTTTTTACCCTACTATTATTGATCTGGGGATGCGGCCCTGATAGCAAGAAGGAGGCTGCCACCACGATCACCCCACGTAATACGGCTATACAGCCCGGGAATGCTTATAATGACCTGTTCCTGGATAGTAGTGCTGTAGAGAAATTCATTACCAGTACGAAGGTGAATGACACTATTGCGGATCGCATGCGTAGTTTCTACAATGCGCGGAACTTTGAGTTTGCCTGGTTTGACCATACTGGTCTTACGGAGCAGGCGCTTAGTTTCCGCAGTTTGTATGACTATGCCAGTGATACCGTGACGAATAAGGGGTTGGAATACCGGTTGGATGCTCTCATTACGGGCGAGAATGATTCGGCGCTTACGGCCAGCGATCCTCAGATCGTAAAGACGGAGTTGCAGTTGACACGGCGGTTCGTGCAATACTTCCTGGAGAACTTCCATGAGGCCGGCGGATTGCATATTAAACAGCTGGAGTCCTTTATTCCCGCGCAGCGGCAGGAGTTACTATCTTTTGCGGCGGCGGTAGTGAAAGACAAGGATCAGCGTAAGCTGAGTGACAATAATGCGGATTACGGCGCTTTGCATGAGCAGGTAAAAACGTATGCGGCACTGGTAGAAAAGGGCGGATGGGATACGTTGCCGGTGCAGAAAAAGCGATCCTATAAAAAAGGGGATAATGATGCTGTTATCGCCGGTATAAAAAAGCGATTATACGTATCAGGAGAGTTTAAAGAGCAGGATACAACGCTTGCCTTTACGGAGGGGCTGGAGCAGGCGGTAAAGGCATTCCAGCAAAGTCATGGGTATACGGCCTCGGGTGTGGTGTCGGATACGCTGTTGCGTGAGATGAATATTCCGGCGCGGTTCAGGTTGCAGCAGTTGCTCATCAATATGGAGCGCATGCGATGGATGCCTGCCAGCAAAGAAGGCAAGCTGATCACGGTGAATATTCCGGAGTTTATGCTGCATGTTCGGGAAGGCGGTAAGCAGGTGATGGATATGGCGGTGGTAGTGGGGAGAGAAGGCCACAGTACGGTGATGTTCTCCGGCGAGCTGAACCAGATCGTTTTCAGTCCTTACTGGAATATACCATCCAGTATTGTACGTAAGGAGATATTAAACAAGAGTAAGCAATACCTGGCTTCGCAAGGGATGGAGACTACGGGTACGCGGAATGGTTTGCCGGTGATACGGCAGAAACCGGGTCCTAAAAATGCTTTAGGGAGGGTCAAATTCCTGTTCCCTAACAGTTACAATATTTATTTTCATGATACCCCTGCGAAGGGACTTTTTAACCGGGATAAGCGGGCTTATAGCCACGGATGTATCCGACTGGCAGACCCGGTGAAGTTAGCGCAATACGTGTTGGCTGATAACAGTGCCTGGCCGCCGGAGCGTATTGACAGTGCGATGAATGCCGGAAAGGAGAAATGGGTAAAGATCAAGGATCCTGTGCCGGTGTTGATTACCTATTATACGGCCTGGCAGGATGAAAACAAGGTATTGCAGTTCCGGGAAGACATATACGAGCACGACCATAAAACTGCTGGTAAAATGTTCAGCGATCCACAATAAACTTATTATCATAAAAAGCCACTGTACTGCGTTATTCTGTGCTGTAGCGTTCCCTTTTTGCGCGGAAATATCCTGTTAGGATATTGTTAAAAAGCATGTCCCAACATTCCATTTTGGGGTGTTTTTGGACATTTATTGTTAATTTTGATCTTCCATCGCAAAGCAGCATTTCCATTTGACATTTTGAGGTTCGCTCTTTTTAGTAACTAAACAGTGTAATGAATGATTAAACCGGATCAGAAAAAGATCAGGCTGGTGGCTTTTTGTGTATTGTTTTCCACCCTGTTATTCCAGGCAAAGGAGCCATCGGCAGGTCACGTTAATGAACCAGTGGTGAAAAAGGTTGCCATGCCTACATATACCACCCTGTATGACAGTCTTAAATTAGACTCCCTGGGACTATCCCGCAGGGCATATGATTATGCTATTCAAGGTTATGAAAGGCTGAAGGATGATGAGAAGCTGGCGAATAAGCAGTTGCTTTCTATCGTTGATTTCAGTTTGCCGTCGAGTAAGAAGCGGTTATTTATCCTGGACCTGGAGACAGGTGCTTTGTTGTTCAACACTTTTGTGTCTCACGGGCGTAATTCGGGTAGGGAGCTGGCGACGGCATTTTCCAATGCGCAGAACAGTTTCATGAGTAGTTTAGGTTTTTATGTGACTGGTGCTACTTACAAAGGGGAGCACGGTTATTCGCTGAAACTGATTGGAGAGGAGAAAGGCATTAACGATAATGCGCTTAGCCGTGGCATTGTGATGCATAGTGCGGATTATGTAAATGAGGCATTGATCAACAGTCAGGGATATATAGGGCGTAGTTTGGGATGTCCGGCTATTCCTATCAGCCTGCATAAAAAGATCATTGAGAAGATCCGGAATGGTTCCTGTCTTTTCCTTTACAGCCCTGATACGCATTACCTCGCTAATTCGCAGTTGTTGTCACACAGTGATATGGCGACGAGGATGTAGGAGATAATATTATTCATATATAGCAAAGCGGGTTGACTGATGTATTCGGTCAACCCGCTTTGTTATGTGTGGTATTCTTATTCGCTCCAGGGGGAGTGCAGGATACAGTCGCAGAAATTTTTGCGTTGGAATCCTGGTATCATGAATGCACAGACATCTGCTTTGATATTACCGAAGGTGGTATCTGTCTTGTGTTCGAAACCGCTGAAGAAGGTAGGTATGATCTGTTTTTTAAAACCGGTCCGGGGAAACGCGGTGATAATCTCTTCGCGATGTGAGTCGCTTAGCCGTTCATATCCTTCTCCCATTACGTCCAGGCCTACTCCGGAATACAACAAGGCGACTTCGGGCTCTTTATATTCGGCGATGCCGATGGTGGTGTGTAAGGCGATCGCGTCCCATACGAGTTGTACTTGTTCTTTGCCGATGCCCTGGCTTTGGAGGAAGTTACGGGCTGCGTTGGCGCCATCTACTTCAAACCTCTTATCCGGGCTGCTATAATGGGTGGTAAGGCCCAGATCATGGAATACCGCGCTTATATACAGCAGTTCCTGATCGTATCTGATATCGTCTCTTTTTGCGTTCAACGAGGCAAACAGGAATACGCGGAGGGAGTGATTGTACAGGAATTCGGTACCATGTGTCAACAATAACTCTGTAGCCTGCCGGGCGATGGAACTATCTGGTATGCTGATACCAGCGATTGATCTTAATGTAATTTGCGACATTGTATTTTTTACAGCAAAATTACCCATGCAGGGAGGCCCTGACAATGTTAAAACCTGCTGTTCACCTGCAAAAAATGACGATGTGCCGTTATATTTCGCCTGCGGACGGAGTGAAGATGTTGCGGTAAGCGAACAGTCCAGGTGTGCCGCCGGTGAGGATGAAGAGGATACGATCTCCCGGTTTATAGTATCCCTGTCTGATATCTTCCAACATACCGGCGAAGGCTTTGCCGCTGTATACGGGATCGAGTAAGATGCCTTCTGTCCTTGCCAGCAAACGTACAGCTGCCAGCATAGCGGCGGTGGGGATGCCATATGCTTCGCCCCTGTAATCATTGCTGATAGCGATATCGGTTTCGGTTACTATCAGTTGGGGAGCGATCAACTGTAAGGTGGCGTTGGTCTTTTCGAGGGTGTTATTGTATACGGCTGTTGGTTCTGCCAATACATTGTAGGTACGCACTTGGGTATTGCTTTGCAAGGCTTTGAAGCCGGCGAGCAGTCCTGCATGTGTGCCGCTGCTGCCATTGGGCGCCAGTACATAATCAAATACGAGGTCTGCGTTGTCGGCCTGTTGTTGTATTTCTTGTGCGCAATGCACATATCCGAGGCAGCCTGTGGGGCTGGAGCCCCCCATAGGCATTACATAGGCGTTTCTGCCCGCTGCTTTCAGTGCTGCTGCGCGTTCTTCGGCGAGGGCGAGGGCGTTGGTGCCGGCCGGGAGGTCTACAATGCGGGCGCCCAGGATATTTTCCAGTACGATGTTGCCATTATCGCTATAGTCGGCGGTATCTATCGGAACGGTGCGTGTGAGGAATAGTTCGCAGGAGAGGCCGGCTTTGGCTGCTGCGGCGGCGGTGAGTCTTGCATGATTGGACTGGCGGGCTCCTACGGTGATGATCCGCTCTGCCTTTTGCTGTAAGGCATCGCCGAGCAGGTATTCCAGTTTGCGCAGTTTATTACCGCCGAGGGCGATGCCCATTACATCATCCCGTTTTACAAATACCTGTACTCCATTTAAGGTTTTATTGAGTTGTTTTAATTCCTGTACGGCGGTAGGGCCATCCAATAATTCATATTTCGGGAATGCCTGTAGTCCCGTTAAAGCGTTTGCCATAACTGATATTGGTTAATGATCGAAGGCATAAAACTAATCCTTCCCTTATTTAGTAGTATGCAAAATAGTCTTGTGGTGCTAACAATTAACTGCCCTTTAACAAATGAGGTCCAGGGATCATTTGCCTTGATTGATGAATGCGGAGCGGTAGTCGGAGGGGGAGCTGTTGACATTTTTTTTGAAGAAGTGGCTGAACTGTTCCGGGGTTGTGAAATTGAGTTGGTAGGCGATCTCTTTGACGGCGATGGAGGAGAATTGCAGGTGGCGTTTGGCTGCTGCGATGAGCTGCCCGTTGATGATATCTTTGGCACCTCTGCCAGCACAGCGGCGGCAGAGGTCAGAGAGGCGACGCGGTGTGATATGTAGCTTTCCGGCGTAGTCAGCTACTTCATGTAAGGTATGGTAATGTTCGCTCACCAGTTCGACGAATTGCCGGTAGAGTTGTTTGTCTGCCGTATCGTAAGCGTTGACAAGTGCGGCGTTGATATTGGCAATTTTGATCATGATGATCTTGAGATAGGCGGCTAGTACATCTAGCTGGTTGATGTAGGATGCTTGTGCAGCTTCCTGTTGTATGGTTTGGAACAGGGGCAGGAGTGAGTGCCTGTCTTCTGCAGCCAGCGGGAGGCATTGATTATCGGCGGCGTTGTTGAACAGGACGGCTTTGCAGTTATTGGCGCTGGCCGGTGTACGTTCCCAGAAGCAGTCGGCGAATGACAGCAGGTAGCCTGACCATTGCAGGCCGGGGCTTTCCCGGTATACCTGGCCGCGGGCGATCAGGTATAGCTGTTGTCCATTTACGGGGAATGACTGGTCGTCTATCTGCAGATTTCCTGTTCCTTCGAGTACATATATGATACGGTGATATACCAGGCGGCAGTTGTCTGTGGCCGGTTCGCCGGCGAGGGGCCGTATAGAAAAGGTGTTGTCGATCGCTGTTTCTGTATTTGGGCTGGTGATGACCATCATCTGTCAGGTATTTCCTTATAAAGGTACAAAGATAGGGCGCGTCCGGCAGCCGGGGATGTCAAAATATACGATCTGCCTGTCAATATTTAGGGTAGGAACGATTACTTGTAGAGGGCCAGGACGGCTTTCATGATGGTGTTGAGTTTGCGGACAGGTATATCTTTAGTGGGATCTATGAGTAGTATTTTCATGCGGGCGCGTTTTTCCTGTAGCAGGTCGGGGTGGTCGATGTGTTAAACGGCATGCCATATTTCCAGGCTTCGGTTATGCTGTCGTCGAGGTGTAAGCAATAGTTCCTCAGGTATTCTAGGCAGCTTTTAGCAGATTCTTCCTGTTTTAAAAAGAATTGGTCAATTGGACGTAACATGATTTATCTGCGATAGTTACAGCAGCTAAATTACAGTTTCTTGTTTTAAGCAGTGTATATGACAGGTAGCCTGTTAAAGGTTAACATACGGATTATGAAAAAATTGTTAAATTAGTTAGAGAAGGAAAGATACTCAGTTTTTAGCCAGAATGAACCATTGCCCCTTCCCCTTTACAAGCCCCTTGTAGCTGTTTTTTTAATCGTTTAACCCTATTAGCATCCATTAAAAACCAAACTGCTTTATGAAAACTATCTACGCGTCCCTTATTTGTCTTACCAGTGTCCTGGTTAGCCAGCGTGGCTATTCGCAGGAAAAAGTGTATCCTTTGGGCAGCAGTGCTGATCTGTTGCAGCAATTCGAACAACAGTCGCGTGTACACCGGCGGCAGGCGGTAGCTGGGGAGATCCAGCTGCGGGTATCTGCTACGGCTACGTTGGCGGCGAGGATCAATTTTGAGCAGGCGGGAGCGCCTGACGAGCATCGGTTGGCCGGTGTAATTGAGAAGATACCCGGATCTTCTTTTTATCTGAACATTACGGGGAGCCGGTTGACCGGTAATATCGTGTTGCGTAACAGTAACCAGGCTTACGAATATTTTTCGGATGAGCGTGGGAATGCGTTTATACGGGAGACGGATATCAACAAGGTCCTTTGTATCAATTTGCTGGAGGCGCCGGCATCTGCTGTGCCGCAGGCACCAGCCGCATCGCCGGCGCGGGCGGTACCGTTGCTGGAGAGTTTCCCCGGTGGCGCCGGTTGTGTGTTATTGGATTTTGACGGGCAGTATGTATCGGGTACGCCCTGGAACGGGGGAAATCCTATTAATGCGGCGCCTTCTACGTTAACGAATGCGCAGATACAGGAAATCTGGGAGATGGTATCAGAGGATTACCGGCCATTTAAGGTAAATATTACTACTAACGAGGCGGTGTTTAACAGTTATGCGAAGACCAAGCGTATGCGATGTATCATTACACCTACCAATACGGCGGCACCCGGCGCCGGTGGTGTGGCTTATATCGGCTCTTTCAACTGGAATGATGAAACGCCCTGCTGGGTGTTCAACGGCGGTGTAAAGGGGGCAGGCGAGGCTGCGTCTCATGAGGTAGGGCATACATTCGGGCTTCGTCATGACGGCCGGACTACGCCATCTGAAGGGTATTTTGCCGGTCACGGCAATTGGGCGCCGATCATGGGTGTAGGTTATTACAAGCCTGTTGTACAATGGAGTAAGGGAGAATATGCTGCATCGAACAATACGGAAGATGACCTGGCGAAGATCTCGTCTACTACTTATGGTGTAGGTTATCGGGATGATGATCACGGTAACACGAATGCTACTGCTACACCGCTGGTGATTACGGCCAGTGGTACGGTGACGGCCGGTGTGAACAACGGTGTTATAGAGCGGACTACGGATGTGGATGTATTCAGTTTCCGGACATCCGGTGGTAATATTACGCTGAACTTTAACACGGCGGCCCGCCATGCTAATCTGGATATTATAGCCCGGTTGTATGATAATGGTGGCGCGTTGATCACCGCCAGTAACCCAGCTACTTTGTCTGCGGCTATCAATACTAACGTGGCGGCAGGCACCTATTATGTATCAGTGGACGGTACCGGTGCCGGCAATCCTGCTACGGATGGTTATTCGGACTATGCTTCCTTGGGATCATATTTTATCGACGGTACGATTCCTTATGCCAATAAGCCGGATACGATTGCACCTGAAAAAGATACTGCTGCTGCAGTAACGCCGGGCGCTACGCCAGGTAGTATTAAACCCGGTGTTAAAGAGCAGATTGATTCGGAAGTGAACGGTGTGGCGGTACTGGCTATGCCGAATCCTTTTACGGAACAGCTCACTATCCGTCATACGAAGGCTGGTAATGAGCAGTTTTTCGTGAGTGTGTTTGATGTTGCCGGTAATATGGTGGTGCCGGTGCAGCGATTCCGGAACGGACAGCAACTGAATGTAAGCAAGCTACAGCCCGGGTTGTACCTGCTTCGTATCAACAATGGTAAAGAGGTGATCACGCGTAAGCTGATCAAAGCAGCGCGGTAGTAGATACGGAGATGATATTCCCGTCTGTCAGTAGGTGTGTGACCTGCTGGCGGGCGGGAATATTTTTTTATTGGAAATAAGGGGCTTTTTGTAGGAGAGCTGGCCGGCGATGGTTGTGATTTTACTCCCTTTGACAGATAGGGTTTGCGAGGAAGGTGCAAATATGATTCCTCTTGCTTTTGTTGCACAGTATAAATTGGGAATGAATACCTTATGCTTGTTTATTTAATAGAAAGTTGTTTACTTCGCGTGCCAAACCCCGATTTCTATATATAAAACCCATATACATGAGAACCTTCCCAAACACTTGTCGGACTATAGCGTCCTTATTATTGGTAGCTGCGATGGCAGTCAGTGGATGTAAAAAAGACGATACGAAACCTGTCATCCCGCCTGCAACTGATGATCAACTTTACAATGATGCTGTTACGGATGCGATGTATGCAGCTGGTAATGAGAAAGTAGATAGTCTGTGGCCTATCAAAGCGGACAATCAGCGTCTTCAATGGAAAAATGTGAACGGTCAGCAATATGTGTTGCTAGCGACATTTATGCGTTACCCCGGTAGTTATCCGGTAGGAGATTCTATTACTAATTCCTGGGGGGAGTCCTGGTTATTTATTCCCGGGCAGATGAAGCAACGTTTAGCCGGTGCATTTAAGCCAGGGGTGGATACGATCAACCGTGTCTGCCAGTTGCTGGGGTTACCGCCGGTGAACAGTAAGAGCAATACACATATTGCGCAGATCTGGGTAAAGGCTTCCCGGTTGTTCCGGCCTGCCGGTAATCCAGATATTACAGCTACAACGGCGCCGGCTACACTGATACCTACTGTGAGTGCGGAGCATACGACCTGGTTCAACGGCTATATTATTTTTGCGTATTACCGTCCGTTGCAGCCATCGGGGGATTATCATTATCCGTGGACGCGTCTGGGATATACGCTAGACTGGGCGCCGGGCGCCAGTAAGGTGGGGTTGAGTGAGTATGTATTACAACCTAATTCCGGTATCTGGGTAGAAAGTGTGCAGAAGGCCGGGGATTTCTTCAAGTGATCTGGCTGAGGTATTGTAGTGAATGATATTGTATGGTGTTGGCATTGATAAAAATGCTAACTTCCATTTACACCAAAGAAACAAATTGTTATGTCATTTAAGAATAAAACAGTGCTCATCACGGGCGCAAGCAGGGGAATAGGAAAAGCTATTGCATTAAGATTGGCGAAGGAAGGTGCACAGATCGTCATAGCTGCTAAGTCGGTAACGGAAGATCCCCGCCTGGGAGGCACCATTTATTCTGCGGCAGAGGAGATCGAACAGGCTGGTGGGCAAGCGTTGGCGGTGCCTTGTGATATCCGGGAGGAGGATCAGATACGTCATGTGGTGGAGCAGGCGGTGGCAAAGTTTGGCGGTATTGATGTACTTGTCAATAATGCATCTGCTATTTCGCTGACGGGTACGGAGGCGACGGTAGCCAAACGTTTTGACCTGATGCATGATATTAATGTGCGGGGTACTTTCCTGGTGACCCAGCATTGTATTCCTCATTTACGGCAGTCGGAGAATGCGCATATTCTAACGTTATCTCCGCCGCTCAATATGGATGTGAAGTGGTTTGCGCCGCATGTGGCGTATACTTTGGCCAAGTACAATATGAGTATGCTGACGTTGGGATGGGCGGAGGAGTTCCGGAAGGACAGGATTGCCGCCAATGCGCTCTGGCCATTTACTACTATTGCTACGGCGGCGGTACAGAACCTGCTGGGTGGAGAGACGATGGCACGTATGAGCCGGACGCCTGATATCATTGCGGAAGCGGCTTACCAGGTATTGCGTCAGCCGGCGGATAGCTGTACCGGTCATCTTTTCCTGGATGAGGAGGTATTGAAGCAGTATGCCGGTATTGATAATTTTGATAGTTATGCGGTAGTACCTGGCGGCAAATTACAGAAGGACTTGTTCCTGTAGTCGTTGGCGTGCTATTATCACTTTTAGTGGAGCGGGTTGTGCATGATGCACGGCCCGCTCTTTTTTTATAACAACTTTAACACGTATTTAACCCAGCCGGCACGTAGGGGGGAGGAGGATATGGGGGTTGTATGGGAGAAGGAACCAGTTAGCGACACTTAGTTTAATCAGACAATGAAAAGAATAAAACTATCCATCAGGGTAGCTGTACTGTTGGGCATAGCGGGCATTACGCCAGTACGCAGTCAGCAGGTAGCCAACAAACCATCTCTTTACAGTGCTTATCATATACCCGGGGAGTATACAAGACATGCGCGTACCTGGATGCAATGGCCGGTGGGTGACAGTAGTTATCATCAACCGGGGCAGTTGCAGAAGGTGCGTGTCAACATGGCGCTGTTGGCCAGGACGATTGCTGACTTTGAGGAGGTGGTAATGTTGACCGGCAGTGCGGAGTTGGAGAATGCGCGGCGGCTTTGCGGGCCCGGGGTGAAGATCATGCCTTTAGCGTTGAGCGGACGTCGTATACGGGATATCAGTCCGGCCTTTGCAAAGGATGACAGTGGTGGGATGACGATTGTTGATATGCACGCCCATGCAGGCGGTGATGCACAAGTGGTGGCGGGAGACAGTCTGTTATCGCAATGTTTGGGGAAGCAGCTGGGTATTCCGGTGGTCAGTGCAGGCTTTGCGGCAGCAGGCGGGGCATTGGAAGGTGACGGTTCTGGTACGTTGATCGCTTCGGAGTATTTATTGATACCTGGGGAAGCAGGTAAGGGTGTGTCGAAGCCTATGCTGGAGCGTCAGTTATCGGCGACATTGGGAGTACGGAAGGTGATCTGGATGAAGGGGCGGCAGGAGTTGCGTATGACGGCGGCGCCTGCTAACGGTTTTATTCGATTTGTGCGTCCCGGGGTGGTATTAGCGGAGCGATATCCAGGTTGGGATGAGGGGTATCACAGTGCGGAGGCGAAGGTGATACGGGAAGCGATAGAGGTATTGCAGCATACGAAGGATGCCAGCGGGCAGGCTTTGGAGGTGAAGGTGATAGAGGTGCCGCAGAAGGTGCGTTCGGCCTCTGCGGGATTTGTGCGCAGCTATGCCGGTTATTATGTATGTAATGGTGCGGTGATCATGCCCTGTTATGGCGATAAGACTGCGGATGATAAGGCGAGGCAGGTGATACAAGGGTTGTATCCGGATCGTAAGGTGGTACAGGTGAATGTAGATGAGCTATGTGAGAGTGGGAGTAGTATCCATGATGTGACGAAGGAGCAGCCAGCGAGCTGAGGCGGTGTTTGTGCGATAGGGTTACGGGCAGGTGTGTATTAGTGGACCGTTGCCTGTGCCCGGATTTTAAATGAAGCGGAAATGCAACCGATGCTTATTAGGTAAGTATTAATAATTCTGTAATTGGTGGTTGTCTGTTTTTTTATATAGCTGGAATTAGATAACTTTATCGGCGTATTTGATAACTGCATGTCTCAACCAATATTGTGATTCCAGCGTCATCAAGCAGTTGAAACATTCTATGAGCGAATTGTATTAGTATCCTTGGGAACCCGACTTCAACCCCTGTTCCCTCCGGCAGATCCTCTGACTGGATTTTCATTTAATGCGAACTTATTTATCTCAGCGCCATTGTCTGTCAGGGCAAGTGTATTGTTCTGTTACTGGCTACAGGCGGCGATGATATATTGTCTGCATCTTCTTGTCGACGGAAGATGTGTGTGACAGGTGCGTGTTACTGATATCCGTATAAACCAAAACAAGCATGGCATTAGGAGCAAAATCATCAGATTGAAAGACCCATGTATCCATTTTGTAACCTACTTCAACCCTTCATGAACACCAAACAACACCAAAATCTCTAACACTATTTTTATGAAAAATGTACGTTTATCGTTGCTAGTGATAGCAATCGTATGGGGCATGACTGCCTGTAAAAAAGATAACGCGGGCAATGAAGCCGGCAGCACACCTGATAATACCACTGTTACCCCGAAATATGGCTTAGGAGCGAGACTTAATCCGGAAGCCTTCCGCAATATGCGTCATATCAACTTTGACGAGGTGCGTGCGCGTATGACGAAGTTGGGTTTTGGTGAGAAGGTATCCAGCAATGCGAAGGCAGCTGCGTTGCCCAGCAGTATTATTCTCAATCACCCCTCTATTGGTGATCAGGGCAGTACGGGTACTTGTGTATCCTGGGCATCTGGTTATGCGTTGAGTGGTACACTGAACAATGAGTTTCCGGTAGCTGGCGTTACCAATCCGCGGAGTCCCTGGTATGTATACCAGATGGACCACTCTGCTGCTGGCAACTGTGATCCGAATGACGGTATGTACCTGACACCCGGTTTGGATATCCTGATCAATTACGGTGTGCCTACTTATGCGGCTGATCCTTCGTTAGGTTCTCCCTGTCGCCGGCCTACCGCTGCTATGAATACCAGTGCTGCCACTGACAAGGTAGTGAACTATGCAGCCTTATCTAACCTGAATGATGTAAAGACTGCGTTGAGTATGCACTTGCCTGTGTTGATGGGCTTTACTGTGTACAGCAGTTTTGAAACTGCGTTCAGCTACGGTACTACTTTCAAAACCATTTCTGGTTCTGTACTGGGTGGACATGCGGTTTGTATCATTGGTTATAGTGATGCTAAAAATGCGGTCCTGATCCAGAACAGCTGGGGTACCAGTGGTGGAGATGCTTCTAACCGTGGCTGTATGTGGATTGACTATAATACGCTCTTTAATTCCCGTATGCAGATAGAGTTGTATTCCGTATGGAAATAACCAGTTAATAATTGCACCTGTTACAAGATGGATACCGTCAGGCCGGTACAGCATGTCTGTACCGGCTTTGGGCGTTATATGCGATATGCGGTCATTCTTCTTCTTCGCGTATGCTGCCGGTGGCGCTGGCGGCGAATGCGGAAGGGCGTTGACCGACGAGTTTGCAGAAGGTATTGCTGAAAGCGGATATGCTGTTATAGCCGGTATCGTAGGCGATTTCGCTGATGGTCTTATCTGTTTGCAGCAGTAGTTCCATGGCGCGGATGATGCGGGCCAGTTTAAGGTACTGGAAGAAGGAGATGTCCATTGCGGAGCGGAACATGCGGGTGAGTGTACGTTCGCTGAAGCCGAAGGTATGGCCGACGCTTTCGAGGGAGAGGGGTTCGTGCAGGTGTGTTTGTATATAGAGGAGGATGGGGCGCATGCGTTCCTGGTGGGTGGTGGGGATGGAGATGGGTAGTGGTTGGATACTGATCTCGGGGAGTAGTTGTTTTAGGGTGGTGAGGAACTGGAAAGGTTTTGTGCCCGGCAGGATATTGCCATCCCATTTGGCGGTGTACATGATCATTTCCAGCAGGAGGTTATTGACGGGGTAGATGCCTGTTTTATTGTAGAAGGGATCGGAGTGT
Organism: Chitinophaga pendula; assembly: GCF_020386615.1. Lineage (NCBI taxonomy): Bacteria > Pseudomonadati > Bacteroidota > Chitinophagia > Chitinophagales > Chitinophagaceae > Chitinophaga > Chitinophaga pendula. The sequence continues at coordinate 2,609,672 of NZ_CP077769.1, forward strand.
TCTGTGGGATCGAGAAAGAAGTAGATGGTACGGATGTAGTTGGCCGGGTATCGATGTTCGAAATAGTGTTCGACGCCGGCGGGCACCCACATGTAGTGTCTGGCGGGCAGGAAATAGGTTTGATCTCTAGTATAGAGGAAGGCGGCGCCACCATCTATGTACATGAGTTGTCCTTTGTTGTGTTGGTGATAGGGGAGGTTGTGTTCTTCTTTTTCGTGCCATATAAATGCTGCAGCCGGTATTTCTTCTACGGCGGTGAGCAGCTGAGCGAGTCCTACTTTCTTCATTTGGCCGGATCTAACAATTTTCTGGCAATTTATAGAAAATAAAATAACTGCTGCTGGCGGAACTTTGCGTCTTCATTATAAGCAGTATGATCTTAAACAGCAAAAAGTGTGGCTGGCTAATGGCTTTGCTCACTTTGTGTGTCTGTCATCCGGCGGGGGCACAAGACGGTCGTGTGCCTGACGGGATGACCCTTTCCGATATCTGGCGGCGTGCCGACGAATACAATAAGCAATTAAGGATACAGCAGCTGAAGGTACAGCATAGTTATGCGCAGGTGGAGATAGCGACGGAGGCCCGTTTGCCGGAGATAAAGGCGGAAGGGTTATATGCCCGGGTCTCGAACCTGGCGATCTATGAAGCCGGGTTATTAAAAACGCCCAGTCAGTATCCGGTGGTACATACGTTTTACAAGGCCGGGGCGGATGCCACCCTTGCTATTTACCGGGGCGGCAGTATCAACAGGAATATCCGTATAAAAAAGACGGCAGCACACCTGGCGGAGGAGCGGCAGCATCTGACGGCTGCGGAGGTGCATTACACTGCTGCGTTGCATTACCTGGATATTTACCGTAGCCGGCGTTACCGGTCGTTGGTCCTGCAGGACATAGCGGAGCGGGAGCGGCAGTTGCAGGAGATACGGCAGTTGCATCAGAACGGGGTGGTGCTCAAGAGTGATCTGTTAAGGGCGGAGTTGAAGTTGTCCCAGCAGCGGATGTCGTTGCTGGAGATCGAGAATAGTATCCGTATAGCGATGCAGCAGCTGAGCATTATGATTGGTTTGCCAGACAGTACGGATTTGCATGTAGCGGAGGATACGACATTGGTACAGCCGATGCCGGTATCTTCTTATGAGACGTGCCTGGAGGCGGCACATCAGCATTCGTTTGCCTTTAAGATCTCCGGTTATGAAACGGCGCTCAGTGCGTTAGCGCTCGGGGAGGTAAAAGCAGGCATACTACCGGTTATTCAGTTTTTTGCCGAGTATGCCTACACTTACCCCCAGATACAGTTCTATCCCTATTCGGTAGCGCCCTACGGGTTGGGGCAGACGGGAGTGAAGGCCAGTGTGCCGATATCTGCCTTTTATCATAACAAGCGGAAGGTGCAGGCAGCCAGTATTGCACACGCGGAAGCGGAGGTGGTGCATGCTGATATGGAAGACCATATCCGGGAGGAGGTGTATACGGCGTATCTGCGGTATACGGAGGCGTTGACGCGGATCGGTGTAGCGCGGGAGAACATAGTGCAGGCGCAGGAGAACTACCGTATTGTACGCCATACTTATTTCAACCAGTTGTCGCTGCTGACGGATCTGCTGGATGCGGAGACGCAGTTATTATCGTCGCAATTTGACCTGACGACGGCGCAGGTGGCTGCCAGGGTACGTTATTATCAATTACAGAAAGCTATAGGCAATTTATAAACTATATGAATCAACAACACAAATCGAATCGTACGGACAAGGTGATTGCGCGGATCAGTACGGGTATGGCTATCCTGGTGGTGTTATGCCTGGTGGTATGGGGAGGGCGCACATTGCTGTACCAGTTGAAATATGAGGAGACGAATGATGCGCAGGTGGATGAGTACATTAACCCGGTTACGGTGAAGGTGACAGGCTATATTGCGGAGATCCGGTATGAGGAGAACCAGGAGGTGAAGAAGGGGGATACGTTGGTGCTGATAGACAACCGGGAGTATGCGGCGCATCAGGAGGAGGCGGTAGCGGCGTTGCATAATGCGGAGGCGCAGATCGGGGTATTGCGCAGTGCGATACATACTTCGGGGCAGTCGGCGAAGGTGAGTGAGGCGCAGATATCGGCTGCGAAGGCGCGGTTATGGCATCATGAGCAGGAGTATGAGCGTTACAGGAAACTATATGATGTGGAGTCGGCTACGCGGCAGCAGCTAGAGCGGGAGCAGGCGGCGCTGGAGGTGGCGAGGTCGGAGTATGCGGCGGCGCAGGAGACCTATGCTGCTGCGCTGGCGAGGATAGAAGATGCTCGTACGCAGCAGGATGTGGCGATTGCCGAGGTGGGTCGTCGTAGTGCGATACTGAAAAAGAATGAGCTGGATGTATCTTATACGGTGATCAACGCGCCTTATGACGGTAAGATGGGCCGGCGTACGATACAGCCCGGGCAGCTGGTACAGGCGGGGCAGACGCTGGCATATATTGTGGATCACGAGGCCGGTAAGTGGGTGATAGCGAATTTCAAGGAGACGCAGATCCGGCATATGCATATTGGCGAGCAGGTAGCTATTACGGTGGATGCGTATCCCGGGCAGCGGTTTTCGGGGACGATCGTTTCTTTATCGGCAGCTACGGGGTCGCGGTTTTCGTTGTTGCCACCGGATAATGCTACGGGTAATTTTGTGAAGATCGCGCAGCGGATACCGGTGCGTATACAATTAAACGGGCCCCCTGAAACGTTGCGGTGGTTGAATGCGGGGATGAGTGCGATTGTGTGTGTCGTCAAAAATCAAAAGGGGTAATATGGCAGCGGATGTATTCCGGTCGCGGGTACCGGAGTGGTTGATACGGTTGACGATCGTGCTGGTGATGTTGCCGACGGTGATGTTGTTTGCATTGTCTGTGGCGAATGTGAATGCTGCGGCGGGGTATTATGGTGCGGAGCCGGCGGATGTGCAGTTTTCGATGTTGTTGTTCTATGCGGCGGTGGCATGTTTTCCGCCCTTGGAGCGGCGGTTCTTCAGTCGTATTGCTACGAAGGAGTATTTCCTGCTTTGCCTGGTATTGCAGGTGTTGGTGACCTGGTGTTGTTATGAGACGCGGGAGATACCGGTACTGTTTATAGGCCGTTTTTTGCAAGGGATGATCAATTGCGGGGTGACGAGTATTTGTCTGACGTTGCTGTTCGGGCGATTGCGGTCGGAGTATTCGCGGGAGACGGGTTATGCTATTTTTTACGGGATGATCCTTTGTTCGGCACCGCTGACCTCTTTACTCAGTGCGCCGTTGGTTGATAATTTCGAGTACCCTGTGCTTTACAAGGCGATTATTTTCACGTTTATGCCCGGCGCGGTATTGTTATTGTTATTGATGAGGAATGTGCGGTTGAGCCCTAAAACGCCGTTGTATCAGCTGGATGGGTCCAGTTTTATACTATATGCTGCTTTACTGGTAGGTATTGGGTATGTGCTGGTATATGGGCAGCAATATTACTGGCTGGAGGATCCCCGTATTTCGGGTGTGCTGATGGCTATCTTGTTGCTGGCGATGGGTTATGGTATTCGTCAGTACCGGCGGAAGCGGCCATTTATGCATCTGGGGATATTTCGTAGTAAGGGTTTTTTGCTCGGCGCTTTGTTGTTGGCGATCCTGTATATTATCAGGGGCTCTTTAAACATTACGACTGCTTATTTTGCCAATGTGCTGGGGATGGACCCGTATAATCTGTATGAGTTGTTATTATTTAATATCGGCGGTATTGTAGCCGGTATCTTCTGTTCGTCGGCGATGGTGAAGCGGAAGCGGCCGATGCAGTTGATATGGATGATAGGTTTTGGTTTGATGGGGGTGTTTCATGTGTGGATGTATTTTTTATTCAGTGCGCAGGCGGATGCGATGACGTTTGTATGGCCTTTGGTATTACAAGGTGTTGGAGCGGGTATGTTGATGACACCTATTATCCTGTTTATGGTATCGGCGGTGCCGGAGCATATGAGTCAGTCGGCGGCATCTGCGGGGGTGTTTATCCGTTTTGCCTGTTTTTCCGCCAGTATTGCGTTGATCAATTACGGGCAGTTATTCTTTTCGCGTACGCATGCGATGCGTTTGAGCGATCATCTTTCGGGTGTGGATGAGGGGGTGCAGGAGCGGTTGTATGTATATCGTGCGGCGTTGCAGTACCGTGGGATGGGATCGGACCAGGCGGCGAAGGCTGCGCAAGGATTGCTGGATAGGGCGACCCAGCAGCAAGCCTTCTTACATTTCGCTATGGACTATTACGAGATGATCACCTTATTGATCATAGCGGTGATGTGCCTGATCGTGACGGCGCCGTTCATTAACCGTATCCTGATCAATGTGCGGTCGAAGCAGCCGGCGGCGGCTACTTTTTAGTGTTGTCTTTGGGGATGATGGCGGTGGCTTCTACTTCGATGAGCAGGTCTTCGCGGAATAGCCGGCTTACCTGTACGAGGGTACTGGCTGGGCGGGCCTTTGTGTTGATATAACGATCCCTGGCATCGCGGATGTCGGTGATCTTGGAGACATCGGTGGTGAAGAAGGACAGTTTAACAATGTTGTTCATGTTGCCCCCCAGTTCTTCTACGATATTTTTGATGTTACGAAAAACCTGGTCTGTTTGTACCCCGAGATTGCCCGGGCCGACGAGATTACCAGCTTTGTCGAGGGCTACTTGTCCGGCGATGATGATCATTTTGCAGGTGCCGAGATCGACGACGGCGGCATGTGAATATCCTTTTGGGGTGGATACGGATGCCGGGTTGACGAATTGTACGAGGTCATTGTTTTGAGCGACGGCATGTAGTGACAGGAGTAGTACTGGCAGCAGGAGTAATTTTTTCATGAGCATGGCAATGGTTGTTTTAATAGCTATGATGAAATTACCTAAAAGCGTTGGAAAAGTGTGTGAGGGATAAAAATTGGAAATTTGGCATTTATTGTTATTTTTAAGACCAATTAGGGGGGCGAATCCATATTAATGCCAGCATACCAAGACAGTGAACAGTTGATGCTACCAGCAGTGTGGCATGCATTTACGCAAGGTGACAAGTCTGCGTTCACCCGTTTGTACCATCATTTCTTTTCGGATCTTTTTACTTATGGCATGTATCTCAGCCGGGATAAGGCGGTGGTGAAGGAGTGTATTCAGGATCTTTTCATTACGCTGTGGAACCGGCGGGAGGAGTTGCAGGCGGTGCGGGATATCCCGGCATACCTGGTGCGTGCGATGCGTAACCGGATGCTGACGCGATTATCTTCCAAGACCACTGTTATTTTTGATGAGCTGCAGGAGGAGAACTATGATTTTGAGATCAGTTATCCGGTGGTGCACCGGTTGATCCGGGATGAGCAGCATGCGTTATTGTATGCGCATTTTAAGGTGGCGATGAAGAAGTTGACGCCGCGGCAGCGGGAGATGATCTACCTGCGTTATATGCGGGGGATGTCTTATGAGGCGGTGTGTGACATAATGCAGATTACGGTGAAGGCCGGTTATAAGCTGATGGCGCGATCTCTGGAGACGTTGCGGGAGAACCTGCAGCATATTCCCGGTATCCGTCATTGGTGGACGTTGCTGGTGTTGTTATTGGGCGTATTGGGAGGATGATGTTGTGGGGGGGGGGCAGGGTTATTTCGGGAAGGAAAAAAAAATTAAAAAAATATACTGTACTGTGGGGTGATTTGTTTGACCCGTTAGTCTTTATAGCAAATACTACCTGTTTTTCCATATGAACAATGACTATCCGGACTATGCTGCGGATGATCTGTTGCAGCATCCTGGGTTTCTGTCGTCTATGCGTACGGCGAGGCCATATGAGACTGATTTCTGGCTATCCTGGCGGGAGCGTTATCCCGGGCGGGAGCAGGAGTTGGAGATGGCTGCGCAGTTGTACCGGTTGATGCATATGCAGGAGGATGTGGTACCGACGGCGGTTGATGTTGAGGAGGTATGGCAGCGTATTGCAGCGGAGACGGTGTCCCGGCCGGTATATCGTAGCCGGCGGATGGTGGCGTTGGCGGCATCTATATTACTGTTGATCGGTATTGGCGGAGGGGTGGTTTATTGGTGGCAGTTGCCATCTAAGGTGGTAGCGATGACGAAGGCGGGGGCACGTGAGATCATGTTGCCGGACGGTACGCGGTTGGTATTGCAGCCAGGCAGTGAGTGTCGTTATTATACGGACCTGGCGAGGGCTGGCCGGCGGGAGATATGGGTGAAGGGCGGTGCGTGGCTGGATGTGAGTAAGCGGGAGGCGCCTTTTGTGGTGCATTTGGACAGTATGGAAGTGGTGGTGTTGGGGACCCGGTTTAATGTGATGAGCCGTCAGCGGCAGCAGCATGTGATGCTGGAGCAAGGGCGGGTGAAGGTGACGGAGGCACATCGGGAGGTGTTGTTGGAACCTGGGGAGATTGCTTACCGCAGTGGTACACATTTGCGCAAGCAGACAATAGATATACAATTATATTCCGGATGGAGAACAGGAAAACTGGAATTTGAGAATACCACGATGAAAGATATCATTGCGCTATTAGCGTATGCTTATGGCTACGAGGTTCGTTGTCCGAACGAACCGGGGTTGCTGAGCAGAAAGATCAGCGGTAGTATTGCTGCTGACAATGAGTCCTCTTTACTTTATACATTATCTGTCGCATTCCGTATCAATTTTATTCAGCAGGAGAATATTATCACTATCATACCGAATCGTTCTAACTAACAGTTAAATTTCCATGCCATGTGGATGCCACGATTATCAACCAGATCTGTGGGTAGTTGCGCGAGCTTGCTACTCATTGTACTACCGCTATGTCCTTTACAGGCGGCCATGTTTTCCGACTATACGACTGTTCCGTATGCAGCAAAGCGCTTAACGAATGACAGTACGCAATTGCAGCAATGGTTGCTGCGATTCAGTAAAGAAAAGAAGATTCATTTCATTTATGACCCGGCGTTGCTGAAGGGTAAGTATGTCAGCAATGTGCGAGCGAGTAGCCTGGCGGAGGTGACGCAGCAGTTGCAGCAAGCCGGTTTGCGATTGGTGCAGACGGGTACGCATCAGTATGTGATACAGCCGGTGGTTGTGCCGGCGACTTCGGTGCCGGCGGGCCGTGCTAACCTAGCTATGGAGCCGGCGGCGGCGGTTGTGGCGGACAAGGTGGTGAAGGGTGTGGTGAAGGACCAGTTAGGGACGCCACTGCCCGGGGTGTCGGTGAAGGTGAGCGGGCGGCCGCAGGGGGTGATCACGGATGTGAACGGACAGTTCCAGTTGTCGATACCAGAGGGGGCGAGCCTGGAGTTCAGCTTTATCGGATACCAGCAGCAGACGGTGACGGTAGGGGCACAGACGGAGCTGACGGTGGTATTGGCGGCGTCGAGCAGCAGCCTGAATGAGGTGTTGGTGGTGGGGTATGGAGCGCAGAAGAAGGTGGATGTGATCGGATCGGTGTCGCAGTTGTCTGCTACGCAGCTCAACAACCGGCCGGTGACGCAGGTATCGAATGCGTTGACGGGTCAGATGCCCGGTGTGACGGTGATACAGCGATCCGGGCGGCCAGGTAATTCCGGCGGCGCTATCAATGTACGAGGGGTAGGGTCTTTTGGTGCTGCTTCAGGAGCGTTGATACTAGTAGACGGGATACCTACCAGTTCCTTTAACGATATTGATCCTAACGATATAGAGACTATTTCGGTGTTGAAGGACGCATCTTCCGCCGCGATATACGGGGCGAGAGCTGCTAACGGGGTGATATTAGTGACTACGAAATCGGGTAAGGAAGGGAAGACGAAGGTGTCGTATAACGGGTATGTCGGTATCCAGCGGGCGACGGCTTATCCGAAGTTTGTGAATTCCTGGGATTATGCGCAATTGTATAACGAGGCAACTAACAGTACGGCCTATACGCCCGCAGACATTCAGAAATTCAGGGATGGCAGTGACCGGGATAACTTTCCGAATACGGATTTTATTAAGTCGGTGTTTTCACGCAGTGGTGTGCAGACGGGGCATAATCTATCGCTTAGTGGTGGCGGAAAGACGAATCAGTACGTATTATCGTTGGGCTACCTGAGCCAGGACGGTATTGTGGTAAAGAATAACTATTCGCGTTACAATCTGCGATTCAATATGACGAGCCAGATCAACGATAAGCTGAAGCTGACGACCCGGCTGGCCGGTATCAGTACGGTGACGAATGAGCCGGCGCCGCCTGCTACATTGGATTTCAATGATATGGTGAGTATTATCGGGCAGTCGGTTCGTTATCCGGCCATATATGCGGACAAGTTATCCAACGGCTATTATGGGGTAGGTGTGGTACAGAAAGGTACGCCGGTATCATGGCTGGAAAGCGAGTCGTTTTACAAGGAGCGGAGGATGGATCTGAATGCCAATTTGCGATTGGACTGGCAGGTGATCTCTGATCTAAAGTTGTCGTTGATAGGCGGTTATAACCAGGTGAACTTTAACAATAAACGTTTTCTGGCGACGCAGCGGGTGAATGCGAATATCCTGCTTGGGCCGAATCAGCTGAATCAGAATAACAATACTACTTATTACAAGACGGTGCAGGCGTTGGCGGAGTACAACAAACATGTGGGGCGTCACCAGGTGGGGGTGCTGGCGGGTTATTCGCTGGAGAGCAGCCGGCTGGAGACGTTGGCGGCATCGAGGGATAAGTTGCCCGGCAACAGTCTGACGGAGTTGGGTGTGGGTGCGGAAGACAACCAGAAGGCGAACGGTGGGGCGAATGAGTGGGGATTGCAGTCGGTGTTCGGGCGTGTGCGATATAACTACGACAGTCGCTATCTGCTGGAGGCGGTGGCGCGGTTTGACGGATCTTCGCGCTTTCCTACCAGCCGTAAGTATGCTTTCTTTCCCTCTGTGGCGGTAGGCTGGCGTATTTCGCAGGAAAATTTTATGAAGGACCATGTATCGTGGGTGAATGAGTTGAAGTTAAAGGCCTCTATTGGTACGTTGGGGAACCAGAATATCACGAACAGTAACGGGCAGGAATATTATCCCTATCAGAACACGCTGGTATCTGGATCGGCATATAGTTATCCTTTCGGCGGGGTGATCACTTCTGGGGCAGCGAGGACGACGCTGACGGACAGTACGCTGCAATGGGAATCTACCCGTACTACGGACGTGGGGATAGAAGGCAGTCTGTTCAAGAGTAAGCTGAATTTCGGGGTGACCTATTTTGATCGCTATACCTATGATATCTTATACAGTCCCAGTGCCAGTGTATCGGCGGTATTGGGGTACCAGTTGTCGCCGCAGAATACCGGTAGATTAAAGAACACCGGCTGGGAGTTTTCGCTCGGATATAATGATCATGTAGGGGATCTTACTTACCGGTTGGGCGGTAATCTATCTATTATCAACAACAAGGTGCTGGACCTGGGAGTGGGTAATATCCGGCAGTTAAATGGTATGGTGGGTAACGGGAGTAACCTGTTTATCGGTTATCCTATGAGTATGTACTATGGTTATGTGTCGGACGGATTGTTCACCAATGCGGACGATGTAAAGAACTGGGCGGATCAGCGGGCGGTGACGCCTAATGCGAAGCCAGGGGATATCCGTTATCGTGATATCAGCGGTCCGGATGGCAAGCCGGACGGGAAGGTGGATGCTACCTATGACCGGGTGTTCCTGGGTAGTTCTATTCCTAAGTACACATTTGGATTGAATCTGGGCGCTGACTATAAAGGATTTGACATCAGTGTGTTGTTGCAAGGGGTGACGGGTGTGAAGGGATACCTGGATAATACGGCAGGTTGGGCATTTTACAATACGGCATCGGTGCAGCAATGGCAGATGGATGAGCGGTGGACGGCTGCTAACCCGGACCGTAATGCCGGTTATCCGCGGCTGGAGCTGATCCCTAATTCGGGTACACCGAATACGGTGGTATCTTCTTTCTGGGCGATCAACGGATCTTATCTGCGGGTGAAGAATGTGCAGCTCGGGTATGGTTTGCCGAAGGCGCTGTTGCAACGTATGCGGATAGAGTCGCTGCGATTTTATGTAAGCGGAGAGAACCTGTATACGTGGAGTCGTTACCGTAAGGGCTGGGATCCGGAGATCAATACCAGCGGGGCTTATTACCCGATACTGGCTAATTATACTTTTGGTGTGAATGTGAAGTTCTAACTATTCAACTATTGATTATGCGACAGATACGCAATTACTATATACAACTATTATTGCTGTTATTATTAGGCGGTGTGGCCTGTAACAAGGAGCTGGAGAAGTCGCCGCTGGACCGGTTTGACACCAGTACATTCTGGACGAACGAGACGAATGTGATGCTGGCATTGACGGGGGTGTACCGAGGTAATATACAGGCGAACGGTGCGGAGTTCAGTCCGACGGACTGGTGGTCTTATAACGGGTTGTTATTTTTGGAATTTGCCAGTGACAATGCATTTGACCGGCGGGGGGAGAATTCGCCCTTTCATAAGCTGAGTGACGGTACATTGACGGCTACGAATGGTATTTTGCCGCAGTACTGGGCGAACAGTTATGTACGGGTGGCGCGCAGTAATTATTTCCTGGAGAATGTGGGGAAGGCGCCGATATCTGATGTGCTGAAGGCGCGATTGAGTGCGGAGGTGCGGTTTATCCGGGCATGTCAGTATTTCTATTTATCGCAATATTGGGGGGCGGCGCCTTTGGTGACGCAGACGTTGACGCCGGAGCAGGCGAATACGGTGCGGAAGGCGCCGAAGGGGCAGGTGGTGCAGTTTGTGATCGACGAGCTGACGGCGGCAGCGGCGGTATTGCCCCGTCACAAGGATATACCCGCATCGGAGCGGGGGCGTGCGAGCAAGCAGGCTGCGCTGGCATTTTTAGGCCGTATCCTGCTGGCGGAAGGGCGTTATGCGGAAGCGGCCGCTGCTTACAAGATGATCATTGATTTTGGCGATAATATCATCGACCCTAATTTCCAGACGATATTCCTGGTATCGAACAAGAACAGTAATGAGCATGTGTTCAGTACGCAGTACCTGGAGAATCTGGAGCCGAATGGGATGTTACAGCATTTCTTTCCGGCGGTGGCTGGCGGCTGGCATATTTTCTGCCCGCTGGGCAGCCTGGTGGAGTCATTTGAGTTTGCGGACGGCACGCCATTTTCCTATACGGATGCCCGTTATACGGCTGTTGATATAGGTAGGGACCGTGATCCGCGGTTGAAGTATACGATCTTATATAACGGGCAGCCCTTTAAGGGGCTGGCGTATAGTACGCATCCGGATTTCAATACGCCGGATCAGTTGGGGGCCGGTAAGCAGACGACGCAGACGGGTTATGGACTAAAGAAGTTTGTGGACGAAGGGTTTTCGGGTAACCTGGTGAACTATGGGGGGAATGTGCCGGTGATCCGGTATGCGGAGGTGTTGTTGAGTTATCTGGAGGCGGTGTTGGAGAGTGGGCAGCCGGTGACGCAGGCTTTGCTGGATCAGACGATCAATGCGGTGCGAGGCCGAGCGACGGTGAACATGCCTCGGATCACGCAGACGAATGTGACATTGCTGCGGGATATCGTGCGGCGTGAGCGCCGGGTGGAGCTGGCCTGTGAGGGTATCCGTTACTGGGACCTGTTGCGATGGAAGGTGGCGGGGCAGGCGTTGAACGGGGATTTTTACGGGGCGCCATATCCCGGGGCGGTGAAGTTGCGAAAGAAGGGAACGGTGACGGACCCTTATAGCCGTTGGTATGTGACGACGCGGGCATTCCGGGTGGGTACGGACGAGGTGTGGCCGGTGCCGCAGAGTGAGACGAATATCAATCCTAATTTAAAATAAGCGATAAGTACTCTATCGCAGGAATAAGCAGCTATTATTCCAGGCAAGCGAAGAACAGTGGTCATCGGCGGGCGCATATCCTGCCGGTGATAGCTTGCTGAAGGGAGGTACGTAACGAAGTAAGTATTTAATTGACTATAAAACGATGAATGATGAAGCGATTGCGATTAAAGCTGCGAATGACCGGTATAGGCATCTGTGCGCTGTTAAGTATTTCTGTATACGGGCAATCTGCGCAGCGGCCTAACATTGTGCTTATTTATGCGGATGACCTGGGATTTGGGGATGTGAGTTGTTATGGTGCGAAGCGGATTTCGACGCCTAATATTGACCAGCTGGCGCGGCAGGGGGTACGGTTTACGAATGCGCATGCTTCTTCGTCGACGTGTACGCCATCGCGGTATTCTATGTTGACGGGGGAGTATGCGTGGCGGCATGCGGGTACGGGTATTGCGCCCGGTAATGCGGCGTTGATCATTCCGCAGGACAGGATCACGCTGCCGGGGATGTTGCAGCGTGCTGGTTATCAGACGGCAGCTATCGGCAAGTGGCATTTAGGTATAGGTGGGCCGGAGGGGCCGGACTGGAATGGGGAGTTGAAGCCCGGGCCGCTGGAGGTAGGATTTAACTATGCGTTTCTGATGCCAGCTACTGCTGACCGGGTGCCCTGTGTGTTTGTGGAGGATCACCGGGTGGTAAACCTGGACCCGGCAGATCCTATTACGGTAAGTTATAAGCAGCCGCTCGGGGATGCGCCTACGGGGCGTAATAATCCGGAGTTGCTGAAGATGAAAGCCTCTCACGGTCATGACCAGGCGATTGTGAACGGCGTGGGGCGTATTGGTTATATGACCGGTGGGAAGCGGGCGTTGTGGGTGGATGAGGACCTGGCTAAGACATTTACGGATAAGGCGATCTCCTTTATAACGCAGCACCGGCAGCAGCCCTTTTTTGTGTACCTGGCGACGCATGATATACACGTGCCGCGGGTGCCGCATTCGCAGTTTGCGGGTAAGAGCGGTATGGGGCCACGCGGGGATGCCATTTTGCAGCTGGACTGGACGGTAGGCCGGATTATGGAGACGCTGCAGCGATTGCAGCTGTCGGATAATACGATTGTGATCTTCAGCAGTGATAACGGGCCGGTGGTGGATGACGGTTACCAGGACCAGGCGGTGGAGTTGTTGGGAAGTCACCGGCCGAGCGGGCCATTGCGCGGAGGTAAGTACAGTGCTTTTGATGCCGGGACGCGTATCCCGATGATCGTGCGTTGGCCGGGGCAGGTAAAGAAGGGGACCTCCGGGGCTTTGTTAAGCCAGGTGGACCTGTTAGCTACGCTGGCGAAGCTGACGGGGCAGTCTTTGGGTCAGGAGGATGCGCCGGATAGTTTTGATATGTTGCCCGCTTTCCTGCATCAATCAGAAAAGGGGCGTAACAGCCTCGTAGCGCACGCCGGGGTACTTTCCATTATCCGAGGTGACTGGAAGTATATTCCTGCCTCTAAAGGGCCCCGGAAGGACAATCACGTGAATATAGAGCTCGGTAATGATCCGGCTCCGCAATTATATGATCTTCGAAAGGACCTTGGGGAGCAGCGGAATGTGGCGGCGACGCATCCTGCGTTGGTGAAGGAGCTGGCTGCGGAGCTGGATCGGATACGGACGAAGGGGAGTGAAAGGCCGTAGTAAGGTTGGGGGCATCAGTTGTGTACTTTCAGTACGGCAGCTGCGAAAAGGGGCTGTTTCTTTAGAAGAGGCAGCCTCTTTTTTGTGCCCCGCGGAAGATATGCTTGATTTTTTATATTCGACTATCTATCTCGTTATCAGCCGGTTGCAATTTTGTTGCCTATAGGCTGTATAAGCGTTGTATAAGCATTGTATATGCAACTATATGCCTCGCTTATACAATGACTATACGAATGCTATAGGAATGCTACAGGAGAGCTATAGGAATGATGTGTTGGATCAGAGGTTATGTTCGGTGGCGAACCTGATAAGTTCGGCGGTTGATCTCAGTTCGAGTTTATGGATGATGTTTTTGCGATGGGTGTTGACGGTATATTCAGACAGGAATAGTTTGGCGGCGATCATGGGGGTGGTGAGGCCGTCTCGGATGAGGCGTGCGATTTCTTTTTCCCTGGGGGAGAGGAGGGATAGTTTGATGAATGCTTTATCGGAGAGTTCTGCCTGGAAGGTATTTTTATCTTTTGGGAATACGTAGTTTCCCTGGAGGATGCTTTTGATGGTATCGATGAGTACGGGGGCATCGGCGCCTTTGTAGAGGAATCCTTTGGCGCCTGCTTTACGGACGCGCGCTATGATCTCGTCGGAGGTGTACATGCTGAGGACGAGGATTTTGAGGAGGGGGAAGGCGGTATGCAGGAGTGGGAGGGCGGTGAGGCCGTCGAGGGCAGGCATATTGATATCGAGGATGACGAGGTCGGTTTTGCCCGGGTTGGCATGGAGGAAGTCGAGGAGGTCTTTGCCATTGGAGAATGTTTCCTGTACGGTATAGTCCTCTTCTTCAGCGAGGATGTGTATGAGTCCGGATACGAGCATTTTATGGTCGTCGGCGATGATGATATTTATTTCAGGAGGCTGCATAATTGTTGGGGATGTTAATGATGATGGTGGTTCCTGCCGGTGTGCTGTCGATGAATATTTCGCCGGCGAGGTATTCGACCCTGGAGCGGGTATTTTTCATGCCGATGCCGGTGGGGGTGGTGGATGGGTTGGTGTTGTATCCTTTCCCATTGTCTTCGGCGATCAGTTGTATCCGTTGATCATCTATGAGGCCCTGTATCATGGCTTCTGATGCATTGGCATGGCGGAGGATGTTGTGCGTCAGTTCTGTCATGATGCGGAAGATGACGAGTTGGATATCCTGTGGCAGGATGTCCAGCCGGGCTTCGAGATAGCTTCTGAGCACGATGGTGGCGGAGCGGTTGATGTTGGATATCCAGTCTTCGAGGGATGTGACCAGTCCTTTCTGTGCGAAGTCGGCCGGCATGAGTTCGTGGCTGAGGTTGCGGATATCGTGTTGTACGGATTGGAGGTGTTGTGCTATTTCCTGGCTGTAGTCCTTGAGTAGGGGTGATTGTTCGATGAGGGTGCGCAGTTGTTTTCGTTGCAGGAGGAGCCGTATGTACATGATCTTGGCGCCAAGGCCATCGTGTAGTTCTGCTGCGAGGCGTTTGCGTTCATCGTCTTGAGCGAGGATGAGGCGAGCGGAGAGGGAGGCTTTGTTTTGCAGTTCCTGTACCTGCATTTTGCCTACCTGCTGCAAGGTGTATCTGAACCGGCCGGTGAGGAGTATGGATAGGGAGAGGAGTTCGAAGAACAGGCCCCAGGCCAGTGCGTTGGGTTTGACCAGGTTAAAGTTGGTGATGCCTAGGTGGTTGAGCATAAACAAGGTGCAGCCGGCGGCGAAGAAAAAAAAGGTGATGGCATAGTACCAGCAAAGCCGGCGGCCTTGTAAGATACCTTTGGCGAGGGAGAGCAATATAAATAATAACGAGAGTGCGATGATGAGGTCGGCTGTTTTCTTCAGTGTATGTATGGTAGCATACTGATGATGCCGATAGGTAAGATATATGACGAGAGACTGTATGGCTATAAAAAGTATGCATGCTATTGTAAAGAGAATGCCGATACGGTTCCAGCGGGGCATCTGTTTCTGCTGGCCTATGAACAGCTGCATGATCATGATACCTGCGGCGCAGCTTAGCAACATAAAATTATACTGCCCGATGTACCAGGCGGCATCGTATAGCCACTGGGGTAATATGAGGGCATCGATGCCATCTTCCATGAGTAGGAAGCAGGTGTTGGCGAGTACGTAGAGGCTGTACCAGAGGTATATCCTGTCGCGCAGGAAACAATAGAGGATGAGGCTGAAGCAGAAGCTAAAGAGATAAAAGCCCAGCAGCCATGACCAATGCTGGTCGAATAGGAAAAGTTGTTCCCATTTGAGGAAGTCTTCTGTGGTGGTGATATCGGTGGGGAAGTAAATATTTCCGGAGGGATGGGATATGCACAGGTATAGTATGGCATTTTCCTGCGGTTGTAGTACGAAAGGCATACTTAAGGCCCTGGAGGGGAACAGGCGGTTGGCGGCGACGAGGTGCGAGGAGCTTTGTCCCAGTGCTTTTATGCCGGCGGTATCTTTTTTAAAGAGGGATACGGTATCGACGAAGTTGTATATACTCCAGAGGAAGGCTGTGGGTAGTGTACAGGAGTTTCTGGCACTTACCCTGAGCCATATACGTTTTTCTACATATCCCAAGTTGAGGGTACGATGGGGTGTCCATTTGCGGAAGGCGCCCTGTATGAAGGCGCTGTCAGCGGTGAAGGGGTTGATGGTATCGTGGTATGACTGGAGCCAGTAGGTATAATAGTCGGCGAGGTGTTCGTCATTGCGATCTTTGAGTTGCAGGATGGGTTGGTTGTGCTGCTCCCGGGCCTGTCCTGCACCGGTGAGGGCGTGGAGGATGATCAGCACGATCAGCAGGCAGTGAGGCAGGGGATTATTCATATGACTGCAAGATCTGTATAGTATGATAGAATTAAAATACCAAAATGTTGGTATACTCAATGACCAGGCATGTAATGTTATACTATCCAGCAGGCGCCTTTGAGGTAGGTGCGAGCTTTGCCGCTGATGTTGACCCTTTGGCCCTTGTTTGTACAATACAATTTGCCCAGGCGGCTGGACACCTGCAAGGCGAACATTTCCTGTTTATTGAGTATGGAGGCCCAGTAGGGGATCAGGGAGCAGTGGGCGGAGCCGGTTACGGGATCTTCTAGTATGGTGGATTGTGGTGTGAAGAAGCGGGATACGAAGTCGGACCGTTCGCCTTTGGCGGTGATGATGACGCCGCCGGGGTCGAGGTTGATCTGATCGAATATTTGTCTGTCGATGCGGATGTTCCTGACATCGGTTTCTGTGTTGTATACGAGGACGTAGTCGCGGGCTTTGAGGACGGCGACTGGTTGTATGCTGATGGCATCGCGGATGATATCTGGCAGTGGTGCGGGGGAAGGCATACGTGCGGGGAGGTCGAGGCGATAGGTATCGTTTTCGAAGGTGACGATGAGTTCACCGCTGAGGGTATGAAAGGATATTTGGTCATTGGTGTAGCCCAGGTGTTGTTTGATGACGTGGGCGGTGGCGAGGGTGGCATGTCCGCAGAGGTCCATTTCTATGTCGGGTGTGAACCAGCGGAGGAGGGCGCTTTCCTGCTGTAGTATGAAGAAGGCCGTTTCGGCTACGGCATTTTCTGCTGCGATCTGTAGCATTTGTGTGTCGGGTAGCCATTCGGTCAAGGGTACTACGCATGCGGGGTTGCCACCGAAGAGGGTATCGGTAAAGGCGTCGATCTGATAGATATCCAGTTGCATAATCAGCCAGTTTTAGTGGATCAGCAGGGGCGTCATGGAGATGGAGCCCATGACCAGCTGATCGTTGAACAAAGAAACGGATTCTTTGTCATCCTGGAGGACTAAAGTGTATAGTAATGGCAGATAGTGTTAGGAGGTGGGGTTGGCAAGGTCGAATGCTTTTCTTTGGGACTGGAAAGCGATGAGGTTCTTATGGTCTTTTTTGCTGATGAGTGTTCTTATGTGTCAATCGTAGTATCTTAGGTATATGAATCACCAGGAGTATCATTTAAAGAGTTCGGATTTTATACGGGATGTGGTTATTGGTATGAGTGACGGGTTGACGGTTCCTTTTGCGTTGGCGGCGGGGTTGAGTGGGGCGGTGGCCAGTAATTCGATTGTTATTACGGCGGGGATAGCGGAGATTGTGGCGGGGAGTATTGCGATGGGGTTGGGTGGTTACCTGGCGGGTAAGACGGAGTTGGAGCATTATGCCAGCGAGTGGCGGCGGGAGCACCGGGAGGTGGAGGAGGTACCTGAGCAGGAGATGCAGGAGGTGAAGGAGGTCTTTGCCGGTTATGGGATCGATGAAGCCGGGCAGCAGCTGATCGCTACGGCGTTGGCGAAGGATAAGGACAAGTGGGTCGATTTTATGATGAAGTTCGAGTTAGGGTTGGAGGAGCCGGACAAGTACCGAGCGAGGGATTCTGCGTTGACGATCGGGCTGGCGTACGTGGTGGGGGGATTGTTGCCATTGTCCTCTTATTTCTTTACGGCGCGGCCGCATGACGGGTTGTTGTTGTCGGTGGTGGTGACGACGGTTTGTTTGTTCATTTTCGGGTATTTCAAGAGTAAGTTGACGGGGCAGCCGCCCTTTACGGGGGCGTTGAAGGTAACGGCGATCGGGTTGATTGCGGCGGCGGCGGCTTTTGGTATTGCGACGGCGATCGGGTAGGGGGGTGCTAAAATGTGCTAAAAAGAAATCCGGAATAAATAACAATGAAGTATTAAATTAGGCGTTTAAACATTATTCCACGCAGTAAGTAAAGCGATTTATGGCACTTAATAGTTCAAGACGTAGTTTTCTTCAGCAGACCGGGCTCCTGGCAGCAGGTCTTTTATTACCCCGTAGTATTTTTGCTTATGCACCTGATAAGGCGTTACCTAAGAAGATAGGTTTGCAGTTGTATACATTGCGTGACCTGCTGGCGAAGGATGCGAGGGGTACGTTGGCGAAGGTAGGGGCGATTGGTTTCCGGGAAGCGGAGACATTTTATGGTTACCAGGGTGCACAGGATAAGGGATTATTCTGGGGATTGACGCCGAAGGAGCTGAAGAAGGTATTGACGGACAATCAGCTGCGTACTCCGAGTGGGCACTATCAGCTAAATGAGTACCTGACGCCCGGTAATGGCAAGGATGATGCGTTGAAGGTGCAGGCGGAGCTGGCGGCGGTGTTGGGTCAGCAGTACCTGATTGTGCCTATTTTACCGTTGGGATTGTGGGAGAAGGAGTTGACGGCGGATGATTATAAACATATCGGACATCAGCTGAATAAGGCCGGTGAATATTGTAAGCAGTTTAACCTGAAGGTGGGATATCACAATCACCACTGGGAGTTCAAGCAGCTGGGCGGCGGTAGTACGGGTTATGAGGTAATGTTGAAGGAGACGGACCCCAGCCTGGTTGGTTTTGAGTTGGACTTGTTCTGGGCGGTGAAGTCGGGATTTGATCCTATCAAATTATTCCGTGAGGCGCCGGGCCGGTTTATGGCATGGCATGTGAAGGATATGGATAAGAACAATACGGCCAGTTTGTTTGCTACGGATACGAAAGGTAAAAATTCGCAGCAGTTGCTTGGCGGTGTTACGTTTGCGGAGGTGGGTACGGGAAGTATTGATTTCCGTAAGATCTTTGCGCAGGCGAAGCTGGCAGGTGTTAAACATCTGTATGTGGAGCAGGACCGGATCACGATTGATCCGATCGAGAGTGTGACGAAGAGTTTTACGTATGTGAAGAACAGCCTGTTGAAATAGGCGATAGATTATACAGGGGAACGCCTCCTTTACCGGATAGCGACAAGCTGCCGGTGAAGGAGGCGTTCGTGTGTGGGCCCTTGTTATTAACGGCTTGGGGCCATCTTTAATGTTTTGCCAGCGATATCTTCCCAGCGGTAGAGGTGGAAGGTCTTGTTATCGCTCATGGCGACGAACAGGCCATGGCGGAAGGTCTCGTTAAGGGGGATGGCGACGACATCGGAGCCATCGCTGTGGTTGGCGCTCACTTTCACGACTTTGAGTGGGTTGTGTTGATGAGGATTTCCATTGGCGCCTTCCCGTGGAAAGATGTGAAATTTGTTGGCGCCCTGATCGGAGACGAGGATGTATCCGGTGCTATCGGTGAGTTGATAGATGGAGATGCCTTCGTGGTCTTCTGTGAAGCCTGTGGTGGCGAAGAGGGCGAGTTCTTGGTTACCTTTTTCGGGATCGGCGAAGTATTTGCGGACACCTTTTCCTTCGTCGGAGTAGTAGATGTATCCCAGTTGCTGATCGACGGCGATAGCTTCTATTTCTTTGCCACCGCTATATTGGCCGAATTTGCGTACGAGGGATGCTTTTACATGGCCGGCGCCATCATCTTCGAGGAGGTATTGCCAGAGGTAGCTACCGGAGGGGCCGGATTTGCGGCCTACGATGGCATATTGTTGTCCTTTTTTATTCTTATACAAGGCGACACCCATGGGTGCGTGGTTATCTTCCGGTTGTTCGCCGGAGAATACGGGTATTCCGCCCTGGTCGACAGGTTGCATGCCGGGTACGGAGAAGATGCGTAGTTTGCTGTTCAGGCGTTCGGTGGCGACGGCGATATCGGTGGGTTTGCCCAGGAGGGGTAGGCCATATGCGATGTCTACGTTGTTAGGGCGTTTGAGGCCTTTCACTACTTTATCCTGTTGGATCTTGCCCTGCAGGTTGAATACGTAGAGGGCGCCATCTTCGGATTTGTCGGTACCGATGATGAGGCTTTGGGCGGGATTGGCAGGGTTGATCCAGATGGCTGGGTCATCGCTGTCGTAGGCGACTGCTTCGGTTACGATGGCAGGCTGTATGGTGCTATCTTGAGATTGCTGTACTGCTGTTTTTGTGTCATAGGTAGTACAGGCTGCCAGTGCGGTATATGCGCCGGCAGCTATTGGAATCACATATTTAATCATAATTGATCAGTTGAAGGGCAGGGATGTTGGTGTCCCTGCCCGCCGTAAAAATTACTTGGAGCCGAGTGCGCCGATGAAGGAAGCCGGTTCGGGAGATTTGTAGGTTACTCCATTTACTACCAGGCCGGCGGCGTGGTGGCGGGTGAAGCCTACTTTACCTTTACCGATGGCGGGGGAGCCTGCTTGGAGGGCGAAGTCCCATGCGGTATTGAAGGTAGCGTTCTTGGTATCGGTGGTCAGCGGGTAGTTTATGAATTTAGGATCGTTAGCGCCTACGGTGGTACTGATGACATCATTGGTACCAGTGATGATCTCTGCGGACGGCTGGAACTGGGTTACGCCATCTTGGGTAGCGCCGTAGTAGAGGGTATTGCCGAAGGTAGAGCGGTTATCTTCGGGGTTTACTTTATCTCTTTTGATGCCATAGCGATCGTTTGCGAGCAGGTTGTTGTAGAGGTCTACTCTTACATTTTTTTCCAGCCATATGGAGCCACCTTTGGTGGTAGGTCTTCTCCAGCCAGCGTTTACGATGGTATTGTTATAACCGATCACATAAGCCTGGGGGCTGCGTTCGCCGGCGTTAGACAGTTTCATCCCATTGGTATTGGGGCTGTAGATCACGTTGAAGGCTATGTCGGCGAGGCTGCCGGATTTGATGTTGATGGCTTCACCGCCGGAGATACCGGTTGTGTAGAAGGTATTGTTGGCGATGAGCAGTTTACCCCCTTCGAGGTAGAATGCATCTTCGTTGAAGTTGCGGATGGTGCTGTTGACAACTACGAGTTTACCATTAACGTTACCGTAGTAGAGGGCCGGTACGTGTTCGCCAGCGATGGCTTTGTACAGGCCGGCTTTTACGGAGGCGGAGGATTCGGTGGTTACGGCGCCACCATATTCAACGGTGGTGTATTGCAGAACCATTTCATTACAGGTAGGCGCTGCGATGATACCACCCCAGAGGTTACCGAATTGGTTGGCGGCGGTTTTATTGTTGTCGGCTACGGTGAACTTTACGGGATTCTGGGCGGTGCCGAGGCTGTAGAGGTTACCTTTTACGATGATCTCGGGTTTTACTACGGTATCATTCAGTAATACGGTGACGCCTTCTTCGATGGTGAGGGATTTGCCTTCCGGGATGAAGAGGTGTCCGCTGATCTTGTAGGTGCTTCCTTTTTTCCAAACGCCGGAAACGTCTCCGGAAACGTTTTCCTGTGTAGGGTTGCCGCCCTGGGGATCAGGAGTGGTATTGTCTTTCTTACTACAGGCTGAGAGCAGGCTGGCTACTACAAAGGCATGTAAGCATAACTTTTTCATGTGTCGTTCTTTTTATGAATGATAGATTTTTGTTTATAGTTTATAGCGTACACCGGCGAGGTAGGTACGTTGGTAGTAGTCGCGGCGGATGAGTGTTTGTCCGTTGCGTGCCTGTTCGGGAATAAAGTCTTTGTTGTTCGGATTGTTCTTGATATATACTTCGAGTGGCGTATTGAGCAGGTTGTTGGCTTTGAGGAAGCAGGTGATATGTCCCCATGTTTTTTCCACGGAGAAATCGAGTTGTACGAATCCTTTTTGCCAGAGGTCGTTGTCGAGGAACTGCGATACGGTGTTGATCCTTTCGCCGGTATAGTTACCTGCTAGTTGGGCTTCCCAGCCGTGGGCGAGGTCTTTATAGAGCAGGGAGAGGTTACCGACGTGAGCGGACTGTCCGTATAGCGGGCGTGATTGTTCGACGGTGATGGTTTCGAGGTCGCCATTATTTTCTGTGCGGCGTATCCTTTTGGATTTGGCGGTGGTGATAGCGGAGTGGGTGTAGGTATAGTTGGCTTTTATGCCGAAGTGGCGGAAGTATTTGATCATATCGAGTTCGAGGCCGTAGTTGGTGGCGTTACCGAAGTTGCCCGGCATGAGGTAGATGTCTTGTCCGCGGTTTTTATCCGGTTGCAGGGTGAACTCGATGGGATTGTATATTTTCTTGTAGAATATGCCCGCCATGAATTGTTCGGAAGGGCGGGGGAAAAATTCGTATCGGAGGTCGTAGTTGTCTGCGGTGGCGTGTTTAAGATCGGGATCGCCTTTTTCGCGGTATTCTTCTCGGATGATGCCGGTGGGGATGATCTCTGCGAATCCGGGTCTGTTGAGAGACCTGAAGTAGGAGGCGCGGAGGTTGGTGCGTTGGTCCGGCATGTATTTAACATGCAGGCTGGGCAGCACGTCGGTGTAGGTTTGTTCGGATTCCGGGCGATCTTCTCCTACTTTGAAGCGCATGACATATCCCTGGCGGGTATTTTCCACCCTGGCGCCACCGGTTACTTCGAGGTGGGAGGCGCGGAGGTTGAACTGCAGGAATCCGGCGCTGATCTTTTCGGAGGCATCGTATGTTTGTCCGGAGGCTACGCTACCCTGTGGGTTTTGTACGGTCCACTGGATGTCTTCGTAGCGTTGGAAGTCTTTTCCGTATTCGGCAGTGAGGTTGGCTGGCAGCAGCTGGTAGTTATTATAGAAGTTGGTGCGTTGTTTATCGCGATAGAGGCCACCCAGTTTCCATTCTACGGGTATGCCGGCGATGGGTTGCAGGTAGTTGAGCTGTAGGTATGCGGCGAGGTCGCGATCGGTATTATGTTCCCAGCGGCGGCTGGCATTGCCGATGGTGGTACGTCTTTCTACGAAGTTTTCGCGGACGCCGCGGAGTGGGATGGTGGTATTATCCGGTTCGCGATTGCCTGCTTTTGCGTATACGGCGGACCATTGGAGGCTTAGGGGGTTGCTAAGTTGGTGTTCGCCCTGGAGGTTGCTGGTAAATATGTGCTGGCTGGTGAGGCGGGAGCGGGTATTGTATTCCAGTGCTGCGTTACCTTTAGCGGGATTGTAGCCGCCGGTGTTGAATACGGTGGCTTTTACGTCTCTTACCTGTACATTTTCGAGCTGCATGTAGGCGTTGTACCACTGCAGTTTATGCCGATCGTTGAATTTGTAGTCTGTTACGGCATGTATGCCGATACGTTCCTGTCTTTCGGAGTATTCGCGTTGGCTCATTTTGGTGAGTGAGACGCCGCGGGCGGTGTCTACTACTTCTGCATCGTAGAACAGGCTGTTGCTGCCACGGTAGGTGCGTTGGTAGCTACCGGCTACGAGTACACCCAGTTTGTTGTGCAGGAAGCGATCTCCGGCGGAGAAGCTACCTAATAGGTTGGGTACGGGACGTTTGGTGGAGTAGGTGGCGGTTACTTTAGCGAAATCCGAAGGGGTGGCATTGTAGGTGTTACCCAATTTCTCGTAAGGAGAGCTTTTGGACACTTTGCCTGCTTCGAAGCTCATGAAGTCGCGGTTCATGAACAGTTCGTTATATCCGGAGGAGAGGCTGGCCAGGAGGGAGCGACCGTTAGGGGCTGTTTTCATGACCATATTAATAGCGCCGCCGATGGCATCTGCTTCCATAGACGGCGTGAGTGCTTTATATACTTCCAGGCGATCCAGTAGTTCGGAAGGGAATATGTCCAGGGGGACATAGCGGTATTTATTGTCCGGGCTGGGGATCTTTACGCCATTTACCAAGGTATAGTTATAGCGTTTGTCCATGCCGCGGAGGATGGCGTATTGGCCATCGCCGTTGCTGTTGCGTTCTATGCTGACGCCCGATATACGTTGGGCGACGTTGGCTACGGTCATATCGGGTGATAGGGCGATGGCTTTGGCGGAGACGATGTTCATTACCTGGAGGGCCTCTTTCTCCATAGACCTGGCCTTTTGTTCGGCGGTAGTATTGCTGCGACCCGCTACGGTGACTTCATGGAGTTGTTTGTCGGAGGCAGGGGAGAGTACGATATTGATAATCACGTGGGCGTCGCCGGATACCTGTATATCGTGGGTGGCGGAGGTGAAGGAGAGGGAGGTGACGATCAGCTGGTAGTGGCCAGAAGGGACATCCTTTATAATGAAGGAGCCATCGAGGCCGGTGATGGTACCCAATGATTTGCTGCCTGTGAGCCGGACGGTAGCTCCGGGGATTGATTCCCCGGAACTTTGTACGGTGACCCTACCTTTAATGACACCTGCATAGGTAGGTAGGGCGAGATATAGGGATAAAAAAAATGCTAATAAAAGGCGACCTGACATACATGTTTTTTTTGTCACGGCAAATGTGCGAACAGGTGTTCTGGAGATCAAATTTGCCCCGTAAACAAAAAGTGAACAACGTTACAGCGGGCGTAGACAGACAGGCAACACCGTTAACATATGGACCGTAACTAATTGATAATTAATGACATTTGGCGTAACAAAATGGACATTAAGTAAATGTTACCGTAACATTACGGGAATGTGAACGGTTAAAGAGACTGGATAAAAGCGGAGAGGCTATCGCCTTGTTTGAGGTCTAGTTTTTTGCGCAGGCGGTATCTGACTACGCGTAAGCTATCGGGAGAGATGCCTAATAAGGTGGCCATGTCTGCTGAGCTGATATTCATTTTTAACAATGAGATGAGGCGGAGGTCGTTGGAGGTAAGATTATCACAACGCAGGCGAAGATTGTCATAAAATGACTGATGTACCTGTTCGAAGATCTGTCTGAATTCGTCCCAATGTTGGTCGTGGTTAAAATTCTGATTGATCTGTTGGAGTATCTGGCGGAGTTGTTTTTTCTGGTCGCGGCGTTCGTCTTTTATCATGACTTCTACCTGGCCGCGGAGTGTTTCCAGGAGTTGATTTTTCTGTATGATGTGGAGGGTATGGGTACTGAGTTCTTTACTTTTTACTTCCAGTTCGCCTTTGAGCTGGGCTTCCTGGAGTATTTTATGTTGGAGGGCGGTTTCTTTGAGGGCTTTTTCTGTTTCGTATAGGTCTTTATGTTGTCTGCTAAGCAGTTGTTCATTTTTAATTTTCAGGCGTTGGCGGCTGATGACGAGCCAGCCTAGTATTATTAATAGCAGTATCCCTACAATGGAGGCGTAGGTGATGAGGCGGTTGATATCGCGGGCATACTGGAGTTTTTCGATCTCGTTATTTTTCTTTTCGATATCGTAGATGGTTTGCAGGAGGGCGAGTTGTTTGCCATTACCGGCGGAGTAGATATTGAGCAGGTAATTGCGGCTTAGTTCGAGGTAGTGGTAGGCGCTATCGCTGTTGCCTAGCAGGTAAAAGGCTTTGCCCATATCCCGGTAGGCGCTGCAGAGCTGGTATTGTTCTTTTCTTTCGAAGGCCATGGCGGCTGCCTGCCGGCTTAACTGCAGGCCATCATGGTAGCGGCCGGTTTTTCTCAGTATATCTCCCAGGTTGTTGATGATCTCTATTTGTGCTGTTTCATCTTTGGTTTGTTTATTGAGTGCGAGGGCGAGGTTGAAGTTGGCGAATGCGGAGTCGTATTGTTCGAGGTCTTCGAAGATGCTGCCGATGTTCTCATATATTTTGGCCATGCCTTCCTGGTCGTTCAGCTGTTTATAGTGGGAGAGGGCGATGCGCTGGTAGAGGAAGGCGCTGTCGTGTTGTTGTTCTTTTTCGTAGAGGTGGCCGATCTTACCGTAGGTGGTGGCGATGCCAGCGGGATCGTTGATCTTGCGGTAGATGCGCATGGCCTCTTCGTATTCTTTTTTGGCGGCAGCAGGTTGTCTGTTATAATAATATAACATGCCTATGTCGTTGGTACAGGCGGCCAGTTGTGACCAGGAGGAACGCTGGCGAAATAGCTTCCCGGCTTGTAGCAGGTAGTCGAGTGCCTGGGGGTAGTGCCCCAGGTGGAAACATATGATGCCCATACGTTGCAGGTAGCCCGCTGCTTTCACCGGTTGATTGGCTTCGAGTGCCAGGTTACAGCTGTCTTTTAATACCAGGAAGCTGCTGTTGGTACTATTTTCTGCCGGGATCGTATGTACCGGTAACTGTTCTGCTGACTGTTGCAGCTGTGATTGTGCTTTAGCAGATGCGCCAGCGAAAAGCAGGCTACTTAATAAAATATAAATATGCGGTAGTAAAAAAAATGTTGTCCTCATCTGTCTAAACTATTTGCCCTGCGTCCCCGGCAGGGTACCCTTCTGGCGGCAAAGGAAGGGCTTTAATATTATGTAATTGTTAAGCCCGCCATGGGATGGCATTGTAGAAAGGGGCCGCTGCTTGTCAGCGGGAAGAATGAAATGTCCTATCTTAACGTCATGAAGATCAGCGTAACAGCACAAATTTTATTGGAAAGCATTGGCCAGGAACATGCAGCTGCCATTTTTGAACTGGTGAAAGCCAATAAGCAGCAACTGGGAGAGTGGCTGCCATGGGTAGGGAGGATGACGACGGTGACTCATTTTGAAACTTTTGTGGTAGCATCGATGAAGCGTGCAGAGCTGGGAGAGGAGCTGTCTTGTATCATCCGGGTAGGAGATGCGGTAGCCGGGCGGATCGGGTTATATAATATTGACGGGTATAACCGGATTGCAGATATCGGTTATTGGCTGGGGACCGCTTACCAGGGGCAGGGCGTTGTAACACTCGCCTGTGAGGAGTTGTTACGTTATGCTTTTGAGGTGTTACATCTGAACCGGATACAGATCAAGTGTGGTACGTTGAATGAAAAGAGCCAGGCTGTTCCTGAGCGCTTACATTTTACCAAGGAGGGGATTATCCGTCAGGGCGAGTATGTCAACAATCGATTTATAGATCTGTATTTGTATGCGATGGTACGGGAAGAGTGGCTAAAGAATAACAATAAGTAATTATATAATAGATACAAAGACGTTATCTTTATGCCCACAAATTGAAACCCAAAAAGAACCATGAAAACGAAATCCCACTTGTTACACCCGGTATTATTATGCCTGCTGTTACTTTGTTCTTCTTATGCCATGTCACAAACCGCGAAAGCAAAAGAAGATATTATTTACATGTTGAGCGGAGAAGAAAAACACGGTAAGATCCTTGAAGTCGGCACTGATACTTATAAGTTTGTGCACGCCAACGAGACATTAGTGTATACGTTAAAAAGGAATGACATTAGCAAGATCAGCTTTGCCAGCGGCCGTACGGAAGTGATCAATGCGCAGAGTAAGACTAAAGATGAGGTGATCGCGACCCAGGCGATAGACCCTAACCTGGTGGCCATATTGCCATTCAAGTACCGTAGCCTGAATGAGGGCCCCTCGCAAGGTCAGGGTACAGGACAGAAGCTGCAGGATGATGCGTATAACTACATGACAAAAAAGGCGCGGATATTCAAATTCCAGGATCCGCAGACGACGAATGCATTATTATACCGGAATGGTGTTGACGGAAACACGCTTAGCGGTTATACGTACGATGAGTTGTGTAAGATACTCGGTGTAGGGTATATTATACACGGAGGATTATCGCGCAGCAGTAAAGATGAGGTACAGACGATCCAGAATAAGTCTACCGAAGTAGAAGATAACAAGCGTAATCAGACGAATATGACCAACACGACGGTGGAGAGAAAATATGAAAACCAGGTAGCGATCAATATTTACAATCAGCGTAATGAGCGTATCTATACCAATCAGCGTACGGCGTTCTTTTCATCAGAGGATTCGTACCAGGATGCGATGCGTTATATGCTGAAGCGCTGTCCGCTATATAAGTAGGGTGATGTACTTTTTTGTTTATATTGAAATCCATAAAGAACCTTTATTTTTTTTATCCTATACGGTTCTTTATGGATTTTGACATCACAGTGATATTATTAACGTCGGGATATTTTCTGTATCTTAATAAGACCTTCGTTTGGCGCCATCAGCTACTGATCCGGCTATTATTCCCATTAAAAGTCTACTTCGCAATATTACCCATAATTTATATTATGTTAAATAGAGTACTTGGTCATTATTGTTTGTAATGAATTGAAAGCTAAAGCGATCTGATTCCTTTTATCACCAGATCGCTTTAGCTTTTCCTTTTTTAACCGGGTGCCTTTTTATTTATTCCTCTCTCCTGCTATTATTCATTGACTTTGCTTTCTACCATTCGCATAAATGCGATCTTGGAAGTTGTCACTTCTTTTAGGGCTAATACTTTTCCTTTGCTGGCAGCTTCTGATTTTTCGTCATAGGCGGACTGGAAATTTTTTGCGTCTGCTGTATAGCTGACTTTTGCGGTGATTGTTTCGTCGTAGTTGGTTTGCACCTTTATCACGAGTCCCGGTAAGCCATAATAAATGCCGGGGCCGTTGCCGATGGGAATATCCGGAGCAAACCAGGCGGCTACGTCCGGAGAGTTTTTCAGCATCGCTTTCAGGCATTTAAAGCCATTGACAACGGCTGTTTCTTTTGTTACATCCCAGTCCAATTCGGCGGTGTTGCCTTTAAAGAGGAACTCAGATGCCCCGAATTTCTCTCTACACGTATAGTTATTTTTATCATCTTTTACCGCGAATACGAC
Organism: Chitinophaga pendula; assembly: GCF_020386615.1. Lineage (NCBI taxonomy): Bacteria > Pseudomonadati > Bacteroidota > Chitinophagia > Chitinophagales > Chitinophagaceae > Chitinophaga > Chitinophaga pendula. The sequence continues at coordinate 2,638,441 of NZ_CP077769.1, forward strand.
ATTTCCGATGGTGGATACGTTGGGTACTGAATGAATAGAATCTAAGGAAAAGACGGATGCCTGTGTTTTTGTATCTACGTACAGGGTATGATAAAATTTATATTCTGACAGTAAGGCTGCAATCTTGTTATACTGTTCGGGATTAGGAATCTGCTTTTTTAGCAATAATAAGATCTTGGGGGATTGTGGCGTGGTGACATAGGACACTTTCAATATTTTGCCGCTGTTTTGTGCCAATAGTGTGTTGGTTTGGCAGGTGATCAGGCTGAGCAGCGCTGCAACTAAGAGTTTTTGTTTCATAGTATTGTTTTTAGAATTTATATTTTATAATCAGGATTGCGTAGTGTAATGCCGTGTTTTTGACACGTATGTTGGTGATACCATTATCGAAGGAAAGTACTGTGTTGTAGGCTTTATTATTGAACAGGCCGAAGAGGTCGTCGATATTCCTGGCTTCGATGCCCAGCGTAATTTTTTCCATATTATAGTTGGCGATGAGGTGGCAGTTTTTCCTGATATAGTGCTGCCTGAGTACCTGGTTATGCTGATAGATAAAAGATAATTTGATATCCGTTCTTTTGCGGGAGAACTTTATAGCGGTGGTATTACTGAGATAGTTCGAACTAAAGGGTGCTGATGCGATATTGAGCCGGGAATATGTTAGGTTCAGCGTGTTCTCGAAGTTAATGCTGTGCCCTGTCAGCGTCTGGCAATTCAGTATGAGTTGTGTCTGTTTATTATTAACCGGCGTGATCGCATTATCATATACACCTGGTGCATTTGTGATGGTATGATTCAGTCCTATGCTTGCTTTTGCAGGGAAATGATACTTGAATAAGATCCTTGACGCATTGCCGGCAAACCTATAGGTACTGCTTAGCGGGATAAGGTATAGTTTATACAGTTGAATGCCATTTTCATCGATAGATACGAGTCCTTGTTTTATCTGCTCTGCGTAGCTGGCGTAACTTAAGCTAGCATCGTAGGAAATGCCTTTAAAGAAATTATTGTATGCATAGCTAAACGCGAGTTCATTGGAGGTAACTATATTTAGTGCCAGGGGTATTGCACCCATTACTATCTGATCAAAAGACCTTATAGAGAGTATACCTGCGTCTATGTCTCCGGTGGTCATTTTACGGGAATACTGGAGGTTGACATGATCTGATCTGTTCTCATAATCCAGCTCGAGTTTTACGGGGATAAAAGAACGCTGTTTGCTTATGTTGCTACTATTGTTCGTGAGGTATTGATAACTGACAGCGGCCAGGTAGCTGAATTTTTTATACAGGTTATTTCCTGCAAACTGGAGGCTGACGGAGAGATCATTTCCTGTCCTATTTAATTGACCAACGGATGGTGCCGGTCTAAACTTTATTTCCTCTGTGTTTGATTTCAGTTGAAAACATAGGGAAGGCATTAACGCATCGTTATACTTATATTTCAGCGCGCTTTTTCCTCCGAAGATGTTAGACTTGTATCCTAATATCTGTGATATGATCCCTGCTCCTTTTGAAAGATTGGAGATGCTGTTGTCCGGCTGATCCGTGGATTCATGATAATAGGATATTTCGTTGTCGAGTATGAGTTTTTTATGGATTTTGCTGCTCATTCCCAGTTTATTAAAAATGGAGAAGATATTACTCTGCTGTATGGCAAGCAGGTTATTCTCCTGGTCATCGGGAGAGGTGATATTGAGCTGGCTAACGTTGCTGGTATTACGCAGCATGTTTCCTGACAGGAAGTAATGCAGGATATTATTCCGGCCTATTCTTTGGTCGTATTCAACTATTGACAGGATGTTATTACCCTGGTATTTGAATTCGCTTTTTTTATTCTGTAAGTTCTTTCCGGTTTCAGAGAAGCTGTTGGAAGAGGTATTATTTTGATTATTGACATTAAAATAATAGACGGAGCTGCTGAAGCGGGACCTCTCCCCTTCTTTACGAACGGTGAAATTATTTGTAGACAGGAAGTCGCTGGTGCGGTTTTCATCTCTGATGAACAGATTCGTCAGGGCACTTTTCTGATAGGAAGAGAATGGCTGTACAACGGAGAAGATGTTTGATATTTCTCGTTCCTGGACGGTTGCACTTCCGGTGTTATTGGTGTTAGAGATCAGGAATGCATTTATTCCTTTAGAGAAATAAAAGCTTTTGCCCTGTGCATCGTATTTATCTTTTACGCCGTATCCTATTGACAGGGTATTGAGGAAAATATGCTGATAGTTTTCCTTGGTATTAATATTCAAGACGGTCTCATTTCTCTGGTCAAAATCGAGGTTGAAGCTATTTTGGTAATTGTTGATGATGTCAATATCGTCGATGATCTTTTTCTCTATGTTCTTCAGTGCGATGCTATTTTGGTTGACGAAGGCCCCTTGTTTATTGACCAGGATCTTATCGATGTTTTTTCCTTTATAAAGGATGCTACCATCTTCGGATATTCTGAAGTTGGGTATTTTCTTCAGGATATCTTCCAAGGCATCATTTTCTTTCAGGTGGAGGGTACCCAGTTTTAGTTTTATGGTGTCTTTTTCGAGGTTTTCATCCATGATAACTATTTCGTTTAATAGTACTGCATCTTCCTTTAGTACGAGGTCGAGCCTGGATTTTCTGTCGGCAGATATGTGCAAGGAGTCACTGCTGATGGTAATTTTCCGATACCCTAAGAAGCTGACGGAGACTTCTTTATCTTCTTTAGGGTTAATTGAGAGGCTATAGATTCCTAGCTCATTTGTTTTGTATATACCTGATATATTTTTATTGGCATCGAGTAGTACGATATTGGCGCCAGGTGCGGGCGTACCATCTGTTATGGTAATCTTGCCTGAAAGCAGGACGGTTTGTGCGTGCAGCGTTGCTGTTAGTGCCAGGCAATGTGTGAGTAATATGAATATTATTCTTCTCACCGTGTTGGGATTACTTACAAGGTATAGGGAGGCTTTGGGGAGCTGTTGTTATTTTTTCTTTCGACTTATTCTCAGTGCCAGTGTAAGTATTACGTAGAGCAGTATGACCAAGGCTATCACTACCGGGTAGAACCAGCCATGTAATACTTCTGTGGTATCGCTTACATCCAATAAAAAACCGAAACCTGATATTTTCCCTTCTTTATAGAACAGGCCTGTATTACGGGGATACAATGCTTTAAAAAAAAGCAATGATGCTATCGAGATCAGAAGCAGGTATAGTATAAAAAAGCAGGTGTATTTAATGCTGTTGAGAGCTTTAACATATAGCGCCGATAGCAGTAACCTGGGATTGAATGTTTTGATGGCCCTGTTAAGTGTTTTTTCGGCTATTACCGGTCTGAGGGAGATATAGGGTTCGCCCAGTTGTGTAATTATGCTGATAAGTTTTTCATGTTCTGTGTTACCCGGAGTTTCCTGTAAGGCTTCGTACAGGTGGCTATTGAGTTCCATAATGATTTCCTGTCTGTCTTGTTTAGGGAGATGGCTGATGGCATTTTCTACATCAGACAGGTAATCTTCATAGGCTTTTTGGGCGGCGGCATCCCTGAACGGTATCTTTTGCATTGGTTGGAGTTTCGAAATTTTTAGATTTGTTTGATTGAGCGTGATAATACGCTCCAGACGTCAGACATAGATACTAGCGTATCTTTACCGCTGTCGGTGAGGTAGTAGTATTTTCTGGGGATACCTGATCCTTGTTCTACCCATTCAAATCTCAGGAGACCATCTTTATGCATACGATTCAGGATTGGATAAAGGGTGCCATCTGTTACTCCGGTATTGAGGACGTTTTTAATTTCTTTTATCAACTCGTATCCATAATAGGCTTCGTTATTCAGGAGCTTCAATATGATATAAGGAAGTACTCCTTTCTTAAGTTGGGAAGTCCAATTTGATATATATTCTTTATCCATGTAATTAAAGATACATAAATACATTGTAATACAATGTATTTATTTCCAGAGAATATATTTTTCCTAGTATTTCTTCATAACAGACTGTATATCATACATGTAATTTATTTTTTGGAGATGTAGAATAAAATATTAATTTCGTTATACGAGATTCATAAGTGATTTGTTATATACCTCAATACCTTAATTTACTTCGATAGAATGGACCCCCTATGCGCTTGAAATGCTAACTGGAATTGTTGAGCCCCTTACCGCCTGAGAGCAACTACTTCCCATTTCCTGCATTCTTTTGATTCGTTTTCGTTTTGACGATAAGATTTTGTTTTACTCTAAAATCCCTTTTTTATGAAAAAAATGGTAAAACCTATGATTGGTTTGGCCGTAGCGGCCGGTTTCCTTTTTGCCAGCATTGATTCTGCAAAAGCAAGTAAGGCAGAAGTGTCTACCAATGACATCAATGTAACTGTTGATGAGACATTGGCAGCGACTTATGGTTGGCATGTACTGTTCGGCAGCAGCTTTGTGCTGGTAACAAGCACACCTTCAGCTGGAGAGTCAGCAGAATAGTTGCTTTTTCTACTTGCAACGGGGAAGGTACCATTGGTATCTTCCCCTTGATCAGTTGTTACATTCATAGTTGAAACGATATAACCTATGAGAGTATTGAAGGTGCTTCTAATCGTCATTTTTTGTATACACGTACTTTCCAGTATCCGGTTTAATATGCTGGGTTTGCATCAGCTAAGTAAGACAAAAGTGGCTGTGGATCGATTGAATCGTGTAGGCGAATACGTTATCTACAATAAATATCTTCGTTATCTTAATGCGAGGCCTTTCAGGATATTCAACATTTACAGTATTTATACAGGTACGAACAGGGGGTATACGTTCTTCTCTCCAAATATCACGCCTATAAAGGCTGCATTTTCTTTTTACGATCATGACAGGGAGTTAACGATCCCGCTTAAGACGAGGGAGTCAAGGAGCAAAATGATTGTGGCTACTTATTTCCTGTTGACCAATGTGGATAAGGAGGCGATCAGGAATGATGTGCTGAAGGCGATGTCGTCGCGTATTTTCTCTCTGAACCCGGAGGTGTATCAACTGGATGTGTACCTGGATTATGAGCGCTATGCGTATCTCTCTGCGGCGAGGAGGCATGCAGACTATATAGAGCGGAAGCATCTGAAGGCATTTACCATTACAAGAGACAAAAAATGAACACGATTTACAAGAAATTTGTCAGTTGGTGTAACCGATCCCTATTCGATTCCGGGGAGGTGTTGCCGCCTCGTTTATCATCAAAAATAATTGCGGTTGTTTGTTTAGTCAACCTATTGCTGATCGGTTCCGATATTTACGAGTTGTATGGTGCGCATGGGTTAGTAGGTGCGAAAATGCCGGACCCGCTGGTGAGACGTTATGTCCCTTCTTTTTCCCTATTGGGTCGTTTTTTTGATCTGTTGCATGTTAATGAAGGTATTGGTTTTTATATCATCATCGGTGTTTATGTGACGGCATTAATCTTTGTTTTACTGGATTATAAGCGGCTGGTGTTTGCTTTTGTTGCTTTCTCTTTGCAGTTGATGACGGTGACTTCGAGTTTTCTATTCAGCCATGGTGGTGATTCGGTGACTACTTTCCTGTTATTTATAAACATACTGATATGCCTGGATGAGGTGATAAAGCGGGAGTTGTTGTATCGTACTATTTATTCTTTTGCGATCCGGCTTTTGCAGGTACAGTTATGTATCATTTATTTTTTTTCCGGCTTTGGTAAGGTATTGGGGGTGGATTGGTTTACCGGTGATGCAGTATGGTTGGTGGTCAATACGTTTTCAACGGATATGGCGGGGCGGCTGTCTGATTACGAGATTCTATTTAAGGTATCTGGCTGGGGGGTATTATTCATTGAGTTGTTTTTTCCTGTTTTGGTTTTTGTGAAGGTGACGCGTCCTTTTGTATTGGTGTTGATCATTCTGATGCATCTTTTTATTGGGGCATTTATGGGTTTACTTGCTTTTGCTGCGACAATGATTGCGTTTAATGTGGTAGCCTGGTCTGGCTATTATTACCGCCCGGTTATCGCTGGGGGCCGGTTATCTTTCCTGTTAAAATAAAAAAGGAGGCGGCGATATGGGGTCGCCTACCTCCTACTCTATAGCTTTGTGGTATTAGAAGGTGATATCGTCAGCGACGTTGCCTCCTTGTTGTGCCGCGAATAGTTGCTGGTATTTGGTGCGGTAGGCGTCCTGGCGGTCGTTGTATCCCTGGTAATCGGCGGCGATATCTTTATGGATCTGATCGTTCCAATTGGAAGCGGCGATCTGGAAATCGCCCAGGGTGATACCGTATTGATCTAGTATCCACTGTGCGCCATCGAGGCCGTAGTCGTAGGCTACTTGTCTGGCAACTTCCAGTTCCTGGTAGAAATCTTTGTCGGCTTTGATGCGAGTGGTATTTTCATTACCGCCGGTGTTGCCTTGTGGTTGTGTGCCACTGAATTTTGGATGTTGATCTGCCTGGCCGAAGTACTGACCGAAGAGGGTGACAATCTCGAATGTACTATCCTGTTTCATGCGTTCTGGCCACAGCAGATTGGCTTCCTGCCATACGGGCAGTTCTACGCCCAGCGCTTTTGCTACATCGTCTTCACTTAGCCCGCTTCCTATTTTGGCGCAAGCGGCGCTATAATCTTCCAATGTGATTCCGTGGATGGGTGCCAATAAAGGATTCTCAGACATGCGTTGATTTTTTATTTAGTGATGTGATTTTTATTTAGTAATGGTGATTTGCGAAGCTATCCTGTAATAACCGTTGATAGAATTTTTCGTTTTCTGCGGTCATGTCGGGGACTATTTTATTCCATTCATCGAACATGGCGCGCAGGTATTGGCGGTACAGTTCTTTGTCTTTTGGAGCGCTTTGTTCGTATGCGGCCAACAGGTGTGCGGTACGTAGCTCTGCGATGGCGCGGGCGTTATGTAACACCATTTGTGCGCCGGTAGACGGCATGAATGTATTTTGGGTGTGGCAATACGAGCAGGTGACGTAGGTGGCGATGAAGAACATCCCGGGGATGCTGATATTACCGCCGCACTGGTGGCATTTGAATTGATCTTTGATCGTTTCGAAGGCGCGGAGTTCCTGTTCGTATTGTTGTTCCAGGTCGTGTCGTTGGCCGGTGGCGCGGAGGTGTTCCTGGTATTTGTTGATTTTGTCTTCGAAGCGATCGTGTGCCAGGAAGCAGGTGTTTCTGAAGTCTTCTACCTGGTCGTGGAATTGTCGGCCTTCTTTAGTAAGCAGGTCTACGGCCTGGGTGGAATAGAGGACTGGTATGATCTGTTCTTCCTTTACGTCGTTGGCTTTGGTGCGCATGTTGGATAGTTGTCCTGAGATGCCAGCCAGCATGCGACCGTGGGCGCGTTTATATGGATCTTCGTCTTCATTGAACAGTTCTTTCAATGTGGGAAGTGACTGTTGGTATAGTTCTTCTACTCTTTCGTCGAGTTTATGCAGGAAGGTCAGCCAGCGTTGGCGGATCTGTTGCATGTTTTCTATCTGCGGGGAGTAGTCTATTTTTTTGTGGAAGAAACCGAACATATTCAGGAGTTGTTTTCCTTTTTGATATAGATGCCATCTGTTAATCGTATATCCATAAACGAGTAGCCACAGTATGCGCAGGCGGTCAGTCCTGTTTGATATGCTCTTCCTGCGCCACAGTTGGGGCAATCGCGTACTTCCATCTTTGCTGCCTGGTGTTGCAGCTCTCCTCCATAGTTTTTCTGATCGCGTGCCTGTTGTTTAAGTTTATCGATATAGGAAGCGGTGCTTTTAGGTTTTTCTTTTTCAGTCATAGGCTTTATAATAATTTCAACAATTCTTCTTTTTTGGCCGTGTATTCGGCATCTGTGATCAACTGCATGTCGAACAATTCTTTCAGTTTTTTGAGTCTTGCTGTTACATCTTCTGTTGGTGGTTGGGTATTAGTTTTGACTTCATTCATCATGATGCCTGCTACGATGGCTTGTTGGGCGGCAGCGGCGGCGCCGGCGACCACGCTATTTTCGTTTTCCATCGCGTTAGCGAGGTTGAACTGTGTGAATTTCTGCATGTCTCCTACCATATTCATGCCGGTAATTTTATCATAGTGTTTGAGCACTTCTTCGGGCAATGTGGCGCTGGTGACGGTGAACTGGGTTACTTCCAGGCCCAGGTCGGTGAAGCAGGCTTGTACCAGTGGTCTGATCCTTTCGTTGAGGAGGGATAGGTTGCCAGCCAGGTCGATGACGGGGATATTGGCTTGGGCCAGGGCTTCTGCGAAGCGTGGTGCGATGAAATCCCGAAGTTGCCATTCCAGTTCGATGATGCTGAGGCGCGGATAAGTTCCGGCGTATTCGCGGAAGAACCTGGCAACATCGGAGATGCGAATATTATAGGAGCCAAATGCCCGCACGCGTACTTGTCCGAATTCGGTATCGCGTAAGAGTACGGGGGCGGGTGTTCCCCATTTCAGGTTGAGGAACTGGTGTGTATTGAAGAAGTAGACATCTGCTTTTATGGGGCTTTCGAAGCCATATTTCCAGCCTTTGAGGCGGGACAACACGGGAATGTTGGCCGTTTCCAAGGTGTGCCGTCCCGGGGTGAATATATCGGCGGGTAGTCCTTCGTTGAGGAAGAGTGCTGCCTGGCTTTCCCGTACTGTGAGGGCTGCTCCGTTTTTGATCTCCCGGTCTGCATCGGGAAATTTCCACATCAGCAGCTGCGGTTCCGGTGTGATCGATTCTATTATCTCGATAAATGGTAGTGCCATACAGGTGAATTAAGGTATTCGTTGATAGGTTAAAGGTACAATTTAAAATTACGTCCTCCCCTTCTCCCTTCTTAGAGTTAAAAATACAATTGTCTGATTGTTAGTGTATTAATATTAAGTTAACACTTATTGTATATCTATTGTAGATGATTTTTGCTCATTTATGCGAGGTGGTTTGTGGTAGTTGTAGGCGTTTTGTATACCCGGTTTAAATATGAAAAGGCTGTCTTTTGCTGTTAAGACAGCCCTTATATGCCTGGTTTCCGTTGAATTTATTGTCTGCTGGTATCGGTGCATTCATGAAGATGCGGGTGATGACGCCAGTGCCGGGCGCCTGCATTGGTTTACGTTATCAAAGCTAGGGATGGTTGGTGGATGGGTTTGAGGCGTGTAGATCAACGAGCGGGATCCAGCTATGAAAGAGCCGCATGTTGCGACGGAAGCGAGGATAGGATAGCGGTGTTGGCAAACATTTAACAAATTGTATAAATGGCTGGTTATCATTTGTATAGGAAGTGTGTTGTTTATACATGACAATTATCATCGTTTCGATAATCCTGTGAGCTTTACCTTTGTAGGGTGGATTAAGAACGGAGACGTGACCCACCCCTACAGACTTTAGATTCATTACCTTTTTAAAAGATATTGGATATGGAAAAACATATTATCCGCGATGCTTACAAGATCTATTGGTTAGAGCATGGAAAGAAGCCTGCTTCGGTATTTGCATTGTGCAAGCTGATCGAATCGCCGGAGGCTGATTTTTATTCGCACTATTCTTCTTTTGAGAGTATAGAGGCGGATATCTGGCTGGATATTTTCCAGCGTACGCTGGATCAGTTGGTGACGGAGGAGACGTACCAGCAGTATACGGCGCAGGAGAAGTTGCTGGCATTTTATTTCCTATGGGTGCAGCAGTTAAAGGCGGAGCGTAGTTATATTCTTTTACAGCAGGACCGTTATCAGTTTCCGGCGTTGCAGCTCCGGCAGTTGTCGGCGTTTAAGAAGGCGTTCCTGGAGTATGCGAGCGGGTTGATCAAGGAAGGGTATGTTTCTGCTGAGATCAAGGAGCGGAAATACATTTCTGACAAGTATGTGCACGGGTTCTGGATGCAGGCGTTGTTTGTATTAAAATATTGGATAGACGATACCAGTGCTAATTTTGAGATGACGGATGCCGCAATAGAGAAGGCGGTGAACCTGAGTTTTCAGTTGATCCAGTCGAATACACTGGATAGCTTGCTAGACTTTGGAAAATTCATACTCACCCGCAAATAGCAGTTATGAAAGAGCAGACCAACATTCCTACCAGTAAGGTGGAGCGGGCAGGCCGTTTCGTTACTACCGGGCTGAAGGTAGGTACTAATTATATAAAACATTATACCCGTAAGCTGATGGACCCATCTACTACTAAGGAGGCGTTGCATCAGGAGAATGCGGAGGATATATATGATACGCTGAGTAATCTGAAGGGCAGTGCATTGAAGGTGGCGCAGATGTTGAGTATGGATAAGGGCATGTTGCCGAAGGCCTATACGGAGCGGTTTGCGATGAGCCAGTACAGTGCGCCTCCGTTGTCGGGGCCGCTGGTAGTGAATACGTTCATGAAGACATTGGGTAAGACGCCTGCGCAGATGTACGACCGGTTTGAGATGAAGGCATCCAATGCGGCTTCTATCGGGCAGGTGCATAAGGCCAGTAAGGATGGGCAGGCGTTGGCGGTGAAGATACAGTATCCCGGGGTGGCGAACAGTGTGCAATCGGATCTGCGGTTGGTGAAACCTTTTGCGATCCGTATTGTGGGGATGAACGAGGTGGATATGGATAAGTATTTTGAGGAGATAGAGAGTAAGTTGCTGGAGGAGACGGATTACCAGCTGGAGTTACGGCGTTCGCAGGAGTTGTCTGCGCAGTGTGCGCATATTCCTAACCTGGTGTTTCCGCGGTATTATCCGGCGTTGTCTTCGGAGCGGATCATTACGATGGATTGGCTGAACGGTCAGCATTTGAAGGAGTTTTTGCTGACGGAACCCTCGCAGGAGGTCCGGGATAAGATCGGGCAGGCGTTGTGGGACTTTTACCAGTTCCAGGTGCATCATTTGAAGAAGGTGCATGCGGATCCGCATCCTGGTAATTTCCTGTTGCGGGAGGACGGAACGGTAGGGATTTTTGATTTTGGTTGTGTGAAGGAGATACCGGAGGATTTTTATGTCCATTACTTTTTGCTGACGGATAAGGAGGTATTGAAGGATGATGTTCGGCGGAAGGAGATCTATACTAACCTGGAGATGATCCATCCGGGGGATACGGCGCAGGAGATTGTTTTTTTCTCCGGGTTGTTCCAGGAGATGATCCGGTTGCTTACGTTGCCATTTACGGTGTCAACTTTTGATTTTGGGGATGAGGCTTATTTTACGGAGATCTATACATATATGGATTATGTATATAATCTGAAGGAGGTGCGGGAGTCGAAGGTAGCGCGTGGCAGTCGACATTCGTTGTACATTAACCGGACGTATTTCGGGTTGTATTCGATGTTGAGTGATTTGCGGGCGAAGGTTATTACGGACAAGGAGCGGATAAAGCGGTTGTTGCCGGTATGATATGATACAATACGTTATCTGGCGGCTGAATATCAGCCGCTGGTATCTTTTCCTATATTTTGGGATGACAGTTACTGTGGTGTTATACTTCCACTTCGAAAATGTGGTACTTTACGGCAAACAGGGCCAGTCCTGCCGTATTCCGGCAACCTGTTTTGAGCAGCAGGTTGTTGCGATGGCCTTCGACGGTGCGAACGCTAAGGTTGAGGGCATCTGCGATTTCTCCATTGGTCAATTCACGACAAATCAGTTGTAAAATTTCCTGTTCTCGAGGTGTCAGCACAATGGGGATGTTGTTGATGTTTCGGATGTCCTGGTGGCGATAGGACTCGCTTTGCTGGATAGCTTTGAGGGACTGGCTGTTTACATAAAAGCCGCTTTTGTGGACAGTGGTGATGGCTGTCAGTAGTTCTTCTTTGTCGCAATTTTTGGCGAGATAAGCGGAAGCTCCGGCATCGATCATTTTACAGATAAGCCTTTCGTGTGTGTGTACCGACAGGACCATGACTTTGATCTGCGGGTAGAGGGCATGGAGGCGGTCGTTGAGGGCGATGCCGTTGAGGCCGTCCATGTTCATATCGATGAGAGCGATATGCGGCAGTTCGGGTAGTGCTGCGAGCATTTCGAGGAAAGGCTCCCCTCCTGCCGCTTCTCCTACGAGGGACAGTCCGGGTGTAAGGCTAATCAATGTCGCCAGGCTTTGTCGGAACAACTGCTGATCATCTACTATTGCAACACGGATGAGTTCATCTTTCATATCTTTCCAGTTAATAATGCGTGAGGAAGTTTTATCTCCATACTAAAATAACCGGCATTCACGGCAGACAGTTCAAAGATAGCGTGAATCGCGGATAACCGGCTTTCAATATTTTGCATCCCCATTCCTTTGCTGCTGTTGTTTTGCAGCAATCCTTTTCCATTATCGTGATATCGGATACTGAAGTGGTTACCATCATCGGAGAAAAGGATATTTATTTCGCTGGCGCCGGCGTGTCGGACGGTATTGGTGAGTAGTTCGCAGAGTACGCGATAGCAGGCCAGTGCCTGGTTATCGGAGAGGCGGTTCACGCATTGGCCGGCTTGGTTTTCGAAGTGGGCTTTGATTTTACCGGATCGGCTGATGGTTTCTGCCTGTTCTGCGATGGCTTCTTCGAGGCCTAGCAGTTCGAGTGTTACGGGAGACAGGTCGTGAGAGATGGCTCTTACGTCTTTGATGACCCTGTCGATTGTTTGTTTACAGTCACGGGTAAACGCTACCATTGCGTCGGCGGTGGGTACGCGAGCGGAGAATACGTCTACGGTGAGGCGTAGGTTTGAGAGGGCGTTTCCTACTTCATCGTGGAGGTCGCGGCCGATGCGGCGGCGTTCTTCTTCCTGGGACTGTATGAGTACTTCGAGTAGTTCCTGCTGGTGTTTCATGCGTTCGGCGTGGAGGCGTTCCTGTTGTCGGAGCAGTCGTCCCTGATAGCGGGCGAATACTAGTACGAACAGGACGATGAGGAGGCACACTCCTCCCATGCTAATGAGTACCAGTAGGAATACGTTATCTCCGATCTTTTCCATACCAAAAGCCGGCAGCGAACAGCAGGTAAGCTACCATGACGAGTGTTGCATGGATATTGCCTACCAATAGTTGTTGTTTTACTGTTGCTGTCTGATATAACAGGTTAGCGAATGCGAATAGTGCCAGTGCACTACCATAGTATATTAGGATACCGGTATTGATCCAGTTTGCTTCAGATTCCCACCAGGCTGACGTTTGAGATTTTCCACTCTGTTGGAGGAAGTATCCTGCACTAAATGTAATAAAAAAGACTGCTGACAGCGACCGTGTATAAGAATTAAATCGATTCCCGTACTGAATAAAGAAAAAGTTTACGACACACAACAATGTGAACAGGATCATGCCCCAAATAGTTAATCTTGTAATGGTCCTGTTTCGAAATAATAGCTGGTAATAATAGAGCAAGATGATGCATTCGAGTAAGGTATAAATATGCAGTACCCAGAGATTGTTGACGCCATAGCTTCCCAAGACCCTGGCTATTACATTGGTTAAGCCCGATAGTACTACGTATGCAAACATCGCTCGGGATACAGGATGTTCGTATCGGCGCTTATACACGGCCGCCCCCAGCGGCACTAGTACAGTTGCAGGTACTATTACACCTGCAAGCAAGTATTTCGTCATAGATACTATTGTCCGTTTACGGCCTGATCAGGTAAAGGCAGAAAGAGTTTGCTGCTTCTGTCGCAATACACCGGACAAGGTGTGGTGAAGTCGTAGATGTTGTCGTCATCTTCTTTTTCTTTGCTGACGGTGCCATCTTCATTGATTGTGCCGGAGAGTACGTCGGTGTGGTTGCCAGCGTCGTCTTGTACGACTGGTACCAGTAGGCCGCATACTTCCAGGGATAGCGGGGGATCCAGGGAAGGCGGGAGTTTTGTTACCGGCGGCTTAATGCCATAATATACGCGGATGCCATCTGCATGGGGATGTTCGGCCAGCAGTGCTTTAACATCTTCCATAGGTATGAAAAGGGCACGCGGAGTAGCGTTTGGGTCTTCGCGGAAGAGCGGAGTGACATTGTCCAGCCATTTTTCAATGCGCGCTTGCGCTTCTTCCAAGGGGACCCTGTTTTCATTCAGGATACTGGTAGAGGTGATTTGCATTGGGAATTGATTTTAAGGCACTAAAGTAATGTTTTTTTGTCAGCCTGTTAAACTCCTTCCCTATAATAATAATATGATTATACTAATCCCTGGCCGGACTTAAACAGGCCAGGGTTATCAGTATTACGGAGATGGTGGCGGCGATGGTACGTATATGGTTCAACGTATTCCAGGGTTGTTCGAATTGCAGGCGTTGGGCGGCGATGGCTTCTGCGGAGGCTCCTTGTAGCTGGAAGGCTTCGAGGGTGTTGTTCATGGGAACATTACCTACTACGGTTACACCGAATACGCCGATGAGGTAGCAGGCGCTGGCGGCCAGCAGGAACAGGAACCTGGGGGATTGCCAGCCATTGAACTGGGAGTAGGTACATAGTGGCAGCAGGAAAACGGTGCCCATGAAAGTAAGGAAGAATACGGGGTTTAGGATGGCGCGGTTGAAGGCTTGCATGGTTTGTATATAGTTAGCGTCGGGCAATTTTGATAGGCCGACTACGATGGAGCAGGACCAGCCATAGAATAAGCCGGCAGCGAGTGCGGCGGTGGTGGCGGTGGCGACTAATAAGATATTTCTGAGAAGCATACACGGAAATTTTTCAAGTGAGCAATAAGTGATGTGAGCGGAATGAATATTTTATCTAGTAAGAGATGCCAGGTGTTTGATGCAGGTAGTGATCGGAGGTCAATTGTTTGAGCATGAAATCGGCTACATCTGCCCGGGCTACTTTAACGGTGACCTTGGGATCGTTGGCGGCGAAGCCGTGGCGGTAGTGACCGGTGAATGGCGTGTCTGTCAGGTTGCCAGGCCGTACGATGGTCCAATCGAGTTTGCTTTCGCGGATATGTTGTTCCTGGAGGGCATGGTCTGCGAATCCTTTTTTGAGGAGGTATGGTACGATGATATGGCGGAAGATGAAAGGTGTGCGTTTGAGGGTTGCTTTGCTATCTCCGTAACCGAGGGAGGTTTGGCATATGAGGCGGCGAATACCGTCCTGTTGCATGGCGCGGATGATGTTCAAGGTACCTGCGGAGCGTAGCTGGCCGGTTTTATTGGCCGGGCGGCCGAGTGCGCATATTACTGCATCGTGGCCTTTGACGGCGGTGGCTACGGAGTTGAAGTCGAGTACATCGCCCTGAGCGACCTGTAATTGCGGATGGCGGATATCGAACGTAGCGGGATTGCGTACGAAGGCGGTAACCTGGTGGCCTTGTGCCAGTGCCTGCGTAACGAGGTGACGGCCTGTGCCGCCGGAAGCGCCGAAAATTATGGTGTTCATCATCATTTGTTTTTGATAGCACAAAACTATGACGACGATCAGGGGAGAAATAGAACAAAACCGACAAGGGATCATTTTATGATCATGGGGAAGTCGGTCCAGGCTTCTTTGGATTGTTTCTGGTACTGGAAGGGGGAAATGCCGGCGAATTCTTTAAATGAGCGGATGTAATGGGATTGATCGGCGTATTCATTTTCGAAGGCGATATCTGACAGCTTATCGTATTGGTTGTTACGCAGCTGGCTCAGGGTGCTTTGGAAGCGGCAAATGCGGGAGAATAACTTAGGTGTGATGCCTACGGTTTGTTTGAATTTACGTTCGAAGCTGCGTTCTGAGAGGCGTGTTTCTTTGTGTAATTCTTTTAAGGTGACGGTACCGTTGGATTGCATGATCTGGGACAGTGCGTATTGGGTGACCGGGTCGACGATGGTTTTATTACGTTTGATCTGTGCGATGAGGAAGGTGGTGATCAGTTGTATGCGTTGTTGTATATCGGGGAGCTCCTGCAGTTGACCCGATAGGTGGATGCCCTGGGAGGCAGCGATCATATCGAGGTCGAGGCAGGTGTCGGTAAGTTCGTGGGCGGCGATGCCGAAGACGGCATAGAGTGCGGTGGGATACAGGCAGATACCGATGGTGCTTACCCGTCCTTTACAGAACAGTTCCATGTAGCGGGTGGTCTGTCCGTAGAGGAAGATGGGCGGTAGTTGTTTATCGTATTGAAAGTAGGTGCCGATATCTGGTTGCTGGAATACCATGCCGGGGCATCCATCTGCCGTGGGGGCAAATACCTGTGGTCCCTGGTTGGCCCCGGGGCTTTCGAGGGTCCAGTAATACCTGACGTATTCGCGGAGCTCTTCGGGAGGTGTTATCTGGCGATATTGCATGTGACAGGATGATGGCTACGGTTGCAATTTAGTTCATTTTGTCCGGCTGTGCGGGTATTAGTATTTGTTGCCATTTTTTTCATTCATCTGTTGTTTATCTTTTTCCAGTATTTGCTGTGCCAGGCCGGGGGAATCTTTGTACTGTGCCTGCAGGCGGGTCAGTTGTGCGGTCAGCTCTTTTCTTATCTTGCTATATGCCGGGTCCTGGAATACGTTGTGTAGTTCCTGCGGATCTTTTTGGAGGTCGAAGAGTTCCCATTCATTTACATCATAATAGTAACGGATCAGTTTATAGCGGGCGGTACGGATGCCGTAGTGGCGTTTTACGGCATGGTATCCCGGGTATTCGTAGTAATGGTAGTAGACGGCCTGGCGCCATTGTGTTGGTGAGTGGCCATTGAAGAGCGGTACGAGTGAGGCGCCCTGCATGTCTGCCGGGGCTTTTACGCCAGCGAGTTGGAGTAAGGTTTGTGCGTAGTCGATATTCTGCACCATGGCCCGGGATTCGGTACCCGCTTTGATCATGGGTGGGTAGCGGATGATGAGCGGGTTACGGAGGGATTGTTCGTACATGAAACGTTTATCGAACCAGCCATGTTCTCCGAGGTAGAAACCCTGGTCGGCGGTATAGATGATGATGGTGTTGTCCATCAGGTGTTGTTGTTGGAGGTATGCCATCAGGCGGCCGATGTTATTATCGACGGAGCGTATGCAGCGGAGGTAGTCTTTGATATATCGTTGATATCGCCAGGCGGTACGTTGTTGGGGAGACATGCGGAGGGTATCTACTTTATCGTCTTCGGCGGCGTAGAAAGCCAGCAATTTATTGCGTTGCGCGGGCGTCATTCGGTTCCACTCCCCTCCTACGCGTTTTGCGCCTGCGGTGTCGCGCAAGCCATATTTGAGATCGATGCCCGGATAGAGATGATGGCTGATGGTCATCATTTGCTGGCGGGCTGCCTGTCCGCGCTGGTCATAGTTATCGTATAAGGTAGCCGGTAGCGGTAGGTCGTCTTTACATTCATTGAGCAGGCTGGTGTCGGGCATGAAGTTGCGGTGCGGTGCTTTGTTGTGTATGAGGAGGCAGAACGGCTGTGTTTTGTCGGCCTGGTTGAGCCATTGCATGGCGAGGTCCATAGTGATGTTGGTGACATAACCGGGGATGGTGCGATGTTGTCCCATTTCGATGAATTCGGGGTTGTAGTAGCTACCCTGATCCGGTAATATGTTCCAGTACTGAAATCCCTGCGGACGGGTGACGAGGTGCCATTTGCCGATGAGGGCGGTTTGGTAGCCGGCTTTTTGCAGCCGCATGGGAAAGGTGGTGATGGTGGTATCGAAGGCCATGGCGTATTGATTATCGCGGGAGCCGGTGAGGTGGCTGAATTTGCCGGATAACATGACGGCGCGGCTGGGGCTGCAGAGGGAATTGGTGACGAAGCTATTGCGGAATAGGATGCCCTCTTTGGCGAGGCGATCTATATTAGGGGTTTTGATCAATGTCTGATCGTAGGCGCTGATGGCGGTGGCCGCATGATCGTCGGACATGATGAAGATGATGTTGGGCCGTTTGGTGGTGGGCGTGGTTTGTGCCTGTGCTACGTATATATTGCCCAGGAGTAGCCATGATAGTAGTAGATAGCGCATGATGTTCACTGTTGCATCAGCTATGATTGCTGATAAGTTTGTAACAAGATAATGCCTGTTTGGGATATATCCATGTACGTGGTTACTTATACCCTACTTATACGAATGATACAGGAATGTAAAGGGAGACGTGGACGTGAGGACTAAACCCGCTGTGGTAGCGGGTTTCTGGCCACTATTTAACATAATAATATTCTTAATAATTGATTGTCAATTATTTAGTCTGGTATTAAATGTAAGTACAGTGGTCACTGTCTTATAATGCGGTCTTATTTTTGAGGTTAGAGAATGATATATTTAATCATCAGCACAAATGATAGCCATGGAAAAAAGAACATTGGGACAATCGGAGATTGGTATAGCGCCACTGGCATTTGGCGGTAACGTATTGGGATGGACGGCGGACTCCGCTACTTCATTGCGTTTGTTGGATGCATTCCTGGATGCCGGATGTAACCTGGTGGATACGGCGGATGTGTATTCCAAGTGGGTGCCGGGGCACCAGGGAGGGGAATCGGAGACGGTTATTGGGGAATGGCTCAAAAAGAGTGGCCGTCGTAAGGAGGTGGTCCTTGCTTCGAAGGTAGGTGCGGAGATGGCGCCGGACCGGAAGGGGCTTTCGCGGGATCATATTTTGCGTTCGGTGGATGAGTCGTTGCGGCGATTGCAGACTGATTATATTGATCTTTACCAGACGCATTATGATGATCTGGACACGCCTATTGAGGAGACATTGAGTACTTATGCGGAGCTGATCCAATCGGGGAAGGTGCGGGCGATCGGGACATCGAATATGAGTCCGGAGCGGTTGTTGCAGTCGCTGGCGGTTAGTGAGGAGAAGGGGTTACCGCGGTATGAGACTTTGGAGCCGGAGTATAATCTTTATGACCGCGAGGGGTTTGAGCGGCAGTATGCGCCTGTTTGCCAGCAGTATAACCTCGGTGTGATCAGTTATTATTCGCTGGCCAGCGGGTTTTTAAGTGGCAAGTACCGTTCGGAGGCGGATGTAAGTAAGAGTCCTCGAGGGAAAAAGGCGATGAGTTATCTGAATAAGCGCGGGTTTGCGATCCTGGAGGCGTTGGATAATGTGGCAGAGCGATATCACAGTACGCCTGCTGCGGTGTCGTTGGCCTGGTTGATGGTGACCCCTGGTATTACGGCCCCTATTGCCAGTGCGACGAGTTTGGAGCAGTTGGGGGAATTGATACAGGCGACGCAGTTGCAATTGGATAGTGATGCGATGGAATTGTTGAACCTGGCGAGCAGTTACTGATCGTTGGGTTGACAGGATAAAAAAACGCCCGGGAGAGTACTCCCGGGTGTTTTTTTATTTAGCACCTTGCTGTCGGAAGGAATTACAATCTGAATCGCAGGCCAGCGTTGAAGCCCAGGCCACCGATGTTGATGTAAGATTTCAGTTCGTTGGCAGGTCGGTTGTTGTCTTTGTAGTTGGTACCACCGCTGGCGTTCTGGCCGGTGGGGGTATTTGAGTTTTGGTCGATGGTGGTAACGTACTCGGTGTTGCGTTCGGCGGTGCTGAGGTCGTTCAGGCCGCGTTTCTGCTGTGGTACGTTAGGGATGGGTTGTCCGGTGGTGGGGCTGAGGAAGGTGGTGGTTTGATCGAACACTTTTACTTCTTTCTCTTTGCCTTTTACCGGCACGTTACGATATTCCATTTCGAGGAATATGTCGAGTTTGCGGCTGATGGGATAAGTGGCGCCCAAAGCGCCCTGGAAGCCGATGGTGGGGCTTGGTTTGATCCGTTCTTCGCGGTGGATGTTGGTACGGGTCAGTACGGCGCCTACGCCAGGCAAGGTAGCGGTACCGGAAACCAGCGCATCTGTTTCGATGTTGAGGTTACCCCATAGCGGGAGTACTGCGCCGAAACGTACGTAAGGGTTGAGTTTGGCGAAGCCCGGGTTGAGTACGATGCTGGGCATGAAGTCGATGGCCTGCGCGTATCCATGTGATGCTACATCTCCCAGTACCTGGGAGGTTCCTTTTCGGGTGGTCAGTTGTTTGGTCATGAGGTTTTTGCTACTACGGAAGTAGTTGAAGGTGGCCTCGATGCCGATGTACTGATTGATGTTCCAGCCGAAGGTAAGGCCGCCTCTGGCGCCCTGGCCGTATGAGCCGGTCAATACCTTTTCAGATAATGTGGTGGTGGCGCCTGTCGCCGGGTCTACTTCGCGACGTACGTCATGAGGAGGGAATTGTCCTACATCCGGAAATTGTCCGGGGGTTACACTGAAGAAGTACCCTCCTGATGCTTTGAGGTAGAATTTGGAAGACGCTGCGGGGGCTTTCTGCGCAAAAACGTGGCTGGTAAAAGCAGTTGCGAGCGCAAACGTGGATAGCATGATTACACGTTTCTTCATAATGGAATTGTTTTGATGAAAAGGATTGGTCAAAGTGAAAGTTAACAATTTCTTAGCAAACGATCAAAAGCAAAGCAAATAATAATAAGTAATAAAAACGTGTAAATGTGTACGTTAGGTAATGTATTTAATATATAATGCGATGTAGGTTCACTCTTTTGACAGGAGTGGTGGTTTTCCGGAGCATTTGATTACTTATGTTTGTATAGGTTTATTATCCAAACAGTTATCTATCCTCGTTATGCAATCATTTGAGACATCCACATTACTGGCTACGGAGGCGGAGCAGTTATTGGCGCTACAGCTTGACAATATGAAGGAGCAGTTATCTGCGCAGACGGCGGCGAGTCAGGGTTTTCTAACTTTTCAGTATGATATTGTTACGCTTCGCAGTATGATGCGGGATATGCCGCAGCCGGTTGTTCGCGGGCATGGTCAGCTCGTTGGTTATGCATTGGCGGCGTCGCGGGCGGCCTGTGCGGAGAGTAGGTTATTGGCGCCTTTGGCGGAGCAATGCCAGGAGTTGTATATCGATGACCGGCGGATCGGTGATCTGCGGTATTATATTATGGGGCAGATCTGTGTGCGGGAAGGATGGCGGGGTATGGGTCTATTTGATGCCTTGTACCAGCATCATAAGGTGCTTTTCAGCGGGGCGTATGACTGTATGGTCACGGAGATATCGGCTGCTAATAAGCGGTCGCTTGCGGCGCATGCGCGGGTTGGTTTCCAGACGGTGCAGATAGTCCGGGAAGGTGATGTGACCTGGCATGTGGTGGCCTGGGACTGGCGGTAGTGATTTATTTTAGAAAGCTTCTGCCAGGGAGAGATAGAAACCGGACTGGCGTTTTTCACCCGGGCGTTTTTCGCCCCATCCGTAGTCGAGGCGGATGGTGAGTTTGGCATGTTCGTCGTAGAACCAGCGGATACCGAGGCCGTAGTTGGGTTTGAAGCGATCGATGCCGAAGTTATGGTTATTGAATACGGCGCCTGTGCCGGCAAAGCCTGCGAGGGCAAATTTCGGTTGCATGTCGACGAACCATATTTTGATTGGTATTTTAGGATCGATGAAGTAGCGGTATTCTACTTGTCCGGCGAGGTAGTTACGATCGCGATAGCGGCCGGTGTAGTAGCCTCTCATGAGCAGGTCATTTCCCATTTCGGGCAGCAGGTAAAACGGTACCTGGTCGCCTTGAACGGACTGGAGGTATCCATTGAGACCGATGGTGCTTTTGGGGGATATGGAGAAGAACTGAGTGCCCTGTCCTTCGAAGCGCCAGAGGGCATGTTTGCTGAGGAAGGATGGAGCGTATGCTATGTTGGCTTTGAGCCAGGTGCCTTTGCGGGTGTAGTTCTGGTTATCGCGGTTGTCGAAGATGCCGGTGACACCGAGGAAGGTGACATAGCCGCCATCTTTGTCGACGAGGTCGGCTTGTGGATAGATGCCTTTATCTTTTTTGGCGCTGTAGGCGTCATGTTGGAACAGGAGGGAGAATCCTACATAGAAGTGCCCTCCTACCCTACGTTCTGCTTCCAGCTGTACTTTATAGCGGGTATTATCCAGGAGGGTACGGTTGCTATCCAGTGTTTTGTCGCCGATGCCGTAGAAGTAGATGGGAAAGTTATGGTATCGGAGGTTGCCTTTATAGTGGTATTTGTTGCCGCGGGTCCAGATGTCGGTTTTGAGGTCTACCTTGAACTGTTTTTCAGTGGTGAAGGTGGTACCCAGGTTGACGGTGGAGTTGCGGGTGCCGGTGTCCGGGAGGTGTCGATCTGTATAAAAGGAATACAGGAGGTAGGCGCCGAATTCGAGGCCTTTTTCCTGGGAGTATCCGAGGGCGGGCAACGGGAAGAGGCTGGGCTTACGACGTGATAAGCTGTCTGGACGGGAGAACAACTGAGCATATATGTGTTGGCTCAGTAATAGCAATATAACGGTAATATATATATTCCTGCACTTCATAATGAAGTTGCAAATAAACGAAAGGATTTCCAATAACGATCAACTGCTGTTGCCCCGCAGATAATTTTTTATTTGCGATCGCTGTGTCCGAGGTTTTTGCCGGGATTTACGAGGTCTCTTACCAGCTGTTTCAGGGTTTTGATTTCCGGGAAATGTCCGGTTTCTTTTCTATCGAAGATGACCTGGTCGTTAAGATAGATGATATAGCTTCCACCTACTTCGCTAGGTTTGAGGGCGACCTGGTGGAGATCTTCGGTGAAGGTGGTGAGCAGTTCCTGTGCCATATAGGCGGCGCGGAGCATCCAGCCGCATTTAGGGCAGTATTCGATGGTGACGGTCGGTTTCATGTAATTTATTTCTTTTGAGCAGGTTGATAGAAGAGGGTGAGTACGCCGAGGAGGAGGTATATGGCCCCGCTAACGTATGCCTGTATCTTCATATAGGCAGGATTTTTACGGAGCCATGCGGAGAGGCTGCCGGCGGCGAGGGCGTACAAGGTATCGGATATCCAGGCTATGCTGGCGAATATGCTGCCCAGTATGAATACTTGTAGGCTGACATGGCCTCTGGCCGGTTCGATGAACTGTGGTAAAAATGCAAAGAAGAACAAGGCTGTTTTAGGATTGAGGATATTGACCACGGCGCCCTGCCAGTAGATGCGGGACATGGATTCCTGTGGGCGGAGGGTTACTTGTGAGGAGGCTTGTTTTTCGCTGAACTTTTTGATACCGAGCCAGATGAGGTATATGGCGCCGGCGTATTTGAGGAGGCTGAAAGCGAGGGCGGAGCTCATGAGCAATGCGGACAGGCCGAATGCGGCGGCGCAGACGTGCACCATGGTACCGGTTTCTATACCCGCTACGGATACGAGGCCGGCTTTGCGTCCTTGTTCGGTACTGCGGGCGATGATGTATAATACGGACGGACCGGGGATGGCAATGAGGATGACGGACGCGATACAGAAAGCGATAATATTTGATAATGCCAGCATGTGGTGTCGATTTAGAATCTGAAAGTACTATCCTTTCCGTATATATACAAGATCTATAATGTAGCCGAGGGTGGATTATATAATTTCGTGTTTATCAATTAAATAAAAGGCCCGTCAGCACTGCTTTTGAATCGTCAGCATTAAGTACTATTTTTAGTCGGCAGTCCGGTCTGCTACAGCCACCCCAAGCTGCCTGTGCCAACAACTGAATAAGCTATGCGACTTACATCTTCGTATGTATATATTTTTTTATTGTTATTACCGGTACTTTTTACCGGCGGGCATGCATTTGCGCAGCGAGAGATGCAGGATAGTCTATCGTTATTATTGCGGGCACATCTTGTAAGGGATACGCAGCGGGTAGTATTGTTGAACCAGTTAAGTCGTGTTTATTTCAACCGGCAGCCGGCGCAAGCATTTGTGTATGCGAAGGAGGCGCTGCATATCAGTGACAGTCTGCATTATACGAAAGGTAAGATATGGGCGAAGCGGAATATGGCGTTGGTGGAGAATGTGCATGGTAACCTGGAGAAGCAGATGGAGCTGACGGTGACGGCGCTGGCATTGGCGGAGCCTAATGATCTGCCGGCGATGGCGGTGTTATATAATGACATTGGCAACATTTATGTAGAGCAGGAGCATCCGGAGCAGGGGTTGGCGTATTTTAAGAAATCGTTGCCTATCAAACAGTATCTGCATCAGCAGGTGGAGGTAGGTAAGACGTTGAATAATATCGGGTGTGCGTATCTTAAGTTGCAGCAGCTGGATTCGGCGTTGCATTATCTGCAGGCGGCGGAGGCGATCAAGTTATCTTTCCAGGACCGTCCGAGCCTGGCTTTCACTTATGAGAATATAGGTATCATACATATGTTGTCGGGGGATTACCCGAAGTCCTTACATTATCATGAGTTGTCTGCTGCTTATTATAAGGAGGCCAATAACCTGCTTGGGTTGACGAAGGCCTATTTGAACCTGGGGTTGATCAATACGATGCTTAAGCGGTACCCGGTGGCGGATAAATATCTGTCTAATGCGGCTTCTTTGAACGAGACGCAGCAGAATGTGCGTAATGAGCTGATCTATTACCGGTATCGCGCGCAGCTGGATTCGGCGCGGCATGATTACCTGTCTGCCCTGAATAACTACAAACATTATGCATCGTTGAATGAGAGCTTCTTCAATAAGGAGAAGACGCAACTGATAGAGCAGACGAGGGAAAAATATGAATCGGAGAAGCGGCAGCGGGAGAACGAGATACTAAAAAGGAGCAGCGGCTGAACTTGACGACGATCAGTCAGCAGCGGGTATTCGTGGGTGCGGTGGCGTTATTGTTCATTATCCTGCTTGCGGCAACGATTTTACTGTATCGTACTTACCGGCAGCAGCATGAGTTGTATAGTGAGTTGAACAGCCGTAATGAGAAGGTATCGTTACAGAACAGTATTATCAGTGAGCAGAATGCGGCGTTGGAGAGTTTGCACCAGGTGAAGGACAAGATCTTTTCTGTGATCTCTCACGATCTGCGGTCTCCGTTGGCTATACTGGAGGGGTTGTTGTTTCTGTTGCGCGATGATAAGATCCCGCAACAGCAGTTCCGCAATTATACGGATGAGTTGTGGCGGGACATGAAGAATACGGCCTATATGATGGATAATTTGCTTCATTGGGCCAGCAGCCAGATGAAAGGCATACGGGTACATGCGGATGATTTTGACATTACGGGTTTGCTCAACCAGGAGTTTTCGCTGTTGCAGTCGCTGGCACGGCAGAAGGAGGTGACGTTGGAGCACCGGTTGAACCGGAGCATATTGGTATATGCCGATCCGGATATGATACGGCTGGTGATCCGTAACCTGATCAGTAATGCGATCAAGTTCACTCCTGCCGGGGGAGCTATCAGCGTATATGCGTTGCTGAATGAGAGGCATGTTGAGATTGCGGTACAGGATAATGGCATTGGTATTCCAGAAGCGAACCAGGCGAAGATCTTTTCGCATCTTTATTATTCTACCAGTGGTACGCAGAATGAGAAGGGATGTGGATTGGGATTGACGCTTTCGAAGGATTTCCTGTTGCGTAACGAGGGTACTATTTGGTTTAAGAGTCAGCCCCGTAATGGTACTACTTTTTATTTCACGCTTCCGCTGAGCCAGGAGGAAGAGGCTACTAAGTCAGGATATACGCTTATCATAAAGGAAAACAATACGAATCTTATTCCCAAGGCATCTCCATAAAAATGTACTGCCGGTACAATGGTTTGGTGTGCGCATTGGTACCGGCAGTAGGAAGTTAGTTAATTGTCCGGGGTGCCTGCTTAGGGC
The DNA here is from genome assembly GCF_020386615.1 of Chitinophaga pendula. Classification (NCBI taxonomy): domain Bacteria; kingdom Pseudomonadati; phylum Bacteroidota; class Chitinophagia; order Chitinophagales; family Chitinophagaceae; genus Chitinophaga; species Chitinophaga pendula. Next base: position 2,663,879 of record NZ_CP077769.1, read on the forward strand.
TGAAGGATACGTCTCAGGTAGTTGATCTGTCCGAGGTGGTAGCTCAGGTGGCTGAGCAGGTGGACGAGGAAGTACCCGGTCGTCAATTCTGTATCGAATATCTTCACGGGATAGGTCTTATCCAGGTCATCTGCTGACAGCTTACCAATTGTTTCTTTCACTACTTGTTTTGTTTCAGCGATAGCGGAAAGCAGATCGGCTGCCGGTATATCTTTGGCAGAGAATTCTTTGTCCCGGTCGCGTATGTAGCCGGTGTTGCCGAGCAGTGCGCCAACGAAATGGCGCAGGTTGCCGGCGAGGTGCAGGGTAAGGTTACCTGCGGAATTGGTGATGCCTGGTAATGTCTTCCACAATAGTTCTTCCTGTTTGAATGTGCGTATCTCTTCTTCCAGTTTGCCGAGGTCCCGGTCAAAGATGTTGATTAAGGTGGTCGTGAGCATGTAGCATGATTTAGGTATGCAAAAGGAACCCAAATGTAGTGTTTTCATGCTATGTTGCCGACCATGTTTGTCAGGCGCTGAGTTTCAGGCCTATTACGCCCATGATGATCAGGAAAGCGGAGGCTATGCGCCAGAAGCTGGCCGGATCGCTGAAGAACAGGATGCCTACCAGGAAGGTACCTGCGGCGCCGATACCGCTCCATACAGCATAGGCGGTGCCTATTGGAATGGTTCGTTGTGCCATCCACAGGAAGAAGCCACTGATGGCCATTGATACCACGGCGAGAATAATGCCTGTTACTTTGTACTGTCCGCCTTGCGAGAGTTTCAATCCTAATGGCCAGCCGATTTCGAAGAGGCCGGCAATTGCTAAATAGATCCATGCCATAGTAAAAATGTTATATAGTTAAAAAATGACAGGCACGATGATATTACATCATCGTGCCCGCGGTTTCAATAAGTTATCTGGTACGGTAGTTTCCTTACTTCACTACTTCCAGTAGTTTGTAGGTGTAAGGGCTGGCATCAGCGGGCGGTGCCACTACTGATCTGCGTTGTACCTTGATATGTTGTACTTTACCTTCCTGGAAGGTGAAGCCTTCGATTTCGTTAGAGAATGACTGCCAGTCTTTGTCTGCGGTGGGTGCTACTTTATCGTAGGAGATCTGGTAGCAATCGCGGGGGCCGCCCGGAGGTACTGTGCATTTTGTTTTTTTCTTATTCACCCACATGATCAGTTCTTTTTCTTCGGGCACCTGTTTTTCTTTTTTAGTCAGTTTAAGGCCATCGCTGCCGAAGTCTTTGCCCTGGTATACGAGCACCTCTCCTTCCCTTTTGAATACCATGGTTTCCTTTTTATCGTTGCCGCTACCTACGGTGGTGAGGGTTAGTTTGATGGTGCTATCGGCGCCTTGTTCATATGGTCCTATCTGAACGATCTCGGGTTGATAGTTCTGGTAGTCGGTCGTCAATTCGGCATCTCCTGTAGCGCGGAGGGACAGGCCTATGATACGGCCGGGGCCTGATGCTGCCGGCAGTTTTGCTTCGTAATAGTCAGCGTACACGGTGCCAGGTGTAGTGGCGATCATGTTAGTATCGTTAGCCGGATTGAAGGTAGCGGTGCTGTCGGTGTTTCCTGGTGTTGTGGATGACTGGCAAGCACTCATTAATACTAGTCCCAAGCCTGCTGCTAACAGTAAGTTTTTTTGCATAAGTCTGTTTTTGTCGTTTTGATGTATAGTTACGCCCTTCCAAACAAAGATGAGGCCAGTTTTGTTTCAACAACAGTAATAAATGGTACGGTATGTGCCGCATGCAGCATTGATAAAGTAGTATTCCCTATGACAGATAAGCGCAGACGTACGCTCAGCCCTTTGCAGGAGAAATGGCATCAGATCATCTTTGAGGCGGAAACGCCTGCTGGTCGTGCATTTGACATTGTGTTACTCTCTCTGATCCTGTTGAGTGTTGTAGTCATTATGCTGGAGAGTGTGGATAGTATACGTAGCCGGTATCATACGGTCTTTGTCACTTTGGAGTGGATATTTACGGTGATGTTCACGCTGGAGTACCTGTTCCGTATTTATTGCAGTTACCGGCCGAAGGCGTATATATTCAGCTTTTACGGGTTGATAGACTTGTTGTGTATATTACCTAATTACCTGGAGTTTTTCTTTGGCGGGGCTCATTTCCTGTTGGTGATACGGGCGTTGCGGTTGCTCCGGGTATTCCGTGTGTTCAAGCTGGTACAGTTCGTCAATGAAAGCCAGCAGTTGTTATTTGCACTGAGGGCGAGCAGACGTAAGATATCTGTATTCCTGTTTTTCATTTTGTTGCTGACTGTCATCATGGGTACTATTATGTATGTGGTAGAGTCGTCGTATAATTCGGGTTTTACGAGTATCCCGGTGAGTGTGTATTGGGCGGTGGTGACGCTGACAACTGTTGGTTATGGTGATATAGCGCCGGTTACGCCATTGGGTCAGGCGATATCTGCGGTGATCATGATCATGGGGTATGCTATTATTGCGGTGCCTACGGGTATTGTGACGGTGGAGATGAATCGTTTGCAGCATGCCGGTGATATTAAATTGCAAGTATGTCCACACTGTATGAAAGAGTCGCTGGATGCGGATGCGGTGTATTGCAAACACTGTGGTAGTAAGTTGTGACCTTATTTTAAACGAAAGACCTAATTAGCGTTGTTATGATATTGACATCACTGCTGGATAATGATTTCTATAAGTTTACGATGCAACATTGTGTAATCAAGTTGTTTCCGAAGGCGAGGGCGCGTTACCGGTTTATTAACCGGGGAGGGCATCGTTATCCACCGGGTTTTGACCAGGTGTTGCGGCAGGCAGTGGATGATATGGCACAGTTGCGGTTATCACGGGAGGAGCAGGCGTATCTGCGGGTGACGTGTCCGTACCTGGACCCTACGTATCTGGACTTCCTGCAAGGTTACCGTTATGATCCATCGGAGGTGCATATTTTACAGCATGGGGATCAGCTGGAGGTAACGGTGGAAGGATACTGGTACCGGACGATCCTTTGGGAGGTGCCGTTGATGTCTTTGATCTGTGAGTTGTATTATAAGCTTACGGGGCAGCAGCGTATGCCGGATGAGGCGGTGATACAGCGGAGTAAGGAGAAGATCGTCCGGTATAAGGAGATGGGTATTACGATTGCGGATTTCGGGTCCCGGCGCCGGCATTCTTATGCGGTACATAAGCTGGTGGTGCAGACGCTGAAGCAGTATGGGGAGGGATGTTTTATTGGTAGCAGCAATGTGCATTTGGCTATGCGGAGTGGTATCAAGCCGATTGGTACCCATGCGCATGAGTGGTTTATGTTTCACGCTGCGAAGTATGGTTTTAAGATGGCTAATATGCTGGGGTTGGAGCATTGGGTGCAGGTATACCGGGGTGATCTGGGGATTGCGTTGTCGGACACGTATACTACGCGGGTATTTTTTGAGCAATTCGATAAGAAGTTTTCCAAGTTATTTGACGGTGTGCGTCATGACAGTGGGGATCCATTGAGTTTTGCGGCGCAGACGATCGCACATTATCAGCGGATGGGTATAGACCCGTTGTCGAAGACGATCATTTTTTCTGACGGTCTGAACGAGGAGAAGGTGGCCCGTATTGCGGATTATTGCCGTGGGCAGGTGGGTATGTCGTTTGGTATAGGTACTAACTTCACGAATGATGTTGGGTTGGAGCCGTTGAATATTGTGATCAAGATGTACGAGGCCTATCCGGAGGATGCGGCGCAGTGGACGCCGGTGGTCAAGTTATCTGATATCAATGGTAAATATACGGGTGATCCCCGCATGATTGCGTTGGCGAAGGCGATGCTAGATATTCCGGAATAGGGATTGTGATCAGAGGTTATCGGAGGCGAAGGTATCGCCCTGGTTGATATCGCCGGTATCGAATCCTTTTTTGAACCAGCGCATACGTTGTGCGGAGGTGCCATGTGTGAAGGCATCGGGGACTACCCTACCCTGTGATGCTTGTTGCAGTTTATCATCCCCTACGGCGCTGGCAGCTCTCAGTGCTTCTTCAATATCTCCCGGTTCGAGGATGTTTTCCATTTGTTGTGCATGGTGTGCCCAAACGCCTGCGAGGAAGTCTGCCTGCAGTTCTAGTTTTACGGACATGCGGTTGTAGGCTGTTTCTGACATGCGTGCGCGCATGGCTTGTACTTTTCTGCTGATGCCCAGCAGGTTTTGTACGTGGTGGCCTACTTCGTGTGCGATGACGTACGCCTGTGCGAAGTCGCCGGCGGCGTTGAAGCGTTCTTCCATTTCGCGGAAGAAGCTGAGGTCGAGATATACTTTTTGGTCTGCTGGGCAGTAGAATGGGCCCATGGCAGCCTGGGCGGAGCCGCATCCGGATTCGTCGAGGTCGGAGAACAGCACCAGTTTGGGGGCGCTGTATTGCTGGTTCAATTTACGGAATTGATCTGTCCATACATCTTCGGTGCTGGCGAGTACGGTAGAGATAAAGCGGGCTTGTTCATCGCTGGCGGCGGTGACTGATTTGGAGGGTCCGCTGCCGGCGCCGGTTTGTTGTTGTGCCTGTTGGATGACCTGTTGTACTTGTTTGGGGTCCTGGTTGAACAGTAGCGCGAGGACGACGATAATGATACCACCTATACCACCTCCGATGCCGAGGGTTCTCATGCCTCCACCTCCGCCGCGGCGGTCTTCTACATTATCGCTTAGTCTTTTATCTTGCCAGCGCATATGGTTGTTTTTTTAGTGCAGCAGCAAATTAGTATAAATAGTTGAGTTATGGCGGTGAAGGCGGTAAAAGACCTTCTTTACCCGGTCTAATGGGTGTGTGGCTATTGCTCTCCTGTTTACCAGGGTTTCACCGGTAAACGGTGGCAGGTGGCCGATCAGGTGTTGTCTGCGGGCGTGGTGTTGCTGTAGATTTGAGCTGTAAACTCACTCATGATGCAGACCATCTTTTATACGAACGGAGCGGATATTGTTCCTCGATGAGCCGACGACGGGGTTGGATCTGCAGAACCGGGAGCAGGTGCGGCAGTTTCGGGATACCGGTGTGACGATCTTTCTTACGCCCCATTGTCTATGAACACTGTGCCACACTGGTTGGCTGCTTGCGTTGGCATTCTGGTGGGCGGTAGGAGCGTATCGTACGGCGGTGGGATAGTTATAGAACGGAAACCATATATAAGCAGAAAGGTTGGGTTTTGTGGCCCAACCTTTCTTATATGTATGGAATGCGTGATCCTGATCACCAGGTAGGCTGGCCATTTTTCATCTTGTTGATGGTGGCATTGAAGTCTGCCCGGTCGCTTTCGGGCAGTGCATTCATTGCTTTTTCTTCCCAGCTGATCGCTTCGTCTTTTCTGCCCAGTTTGTAGAGCAGGTTGGCGTAGGTGTCGATGAGGGCGGGGGAGTTATTGCCTTCGAAGGAGCGTTTGCTCCAGTCGAGTGCGGCTTCCAGGCATGCTTTGTCGTCGCATTTTTCGAATACGGTCCAGGCGTAGGTGTTCAGATCGGAAGGAGCTACGTCTTTACCATATTGCTGTATGTAGCTGTTTACAGCCGGGCGGAAGTTCACCCAGTCGCCTTTACGCAGGTAGTAGTGTATTTTATTGAATGCTACTATCTTCTTAGCGTATTTGGGATATTGCCGGGTGAGTTTGCTTTCTATTTTGGTCCAGGTGGCTGGTGTTACGTTGTCTGTAGCCAGTGCCGGTTTAACGTATTCATTAGCCAGTATCGTTGTTACTTTCCGATCGGCTTCTCCTTCTCCCAGTACTTTATCTATTTTTTCGTTTTCGTTGAGGAAGAGCGGGAACCATTTTGATTTGGTGCTGGTAACGGCGCTATTCAGCAGGCGTATGTTGGCAGGCGTGAGGAGATCTTTCTGGCTGTGGAGGTAGGCGGCGGTCACTTTTTCGCTGTTTGCCTTATCATACAGCTGGGTGCTTGTGGTGGCGAGTTTGCGCAGGAAGGCGGTATCGCGGCGGCCTTTGTTGAAGGCATCCAGTTGTGTGTAGTATTGTTCTTCCGGGTTGAGTGCCGGTTTTACGCGGGTGATGAAGGCTTCTGCTGTTTGGGCGCCACCTACTATGCGATGTACGATATGGCCATCAGGGGCGAAGACGAGGAAGGTGGGATAGGCTACCACGTTATAGTCTTTAGCTATTTTATTGGCATCTGCTCTCCATTTGTTTACTTCTTCATTGTCTTTGTTGGTGGAGTCGAGTTGCACTTTTACGCTGACGAATTTATCGTTGAAAAAGGCGCCTGCCTGTTCCTGTGGGAAGATGGTATTGCTCATGAATTTGCAGGGGCCGCACCAAGTGGTAAAGCAGTCCATGAAGATGTACTTGTTTTCTGCTTTGGCTTTTGCTTTCACTTCGGCCCAGCTGAGGCCATGTTCGAAATGTACGCCTTTGTCCTGAGCCATTGCCAGGAAGGGAAGGAATAGGAGCAAACTTAAGATCCTTTTCATGATGGTTGGTTTGGTTTTTTTTGAACGAACGATGACATAACAATCCTTTCAGCCGTATGGTGGCTGTCCGGTCAGGTGATAATTACAAAGGTTAAACACACCGGGTGATGTGTCTTATTAAGCGAGCGATGCTGTTATAGTTCGGATAGTGATAATGACAGATAGCTGGCTCCAGACGGCTATACATGTGGTATGTAGCCTCAACAATATAACGAAAAGTTTCGTTATAGCAACAAGCATTTGGGGAATATGGGAGGGATGGTTGTGTGTGATTTAGCTGTGGCAGGCTAAGCCGGCCATCTATGGTCGATGGCCGGCGGGTAAAAAAACGGGATATCAGCTTATCAAGCGGGGCGATTATTATTCGCCTGGTATCATGGGTTGTGCGATCTGGAATACGGGGCCTGCGTTGAGGCCATCGTTGTTGCCGGAGGGTGTCTGTACGAGATCCTGGGCTTGTATCTGCATGGAGAACATGATACCGATGGCCTCGTGGAGGCATTTTATTTTGTATTGTGTTTGCGACATATTGGTTTTATCGCTTGCCGGGAGTTTATTGTACGCTGCTGTGCTGTTGAAGGTGGTATTGAGGGCATTCAGCAGTGATTGATAGGTATTGGCGAAGCGTAATGCTAACAGTTTGGCTTTGGAGCCATCGGGGAAGTTGACGAGCCGGGGGTTGTCGGTGGTGGGCCATACGCCGGCGGGGTCGAAGGGGATGGTAGCGCCGGCGTAGAGGTAGGTCTCTCCTACCTGGACGAGGCGTTTTCCGGCGACGATCTCGGCGAATTTGTAGTAGTGGGCCAGTTCGGCGTCGGCGTCGTAAGGGTCCTGGTTGTTGCCTTCTCCCTGTTCTTTGATCTCGTCGATGCCGGCGAGTGCGGAGTCGAGGTCGGTGACGAGGTGTAGGATGCCGGTGCCATGCCATTCGGTGATCTGATCGGCGGTATTACCGAAGATGAGTTTACCATCGCGGGACAGCTGTTTCAAGGCATCTTTGATTTCATCGTAGAACCACCCGATGGTGTATACGGTTTCTATGGGTAATTGCTGTGGCCCTACCCCTTTTTGTACGCCGGTATTTGGCTGTGGTTTGTTAAAGAGTTGTGGGAAGAGCAGTTTCAGTTTCACTTTCAGCGGGTCTTCGGGTTCTTCGATGGACATGAAGCAATCTCTTACTTGTTCTATGGAGCAACGTCTGAGATTGACGGTGAGGTCAGCGCGTAGTCCGCCTGGTAGTGGTCCCGGGTAAGCTGGGATGAAGTCTGCATTGTTGAGTGTGGGGGTGCCACCGATGGCGATGAGGATGTTGCAGGCTTGTGCCATGTGCAGCATTTCTTCCATAACGACGCTGTTGATGAGGGCCGCGACTTCCTGGTTAGCGCCCTGTTTGATGCTATACAAAGCGGATAGGTAGGGAGGAATGGTGGAGTGTTCGAGTTCGATGGCGATCTGTAAGGCTTTTTTGAGGTCGTCGACGCTATCGAGGTCCATGTACGTCAGTTCGTCGTCTTGCAGCCAGGTGAGCAGCATGTTACGTTTGGCGGTGGACAGGTCGCGGGTGACCGGCATATAGTTAGGATCGGTGATATCGGACTGGAATACGTTCTGGAGGATGTATCGTTTTTGTCTGACGGAGGCGTAGTTGCCCAGATCGACGATGGGTTTCATGACCGGGTATAGGTCGGCGTACTGCTGAAAGATGGGTTGAACGTCCATGAGCCAGTTGGGTTTGGTGGGCGGTGTGTATCTGCTGAATACGAGGGCGCTGATCAGCTGGTTACCGTTTTGTATGGCGCCGATGGCCGGTGCGCTGCCGATCTGATAGGAGATGGCGTATACCTGGCCATCGATGTATCCTCTTGGGTTGCCCGGGTTTTTGACGGAGATCTGCAAGGTGGCGCTGCCATCGGCGGCGGTGGTTACGTTAGCGGGGAAGGTGAATGCGTCGGCGGGTACGTTGACTGTTGTGGGGCCGGGTATGGGGCCCTGGTAGGCATATCCGATGAGGATAGTGGGATCGAGTATGGCGTATACCTTCACGTTGGGGAGAGGTGATCCGAAAGAGGTGGCATAGAAGGTGGTGCTTATCTGTGTGGCCGGATCGCTGTCTTTGGCCGGGGGGTCGACGCGGAAAACGTATTCGTCGGCTCTGACGTTGCTGCCATCGGGGGCTTCTGCGAAGAGCGGGCCGGCGAATGGTCCTACGGACAAAATGACCAGTGGATTGCGCTGTGCGCTATATAGTTGATCGTTTGTGAGGGTAAAGCAGCAGATGCCAGCTGTTTTGTTGTACCAGTCGCAGTCGAGGTACCGGATCTCTCCTATTACCTGGGGATCTCCTGTTGCGGGTGCGATGGCGAGGTGTAGGCGGCCCTGGTCCTGGAAGGGACCTCCCGGGGTGAGTGTGGTGAGGCTGTTGCCCATGTCGAGGAACAGGTTGTTACCAACGATCTGTGCGTAGGCATAGTTGTAAGCCATGGGGCCGGAGGTAGGAGTCAATGTACGGCCGTATACGAAGTGTTTGGGTTCGGCTGGGAATGGTGTTGAAGTAGCGGCTACGGGGCCGATAGCACCGCTGATGCGTCCGATAGTGAAGCTGGCGGGTTGGTTGACATCCATCATGAAGCCATCGATATTGAATTTGATGCTGAGGGAGGAGCCTACGGCATCTCCGGAGAAGGTGCTTGCCAGTTCGGTGAGGTACCTGGAGGATTTGTCATCTACCCATTTTTTGATATGGAGCTGGCTTTGATAGATGGCTGCATACCGTTCATCGCCGCCCCCTGTGAGGCAACGTCCCCAGAGGTCGCCGAAGGCGGCTACTTCGAAGTCGCTTTGAAAGCTGATGCCGGGGCCGCCGGGGTTGAGGAGTACCTGGAATCCCCAGAGTTGTGATACGCTCTGGTTTTCGGAGTCGAGGTCGACGATTTTGCCTTCTACCCTTCTGTCGGCTCCGGTGATGGACATACCGATGATGGGATCGAGTGTGGGGTCATCGCACCAGGAGCCATCTTTGTAATAGACCCTTTGTACGGTACAGCCTACGAGGCGCCAGGCACCGGTGCCTTTGGGATTCCACCAGCCATTGTTTGGTCCATTACCAAATTCCTGGAAGTTGGTTTGGAACGTTTGGGTGTTAAAGTGTTCCGGGTCGTTGTTGACGGTGGAAGGGTCAGCCTGGAATTGTCCGGCGAATTGCAGTCGTGGAGTGTTTAAATAACTCATAGCAATAATAGGGGGTTTAATAAATATATGTAGATCTGTGAGGGACCGGTCATGACAATCGTGCGTGGGCGTGGTGAGGCCTACGTTTAGTTACAGGGTCGCTGAGTAATGGTCGTTGTACCGGTCGAAAGTTGTCTTTTAGATGTTAATGGTTATCTGCACGGTATGCAGGGATCGTTTAACGGTTATTTTGAGTAATGACTACTATTATCGGTATAGGTTACGAAGCAAAATATTGATAGAGAAGTTGGTAGGGTAAATATAGGCCGGCTATTCCAAATTACCAAAATTACCCGGTCATGACAATTAAATCATATTACAATATTTAATTTTGCACAATCAAATTGCTAAAAATGGAGCAGCTTAAATTCGAGAACCAGGTATGTTTTCCTTTATATGCGGCTTCGCGTACGGTAACGGCTGCTTACCGGCCGTTGTTGGAGAAGCTGGGCCTGACGTATCCGCAGTACCTGGTATTGTTGTTGTTGTGGGAGACGAAGGCATTGACGGTGAAGCAGCTTGGGGAGAAGTTGTGGCTGGACAGCGGTACATTGACGCCCTTGTTGAAACGGATGGAGAAGAAGGGGTTGATTCGCCGGGAGCGCAGCAAGGCGGACGAGCGTGTAGTAGATATTTTGCTGACGGATGCTGGGGTGCAGTTGCGCCGGAAGGCGGCGAAGGTACCTGGGCAGTTGTTGGACGAGTTGCGGATGGATGCGCAGGAGTTGATGACGTTGAAGCTTTTGTTAAACAAGATTGTGGATCATGTGGAGCCACGTTAACCGGTATTTATCACTTCAGCACAGCAAACTACATCACTTCATGTATAACGAACTAATTATCAGTATAACAAACTAAATATTTTATGATCGAAGTATTATATACAGCCAGTGCGACAGCTACTGGCGGGCGTAACGGGCATGTGCAATCCAGTGACGGTGTATTGGATCTGGAGGTGAGGATGCCGAAGGAGTTGGGTGGTAGCGGCGGTGCTTATACGAATCCGGAGCAGTTGTTTGCCGCCGGTTATGCGGCTTGTTTTGACAGTGCGTTGAACCATGTGATACGGGCGGCGAAGTTACGGACCGGGGAGACCAGTGTGCAAGCGGAGGTAGGTATCGGGAAGCGTCCGGACGGTGGATTCGGGTTGGCGGTGCAATTGCATGTGCGGGTACCTGGTGTGGAGCAGGCGGTGGCGCAGGAGGTGGTGGAGAAGGCGCATCAGACCTGTCCTTACTCTAATGCCACCCGTAATAATATTGAAGTAACCCTATTTGTTGAAAACGCCTGATCGTAGTGCAGGCCCCAAAAAATGTAGATTATGCAAACCAGACAGATCTTACTGGCGAAGCGCCCTTCGGGGCTGCCAGACAGCAGCAATTTCCGTACGGAGGAAGTAATTGTTCCTTCACTAAAGGATGGAGAGGTGCAGTTGAAGGGATTGTATTATTCAGTGGACCCGTATATGCGGGGCCGTATGAATGAGGGGGAATCATATGTACCGCCATTTGAGGTGGGCGCTCCTATTACGGGCGGTGTGGTTGCGGAGGTAGTGGAAAGTAAGGATGCGGCATTACAGGCCGGTGATATTGTATTGGGAGCGCAGTTGCCCTGGTCGACGACGATTGTGGTGGCGGGCAAGGCGGTGCGGAAGGTGGATACCAGTGCGATACCGGCGACGGCGTATCTGAATGTGTTGGGGATGACGGCAGTGACGGCATATATTGGGTTGATCGATATTGGTAAGGTGAAGGAAGGCGAGACGGTGGTGGTATCTGGTGCGGCTGGTGCTGTAGGCACGGTCGTGGGGCAACTGGCGAAGATAAGGGGATGCCGGGTGGTAGGTATTGCCGGGACGGATGAGAAGGCTGCGTTATTACAACGGGAGTTTGGTTATGATGCGGTGATCAATTATAAGACGGCGACGGACCTGTCTGCGGCTATTGGTGCTGCGTGTCCGAAAGGTGTGGATGTCTATTTTGACAATGTGGGTGGCGAGGTGACGGATGCGGTGTTCCCCCATTTGAATTTTCATGCGCGGGTACCGTTGTGCGGGCAGATTGCTTCGTATAATGAGCAGGAGGTGGAGCGGGGTCCGCGGTTCCTGCCTTATGTGCTGACGAGGAGTATTATGCTGCAAGGGTTTGTGGTGGTTAATTACCGGGAGCGGTATACGGAAGTATTGCAGGAGTTAGTGAAGTTGGTGAAGGCGGGACAGTTGCACGGGAAGGAGACGATTGTGGAGGGATTTGACCAGTTGCCGGAGGCGTTTCTAGGATTATTTTCCGGGAAGAACACAGGTAAGATGCTGGTGAAGGCTTAGGCGATTAAGATTATTATTGGCGGCGGCCGGTATTGTGTAGGCGATACCGGCTGTTGTATTTTTGGGGGATCGTTTGGGATCATTATTTGACAATTCGCGCTAGTTATCCAACAGTTCGTAGGAAAACTGTTTGACGAGTGATGGGCGGCCTGCATCTTTACACCAGGAAACAAAAAGGAACGGGGATGAAATTTGACAAGATCAAGAACCAGGGTCAAGCCAGGCTGTTTGAAAGTAAATACCTGGAAATGCTGACGAAGACGCATCCATTGTTGATCTGGGGGATGTATATACCTGTGATAGTATACATGTTGTATTACAGTCATGCCGAGTTGGGGTATGCTGTGGGGCGTATTGGCGGTTATTTTGCCGGTGCTATTTTCTTCTGGAGTTTTTTTGAGTACATCATGCATCGTTTTGTCTTTCATATGGGCAGTGACAATGCGGCGGTCCGTCGTGTGGTATATACGTTGCACGGTAATCATCATGAGTATCCCAGGGACAAGCAGCGGTTGTTTATGCCACCGGTGCCGAGTCTGATATTGGCATCGGTGATCTTTGCGCTGATGTATTTATGTATGCGGCAGGCTGCCTTTATGTTTTTTCCCGGTTTTATACTCGGTTACCTGTTGTATGGCAGTTTGCACTATGCTATTCATGCCTGGGCGCCCCCTTTTAAGTTTATGAAGCCATTGTGGCGTAATCATCATTTGCATCATTACAAGAATGACGACCAGGGTTTCGGGGTGAGTTCTACTTTGTGGGACCGGGTGTTCGGGACGTTGTTTGATTTGCGGAGGGAGCCGGAGGACAAAGCGAAGACGGCGGCCCTGACATTTAAAAAATAGACCCATCCTATATCTTTCACTGAATTAACCACTACTGTTCATGAGTTTTACAGATACCTGCGTGTTGATCCGCGCAGCTGCCAGTCGTATTTTCCTTACGGAGGGGCGTTTGCAGGCGACCACTGATGAGATAGCGAGCCAGGCGGGCATCGCGCCAGCATTACTGACCGGTTATTATACCAGTTCTGCCAGTTTATTCCGGGAGGTATTCCAGGAGGCTACGGAGCATTTGGGTGGGGAGATGGATGCGGTGATGCAGGCGGCATTATCTTTCCGGGAGCGGGTATCACAATTGATTGATGTATTGCAGGGGCATAATCGCCGGTATCCTTACCATTTGCTTTTTCTGGTTACTACTTTCCGGTCCGTGGCGGCGGCGGGGGGGCGACCTCCTGTATCCGGGAAGGCGTTATACTTCCGGCAATTGTCGGCTGAGGTATTGTCGGCTATGGAAAGTGGGGTAATTGTTTCCGGCGCACCCCTGCAATTCATCCTGGATCTTTTTTCGCTGGTGACGCAGCCTTATGTAATGGAAGGACTTTTTCATTCGTTGGCGGCGGTGACGGCAGCGGATTATGAACAGTTGTTACAGGAGCGTAAGCAATATATCCTGGCACTTCTTTTCAGGTAGTATTTTTTGCCGACCCGTATTCCGTGTTGTTGACGTACAGCGTCCTTATGGATGCTGTGCGTTTTTTATTTAATATCCTATATTTACGGCAATCCTTTTAAAAGCAGTGATTTATGAAAACAACTATTTGGGAGGCAATACAATGGTCCGGTATAGAACACCTGAGCAGTTATGAGCAGGATGGAGAGCGGGTAGTGACGGGGGTGGTAACGGGGATTGTGCGGGAGCAGCCATTTGCGATACAGTATGATATTTCGCTTACGGCGGATTGGAAGGTATCCTGGTTCAACCTGCAATCGCTGGGAAGCGACGGTAAGCATCTGCGGCTGGTATCGGATCTGAATGGTCATTGGTTTGATAAGGACGGTACTCATGTTGCTGCTTTTGACGCCTGTATGGATATTGACATTTCGCTGACCCCATTTACCAATACGTTGCCGATCCGCCGGCTGGCGCTAGAAAAGGAAGTGCGTACCCCTATTTCCGTGATCTATATCCGGTTGCCGGAGTTCGAGCTGCAGCAAGTGGAGCAGTTCTATACGTTGTTGCCCTCCGGCCGTTACCTGTATGAGCAGCCTGCTATTGATTTCCATGCGGAGTTGCCGGTAGACGAGGAAGGACTAGTGACGGATTATCCCGGTTTGTTCAAGCGATTGTTATAGGCGGTTGGGGACTTCTCTCCTATTGTTATCCAGCTGATACCGTTCCTCCTTTTATTAATAATTTCACATATGCATCGATCTCGCTGTGAATCAGCGGGTTGCAATTTTGTTGCCTATAGGCTGTATAAGCGTTGTATAAGCATTGTATATGCAACTATATGCCTCGCTTATACAATGACTATACGAATGCTATAGGAATGATACAGGAGAGCTATAGGCTACCTGTAGCAAGCGGAAAGGGGATGGTTTGGTATACGAGGGGGGGGACTTTGTAGAAAATGTGGCTGGTAGGCAGTGTCAAGTCTCTAAGTTTGTGGTTGTAATCACCAATGAGATAGGGATCTGCGAGGGGATACGGAGACCATTTAGCAGATCGATATCGGTTCAAAGTCGCTGATTGACGGCCAGCTCCCTTTTAGTGTGTTGTTTGTGGGGGGCTGGTTTTTTTATGCTCTTTCTTTTTCCCATTGCGGGGGAGTTTTTTCTTTTTATCTGACGTGGTTATCTTTTTACGAAATGGCCATTGAGCCATTTTTCCAATATTTCTTCGCGGTAGGTGGCGCTGAGGGGTATCTCATTTGTATTAATGTATATCAGTTCATGGTCCATGGCATCGATGTGCCGGAGGTTGACGAGGTATGATTTGCTGACGCGTGCGAAATGTGCTGGGGGCAGGCTATTGCAGATAGTTTTGATATTCATGGAAGCCAGCAGGGGTTGGGTGGTGGTATGTATCATGACATAGTCTTTGAGGCCTTCGATGAAGCAGATATCTGCGAGCATGATACGGCGGTATTTCCTTTCGGTGCGTATTACGATGTAGTCGGCGGACAGCTGGCTGATATCGTAATGGCTGGCAGGTGTGTATAGGAGTTGGTGGTAGTGTATGGCTTTTTGTACGGCTTTGAGCAATCTTGTTTTTTTCAAAGGTTTGAGGAGATAGTCGATGGCGTGGTAGTTATAGCTTTCGACGGCATATTGTGGGTATGCGGTCGTGAATATGACGATAGGCGACCGGGGTAGTGTATCGAGGAATTCGAAGCCGTTGCAGTCCGGCATTTCTATATCGAGGAAAAGCAGGTCGATCCGGGTATTGTTGCAGCAGGCCATGGCATCGGTGGCAGCTGCGAAGCTGCCTTTGTGGTGTAAGTCCGGTATATTATTTAATTCGAGTTCGATGCCTTTGCGGGCCAGCGGTTCATCGTCGAGTATGATGTAGTTCATAATGGTAATTCAAGTTGAACAGTGAATGTTGCAGGTGTTGTATTGATATTCAGTGTATAGTTATTTCCAAACAGGAGGTCGAGGCGACGGCGTGCGTATTGAAGGCCGGCGCCGCTCCTCCCCTTTTCGGGTGTGGGTGGGTGGGCAGGTACACCGTTTGTACAACGGAATACCAGGTGATGCGGATGTATATGGAAGTTGATGGTCACGGCGGTTAGGGCGTTGGTGTCGGCGTATTTTACGGCATTTTCGATGAAGGGGATGAAGAGATGCGGGTATACCCGGATGCCTCTGGTATCGCCCTGCACGTCGATCGATGTGTGCCAGTTGTGACGTCGTTGTGCTTCGAGCTGGAGGAGGTGGCGGAAGAAGCGGAGCTCCCTGTCGAGGAATACTTTTTCTGCGGTGCAGTCATAGACTTGATAGTGGAGGATATCGGAGAGTCCCTGGAGGAGGTCGTTAGCGCTGTTGGTGTTGGTATGAATGAGTATCTGCAGGTTATTGAGTGTATTAAACAGGAAGTGTGGGCTGACCATGTTCTTGAGTTGTGACAGTTCATATTTGAGCTGCATGTTTTCTAGGGAAGTGACGCGATCTATCTGGAGTAGCCAGGCGCTGAGGACTTTGATGCCGGTGGTGCCGATCATGAGTATGAGCGGGAGTGTGAGGGCGGATACGATCTCGTCGGCGGTGAGTCGCAGGTGCCTGTCGAGGTATTGTGGTAAGGATAAGGGGAGGATGACGGCGCGGTCCATCCAGAAGCAGATGAAGAAGTAGCTTAGGAGCATGAGTAGTAAGGTGCTGCCATATTGGAGGTACCGGCCCCGGTATAGGAGGTGTGGTACGAGTATCCAGATGTTGATGTATACGAATAGCAGGCTGGTGAGCATGTTGCCGATATGGTACCATCTGACGGCGTTACGGAAGGGGATATTTTGTTCCATATCTATGGGCAGGTGGAATAATGCGCTGAGGCTGGCGTAGACGAACAGGGTGATGAAGAGGGTATGGCGCAGCCAGCGGAAGCGGTTGGCGGTGCACAGTTGCCGGAGCCATTGCGGCGGGGCGATGGGCGGTGAGGGCTGTTGAAAGAGGAGTCCGGGGGATTGGTGTTGGCGGGCGCTGTGCATGCTCATAATACTGATGATGGTATTATAGACGGTAATAGTGGTGGCGGCCCCCTATGTGCGGTATAAAAAGCTGCGGGATGGTAGACACCACCCCGCGTAGTACTAATATAGGCAAATGGATATAGGTGAAGGGATAAAAGTATGTTGTCTGTTAGTGGGATGATTCTTTATTTTCCGGTGTTTTTTTCCTGGATATATCTTCCAGCAATTTGAGGCCGAGCAGGCCGCTGATGGGGCCATTGGCGCCATCGTTGCTGCCGATGAGTACCTCGGGCATGATGCGGATCTGTTGTGTACCGATGGCTTCCATTACTTTGAGTTGGGTGAAGTTGTCGTCACCCATGGCATCTACGGCCAGTTTGTAGGATGCTGCGCTGGACTGCCCTATTGCCAGGATCTTTTCTGCTTCTGCTTTACCTGTGAGGGCGATCTTTTCGGCATCGGCTTTGGCGATCCATTCGGTGCGTTCTGCTTCTGCTTTAGCGAGTAATCTTACTTTTTCGGCTTCACCGGCGGCGAGCAGTTTCATGCGATCGCTTTCTGCGTTGGCCTGGAGACGGACGCTATTGGCGTCACCGGTGGCTTTTTTGACGGAGGCGTCGGCATGTCTTTCTGCGATCCATACGCCTTGGTCGGCTTTTACGATTTCTTTCTGCATTTCGGCGATGGCGGTTTCTTTTTCGAGTGCCTGTCGTGTTTCCTGGGCGAGGCGTTCGGTATCGTAGGTGACTTTTTGTTCTTCTGCGATCTTGCGATCTGTCAGTGTTTTCATCAATGTTTCGGGCGGTACGATATCACCGATGAGGGTGTCGACGCCGAATACGTTGTATTGTTCGAGTACGTGGCCGATATGTTCGCGGGCGGATTCCTGTCTTTCCTTACGGCTGGTGAGGAAACTGATCACATCTGCGCCCTGTGCGGAGTTACGGAAGTAGTTACCGATGGTGGGTTCCAGTACCTGTGTGACGAGGTTGCTCATGTTACCGAACCGTGCGATCACTTTAGGCGCTTCGTTGGTGGGTATATGAATGATCTGTGCCACATCGAGGTTGAAGGTGAAGCCATCTTTGCTGCGTACGGTGATGGTAGACAAGTTTTTGTCGAGCTGATGTGCTTCGCTTCTGGCGGAGGCCCAGTTGAGTACGAGGTTGGTGGTAGGCACGAGTTCTACTTTCATGATGTAGGGGTTGATGGGATATTTGCCAGGCCCTAACGGTTCTGCCCATACGCCCCTTTGTCCTTTGGAGACGATGTTACCATGTTTGAACTCTGCTCCGCTGAGGTCGATGCCATCGCTGCCGACGAAGGAGATTACGACGCCTACATGTCCGATGGATATTTCGGTCATCTTGACCAGTTCGAGTTTGGCGAACCAAGGGTTGATGAAGTAGGCACCTGCGAGTATGACTTGTTCCTGCAGCCCTTTGTAGCCCCCATTTTCGAGGAATGCATCGACGTCTTGGAAGTTATTATGTTCTTCGATGGTTCTACCAGCGATGGCGCCCGGTTCGATGGCTTTTCCTTCGAGGGTGGTGATGATACCTACGGCGTTTTCGGGTACGGTGACAGTGTCGGTGATCTCTACTTCAAATATGAGGGTGTTGACACGATATGATCCAGGCGTTATGATGGCTGTCTGCCGGCCTTTTCTGCCACCTGCCTGGAGGAATGCGACGGCATCCTGGAAGGAGTCGCAAGGCACTTTACGGGCGAGGATGGTACCTGTTTCGAGTTCGGCGCCATCTTTAGCGAGTACGAGACCGATCTTACCCGTTGGTATGATGGTAAAGGGCTGGAAGGCGACGCTATACTGCCATATCCATTTCCAGAAGTATACGCCCGGTGCGAGTGTCTGGGCCTGGAAGCCTGCTTCTCCGTTGGTGGCCATGATGCGGCCTTCCGGCAGTTCTTGTTTACCAAGCAGTACGAACTTTTTGGTGACGAGACCGATACGGTCTTCGGGTACGATGACTACGCCAAAGAATATGCGAAGAATTAGCTTGTAGCATAACAGGCATAGGAGGGGCAGGCCAATGAGCAATGCCCATTGCAGCACAGTTGTGGTTTGCATTTTTCAGATGTTTATAAGTGAATGTGAATAAGCGGGAAGCTCAGGCCGGCATGTACGGACACGGTATATCTTGTTGTGCTGGTCCTTGAGTGGGGAAAGCACATACAACGACTCACTACGGGCTATGCGCCAACAGTTATACTATGTCGATAATTTGCCGGAAAATATTTACTATCTGGAAATGGGAGGTGAAGTGTTGAAATTCGCAGTGATATAAGCGATAAGAATATTGTTGCCGGAGCAATGATCGGATTCCATTGTAGCATTAATTACCATGTAAAATTGGGGAATATTTTGATATCCACAAAATATTCTGCGGTGCGGTGATCTTTTGTAATTCACTGTTTTGAAGGGTGGAGGCCTGTAAATCGTACGGTTTAATAACGGAAAGTCACTTTTTTGATAAAGTAAAAAAGAAGGATGTGCCCGGTTGAAAATTTAAAATATTTTGATCATAGCATTTCAGCAGCTGTTCTAAATATTGCTTCTGTTTCCATTTTCATTTGTTCTATTACGGCGGCGGCGCTTCTGTTGTGGGCGAGTGCGGCGGCCTGGCCAGCCCAGAGGCTTATCCAGGCGATGTTATCCTGTTTTCTGGCTTCGTTGCGTAGGGGTTTGGTGAGGGCATCCTGTACGGGATAAGGCAGCGGTGTTATGCCAGCGTTGTGGACAGTGTCAATGAATTCGTTGCGAATTCCCCTGGCCCATCGGCCGGAGAAGGCGCGGGTGAGTTGTGAGGAGGTATCGTAGCTGTCGGCGATGGCTTGTTTGTGTGCAGGAGTGGCGAGGCTTTCGGTGCAACGGAGGAAGGCGGAACCGGCCTGTACTCCCTGGGCGCCCAGTACGAAAGCGGCGGCGACTCCTCTCCCATCCATTATACCTCCAGCGGCTATTACGGGTATGTGTACACTAGCAAATATTTGCGGTACGAGTGCCATGGTACCGATCATAGGCGGATGCATGGGATCGAGGAATGTGCCCCGGTGGCCTCCTGCCTCTGCTCCCTGTGCGACGATCATATCGCAGCCTTTTGCTTCCAGCATACTGGCTTCTGCGAGTGAGGTGGCGGTACCGATCAGTAGGCAACCCGCTGTTTTGAGGCGGTGCATACTTTCTTCATCGGGTATTCCGAAGGTGAAGCTGATGATCCTGACCTGTTCGTCGAGGAGTACGGGTATTTGATCGGCGAGGTAGTGGTATTGTACGTTATCGGGATTGATAGCTGTGATATCGAGCTGATGTTGCTGGCGGATGTGGTGCAGGAGTGATTGCATTTGTGTGACCTCTTCTGCTGTATAGGGTGTTGGTGCGGGATGTGCGAACAGGTTGACGGCAAATGGTTTGTCGGTAAGGCGTTTTACTTCCTGTATCAAGGCAGCGGCTTGGGAAGGTGCGAGACCGCCGATAGGGAGTGATCCCAGTGCGCCGGCGTTGCTGACGGCGGCGACCATTGCTGGTGTGGTAATGCCTAACATAGGCGCCTGTATCAGCGGGTATTGCACCTGTAGCTTTTCTGCGACGATATTATTCCACAACTTCATCTTATTACTTTTTTGGGAGATAAAGTTACATATATAAACCTACCTGAATTGCTGGAAGTTGGGGGCCCGTAGGGGGGAGATATCAAATCTGAAGTCGGAGACGGTGGTTACTTCTGGGAAGATGGGGTTGACGGTTTCTGCTGCTCCCGGATAGTAATAGACAGAAAGTTTGAGTGTATTGAGCGGGAGGTTTTCGTTGCGGATACGGCATCCCAATCCGAATCCGCTGTATATAGGATTTTTGAAGAGGTTATTGCTGTTGATTGTTAGCATGGACGCTTGTATAGAGGCGAAGAAGTTGAATTTGAAGCCTAATATTTTCAGGGGGCTGTAGTAGACGGTTTCGGAGCGGAGGTTCAGGCGTTGGTATCCATTGAGTTTGGTGTTACGGTATCCCCATACGCCTCTTTCGTAGTTGATATCGAGGGGGCGGTAAAAGAGTTTATTGGGATTGCCGAGATAGTCTATGGAGGCGAATTGGCGGAACCGGGAATTGCGGAAGGTGATGAGGCGGCTGTAATATTGCAGATTGGCGTGGATGACAGCATCTTCGGAGGTATTATGTTGCCAGAAGCTTCCCAGGCCGAAGGTGACGTTGATGAGGCCTTCGCGTTTGGTTTGCCAAAAGCGCTGTATATCGAAACCTGTATACATGCGGGTACGGCCGAGCCAGGTCTCCCAGCCTGTGGAGGCGGAGACGTTATATCCCAGCGGGATATCTTCCGTTCGACCGAAGCCGAAGAAATGGTGTGTTTTGAAGAAGTCCTGTTTATAGAGTACAAACTGGGCGATATAGAGCCGATGGTTATTATATAATGGGTCGCTGAGGAGGCTTTTTTGGCTTGGCCGCTGCTGGAAGAAAAGGTTGTAGTGTCGCAGCAGCAGCGCCATACTGGGCCGGTCGACGGCTTTTCCATTGTGGCCATATCGATTGAAGAAGTTGTATCCTACCCAGGCGTCAATGACGCTGTATCGGTAATCGCGGAATTGGCTATCGGGGCGGTTCCAGGCATTGATAGAGAAGCTGGTGGCTAGGCTCAGGCCCCCTATGACTTTAGAGGAGCTGCGGTAGAGGGGCCGGTTGAAACTGACGTAATAGGAACCTTCATAGGTACCGGTATCCAGCGGCATATAGTTGTTCAACGTGGTATAGCCGGCGCTGGCATCGATGAAGGTGCCCCCTATGTTGTATTTATTATATCTTATTTCTGTATTCCATTGCGGGGTGTAGCTTTTATGCCAGGCGCCCCCTACTTTAAGGCCCTGAGCGGCGCCGAACAAGTTATTATTATATACGCCAGCCTGGACGGCGGAGGTACTTACCTGGGATACGTCGACACCATATTCAAATACGTCTTTGGTGACGATGAGGAGGTCAACGGAATCGGGATGTGCGCCGGCATTAATGATATAGATACGGGCATCCTGGATGAAGGGGCGGTTACGCAGATAACGTTCATTGTCTGCCAATACGAAAGCGCTGATGGTATCGTGTTCGCGAAAGAACAATGACTGCCGGATCACCCATTCTTCTGTTTTGAAGTGAAGCCTGTTGGCCAGGTGGATCAGCTTCATGGAGGTGGTGAAAGAGGTATCATTGATATTCCTTGGACCAAATACGGGCACCTGGCGGTAGTAGATATCTCTTATGACGCGTCCGGAAAAGCGGGTGAAAAACTCTTCACTTTTGAGGAGAGAGCTATCGAATTCTGCCGGTTCGGGTACGTTTTGTCGGGTGACGGCGCGGATCAGCGAGTCCCGGTATGGTTTTCTCCGTAGGGAGTCGCGATAGTCTCTGATACGCTGGAAGATGCTCCTGGGTTTGGGTAGTGTATCGTTGAGGGATATGGTAGTAAAGTGGAAGAAAGCGGTATCGGAAGTAGGGTTTGCCTGTAAATTGAAAACTGACAGCAGGCAGCTGCTGATCATAAGGGCAAATAATATATTATATAGTCTAGGCAATCTGGCGGTCTCTTAATAAAAAATACCCGTTCTCATATCATGCAGGCAAAGCAAATACTATACCTCCCCTGTCTGGTATATAGAACGGTGAGCGTGTAACAGTTATTCGCCTAATGTAAAGAAAATATTTAAATAACAAATAAGGCATTCCCGTTCCAAGACGAGAATGCCTTTGTTTATTGTTAAGACATGACATCAGCCGGCTATCTTCTAAAGAGTCCTCCGATCAGGGAAAGCAGGAACAATACGATAAAGATGTAGAATAATATTTTGGCTATTGCGGCTGCGCCTGCGGCAATACCGCCGAAGCCGAACACGGCTGCGATGATCGCGATAATGAAGAAAATAAGGGCATAACGTAACATAACATAACAGTTTTAAGGTGAATGAATCAGTAAGTAGCGGCATTATGGTGGCAACTAGTTAACACCATGTAGTGCTCAGATAAGAGCAGGGGTGCAATTATCATTCCATGCGATATTGTTGGGCATGGGATATTGGAAGAGGCTGGCAGGCGGGCATTTTTACTGATCTGTGAAGGACTTTTAGCGGCTGACTGTCAATGGGTTACAGTGGGGTGATGGGCATAGAATTCCACAAACTGTGTTATGGGCCAGCCAGTACAGGGTATTTTACGCTGCATTGGCTGGCCGGAGTATGGTTTGGAACTATATCAGGAATAGGAGAAAGTTCCTTTTCAGTGGGGGTTACTTTGTTCTTTTTCTTTTACGATCACGGTTTCCCAGCCATCGTAGTAGGCGTTGCATTCCTGCGCGAGTATCCAGAGTTCCATTACGACCCGATCGATGGTTTCTTCATCTGTTTTGTCGGTGCGGCAGATCTGTAATACCAATGGGTATTCTTCGGCGCCTTCTTTGGTACGGACTTCTGTGACGGTGAACTTTTCTTTTTCGATATGTTCGCGGAAGCGTTCGCGTTCTGCGTCTTGTTTGAAGTATATCCAGTGATCGATCGGGCGTTCTATGTCTGGGAGGTCGCCATGTTGTTGCAGGGTGCGTAATACACGGCGGTTTTGGATGCGTTGAAATTCGTGCATATCGGGAAACAGGTAGTCGAAGTACAGTTCCCAGGTTTTATCTTCTTTTACGCCATAATCATATCTGTAATCGGGGAATCCGATCATTACATCGGATATGAATTTGTCGTGCAGTAAGGTGTCGCCGGCATAGAAATAGAAGTCTCTTACACCATTAGAGATGGTACGTCCTACAAACTGAGCATCCAGTTTTGATTTGAGCGAATGTACGAGTGCATCTTCGATCTCTCCCAGTTTATTGAATTCTTCACCTTGAGGGAAACCATCTTCCCGGGGATTATTCAGGTATACAGAAATATAAATTGCATGCGGCATTTCCTTAAGCGGTGCAAACCGCCGCAAGTCCAGGTCCAGTCCAATAATCGCCGGATTTTCTTCGATGCGGCACGGGTAAATGTCCCAATCCGGTTGGTAGTCGTTAAGCATATTAATTAGGCAGTTGCAAGTGTAAAGATACGTAAATGTGCTAAAGTGCTCATATACAGTGCTGGTAATTAATCCACATCTGTTGCCATTCATATGAATGATGCTGCCATGTACAGGCTGCTTATTACCGTTTATAAGCGGTCCCAGTGAGGCATTAACAGTATTTAACACTCCACCCATCCTATAATTCGGCATTGTTTTTTTTATCATTTTACTTTTGCGGAAACCAAAACCGTAGAATAAAATAAGATAATGGCGACCACGAGAAAATTTGTTATGTTGATGTTAGGGATATGCTGCTGGCTAAATAATAATATATATGCCCAGCAGGCGCCTGCACAAAAGAATGGGAATGCAGAAAAAGGTACTGTATATGGCAAACTGCTGGACGGTCAAACTAATAAACCAGTGGAGTATGCATCAGTCGCTTTACTCCGGGCTGATTCGAGCGTCCTCACCGGTATGCTTTCCAAGGGGAACGGGGACTTTCTTTTTGAGCAGGTACCTTTAGGGAAGTACTTGTTGAAGGTGAATTTTATCGGTTATACAACTATCTATAAGGCGGTCCATCTTACGGCACAAAGTACTCGCATGGATGCCGGCAATATTAAACTGCAAGCCAATGTTAAATCTCTTACCGGTGTTGAAGTGGTTGGCGAGAAGCCTACTTTTACAATGGCTATAGATAAGCGTGTGTTCAATGTAGATAAAAACATTGCCAGTATAGGTGGTACTGCTACGGATGTACTGAAACAAGTACCATCTGTGAATGTGGATATAGACGGCAATGTGTCTATCCGCAATGGCAGTCCGACCATCTTTGTGGACGGGCGGCCGACTACGCTTACGCTTGACCAGATACCGGCAGATGCTATTGCTTCGGTAGAAGTGGTGACGAATCCATCTGCCAAATATGATGCGGAAGGGGTTAGCGGTATTCTCAACATTGTACTTAAGAAGAATCGTAAGGCCGGTATCAACGGCAGTGTCAATGGTGGATTGGGTACGGTAGGATCTGCCAATGGCGGTATTGACCTTAGTGTACGGCAGGAGAAGTTCAATTTTTTTGTCAGTTATAATATAAGACGCCGTAAAGGATCTGTTAACTCACATCTGTTCCGTAAAAACATCAGTGCGGACACGACTACTTTCCTGGATCAGTACCAGGACGGTGATATGTTGCGGCAATTCCAATACGGTCGTATCGGTGCGGACTGGTTTATTGATAACCGCAATACGCTGACGCTGTCGCAAGGACTGGTAGGTGGTAATTTCAACAACTACAATGACCAGACCTTGTACGACCTTAGCCAGCAGCAACAGCGGGTACGCTATGGAAAGGGGATTGACAACAGCGAGCGCGGCTTCCGTAACTACACTACACAGCTGGGTTATAAACATACTTTTGCCAAGGAAGGAAAGGAACTGACTGCTGACGTGACCTTTAATACTGCCAACAGTAAGGACCGTACCGATTATAGTGTGCAATACTTTGACATGGGCGGGCATGCCATCGATCAACCCCGGCGGCCGGAGTTGCGATATGGTAACGGTAAGGGTAATACGACTTACTGGACGGGTCAGATAGATTTCGTGAATCCACTATCTGAGCATGCAAAGCTGGAGATGGGGTTACGTTCGGTATTGAGGACGTTTGAGAACAACCTGGCTACCCTGGGTAAAGATTTTACAACCGGCACCTTCTCCTTAGACAGTGCTCTTTCCAATGATTATCATTACCGGGAGCAGGTAAATGCGGCCTATGCGACATTCAGCGGTACTAAGAAGGACTTCGGATACCAGGTAGGGTTGAGAGCGGAGCAGTCGTTCTATACGGGTACGATGCAGGGAGTTAAAGAGGTCTCCTATAAAACGAACTATCCTGTCAGTCTTTTCCCGAGTTTGTTCCTTTCTCAAAAATTAAAAGGAGATAATGAGTTCCAGCTAAACTATAGCCGTCGTATACGTCGCCCCTGGTTCAGGGACCTGCTGCCTAACCTGGAGTATAATGCCCAGACGGCCAGTCGTGGTAATCCGGGACTGAGGCCGGAGTTTACCAACTCATTTGAGTTGTCGTATCTGAAGGATTTTAACCATAAACATAACATCCTGGTGTCGGTATATTTCCGGAATACGAATAACGCCATTACCAGTTTTTATGTAGATACGACACTTACGTTGAATAGTCAACAGCAGAAGGTGGTATTATCCTATCCTATCAATGCTGCGACCCGTAATTCTTACGGGGCAGAGTTCACGGTTCGTAACCAGCTGACATCCTGGTGGGATGTGACGACCAACCTGAATATCGCGCAGACGAAGATCAATGCGGATAATGTGGGACAAAATATCAGCAATCAGGGTTTCATCTGGTTTGGTAAGATCAACAGCAATACGAAACTGCCCTGGAATACTACTTTGCAGGTAAGTGGGGAGTATGAATCGAAGGAAATATTGCCGCAAGGGGAGAATGCACCACAGTATTCGATGGACATGGCTATCAAAAAGGAATTCCTGAAAAACAAGGCGCTGGCTATTTCATTAGGGTTGAACGACATTTTCAATACGGACCGTAACCTGAGTTATACGCGGACGAGTTTCTCCGACCAGGAGCGTTATCGTAAGCGGGCAACCCGTGAATTGCGGCTGAATGTATCTTATCGTTTTGGTAAGATGGATACACACTTGTTCAAAAAGAAGAACAAAGAAGAGGGAGGTCCTCAGCATGGGGGGCAGGAAGAAGGTTTTCAGTAATTCGGGTGTGATATCGTAGTTTTGGCGGACACAACCACTAGCAAAAATGAGTAAAACGACTACGCTGCGTTTTCTGGCGCAGCCATCAGATGTTAATTTTGGCGGGAAGGTACACGGAGGGGCGGTCATGAAATGGATCGATCAGGCGGGCTTTGCCTGTGCTGCTAACTGGAGTGGGCAGTATTGTGTGACGGTTTATGTTGGCGGCATCCGTTTTTTTAAACCGATAGCCATCGGTGATCTTGTAGAAATACAGGCTGCCGTTATCTATACGGGGAATACCAGTATGCACATTGCTATTGATGTATATGCGGGCAATCCCAGGCAGCAGGGCAAGACAAAGACCACCCACTGTGTGATGGTGTTTGCTGCTGTAGACGATCAGGGGCAGACGATACCGGTACCTAAGTGGACGCCGGCGACGGAAGATGAGATCCGCCTGGAAATATATGCGCGTAAGCTGATGGATCTTCGTAAGGACATTGACGAGGAAATGAAACAGTACCTGTAACGGACGGGAATACTTTCATTATCAATAACGAAGAAAGGGTGACTACAAGTAAACCATTACTTGAGTCACCCTTTCTCTTTTACCCTGTGATAGGGTTATAAGTCTATTAGTTTGTGAACTGCATTTCGCTAAGGTTTTTGTACAGTCCTCCATCTACAGTGATCAACTCTTTGTGTGTGCCTTCTTCTACGATCTGTCCGCGATCCATTACGATGATCTTATCTGCTTTGCGGACGGTTGCGAGCCGGTGAGCGATGACGATGGAGGTGCGTCCTTCCATTAGTTTGTCCAGTGCGTCTTGTACCAGTCTTTCTGATTCTGCATCCAGTGCTGATGTTGCTTCGTCGAGTATGAGGATGCGAGGATTTTTCAATACGGCTCTGGCGATGGCGATGCGCTGGCGTTGTCCACCGGAGAGCTGAATACCTCTCTCTCCTACTACCGTTTCCATTCCTGCCGGGAAGTTAGTGATGAAGTCCAGTGCGTTGGCTTGTTTGGCGGCATGTGTGATCTCTTCTTCTGTGGCGCCAGGTTTTCCGTAGGCGATATTTTCACGGATGGTACCACCGAACAGGAATACGTCTTGCAGTACTACGGCCATTTGACTACGTAATGCGGACAAGGGGTAGGATTTTCCATCGCGGCCATCGAAATAAATGGAACCGTGTACGGGATCATATAGACGAAGTAGCATAGAAACGATGGTACTTTTGCCGGCACCGCTGGGGCCTACCAAAGCTACTTGCTGGTCTGCGCTGACATTGAAGGATACGTCATCCAGCACTTTTATATCTTCTCTTGACGGGTAGTGGAACGACACATGTCTGAAGCTGATACGACCTTCCAGCACATCTTCGGGGGCCAATTGTATCTGTTCTGTCAAAGGTTCCATTGGTTCGTCGAGTATTTCCAGCAGGTTTTCGGTGGCTCCGATGCTACGTTGGATACTGGCATATACTTCTGCCAGGCCGGATGCCGAGCCCCCGATAAATCCGGAGTATATAATAAAGGAGAACAATTGTCCTGTGGCCAGTTCGCCGGCGGTGATAAGCATGGCGCCTCTCCATATTACTGCTACCATGGCACCGAATATGGCCATGATGAGGAAGGAAGAGAAGGCGGCGCGGTATTTACCTCCTTTGATACCCAAGCGGGCCGCTTCGGAGGTTTTGTTTTTGTAACGTTTCATTTCGTAGAATTCGTTGACAAAAGCTTTTACATTGAGTACGCCTTGTAATGTTTCTTCTACGATGGTATTTGACTCTGCCACCTGGGTCTGAATGTCTTTGGCATATTTGCGGATTGCTTTACCGAAGGCCATGGCGACCAATAATATTACCGGTATGATGGTCAGCATCAGGAGGGTCAGTTGTACGGATGTACTTACGAGCAGTACGATACCTCCTACGATGATGATCAGCTGGCGGATGAATTCTGCGATGGTCATCGTGAATGTTTCCTGCAATAAGGATATATCTGAGGAGATACGGCTGCTTAACTCCCCTACCCGGCGGCTTACGAAAAACTTCATCGGTAGCCGTATCATGTGGCTGTATATATTCTGGCGCAGGGAGGCCAGTGTTTTTTCGGTGACGTTGACAAAGAGTATCACGCGGAAAAAGGAGAATATTGCCTGACCACCTAATATCAGTACGAGCAATAATCCAATACGATTAATGTCCTGCATGAGGTGACCTTTGCTGCCAGAATCGACCAGGTCGCCTAATAATTTTGGAAAAGCTAAGTTGGCTACGCTTGATATGAACAGAAAGATCATACCGATGATGAATTCGAACAAATAGGGTTTAACATACTTGTACAATCGCAGGGTTTTCTTCAAAGAGATCTTCTTTCGTGGTTCTTTTTTTTCTTCTTTAGTCTCCATACTGGTTTAGTTTCGGTTTATACAGGCAGGGGCAATTGCTGGCAATCGGGCTGGCCTGCAGGTGATAACTATTGGGGTGTATATCTTGAATGCACAATGGTCTTCCGGCTCTAATAAAGGAAGACGATTGACAAGTTATAATATTTTAAAGGACCAGCAATTTATTTTTTGCACGGTTGGGTGTGTAATAATTGCAGGTATGGGGAAAAAAAAATATCCAGCCTCTCTTTTCGGAAAGACTGGATATTGCTTGACACGTGATACTATATATAGTTATTTTCCTCCTCTTCTGTTTTTGGAAGAGTCGTTGGCGCCATTGCCGTACCGGGCAGAATCTTCACCCGGATTAATGGCCCCCGGGGGGATTTCCGAACCAGGAGCGGTATCTCTCATGGTGGTAGTATCTGATGGTAGTGTATTGATGGTACTGTCCATACCATTGACTCCGGTAGAGTCGGTCGCATTATTATTTGCACCATTTCCACAGGCGCTCAGCAGACCTACAGAGAGGCTTACTATCAGCACTGTTTGTACTGCCTGTTTGAAATAGCTTTTTCTTGTTGTTGTCATAATTCCCGTTTTAAAGGTTTTTTGCAATAAAGTTGTCCGATATGCTGTATCTGTGGAGGCCCTTTATGAAAACTACCGTAAACCGGGTAGGAATATTTTCTACATTTAGAGGAAATACATCCTATTTGTTAGGGAGTGTGGAATCGGCAGGAACGGTCAATGCACTATCCCGTTGGAGGCTGTCTGTGTTCACTGGTACCACCTCTTTACTGTTGACAATGGTGCTGTCCTCATGTGCGGCATCTTTGGTTCCGCCACCACAGGCAAAAAGGAACATGCTGATGATCAACGCAAAACAAAGGGTCATCACTAATTTATAAAGTCCGGGCTTAACATAGGGCATTACATTTTTATCGCCCGTTTTTTGCATTTTCATCCATTGAAAGTATTAATGGTTAAACAATAAGGATTTACATATCCCCATTTAAGGAAAGAATTGTGCCAACCCGTACATTTGTAAGGAAATAAACCATGAAGGATATTTTACATATCATAGAAGAGGATCAGCTGTTTAAAATTACAGTTGCGCTTGTATTGGGAGCTATTCTGGGTCTTGAGCGTGAATACAAGCGAAAGGCTGCCGGCATACGGACTATGACACTGATCTGTGTAAGCAGTACTTTGTTTACGATACTTTCTGCAGAACTAGGATATCCTGCCAGTGCGGATCGTGTGGCTTCCAATATCCTCACGGGTGTTGGCTTCATAGGTGCGGGTGTTATTTTCAAGGGGGATTTCACCATTGACGGTATCACTACTGCAGCTACTATCTGGATTGCGGCGGCCCTTGGAATGGCAGTAGGCATTAATCACTATTGGTTGGCTACCTTTACATTAATGGCCTCCCTGCTTGTGTTGCTGGGTATGAAACAGGTCGAAGGATATATTTCCCGCTGGAATGACAAACGCACATATACTATAATATACTATAGGGAGCACCCGATCCCGGAGCAACTGGATCAGCAATTCAGGAATCTGGGTCTTAAGTCTAAAAAGATGCTCTCTGTGCGTCGGGAGACGCTCATAGAAGATAAATATGAAGTGACAGGGAAACTGAAAAGTATTACTGCCTTCAATGATTATCTGCTGCAACATCCGGACATCCGGGAGTTTGAAGTATTGACGAACCCGCTTTGATGATTTACTGCTGTTTAGATTTATGGCTTACTCACACGCAGATCTACCATTACATTACGGTCATGTACCACCCTGGCTGGCTCAACGTATGAGTTACCTGGGAGGGGCAATCGTTACGGCTATCGTCACTGACTACGGTAAGGGAGAAGTACTGCGCCGGCTCAGTGATCCTTGCTGGTTCCAGGCATTGGGATGCGTGTTGGGGATGGACTGGCATTCTTCGGGCATTACGACCAGTGTCATGGGTGCGTTGAAGAAAGCGATCAATCCTATTTCTCATGAGTTGGGTATTTATATCTGTGGGGGCAAGGGCCGACATTCCCGGCAGACACCAGCCGAACTACTGGCTATAGCCGAACGGACCGGTCTGCCAGGAGATGCGCTGGTACGTAGCAGTAAACTTACGGCCAAAGTAGACAACACTGCCATTCAGGATGGCTTCCAGTTATACCTGCACAATTTTATTTTGAGTGATGAAGGAGAATGGGCGGTTGTACAACAAGGAATGCACGACAGTAATGGTATGGCCCGTCGTTACCACTGGCATAGCTCGGCATTTCAGTCTTATACGGAGGCGCCACATACCTTTATATATGGACGGAACCAGGGTCAGATACTTAACCTGACTGATAAGGAGGCTGGTGATACTAAAAATGCGATGCTACAGTTGATACAGGAGTCACCCGCTCAACTTATACCAGCGATCAGGCAACTGCTGATGCCTTCACACCATGATGTACGTACGAAGGATGTGGACCTGAAGCGGCTGGGTACTGTACTGGCGCTTGCGCATGACCGGCAGCTACTGGATTTTGACGCTCTCCTATTATTAGAAGGTGTGGGACCGAGAACGTTACAATCGCTGACCCTTGTCAGCGAGGTCATACACGGTACACCCTCCCGTTTTACGGATCCGGCGCGTTTTTCTTTTGCGCACGGCGGGAAGGACGGACATCCGTTCCCGGTACCGGTGAATATTTATGATGAGACCATCACTGTATTGAAAGATGCCGTCAGCAAGGCACGTATCGGTCAGTCGGACAAAGCGGACGCTATCCGAAAGCTCAGTACGATGGCAGCCAACATGGAGGAGCATTTTGAACCCGATGCATCGCTGGATGAGCTGATAAAGCATGAACAACAGACTTCCTGGCAACATGGTGGGCGCACTGTGATGGGCAAAGTACCTCCACCCCAAAAAACAGATGGACCGCAGCAACTCAGTTTGTTTTAAACCTCGTGGCCTGGTATTTGGATTTTCCTTTTTATGCAATACGACAACATCAGCGTACCGGAGGCTACCCGGATACAGCAAGAATTGAGAACGCGTACTTTGATACAGGAACGCGACTTTCCTGTTAACATCATCGCCGGGGCGGATATTTCCTTTAATAAATTCAGTACTACCGTTTATGCCGGTATTGTCTTGTTAAGATTTCCGGAATTGCGTCCCATTGGTTATTGCCTGGTAAAACAGGAAGTACATTTTCCATATGTACCCGGTTATCTTGCTTTCCGGGAGGTGCCGGCTTTATTAGCGGCCTGGGAGCAGCTGGAACATAAACCGGATGTGCTGGTGGTAGATGGCCATGGGATCGCGCATCCTCGCCGGATGGGCATAGCTGCCCATTTTGGAGCACTCACAGGACAGGCGACTATCGGCTGTGCCAAAAAGCTGTTATTTGGTACCTATACTGACCCCGGTTCCCACCGCGGCGACTATACGCCGTTATTGGATAAAGGAGAGGTTATTGGTGCGGTACTCCGGACCAAGGATCATGTAAAGCCGGTGTTTATATCTCCAGGTCATCGCCTGGATGTGAGGGATAGTATATCGCTTATTCATCAATGTATTGGTAAGTATCGTTTGCCGGAGCCGACCCGGCTAGCCCATAATGCGGTCAATCAATTCCGTACCGGTATCTTGCCGGAAGGCTGTGTTGACGTGAGCTGAGGCAACCAAATTATCGAGGAGGATGTTTTTCTGTCAGGTATTTCCAATATCGCCGGGGTACATGCTGCAGATGCAGGCGACGGTTACTACGAGCTGGTATATTAGCTTCGCGGAAATAAGTTTGCCATAGCTGTTGATAAAGGGCTTCGTCCGGACTCCATACAGCAGTTACGTCCCTGCCACCCAAATAGGCAGGTTTAAACTGCAGGTTGACCGTATCGACGACGTCTTTTTTATGATTATAATATATACCATAGTGACGACGCAGGTCATAGATCAGCCAGTCCTGATCTGCGTACCGCTCTTTAAAATGGCCTGTGATCAGGGGTAGTACATTGTAATCCGGTTCTATTACTGCGTAATAAACGCCTTCCGCGGTATGCTGGAAACGTACAAACGCTTCCATGCGATGTTTCTCCCGGTGTACCATCCGGGAAAGCTGAGATACCCGGAGTACATAGGCGTTACCAAAATCCGTTTCGACATTTTCAGATCCGGCGAATACATGCCGGATAAATCCCACCATATTATCTTCTTCTCTTGGTATCTCTGCCAGGTAACATGCAAACAGTTGTTCCAGTCCTGTTGCAGAAAGTCTTTTTCGT
This sequence comes from Chitinophaga pendula, assembly GCF_020386615.1. Taxonomy (NCBI): domain Bacteria; kingdom Pseudomonadati; phylum Bacteroidota; class Chitinophagia; order Chitinophagales; family Chitinophagaceae; genus Chitinophaga; species Chitinophaga pendula. The sequence continues at coordinate 2,696,840 of NZ_CP077769.1, forward strand.
AGTCCGGCCCATACCCTTTCTGCGTTGGCCATTACGGTTGGCATAAAGATGGCCGGGCCAAAAAGAGACGGCACATAAGCCAGCTCTTTGCAAATACGTACATCTGACCGGCGTTGCCAGTACAGGTCGAAGACCGCCGACAGGAAACCGTCAAAAGAACCGTCATAAAGCCAGGTAGTCATAACAAAGTGATTGTGCCGGTGTCAGCCATCTACAGCTGTTCGGCTTTGCAATGGAAAAATGTCAGCCAATAAAATGCCCGGGAAGATTTTCAGAACAAGGATAGTTGTTGTGCTGCCGGGTCAATGATACGTCGTTTGATTTGTTGGGCGTTGAGATCGCCACGTGAAGGAGGAAGACCTTTACAGGACACAAAATATTGTGCGCGATTGGCCATGATCCCCATTTTTTTTACCTGTTCCCAGTTCAGATCGCCGAAACGTCTTGCTTCACAGATGCGTTTTACGGTAGGCATTCCGATACCAGGCACTCTGGCCAGCAGGAGGCGGTCTGCCCGGTTGATATCTACAGGGAACCAGTGGAGGTTCCTTAATGCCCACCCTAATTTAGGGTCTACATCCTGGTCCAGGTCGGGATGCTGATCTGATAACAATTCCTGTGGTCCGAATCCATAAAATCTTAATAACCAATCTGCCTGATATAGCCGATGTTCCCGGATTAAGGGAACTTTACTTTGGAGGGCGGGTAAGCGAGCATCTGTTGTTACCGGTACATAGCCTGAATAATAGACACGTTTGAGCCGGAATTGGCGGTAGAAGTGATCGGCCAGGCTGATAATATCGCGATCTGTTTCCTGGCCTGCGCCAACGATCAGTTGGGTACTTTGGCCTGCCGGTGCAAACTTGGGTACATGTTTCATGGTCTGCTGTTCGGATTCAAAGCGGGTGATTTCCTGTTGCAGATAGCGCATGGGGCGTATCATTGCGGCCCGGTCTTTTTCCGGTGCGAGCAGTTTAAGCCCTGCCTCTGTGGGTATTTCGAGGTTAACACTTAAGCGATCCGCATAAAGTCCTGCTTCATGAGTCAGTTCCGGACTGATTCCAGGTATTGCTTTCAGGTGGATATATCCATTGAACCGGTGTTCTGTACGTAACTTTTTGGCTACCAGCACTAATCGCTCCATGGTATAGTCAGGATCTTTAAAAATGCCGGAGCTGAGGAAAAGCCCTTCTATATAATTACGGCGATAAAAGTTGATGGTCAGGTCAACAATTTCCTGTACAGTGAACGCAGCTCTTTTGATATCATTGCTTTTGCGGGACACACAGTAGGCACAGTCATAAATGCAATGATTGGTCATCAATACTTTGAGCAGCGATACGCACCGCCCATCTGCCGTATAAGTATGGCAAATGCCCATACCAGGGTGTGCATTTCCCAACCCTTTATTATGATTCTTGCGGTCGCTGCCACTGGATGCACAGGATACATCATATTTGGCGGCATCGGCCAGAATGGATAATTTTTCCAGGATACGCTCAGACATGCACACACACTTTAGGATACAAAAATACTAATTATTTTAGCAAATCCATCAGATCCTATTTGTTTCGTAAGCGAGCTAATGCTAATAAAGTATCGATCAAGCCTATTTTTTGTTCCAAAAATAGATTTGTAAAGACATTTTGCTACAGCGTAGTTGTATAATAAACGTAATTGGTCAAAATTCGTATTATTTCAATACTATTTTTACATGCAATAGTTATGCACATCTTATTGGAGGCGGCGTCCCATGGTCATTAACACAACGCCGCAAACCACGATAGCAGAGGCTAACACGGCGATGCCAGTTAGCGCTTCGTTGGCGATTGCCCATCCGAGGAACAAGGCAACGACAGGATTCACATAGGCGTAGGTAGACACCAACCGGGGAGGTGCATTACGTGCCAACCAGCTATAGGAAGTAAAACCGACGAGTGAACCAATGGCCACGAGATAAACAAAGGCCGTCCAGGTTGCCGGCGTCATCAGATCGGTACCATGCCAGTCCGCCCGTTCGAAAAGCAGGCTGGCTAGTATAGACACCACAGCGCCTGATAACATCTGTATGGCGGTGGAGATCATTTGTGTCGGCATACGCAGGCGTTGTACCATGAGTGATCCTGTTGCCCAGCAAATAGATCCGGTCACCACCACGGCGATCGGCCAAAGTGGATAATCCCGGGTGCTGTGGTGAGCAAAAGGGTTAAATAAGATAAATAATCCAGTAAAACCGATCAAAATGCCCCAAATAGTCATATTTGTCGGACGTTTTTTGCTAAAAAACAGCCAATCCAGTCCTACAAACCAGGCAGGCATTGCTGCTACAATCAGGGCGACCAAACCGCTGGGCATATAGTGAACCGCTAGAGCCGTGCCGCCATTGCCAACTCCAATTAGTAAGGCACCAACTGCCGCAGCCGACAGGACCTGTCGCCTATCTGGCCATTGTCTTTCTTTGATAATACCGATCAGGAGTAAAATACTACCTGCACATACAAATCGCCAGGTGGAGATCAGAAAAGGAGGCATCCCCTGGGTGGCGATCTTCATGCCTAGATAGGTAGATCCCCATATAATATATACTGCGCCGAGGCAGGCAATCAACTTGGTTTTATTGGACATGGTTGTATTTAGCGCGATAATGGATGCCGATTATTCTTTTCCTGTTTCTTTTTCCTTTCATAACATGCCTTCACTTTGTCGAGCCCCCCGCAAGTTTCCATACTACACCATTTACGGGAGCGGTTTTTACTCCGGTCCATAAACAACCATCCGCAAGCGGGACATTGGCGTATCAACGGCAACTGATCAGACGTCCATAAGGTTAAGGCTGATTGCACCACCCACCACATCGCCTGTTCCATAACCGGTGACGTAAATATCACATTACCCTGGCGACTCCCCTTATCATATATTAAAGTAACATGGGCTAACGTCTCCGTTACATAGTTATTGAAGGTCTGTAAGTCGGGTGCTGCAGGTGATTTTTTTGATATGATCGTCGTAAAAAGTTGGTAGAGGACCTCCCGTAATTGAAGTGATTTTTCGAAAACGAGGGTGGCCTGAGCGGGGTAAGATCTGCTAAGGCGTTGTAGTGTCTGCAATAACTTGGTCGGTATGACCCGCACATGGTCATGCCATTCTAGCAGTTGCTGATAACCCGTAAGATAGTCTATTCCGGACTCCCGGAACCGGTTATCAATTGTATTGACAAAATCAAGGCAAAGTATCCCGCCATCCAGCCGTAAAGTTGCCATGGGAACAGTCGATGACATGACCTGTTTTTTTGATCGAAAACAAAGGTAATATATTCATCTTTAACCTGCAAAACACTTTTTACAGGTTAAAAAATATGACTGCAAAACCTGCGTTTTTACATACCTATAGTAATTATTGATAAATTTAAACACAATTATATGATAATCAGTTAAATAATAACGGCCATGTATAGCAAAAAAGGTCTTCAGTCAGGGTCGTAAATATACTATTTTCACCTTCTTATTCGCTTCTTCACCCTTTCTTTTTTCGAGATCTTGTACCGGTCCTTTTTATGAGCATATTTTAGGACTGTAGAGAGGATATGTTGCGTTCATTTTCCCTTAATTTTCCATTGCACTCCTCCCCTGTTCCAGCCCTTGGAGTGGGTTGCTCCCGTTATCTCCTAAAAACAAGATGCCCATCTGAAGTTGTATTTCAGATGGGCATCTATATGATTTGATAATTAGACTATTATGGTTTTATATATACTTCGATCATTGCATTGGTAGGTCGCCTCGGAGCGAGGAAAGAATCTACCTGACGATAGTGAAGTTTCAGCTCATCCCGTAGCGCAAAAGGAAAAAAGTTGTTCAAGGTAGGCGCATATTCGTAAAGCACTAAGTCATATTGCTTTTGTTGCACTTTGTTACGGAAAGTATGCAATTGCCTGTTGAACATTCCTACCCCTAGGTGGTACCAGAGCGGGAAATCAGGCCCTGTCTCCAGCTGGTAGTGCATAGTATGAGCCAGTGGGGTTAACTCTGTCATATTGAGGACTTTGATTGCTCCCTGCTTTTCCTTTACAACAGGCAATGCCAGCACCCTCGCTATTCCATCTACGGTAACACTTGGCATGGAAATCTTCTGAAACTCCGGATAAGGAGAAAACCGCCATTCTGACAGCGGAACATTCGTCGTATCGTTGTTGATCATAAAGTTCTGACGGGATACGACATTCTCAGATGAAGGTTGGTGAGATACCTCCTGCCGGGGAAATATCCGCTCGATATATTTCCAATATACCTGCGACCACCATAACATGATCAGCAGGCCTGAAAGTAAAAATGCCCTTAATCCACTTAAGTCGATTTGTAATCGCGCCGTTAATTGGGAAAAGATAAAAGCGAATGCGAAACTGTGGAAGAAGATATTATTGTCCGGCGGTGTATAGCTGGTCACCTGAAAAATGGCGGCCTCAGTCAGGATGCCCAGGGTCAATAAGGTAAATAACATCGCTGTTTTATCTTCCCAGAAGGTCTTGAATTGTTTCAAGGCAGGGATCAGGCACAGCACGATGAGCAGGAAGTATAATTTGATCCATTGGGAATTACCTAGTATTTCTTCTGCGAAATCGGACAATGCCAGCCTGGAGTTGTGTGGTGCCTGACCATGATTGAACCAATAGGCAAATCCTGGCATCAGCGGAGCGATAAAGATAATGGCCACCACACCCAACATTCCCAGGAAGAGCGGTAGTTCCCACCAGCGCCTTTCGAGCACGCCATTATATAATAATAAGGCACAGCATAATAATAAGGCCAGCCCTCCACCATCTTGTTTCGTAAAGATGGAGAGGAATACAAACCCGGCCGCGAGTAGCAGACATAGATAACGCCATCCGTTTTGCGGGCCGGTGATATATTTTAACAGGAAGGCGATCCCGATCAGTTCATATACGATAACGGTATGATTGTACCAGGGCCAGAAGTTAAAAAAGGAATAAGAGAGGGCAAATACCAAGACGGATAATATCCTTATTGCCGGTATTACTCCCATGCTTTTCATAATGGAGCGGAAAGCAAATCCGGCCATAATGTTGATCAGCACCTGGGCTTTTACTAAAGAAATTAGCTGAGGACCGAACAGTTTAAAGAACAAAGCCGGGATGATCCAGAAACCATATCCGAGGGGGGTACCGAAGTCTTTGTAGGGGATCTGTCCCTGGGAAAGCCGGTAAGCTCCTTCCCAGGATAAAAAGATGTTCACTCGGTAAGGGAATGTGACTAACAGTGGCACTAGTGCCAGTCCGATTATTATAAGCGCCTCTGTAAGGAAGGCGCCACGTTGGGGAGTTAATATTTTCATATGGATGCAAAGAAAGTAAAATAAGGCAGAATTTGGGAGGTGGCCGGAGAATGATAAAGAATGATTTACAGAAATGTAGGGCTGGAAATTGTAGATTTGGGCCGCCAAACATAAAATTTATCCCGTGGAGTATTTAAAATTACTACGCCCCAGCCATTGGGCTAAAAATTTGTTCCTGTTCATCCCGTTGTTCTTTGCCGGCAAACTCTTCGATCCCGCCCTGGTGATCGAGGCAGCTATCGCATTTGTAGCTTTCAGCCTGGCTGCGAGCAGTATTTATGTTATCAACGACTATATGGACATCGCGGCTGACCAGGCTCACCCGGTCAAAAGACACCGGCCGCTGGCATCCGGTGCGGTATCCAAACCGGCAGCGCTGGTCCTGTTTGTGTTGTGTATCCTGATCGCCGCTGCCATCGCCTGGTATATTCGCCCCAAATTCCTGTTTGTTTTAGGCATATACTTCGTTATCAACTTGTTATATTCTTTTGGGTTGAAACATATTTCTATCCTTGACATCCTCATCCTGTCTGTGGGATTCGTGATCCGTGTCAAAGCCGGTGGTATCGCAACGGGGATCGTCGTGTCCGAATGGCTGATGCTGATGGTATTCCTCCTTGCCTTGTTTATGGCCATCGGCAAACGCCGGGATGATATCATCCTGCAGCAGACCTCCGGTAAAGAAATGCGTAAAGCCGCCAAAGGGTATAATATGGACTTCCTGAACGTCATGCTTGCCCTGGTTTCTGCCGTGATCATTGTATGTTATCTGATGTATGCCATGTCGATAGATACCATACAACACTTTGGTACCTACCGTCTTTACTATACCACCCTTTTTGTAATTGCCGGATTATTCCGATATTTGCAAATAACCTATGTGGAGAACAACACTGGTTCTCCCACCAAGATCCTGTATAAAGACCGTTTTATTCAATTAACCATACTCCTTTGGGTCCTGAGTTTTTACGTAATTATTTATTTACTACCAGTAAATAGATCATTTTTTAACTAATGCGAATGGAGAAACGGTTGTCCAATTGGGGTAATTACCCGGTTATATCCTGTGAAGAGCAGGCTTTTACACAGGAAGATCAATTACAGGATATTATACATCGTCAGCCTGGTACTATCGCCAGGGGTAACGGACGCTGTTATGGGGATGCCTCTCTCGGCATACATAGTATTTCCACTCTTAAATATGATAAGATCCTTGCCTTCGATGATGAGAATGGGGTATTCGAGTGTCAATCTGGTATCACCCTTGACCAGATACTGGACGTCATCGTTCCCAAAGGGTGGTTCCTGCCAGTAACCCCGGGTACCAAATATATCACCATCGGCGGTGCTGTCGCTTCTGACGTACATGGTAAGAACCATCATGTAGAAGGTTCTTTCTCCAACCATATTATCGATATGGACGTCGTTAACGGCGAAGGACAAACGCTGACCTGCTCCCCCTCCCGGGACGCTGACCTTTTCTGGGCTACCTGTGGCGGCATGGGGCTTACCGGGGTTATTACCCGTGTGATGTTCCGCCTTAAAGCGATCGACACCGCCTATATCAAACAAAAACAGATCAAAGCACGCAACCTGGATGAAGTGATCCGGTTGTTTGAAGAATATAAGGATTACACCTACTCTATGGCCTGGATCGACTGCCTGAAGAAGGGAGATGCTTTCGGACGCAGTATACTGATCGTTGGCGAACATGCCACACCGGAGGAACTGAATGCCCGGCAGCGACAATCCCCTTTGTCCTTACCGGCCAAAAAGAAACTGAGCATACCGTTCAATTTCCCTTCTTTCGTGTTGAATACCTTCTCTGTCAAAGCATTTAACTGGCTGTATTACAATAAGAATATCCGCCAGGAGATCAATAATGTCGTACCCTACGAACCGTTCTTCTACCCGCTGGATGCCATCCTGCATTGGAACCGTGGCTATGGGAAAGCAGGTTTTGTACAATACCAGTTTGTCCTTCCGCTCGAGCAGAAGGAAGGCCTGGCTACTATCCTCCGTCGTATCAGTGATAAAGGCTGGGGTTCTTTCCTGGCAGTGTTGAAGGTATTTGGCCGGCAGGAAAGCCTGATATCTTTTCCGATGGAAGGATATACACTGGCATTAGACTTCCCCGTACGTAAAGGGCTATTTCCGTTCCTGGATGAGCTGGATGAACTCGTCCTCCAATTTGGCGGCCGGATCTACCTATCTAAAGACGCCCGGATGAAGCGGGAGATATTCTGGCAAAGCTACCCCGGCGCCACCCGGTTCGCAGAGATCGTACGGCACTATAATGCCGGTCAGCGTTTCCGCTCCCTGCAATCCGACCGCTTACAGATCACTCCTGTGGCAGAGTAAATTATTGTCATTCATCAGCCTGTTCGCTTTATAATCTTATATGTCAAGTATCTTAATATTAGGTGCCTCTTCCGATATGGCGGTAGCTATCGCTCGAAAGTTTGCAAAAGAAAAGTATAATATCCTCCTGGCTGCCAGGAATACGGCTGCATTGGAGGCACTTCAACAAGACCTCCAGATCCGGTTTGGCGTCAATGCTACTCTGCATGCTTTTGACGCAGAACGTTTTGACAGCCACGCCGCCTTCTACCGGTCGCTACCCCTGCAACCGGATATCACCATCTCTGTATTCGGCTATCTTGGCGAACAGGAGAAAGCACAACAGGACTGGCAGGAAGCTGCCCGTATTATCCATACTAATTATACCGGAGCGGTCGCTATCCTGAACGTCGTAGCGGAAGATTATGCATCCCGCAAAAAAGGGATCATCGTCGGTATCAGTTCCGTTGCCGGTGAAAGAGGGCGACAGAGTAATTATATATATGGCAGCGCCAAAGCGGGTTTTACTGCCTACCTCAGCGGTCTGCGCAACCGGTTGTTCCATACCGGCGTACATGTGATGAGTGTACAACCCGGCTTCGTTTATACCCGGATGACAGAACACCTGCAGCTACCTGCCTTACTGACTGCGCAACCGGAAGCCGTTGCCGGTGCTATCTGGAAAGGTGTACAGAAAAAGAAAAATACCATTTATGTAAAGTGGTTCTGGCGTTACATCATGCTCATTATCAAAACGATCCCGGAGTTCATCTTCAAAAAATTGAAACTATAGGTCATGAGTAGCATCGCATTTTTTGACTTCGATGGTACCATTACCCGAAAGGATACACTATTTGAGATCATCCGCTTTCAACAAGGGACGCTGGCACTTTATACCGGGCTCGCCTGCCTGTCGCCAGCCCTCCTGCTCTTCAAATTAGGGTTGCTGTCCAGTCACACGGCCAAGCAGTTAGCTATCCGCCGGTTCTTCCGGCACACGCCGGTGGACACCTTCCAGGCAGGCTGTGAAAGTTTCTGCCGGCAAAGATTGCCGGAGCTGGTAAGGCCGGCCGCATTAACCGCTATTTGGGAACACCTCGCACAAGGCCACCAGGTAGTAGTGGTCACTGCTTCTGCCGAAGATTGGGTGGCCCCCTGGTGCCGTACCCTGGGGATCGGTTGCATCGGTACCCGCCTGGAGGTAGTAGACCGGCAACTTTCCGGCAACCTGCAAGGGGCCAACTGTAACCAGGAGGAAAAGGTGTTACGTATAAAGGAGCAGTATCAGCTGGCCGACTACCAGGAGATATATGCATATGGAGATACCGAAGGCGACCGGGCAATGCTGGGTATCGCCACCCATCCCTTCTATCGCCAATTCCATTGACCTCGCTGATGAAAATAAAAAAGGCCCGTCTTTCGACGAGCCTGTATAATATTATATACAATAACCTAAACGGATCAGGCAGCAGCTGCCTTTCTCAATTCTGATGCTCTCACTTTCGCAGTGGATTTCAACTTAATGATACCCACCCAGCTCATCAAACGCATTACCGGATAAGTAGGATCGAATTCGAACCACTTTTTGGCAAAGTTCGCGCTGTCTTTATACTTATGGTGATTATTCTGGAATAACTCACCTAACAACAGGATACCCCAGGGACTGGAATTTTTAGATTCGTCGTGGTTGTCAAAATTGCTGTAGCCATACTTATGACCACACCAGTTTACTACCGCCCCCTGTACTGGTCCCATCAAAAAGTGGATAGGCAGCAACAGGAACCATATCCAGCTGGGAGCAAAAGCAACATAAAAACCAACATATGCCAACATCCACAGCACACGGGTCACATTATGATCGCCGAATTTGTCCATTGCTTCCCACTCCGGTAAAGGCTCTTTTGTAAAAGCAGGATCAGGCAGGTTTTCTTTGGTAACAAAACCGTTATACATTTTACGGGTCTGTACCATCATATGCCATACATCCTTAAAGAAATGTGGAGAATGCGGATCTTTTTCGGTATCACTATATTCATGGTGCATACGGTGCATCACACCATAAGCCCGGGGGATCAGGTAAGAAGAACCCTGGAAAAACCAGGTTGAAAAATAGAAGGTACGCTCCCAGAATTTACTGGTAGTATACATCTGGTGAGATGCATAACGGTGCAAAAAGAACGTGTGAAAAAACAGGGAAAAGAACCAGTGCACGCAGAAAAATATCAAAATAGCTGTCATCTAGTAATGTGTAAATGTGATGATATAAGTCTACAAAGGTAACCTAATTAACTGTTTTTCAAATGTTAAAGTTTATCTAACCCGATCTCCATATTATATTATTGCCGAACCCGTACCCGCCTTAGTTCCAGCAGGTTTAGCCCATTACTGGCAAGCCCTTCTACTTCCGGCTGGATGAAATGGATGACCTCATCATAGAAAAGCGGAATCAGGGGGGCATCTGCCATTACTGTGCTGTCTATACGCTGGTACAGCCGGTACCGTATGGAATCTTCTTCCTGCTGTAAAGCCTGCTCATACAATTTATCTACCGATGGGTTCGCATAGCGGGTATAGTTGGGAGGAGCCGGATTCCGGCTATAGAACATGGCCAGGTAACTTTCCGCATCGGGATAGTCAGCGATCCAACTGGCACGGAACAGCAACGCTTCCGATTTCGCTGTCTGCTCGAGCAATAAGCTCTTCTGTACCACTTCCACCTGTAAGCGGATACCGATCTCTTGTAACTGGTTAGCCACATAGTTGGCCATGTCTGCATAGTTGGGAATGGAGAGCAGCCGTATCGGGGGTAAATCTTTTCCTTCCGGAAAACCGGCTTCACGCAGTAGCTGTCTTGCCCGGGCCGGATCGTAGGAATATCCTTTTACTTTGTCGGCATCAAATGAAGGCAGACCGGGTGGCACAAAGCCGGCGTTGGCCGGCCGACCGATGCTGTTACGCAGATAGGTCATCATCTTCGTACGGTCTATGCCGTAATTGATAGCTTGCCGTACTTTTTGCAGGCGTAACGGAGACCGTCGTACGATCTCCTTCTCCCCGTCCATCAGGATACCAAAATATTCCAGGTTGAGATAAGGACTTTTCGACAGCCGCATGCGTCCCTCCCATTCCTTTTTAAGCCGCCCCTGTTTGGTCAGCACTTCATCTTTAAAGGAAGCGTCGATATCATTCATGAACTCCAGCTGATGCTGACGAAACAGGAGGAATTCAGTGGCTTTGTTCTCCAGGAAAGATACCTGTACGGCATCCAGGTAAGGCAGGTGCTGCCCCGCACTGTCCTGCTCGAAGTACCGGGTGTTTTTATGAAATACCAGCGCCTGCCCCTCGTCCCATACATGAAAACGGAAAGGCCCGGTGCCTACCGGATGCCGGCCGAAGTCTTTCCCATATCGGGAGATGGCTTCATGAGGAAGTACGGAGCAGTATTGCATGCTCAGGATGCCGAGGATGGGATGGAAAGGCGCTCGCAACGTAAGCTGAAAGGTGGAATCGTCCAGGGCCAGGAATCCCTTGGCAGGGTCTACCCGGCCATTAAATATCCAGGCGCCGGGAGAGGCCGTGGCAGGGTCCATAATACGACGCAGGCTATACACCACATCGGCTGCCGTCATATGCCGCCCTTTGCCACCAGGAAATATCTCGCTGTCATGAAAATATACGTCCGACCGCAAATGAAAGGTGTAAGTACGCCGGTCAGCAGACACCTCCCATCCCTTTGCCAGCGACGGCCGTATCTCCAGCTGACTGTCCGGCTCCACCAGGGTATTGAATAATTGCCTTACCGCCCATATAATTGATTGATTCTTGGCGAACGCCGGATCTAATGTGGCGATCCCCTCCTGCTGATTATAGCGAAATACTTGCCTGCCCGAACGCGCACGTGTTCCGCAGGAAAAGACCATCGCACCACAAATACAGCATAAAAGACAGCGTATGATAACCGCCTGGCAATAACTACTTTTCATTTGGTAGTAAAATAATATCTTTCCGGGTATTATTACCGGGATTATCAAAAATCATCCAGTTTATATGAAACTGCACTTACAGATGCTCTGCACAGCGCTGACGATCTCAGCGGCAGTTAGTGCACAGCAGACAAAGACGCCGCTGCATGGCGTCGTACAACACTATACACATGCCGATACCCTCCGGGGGACCTATGGCCGCGCCCGCGCCTGGTGGGATGTCAAAGCCTATAACCTGCATGTCAGCGTCAACACAAAAGATAGTACCCTCAGCGGTTACAATAAGATCTCTTATAAGGTACTCAAAGCTGATTCCCTCATGCAGATCGACTTGCAGGTACCCATGGAGATAGACAGTATCGTCCAGGATAAAAAGTCCATACCCTTCGAACGGGATGGTAATGCATTCTTCGTCACCCTGAAATCACCTCAGATAGTGGGTAATGAACAACAACTCACCGTTTTTTATCATGGCAAACCTAAACGGGCCATCAACGCCCCCTGGGATGGCGGCGTCGTATGGAAAAGAGACGATAAGGGACGTCCCTGGATCGCTACCGCCTGCCAGGGTCTCGGTGCCAGCGTATGGTGGCCTAACAAAGACCATCAGCTCGATGAAGCAGAAGCCATGACCATCAGCGTTACCGTGCCGGAAAAGCTCATCAATGTCTCCAACGGCCGCCTGAAAAAACGTACGGCTGGCAGTGACAGCACCAACACTTTCGAATGGGAAGTACAAAGTCCTATTAATAACTATAATGTCGCACTTAATATCGGTCACTATGTCGAGATCAAAGACCGCTACTCCGGCGAAGGAGGTAAACTCGATCTCAGCTACTGGGTACTCGACTATAATGAGGAGAAAGCCCGCGAGCATTTTAAAGTAGTGCCCAATATGCTCAAATGTTTCGAATTCTGGTTCGGCAAATATCCTTTCTATAAAGATGGCTATAAACTGGTAGAAACACCCCATCTGGGTATGGAACACCAAAGCGCCGTAGCCTATGGTAATAAATATAAAATGGGATACAACGGCCGCGACCTCTCCGGATCAGGCTGGGGTCTCAAATGGGATTTCATCGTCATCCACGAATCCGGTCACGAATGGTTCGGTAACAACATTACTAGCAAAGACATCGCGGATATGTGGATACATGAGAGCTTTACCAACTATTCCGAGACCCTTTTCACCGAATGTGAATATGGCCCGCAGGCAGGTAGCGAATATGTACAGGGAATCAGACAGAATATCAAAAACGATATCCCTGTCATCGGCCCCTATAATGTAAACATAGAAGGCTCCGGCGATATGTACTATAAAGGCGCCAACATGATTCACATGATCCGCCAGATCATTAATAATGATGAAGCCTTCCGGCAGCTGCTCAGAGGTATGAACAAAACGTTCTGGCACCAGACCGTTACCACTCAGCAGATCGAAAAGTATATCAACGAACAGACCGGCATGGACTTCAGCAAAGTATTTGATCAATACCTGCGTCATATCACCATCCCTAAACTGGAATATAAACTGGAAGGACAACGGGTACAGTTCCGCTGGGTGACAGACGTACCAGGGTTCAACATGCCGCTAAAGGTGACCTTAGGCGATCGCGGATACACTTTTATCTATCCCACCACCACCTGGAAATCTGCCAATATTACGCTGACCGATCCCGCCAGCTTTAAGGTAGATCCCAACTTCTACATACAGACACAAAAACTGTAAACCTAAAGTGAAAATATAGGGCGTTGAGCCGTGGACGTTATAACAGACTCATTGTAATGATATTATACCGGTTGTTGCCTATTTGATAGCTGCCTGGTTTAAAGTCCTACTTGAAGCACGTTCCGGGTTCAACGCCCTTATCATGTCCTGTCATTTTATCATCTTGAATGCATGCGTCCAGATACCGGTGCGGAAACCATAGGCGTACCATAACACACACAGCGGTTCTATATTGCGACTCATTTCTATCGTACCCATATCTACAATATCCTCCCACCCCATCTGCCGTAACAATGCTACCACCTCCTCCTTACCGGCTTCACTGTTACCACAGATGAACATCGTCGGGGAACCCTGATGCATCTGCGGACGGAACATATGCTCGTAACCAATACAGCTCAGCGCTTTTACCACCCGCGCATCCGGTGGTAGCCAGGCGTGTACCTGCTCACCCGCCGAATTGGTATGGCCGATCACAAACGTCAGCCGCCCCTCCGCATCCGGTCCCTTATTGTCCGTCGGGTTAGTAACATCTACCACCGTCTTGTTCTTAAAGTTCCAGACACCTGCCTGCTCTATCGCACTCTTGGTGCCTACCCAACTGGTACATAATAATATCAGCGCTCCTTGTTCCGCCGCATCCCGGAACGTACCGGCAGTTGCCAGCCCGCCCTGATGGGTGATCCACTCCTGTAATGCGCTGCTATGAGGTCGTCGTGTACCAATGATCACTTCATGGCCCAACTGAATAAGTCCTTTGCCGAGGGTGAGGCCTACGGATCCGCTGCCTAGAATACCGATTCTCATGAAGGGGAGTTTTGCAGAACTGTTAATTTAAGCAAAAAAGCTGATAACAGGATCAGCATGAGTGTAATCATACTTCCCGCAGGTATAGGACCAAACAGGCCAAAGGGTCTTTCCCCCTTTGGCCTGTCAAAAAAGATACAATAAGTACAATCGTTCATCCGCTTATTGCAGATAGCTCAGGAAGCGCTGCATACCCTGGCGCTTGGAAGGCGTCAGCGGATAGCTGATATTTTGTGTATAATATACCGTGAGGTCATATACGGGATAGGGATGTGCCGCTACGATAGCAGGGATATCATGGATACCAATACTGGTCGCATTGTTAAACTCCTGGATGAAGTCTGTCGGCAACGGTTTGTTGCTCACCCACGCAGCAAATACAAATGGCAGGCTCGTAAAACGGGTCCACGCCTCAGACAGGTCATATATATAAGGAGATACTTTCCGCTGCTCCAACGCACGGTCGCCGATCACTAGACCAGCATCCGTACCCCTGATCAGGTCCTGATAGTTACCGCTGGTCTCGACAAACTCCACATTGAGCTGCCAGTAGTCTCTTACGAGCAACTTCAACAACGCTACGGACGTCCTGCTCTGGTAGTCCAGATGTATACGTTTGATCTCATGCAAAGGCACCTCGCTGAATAAACATACCGATGCTACCGGTCCTTCCGCACCTATACAAAAGTCTGAAATGATATGAAACTCCTTCATTTTAGGTAATACCGCTACAGGAATCAATGCCACATCTACCTCTCCATCTATCAGCTGCTGTGCGATCTTTGCCGGGTAATCCAGGGTCAGCTCCATTCTTTTCATTACCGGATGTCCTTCAAATCCGTGTAACAATGGCTTCGTATTCAAATAACTTACTGCCGCTACTTTTACTTTCCGTTCCAATTTCTGTAATTTTGTGGCCCGCTAAGTTAGACAAATTCCGATTCCCGTGCTCCAATTTCCAAAAGCGGAACATAAAACCGGTGAAAAGAAGACTTAGCGCATGTGAACCGATACATTGGAAACTGATATTATATAATGATGCAACTACAACCTTTAACTGCCATTTCTCCGCTGGACGGACGCTATCGCAAGCAGCTCGAAGAACTGTCTGCTTATTTTTCAGAATTCGCGCTCATCCGTTATCGCGTAATGGTGGAAGTAGAATACTTTATTGCACTGTCTGAACAGAAGATATTCTCCCTGCCCAAAACAAAGGTGCCCGCACTACGCCGCATCTACCAGGAGCTGACCGTAGAACAGGCCCAGCTGGTGAAGGATACAGAAAAGATCACCAACCACGACGTAAAAGCGGTGGAATACTTCCTGAAAAATGAACTCAAAAACCTCGGCCTGGAAGAACACTTGGAATGGGTCCACTTCGGACTCACCTCCCAGGACGTCAATAATACCGCTACCCCGCTCTTCTGGAAAGAAGCCGTGGAACAGGTGTATATGCCGGCTATCGCCAACCTGGTATTGGACCTGAAGAAAATGGGACAAGCCTGGATGGAGATCCCCATGCTCGCCCGTACCCACGGTCAGCCCGCCTCTCCCACCATCCTCGGAAAAGAAATACTGGTATTCGTAGAAAGACTCGAAGGCCAGATCAAACTCCTGGGTGATATCCCCTTCGCTGCCAAATTCGGCGGCGCTACCGGCAACTTCAACGCCCACCACGTAGCCTTCCCTAAAATCAACTGGGAGAAATTCGGTGACAAATTCGTTAACAACGCCCTGGGCCTTCAACGTATGAAGTACACCACCCAGATCGAACATTACGACAATATCGCCGCTCACTTCGATACCCTCAAACGTATTAATAATATCCTCGTCGACTTCTGCCGCGATATATGGACCTATATATCCCTGGATTACTTCAAGCAAAAGATCAAAAAGGAGGAAGTAGGCTCTTCCGCCATGCCACACAAAGTCAATCCGATCGACTTTGAAAATGCCGAAGGTAACCTCGGCCTGGCCAACGCCCTCTTCGAACACCTGAGCGCCAAACTGCCGATCTCCCGCCTCCAGCGAGACCTGACCGACTCTACCGTACTGCGTAACGTAGGCGTACCCTTCGGTCATAGCATACTCGCACTCAAATCCATTCAAAAAGGAATGGGCAAACTGATCCTTAATGAGCCTAAACTCAAAGAAGACCTCGACAGTAACTGGGCCGTGGTAGCCGAAGCTATCCAGACCATATTACGCCGGGAGAACTACCCGCAACCCTACGAAGCGCTTAAAGCCCTTACCCGTGGCGGACAGATCAACCGCGATACCATTCAGGAGTTTATCAACGGGCTCAAAATCAGCCCCGCGCTGAAAAAAGAATTGAAAGCGATCACCCCGCATAACTACACCGGTATCTGGGGTAAGTAATATCTTTTTATTTGGCATCTTACAGGTAATAGCTCTTCGTTATACGAAGGGCTATTTCTTTTTTAGAAGGCATCTTCCATATGTAACAGCGCATAATGCCCCGCATCGTAATAGGTAATAGCGATGATGTCAAATCGTATATCCAGGGGCCGTATCCCTGTCACCTCCAGATAAGCTGCCGCCACCTTTCGCAGTCGCTCCTCCTTCTGGCTTGTCACTGCCTGCTCCGGCCAGCCGCCTTGCTCGCCCATCAGGGTCTTTACCTCCACAAAAATGATCAGCCCGTCTTTCGCCGCCACAATATCCACCTCCCAACGCCCACTCTTCCAGTTCACATGCAACAGCGCATACGCCTGCTCTTCTAAATAGGACCGCGCCACCGCCTCCCCCTTCCTGCCCAATTCAAGATGTAATGCCATAGTACCTGTCCGGATTGAATGTGCTTAACAGCAAATACCGGGAAGTTGTTCACGTAGCTTGGGATATCCGCCCTTTAGTATTTACTTTGCATCCTGATGACTCACTAAATCAAAGAGATATGAACGTTACTGATCAGCAGCTATTTAAACTGGAAGGAAAGGTACAACACTATGCTTGGGGTGGTTTTAACTACATCCCGCAATTATTAGGTATACCGGCAGGCACACAACCTTGTGCCGAATACTGGATGGGCGCCCATCAAAGCGCTCCTGCTACCATCACCACCAGTGAAGGCCCCGTAAAACTCGACCAACTGGCTGCTGCCCACCCCGACCAGGTACTGGGCGCCCGCGTACAACAACAGTTCGGTCAGCTGCCTTACCTGCTGAAAATACTGGACGTAAAAGATATGCTCTCTATACAGGTACACCCTACCAAATCAGAGGCAGAAAAAGGTTTCGCCCGGGAAAATGAAGCAGGCATCCCCCTCAACGCTGCCGATCGTAACTACAAAGATGCCAATCACAAACCGGAGATCATGGTGGCCCTCAGCGAATTCTGGCTGCTCCATGGATTCCTCCCCGAAGATAAACTTCAACAGGTCCTCCATACCGTTCCCGAATTTGCCTCCCTCGCCGACACCTTCTCCTCCGAAGGATATTTCGGCTTGTATAAACGTGTAATGGAAATGCCGCAGGATGCCGTAAACACCCTGCTCCGCCCCCTGGCAGATCGTGTACTGCCTGCCTATAAAGCAGGACAGCTGCAGAAATCCGATCCCGCCTTCTGGGCCGGCCGCGCTATCGACAACGATCCACAAGGCCTGGACCGCCTCGACAGAGGCATCTTCTCCATCTACTTCTTTAATATCATGCAGGTACACCCGGGCGATGCCGTATTCCAGGATGCCGGTATCCCACATGCATATCTCGAAGGACAAAACGTGGAGCTCATGGCCAATTCAGACAATGTACTCCGCGGTGGTCTCACCCCCAAACATATCGATGTACCCGAGCTGTTGAAACATACCCGTTTTGAAGCCGTTCATCCGCATGTCATCAACGGCACTCCTGCCGCCGACGGCCTGGAACTGATCTATCACTCGCCAGCACCCGACTTCCTGGTAAGCGTGATCCGCTTGCAACCCGGACAGCAATACAACTATACCAGCCTACACCCGGAAATACTCATCGTCATGAACGGACAAGCCGACTTTAACGGTAAAGGCACTCTTTCCCTGCACCAGGGCCAATCCGCCTTTATCACCCCCGCAGCTACCTACAGCATCCGCACCACACAAGGTGCCCTGATCTATAAAGCTACGGTCAACAACTAGCAGTATTTGAGCATCCTACCGGAGCCTCATCTCATTTGCACTAAAATGCTTATTTTTGATTAGCATAATTATCAAACTATATGAAAAAGGAAAAGCTTACACAGGTATTAGTAGTAGCTGCCCTGATCTTCCTGACAGCCCTCTGCCGGTTGATCACCAACGAACTGCAAATGTGGAACTTCACGGCAATAGGTGCCAGCGCACTATTCGCAGGCGTCACTATCAGGGATAAACGTTACGCTTACGCCATCCCCCTATTCACCCTGTTCCTCACCGACCTGTTCTTTGAATTTTTCACCAATATCAAAGGCTTCTATGGAATAGGTATGCTCTTCGTATATGGCGCCTTCCTGCTCATTACTCTCATCGGTACACAGCTGAAGAAAATAAATGCACTCAGCATTTTCTTCGCCGCCATAGGCTCCGGATTGTTGTTCTTCTTTATCACCAACTTCGGGGTATGGGCTTCCGGCAACTACTACCCACACACATTCAACGGACTGATGACCTGCCTCGCAGCCGGCGTTCCCTTCTACAAGAACGACCTGTTTGGCAGCTTCTTCCTCAACACCATCATGGGACATGTATTTTACAGTGCCGTACTGTTCGGTGCCTACGCCATTATTAAAAGATATGCTTTCCACCAGCACCAACTGGCTTGATCATCACCTACAGATACTAAAAAAGGAGAACAGTGATGTTCTCCTTTTTTATGCCCCTGCATGCTATCAATGCAATGTATAATGCTATTGTGCACCCCGTTTTTTTTCCCTACAGAGCAATAGCACATATACCTTACCGTTATATCGTCTATAAAAACGAAAAAGCCTCACTGTATAACAGTGAGGCCCGCTCTCTATAAAAATATATTCGTTGCTGTTAATCGTCCAGCTTCAGCACCGCCAGGAATGCTTCCTGTGGCACCTCTACGCTACCGATCTGGCGCATACGTTTTTTACCTTCTTTCTGTTTCTCCAACAGCTTACGCTTACGGGAGATGTCACCACCATAACACTTCGCGGTCACATCCTTACGCATCGCACTGATGTTTTCACGGGCTACGATCTTCGCACCGATAGCCGCCTGTATGGCGATCAGGAACTGCTGACGAGGCAACAGCTCTTTCAGTTTTTCACACAGCTTACGGCCAAAGTCCTGTGCACGGCTGCGGTGGATCAAGGCACTCAAAGCATCCACTTTCTCCGCATTCAACAGGATATCCATCTTCACGATGTCACTGTCTCGATAACCGATCGGTGTATAGTCGAAAGACGCATATCCACGGGTCTGGCTCTTCAGCTTATCATAGAAGTCAAATACGATCTCTGTCAGCGGCATCTCAAATATCAGCTCCACACGGGTGGTAGTCAGGTAACTCTGGTTAATCAGGATACCACGTTTACCCAGACAAAGGGTCATGATATTACCGATATAATCCGGTTTGGTGATGATCTGCGCACGGATGAACGGCTCTTCAATACGCTCCAGTTTCGATGGCTCGGGCATCTCCGAGGGGTTGTTCACAATAATGGTCTCCTGACGGGTAGTGTGGGCAATAAAGCTCACGTTCGGTACCGTCGTGATCACCGTCTGGTTGAACTCCCGCTCCAGGCGCTCCTGTATGATCTCCATGTGCAGCATCCCCAGGAACCCACATCGGAAACCAAAACCTAACGCCTGAGAAGTCTCCAGCTCATAGGTCAGGGAAGCATCGTTCAGCTGCAGCTTGTCCATACAATCCCGCAACTCCTCGAAAGCATCCGTCTCTACCGGGAAAATACCCGCAAATACCATCGGCTTCACCTCCTCAAATCCATGGATCGCTTCCAAACAAGGATTAGTCGCTAACGTAATGGTATCACCCACCTTCACTTCCTTCGCATTTTTGATACCGGTAATAAGATAGCCCACATCGCCGGTCCTCACCTCACTTTTCTGCTCCAGCCCCAGCTTCAGGATACCTACCTCGTCGGCAAAATAATCCTCTCCCGTATTCACAAACCGGATACGATCCCCTTTTTTGATCGTACCATTGAATATCCGGAAGTATACGATGATACCACGGAAAGAGTTGAATACGCTGTCAAAAATCAACGCCTGTAAAGGCGCTTCCGGCTCACCCTGTGGCGCCGGGATACGTTCCACAATAGCTTGTAATATCTCTTCAACCCCCAGCCCCGTCTTACCGGAGGCCAGCAGGATGTCTTCGTCTTTACAACCGATCAGCTCGATGATCTGATCCTTTACCTCCGGGATCATCGCACCGTCCATATCGATCTTGTTGATCACGGGAATGATCTCCAGGTCGTTACCCACTGCCAGGTACAGGTTGGAAATGGTCTGCGCCTGTATACCCTGTGTGGCATCTACCAGCAACAGCGCACCTTCACAGGCCGCCAGTGCACGGGATACTTCATAAGAAAAATCCACGTGACCAGGAGTGTCAATGAGGTTAAAAACGTAGTTCTCCCCTTTGTAAGAGTAGTTGATCTGGATAGCATGACTCTTGATAGTGATACCTTTCTCACGTTCAAGGTCCATATCATCCAGGACCTGCGCCTGCATATCCCGGGCAGAAATGGTCTTCGTATGCTCTAACAGACGATCCGCCAATGTACTCTTGCCATGGTCAATATGCGCAATGATGCAAAAATTTCTGATATTCTTCATATGATCATTTAACAGGCTGGCGTCAGGTCACCGAGGGTCTCGCTCTATTCATATGGTCGCCGGCTGATCACCCTCAACTATATACACGAAACGATATTCTACAGCCTTCTCTCCGGCCCAATGCGCAAAGATATCTAAATTTAGCTAATCTTAAAAGTCGTGGTACCTTGGTTTTTACCCCCATTTACTTACTTTTAATATTAAATTGACAATATGGACCTGAAAGAGAAATTCGACGCGGCCGTGGCAGCCAGTAAAACATTGACCAAAAAACCTAGCAATGACATCCTGTTGCAGTTATACTCACTCTTCAAACAAGCCACCGAAGGCGATATCAACATCGACCCGCCTGCTAATATGTTTGACATTGTGAACAAAGCCAAGTACGACGCCTGGAATAAACTGAAAGGCACCTCCCCCGAACAGGCACAACAGGCTTACATCGATCTCGTCGCCCAGCTCAAAGGCGCCTGATCCTCCCCCTCCGCATACTCATCAAGTGATATACACAGCCCGCAGCAACCACCGCGGGCTGTCTTTTTTGCCTCCCCCACATCCCCTTCCTATAGCACTCCTGTATCATTCGTATAACATTCGTATAGTCATCCTGTAAGCAAAGCATATCCCAACTTATACCATCAGTATAGGATCGATATACCGCCCTTATAGCCAGCTTATACCCTGGTTATACAATGGCTATAGAACGCTTATACAATGCTTATACAACGGCTATAGGACACTTATACATACCCTTCACAAAAAATTAATATTCATACACTTACAAACAGGGCCAACCTGCCGCCGGCTCACCTTCCGCCGCTTGCCGGGTCCGATTTACCTGGTAAATCCCCTTGCCTAACTTTTTCCGCCTTCCCGCCTTTTCCCTAACTTTGGTCATATGATACCTGCATATACATTAAGTGAAAAGACACAACATTATCTGGCGCTGGAAGAGCAGTATGGAGCACACAACTATCACCCGCTACCGGTTGTATTGAACCGCGGCGAAGGGGTCTTTGTATGGGATGTGGATGGTAAGCGTTACTATGATTTCCTGTCTGGCTATTCCGCCGTTAACCAAGGCCATTGCCACCCCAAGATCATCGCCTCGCTGATAGAGCAGGCACAACAACTGACACTCACGTCCCGCGCATTCCACAGCGACCTGCTCGGAGAATATGCGCAGTTCGTCACCCAATATTTCGGCTACGACAAGGTACTCCCTATGAATACCGGCGTAGAAGCCGTGGAAACAGCCCTCAAACTCTGCCGCCGCTGGGGCTATGAGATCAAAGGCATCCCGGAGAACAAGGCCAAGATCATCACCTGCTCCCAGAACTTCCATGGCCGTACCCTCAACGTGATCTCCTTCAGCAGCGACCCGTCCGCCCGCAAAGGATTCGGCCCCTATATGCAGGGCTACGACAGCATCCCCTACAATGACCTGCCCGCACTGGCCAAAGCCCTGCAGGACCCTCATGTAGCCGGATTCCTCGTAGAGCCCATCCAGGGCGAAGCCGGCGTAGTCGTCCCCAACGAAGGATACCTCGCCACCGCCCGCCAATACTGTACCGACGCCAATGTCCTCTTCATCGGCGACGAAATACAGACCGGCCTGGGCCGCACCGGCCTAATGCTGGCCCTCGATCACGAAAACGTACGTCCCGACATCCTCATACTGGGCAAAGCCCTCTCCGGAGGCACCCTACCCGTATCCGCCGTCCTCGCCGACGATGAGATCATGCTCACCATCCGCCCGGGAGAACATGGCTCCACCTACGGTGGCAATCCCCTGGCTTGTAAAGTGGCCATGACCGCCCTCGCCGTGCTGAAAGAAGAAAATATGCTGGAAAATGCCCACGAAATGGGCATACGGCTACGCAAAGGCCTGGAAACACTCCAGTCCCCCTTCATCGCCACCGTCAGAGGAAAAGGACTCCTCAATGCCATCGTTATCAAACATCCTAACCCGGAAGCCGCCTGGGAGCTCTGCCTCACCCTCAAAGAATACGGTCTCCTCGCCAAACCTACCCATGGCGACAAGATCCGCTTCGCACCGCCGCTGAATATCACCGCCGCCCAGATAGATGAATGCGTAGATATCATCGGCAAAGGCCTCCGCGATCTCAAACTATAAGATTTTATCGCTAATACCGGGACGCTCCCGTCTCAACGAGCATGCAAACAAACGAAAGAA
The DNA here is from genome assembly GCF_020386615.1 of Chitinophaga pendula. NCBI lineage: Bacteria > Pseudomonadati > Bacteroidota > Chitinophagia > Chitinophagales > Chitinophagaceae > Chitinophaga > Chitinophaga pendula. Next base: position 2,720,047 of record NZ_CP077769.1, read on the forward strand.
CCATCCGCAGCACCGGCTGGAAAACAGACTTCCTCATCGGATTCCCCGAAGGGCTCTATGTGCTATTATTTACTACCCATGCTGCACAGGGCCTCCCCTTGTCCGTACAGACCTTCTATACCCTCAACACCGGTATCTGGATCATCGGGGCCACCCTCGTAGGCATCACCGCCTACAGTGCCAACAAAGGCGATTCACAACACGACGAATCTACCCTCTCACCCGAAGAAAGGAAAAAACTGCAAAAACTAGATATCTCCGATCCTATGATCGGCCAGATCGCCGCAGAAATGGAAAAAGATGCAGCACTATGGGAGAAAACACTGGAGTCTATACAGGTAAGAACCGTGGAATTTAACGCCCGAAAAGCCCTACGCAGCGCATTGGTAACAGCCGCCAGCTTCCTGCTCGGCGGTATCATCCCCCTCTTTTGCTACCTGGCCAATGAAAACTTCCCCCAGGCCAGCCGTACCGCCATCACCAGCAGCCTCGTCGCTGCCACCGCATTCGGCTGGTTCAAAGCAGCCGCAACCAGTCAGCGTAACTGGACCACCGCACTCCGATACCTCATCATAGCAGGCGTAGTACTGGGCGCCGCCCTCCTGCTGGGATACGTATTGAAAGATATTAACTACTGACAACGTTAAGCCTTCGGCCTTACCTTCGCAGACAACACACTGACAAAAGCCACCAGCCCACCCAACAAAGAAAGGTATAAACCAATCTGACGGTGCGGACATTCGCCCATCTCACAACGGGAAAAGATCAGCATATTACGGAACGCCCAGGCCAGCAAAAAAGCACATACAAAAAGATTCACCCGCTGTGCCCACACCTTCGGCACAAGGAAAAAGACGATCGCCACCACCGACAACAAAATAGCCAGCTTACCAGGCTCGCCGAAACTGGTGCCCGTAGTGTCCAGCCCCGTCAACAGCAGCTGTTTACTGTCTATCGTCAGCCAGGGCAGAAACGCACTGATGATGATCAATACAGCCGCCGCAATACCTATCACATTTGATTTGAACATGGATTGAATTTTCAGAAACCGCAAAGGTAGCGTAAGATATTCTAAAGTAATACGCTTACACCCGATTAAAAAAGCAGATGGGTACGTCGCCACCCTACCGGTAACAGACATACCCATCCTGTTGAAATAATATCAGCTGCTTATTTTGCGCCTGGCTCACAGTGAGCACGCAGGTAATTGGTATACAACGTTACCAGGTGCTGGAATGTACCCTCCCCTTCAGAAATACTGTGCGTACGGTTCGGATAAGCCATGAACTGGAACTGTTTGTTGTATTTGATCAGCTCATTCAACAACATCTCCGCATTCGCATAGTGCACATTATCATCTCCCGTACCATGAATGTACAACAGGTTACCTTTCAGGTCTTTCGCATGAGAAACAGGGGAACCTTTCACAAAATCCTCACGGTTCTCCTGCGGCAATCCCATATAACGCTCCTGGTAGATATTGTCATAGGTCAGCAGGTTACCTACCGCCGCAATAGCAATACCTGTCTTGAAGAGCTCCGGATACTGGAACAACAGGTTCAGCGTGGTAGAACCACCGCCGCTCCAGCCCCATACCGCCACACGGGATGCATCCAGGTAAGAACGCTCTGCCAGCAACGCTTTCGCACCCATCGCCTGGTCGCGGATGTTCAGCTGACCGATCTTACGATAGATCACCTTACGCCACTCACGGCCACGGGGCAACGGCGTACCGCGGTTGTCCAGCGATATATAGATATAACCATCCTGGCTCATGTCACCTGCATACAGGAAGTTACGTCCTGCGCCATATTCATCCTTCGTAGTAGCGCCACCGGGTTCCGCATACACATAAAATACCACAGGATACTTCTTCGATGGATCAAAGTTCTTAGGCTTGTTCATCCAGCCCGTCAGTTCGATACCATCTTCCGTCTTCACCGTAAAGAACTCCACAGAGTTAGCATACTTCCGCGTCTGCAACGCCGTCGAAATATTATTGCCGGAAATGAACTGGTGAGTTGGTAAAGACACTACCTCTTTCGTCCGGGGGAAATAATGATTGGAAAATACATGTATGGCATATTTACTGTCGGGAGACAGCTCATAGTCATGCGTACCTGGCTGATCCGCCGGCGTTACCCGCTCAGGAGCGGCCCCTGCTTTCACCTTGTACAGGTACTGCTGTACCGCGTTGTCAGGAGATGCCAGGATGTAAAAGCTGTTAGTCGCCTCGTCTACATGCAACAGGTTGATCACATCATAGTTACCCGGCGTCAGCAGCGTTTCCTTACCGTCCAGTCCTACCCGGTACAAGTGACGCCAACCGTCTTTCTCACTCACCCAGATAAAGGCTTTACCTTTCTCCACAAAATCCCATCCCGCGATATTGTCGTCATCCCAGCGGGATTTCACGTCTACCCAGGAAGGGTCCTGCTCCTCATAGATCTGCTGCGCCTTGCCACTTCCCACATTACAGGTATACAGACGGCTCTGGTTCTGCTTACGGTTCAGCTGCTGGATGATCAGCTCCTGCTTGCCAGGTATCCACTCCATACGGGGGATATAGTGATCCCGCGCATCACCAGGTACCTGCATCCAGGTCGTTTTGTTACTGCGGATATCTACTACGCCTATACGACAATTAGAAGGACGCTCACCCGCGATCGGATACTCAACAGGTACGGTAAAAGAATAAATGGAATCCGTATTGTTGATCATCAGGAAGTCTTTGGTCTTGGTAGCATCGATCTGCCAGAAAGCAATTGAATTACCATCCTCACTCCAGCGGAAACCATCCCGGCACCCAAATTCCTCTTCATATACCCAGTCAAAGGTACCGTTGATGAAACGGCGGGTACCGTCCTTCGTCAACGCTTTGATCTGACCAGTGGCCACCTCTTCCACATACAGGTTATGCTCACTTACATAAGCCACCTTTGAACCGTCCGGCGAAAACTTGGCAAACATCAGGGATGCCGCTGGATGTCCCTTACCTAGCTGGCGCAATTTGCCGCTGGCAACATCCAGTACCCAATAATCACCGCGCGTCTCATAACGCCATACCTTCTGTGAATTGGTGTAGATCAATACCTTCTTCTCATCTGCGGAGAATTCAAAATCACGGATAGCAAGGCCTTGCTTACCTGTACCCGATTGTAGCTGCGATGCCTGCACCAGCGGGGTAGACTGGTTGTCTTTAACGCGCACGGCGACAATAGCGCCTTGCTCTGCTTTTAAGAACGATTGTCCATCCCGGCTCCACTTGACGCCGGAGCCACGTTGTGCCTGCAGGCCTCCGGCCCACAAACACATACTGAAACAAACGATCTTACCCAAAGTGGATAAAAAACGGAAAGATTGCATGTGTAGATATTTAATAATCTGGCAATATAAATATTAACCACCAGTTTTAACGCAGTGTTACATGACCGGCAAAATACAACGACCACCGACAACTACTGTGGATAAAATTATCAGGTAAAAAGTAGAACAGCCAATGATAATATTTGATATTTTTATACCGTTATTCAATCAGAAAATTGATTAAAGGGAGGACAACTTTTTATTTCAGCCGGTATATTGTTACATTATCTGAGGTGTTTATTAGCCCTACAGGCCGGCTCCTGTATGAAAACCATGTTCCATGATACAAGTTACCTATTCTTACAAGGACAGAGAGTTCTTTCAATGGGAAGACAGCGTGGTCAATCAACTGGCAGAAAGCGCCAGGAGCCTGCTGTACGCCCTGCTTGAACCACTGCGCGACCTGCTGCTGCAGGAATCTGGTCGTATCAATATTAATCTCGACCAGCAACCCCGTATTGAACTGTTGGGCTTCAGCAGAGGCACACAAGAACAAATAGAAATGATGCTAAGAGGAGAAGCATAATACATCACACATATACCCCGGCAATAACTCGCCACCAACTATTTATCGTATATTCTTTTGAGTTAGCTATCCTTTTTGAATGCCCGGCCATCCCGGCAACTATACTTTTATACCCCTCACTGCCGGAATATGGCGTTTGTATGCCGCGTTTACCCTAATTTCGCTGTCGCCGGACTATCCGGCACTATTTGGAATGCATATGCCTTTTCCGCTGATACATTATCTCGAACTACTGGGAACATTCACCTTCGCCGTATCCGGCGCCACCGCCGCCGTCAATAAAGCATACGACCTCATCGGCCTGCTCACCCTGGCCTTCGTTACCGCCATCGGGGGCGGTACCATCCGCGATATCCTGATCGGCAATACCCCCGTAGCCTGGATGACCGACGACTCCAATATCCTTGCCATCCTGGCTGGCGCCACCGTCACCGCCCTGGGCTACTCCTACGTAAAAAGACTCACCCGCTGGCTCAACGTATTCGATGCCATTGGATTAGGTATCTTCACTATCATCGGTATCAACAAAGGCCTGCAAGCCGGCCTGCCCGTACCCATCTGCGCCGCCCTCGGCGCCATTACCGGTACCTTCGGCGGCCTCCTCCGCGATGTCATCATCGGTGAATCTCCCGCCCTGTTCACCCGCGAAGTATATGCCGTCGCCTCCATCACCGGCGGCGTCCTCTTCCTCGGACTCCGGCACAGCACCTGGTCGCCTGCCCTTATAGAAAGCACCTCCATCACCGTCATCGTCATCGTCCGGCTCCTGTCCCTCCGCTACGGCTGGCACCTCCCCCGTATCACCAAATAATACCGCAGCCACTCCTCCCCTTCTTTTACAAGAAATGGTGTAAACATTTTACAGGTTCTGGTGTTATGATGGTTATAGAATGCTATTAATGGTAATTCGTGCGCTTTGGCCCCCGCAATGAATGATACCAGCAAATGTCCTGTTATATGCGTCGTAACGTGTGTCACCCTGTGTAAACTGTCTTAAACAGCACATCTTCTGCTCACTTTCCTTTATTGCTACCTGCCGGGGGCCAGTTTCCCAGCACAATACGTATATCAGGCTGCACCGCCATCGTAGCCTGCTAATTCTTTGGTGGATGTACTGTCCCCCCGCTTAATGCGGACCGGACAGTCAATATAGACGGAACAGTTAGCCTATAAGCCGTCCGGATCACCGGATGGCTTTATCGCTTTAACAAGCCCCGCTGCCACGATGGCCGCTGTAAAAAAGGCTGCACATCCAGCCAACCCACCCAAAACAGCGTCAGAAACACCCCCAAACTGGCACCCATCGCCACATCCTCAAAGAAATGCTGGCTCATATACAACCGGGAATACCCCACCAGCATCGCCAGCAACAGGAACAATACCCCCCAAGCCTTCCGCGGTACCAGGTAAGTCAGCAACGTCGCCGACGTAAAAGCACAGATACTATGCCCCGATGGAAAACTTAAATGATTACTCAACACCGTCACCCCCTTCACATAATAGATCTCCCGCAATGCCTGCTCAAAAAATAACTTCGGACGCGGCGCCCCGAACAACTGCTTCAATATCGCCCCTATACCAGCGGTAAACACAAAACCCGTCGCAGCAATAAACCCCTTCCGGTAACTGACACATAACAACACAAAAATAACCAGCAATGCCATCGTCGTACTCCCCAACTCCGTTACCAACGGGAAAAAAACATCCCCCGCCGCAAAATGCAACCCATTGACGTAATAATAGATCTCCTCCTTGGTATACAAGAACTTAATGATCAACACACCAAGTAATAGACATAAAAAAGGGATCAATAATACCCTCGTCTGCCGGATCACCTCCCGCTGGCGCTGCCGGAATGTTATACGTTCCTGTACTGACATACTACAAAATAGGAATAAAAATATTGACAACCCTCCCGATAAGGATATATGGTTATTTGCAAAAGCTGACGTAACTTATTAATAGAAACCTATTTGCACATGACGCAAACCTTTTCCTTTGTCTCTCAACACACTCGATTTCATGGTATCACGTGGGAATCCCAACGATTCGACAGGGTCATGATCATCATACATGGCATCGGTGAACACGTCGGCCGGTATGCCCCCGTTGCCGAATACTTCAACCAGTACGGCTTCCTTGTCACTGGCATCGATCATTATGGTCATGGTAAAAGTGAAGGCAAACGCGGCACGACCAAAGGCATCCAGTTCATCTTCGATTATTTGCAGGACTTCCTCGACGACGTAAGACAACGCTATCAACTCCCCATCGTATTATATGGCCATAGTATGGGCGGTGGCATCACCACCGGCTTCCTACTCAAACGCCAACCTAATATCCAGGCAGCTATCATCTCTGCCCCACTCCTGCTGTTACCAAAACATCCGGCTCCCTGGTACCAGCGTACCGTACGCTGGCTGAGCAAAATATTACCTCACTTTACCATCGCACAAGGACTCGACCTCCGGAAGATATCGCACGATACCCGGGAAGTTGACCGGTTCCGCCAGGACCCCCTCCGGCATGACCGTATCTCCATCTTACTGGGAAGTGCCCTGCTGGATAATGCCGCCTGGAGCCTGGAAAACGCCCGGCGTCTTAAAGTACCCGCCCTGCTGATCCATGGTGACCAGGATGAATTCACCAGCATCAAAGGTTCCCGCCTCTTCAGCGAACGGGCCCCCAAAGAGCTGCTCACCTTCAAAGAGTGGCCGGGCTACTATCATGAAATGCACAATGAAATAGAGAAAAAGGCCGTACTCGACCACATACTAAGCTGGCTCAATCACTTACAATAAAGGCAGGAAGTGGGCCGTAAAATCTTCTACCGTATTCCCCCCGAAGAAGTTCGTTCCCGGACAGGATTTCGTCGTACCGGTTCCTTCCTTTTTGATACGGGTACCCAGCACTAGGTCATACCAATGATGATATACCACCGTCTTGTCGTTGGGCGCCAGTTTATACTTGCTCAGCAAGGTCCGCGTGATCAACAGGATCGCATTCCGGTGCGCCGTGGTCATCGTATCTCCATCCAGGTCAAAATTACCGACATGCTCTATACAGATCCCATTGGCATTCGCCCCCTTAATACCCGCCGGTATCGTATTGATGTTCCGGCACACCATAATGCTGCCATCCGGATAGGTCGTGAAATTCTGGGCAATCTCCGCAAATCCCCGTTCCAGGTGAGCACGCTCCATCCCTTCCGCCAGGTCAAAATGATTGTCGTTCTTAAAATGCAGGTATCCCGGTTTGTAGGTGTGGTGCTGCTGTATAAGGGATATTTTACGGGTAAGTGGCTGCAGATCCAGCCAGTGACTGAATTCTGCCGGGTTCAATAATAGGAACTTTCCTTTCGCTTTCATAAGAAATGTTGTGTATGTGCAATAAATAAGATCACGGTGGAAAGATACGAAGACCAGCCACCATCGTATCTGCGTACGGCTAATCCACTTTCACGACCGCACTCCGCCGCCCTATACCGCGCTCATTAAATGGCTCTATCTGGAAATAATAAGGCTGATCCCGTTCCATCGCCTTAAAATAATACTCATTTTTACCATATACCATGATGCTAGTATACAACTTATCCGGCGCAGTACCGGTATAGATCACATAGCCCGTAGACTGGTCCTGTACCTGCCATTTCAACCACGCATTCCGCCGTTCGCTGTCCCCTCTCAATACCGTAAAATGCTGCACCGTATCCGGTACCGCTCCTGGCCCCTTGCCGAATACCCGCAATCCGCTGATAGCAAACTTGCCCGTTGGCATATGTATGTTCTCCAGTTTAACATAACGTCCCCTCACCGGCTTATCCAGCTGTATATAGTCATGCGGCACATCCGTCTTATTCCGGCTCTTATCCACCAGCACCTTCCATCGCTGCCCGTCATCCGATACCAGTATACGGTACTGGTGATACAGGCCGGGGACCTTCCCCATTACTGTCGCATCCATATCCGCATAGTTCACCTGTATCGCATAGATATCGCTGGCAGCGCCCAGGTCGGATCGTATCCACTCTCCCTTATTACCACTGACCGCACTCCAGTAGGTCTTAATGTCCTCATCTACTGCATAGTTAGGGAGATAGCCACCATAAGCAGAAGATACAACAACGGGCTTGTTATAGTTCAGCAGCATCCAGCCGGTAAACAGGCTTTGCGCCGCTGCCTGCTGCTTGGCCGGCAGGAAATGAGGGTAGTCGCCATAAGCCGTATTACAGTACATAATATCGTCCTGATCGAAACCCGCCGGCCAGATGCCGATACGCCGCTCGAAATTGTTCTTGACACCGATCACAATGGTAGATACATGCCACCAGTTGCCATACTTATCCGCATAGGTAGCCCCATGCCCTGCCCCCCGGGCAAAACCACCGGGTTTATACGAAAAAGGATTATGTGCCTGGTAACTAAAGGGCCCCATAGGATGCCGGCTTACATACACCCCATCGCCATATCCACTGAACTCCGTACCCGGAGCGCCATATTGCAGGTAGTACCAACCGTTGTGTTTGTTCATCCAGGCGCCTTCGATAAATGGCGGCAGGAAAGTATTGTCATTATACTCCCCGAAACGCTCCCAGCCGTGTAGGCTATCCCGTAGCCGGATCAACTCCTGCCGTTCCCCCTTGGGTTGCAACGTACCACGGTCTACTTCCACGCCATACAAAGGATACGTATTGCTGGAACCATGATAGAGATATACGCGGCCATCATCATCCGCGAAAAAGGCAGGGTCCCAGGCGCCGGCACTAAAAGAATCCACCGCTTCCTGCCAGCGGTCCTGCATAGGCGTCTTACTCATCCACAACGGGAAATCCTTCGTATAGGTAGAGCCTATCACCAGCAACGTATCACCCAATACCAGCGTCGCAGGGGCACATAACTCGTCATACACCTTATGCCAGGGCTTCAGGAACTTACGTGGCACAAACTGCCAGTGCAGCATGTCACTGCTCCACCAGTAGCCCCACTGATTGGTAGAAAAAAGATAATAGCGCCCCTGGAAAAGGGTGATCACAGGGTCAGCAGTAGCCCGGTGTTTCCCCTGCTCGGAAAAATTAGGGATCGGGCAAAAACCATAATCTATGTTGATCGGGTTACAATACGTCTGCTGTTGCGCCTGCACACGGCAGATAAGGACTAACAGACCCAATATCATCCATCCTCTCATGACAATCGGTTTGATGAAAGGGCTAAATTTATAGATAAGGGCCAAGAAATGCCAGTTTTATAGCAGATTATTTTATGCATCCTTCACAGACAAACGCATAATTTCCGTATTTAATGCCCGACGGACACGGCGTTCCACCTCCCGGTCCAGCCTCGGCATCTGCACCTGTATCTTAAACCGTACCATGTCCTTTTTGATCTCCAGCGTCTTCAGCGAAAAACTACTCTCCTTGACACTGTCTTTAAAAGGTGACAGTACCGCCTTCAACCGCTGTTCCAGCATATCCGGCAAATACTGGTACTTCAGGTCCAGCTCAAATTCCAGGGAGAGCTTACGGATATTCTGCTTCGACTGGTTAATGATCAGGGAAGTAAATATGATAGCGTTAGGGACCAGTACGATGTCATCATCGTCATTCTGTATCACCACATTCACCAGCGTAATATCCAGTATCTTACCGTGCAGATCTCCCACCTTGATATGATCGCCCAGCGACAACTGATCGGAGAACATGATAATGAGCCCGTTGATCATATTAGTGATGTAATCCTTGAACAACAACGCAATGGCCGCCGCCACGATCGTAATACTCGTCAGGAACTTTAAAGGATCGATGCCGAAAAATATCATCACCGCCAGGAAAAAACAAACCGTATTCAGCACCGAGGTAATACGATTGATACCCAGTACAAAGTTATCCTGCATATTTTCCTTCAGATGATGCCTGCGGATATACCAGGACAATACGATCAGCCACATCAGCGATATAACCAGGTTAGCCCCCAGGAAAAAGGTAAGTGCACCGGTCACCTTACTCAGCCAGGTAAATCGCAGATAAAAATCCGGCTGGTTCACATTAATGTACACCAGCGCGATATATGCGATCAGTTTAATTAAAAAAATGATGCGCTCTTTCCGGTCCTTCCGGCGTTTCTTACTTGTCGTTAGGTCATTCACCATGAAAACTTTGTACCCTTTATTTGCCGTTCATATTACCGCTTAAAAATAAGCTATTCCTGTAAAACCCCGCCAATCAGCAAATTCGGTGCCATGAAAGCACGTAGCAATATTTTTACCAGATCCGCGATCCTGGCTGGCCTATCTGCCTTTGCTGAAACTGGACCAGGAACATCCGCACAACAGCACCGACATTTGCTGCCTGGCAGCCGGCAAGATCGCCTGCCCTAAACACGATAATGATGAAAGAAAGGATCATAGCAAATATCAGGCATACCCGTCAGCGGATCACCCACGCCTGCCAGGAGGGCGGCAGAGACCCTCAAACAGTGAGGTTGCTGCTAGCCACTAAAACAGTGCCTGCTGCCACCATCAGGATAGCCATAGAAGCGGGAGAAAGATTGACCGGGGAGAATAAAGTGCAGGAGCTGAGAGATAAAGACGAAGCGCTGGCAGGCCTCCCTATAGAAAGGCATTTTATCGGTCACCTGCAAACCAACAAGATCAAAGAGGTACTCCGCTATGTCACCTGCATCCAGTCGCTGGACCGCCTGCAGGTGGCACAGGAACTCGACAAACGACTGCAGGCCGAAGGCCGTAGCCTGGACGTCTTTATCCAGGTCAATACCTCCGGCGAAACAAGCAAATTCGGCATAGATCCGGCCGAAGCCGTCGCTTTCCTGAAAATGGTGTCAGCATATGATACCCTCCGGATCCGTGGCCTGATGACCATCGGTTTGTTAGATGCAGAAAAGGAAAAGATGCGCCCCTCCCTGACCCTGCTGCGGACCACAAGGGACCACCTGTTGCAGGAAGGATTGGCGGGCATTCACACACTCCAATTGTCGATGGGCATGTCGCAGGACCTGGAAATGGCGATCGCCGAAGGTGCTGATATAGTACGGGTAGGAACCGCCGTTTTCGGTAATCGTATACCCGGCAAAGAGGTGTGGAATGAAGAAGGTGTTGAGTAGGCAGGATGCTTTACAGTACAGGCATAGATGGTCTTCCTACATGAGACCGGTATATAGGCATATAGGAGAAAATAAGTGGAAAACAGTAGAAAATAAGACGCTCTCAGCGGCAGAAATCCCCCGCCCTTGTCATTCCGGACAGCGTTGCTGCTCGGAATGACATCATACACCGCCCACCTAATAAAAACTAAAGGTGTGCCAGGCAAAATTCTCCTTTATACCCGTATCATCTTCATCAATCTCCTCTCCGTTGCATTGTATCTCCATCACTTCGTCACTACTGGTCGGCAATATGGATACCACCTCTACAATTTTGATAATAATAGGGTGTGAGATATCCCCGATCAGGAAACGATAATTATCACCGGGAAGCGGTTCTGTGCTGGTGGCTACACTCAGCAGCCGGTTCACAGTAAGTCCCATCTCATTCAGGACATCACAATCGATTTTCAGGACATACTTTCTCATATGATATAGATTTGGTGTGCTCGAAATAAAGACCCCTTGTCATTATGCGCAGAAGGAACTAATATTGTGCTCGCCCAAGAAGAAAGAACCACATGATGTATCCATCGATCCACCAGACTCTCCAGCTATACCGCCAAAAAGGAACATTTAACGCCTGCCTGCACATAGAACATCTGTCGCTGGAAAAGCTGCAGAACCTACAGGCCCAATGCCTGCATCCGAATGAACTCACCTACTTCAATACTTTGCCTGCCGCCAGACGGCAACATAGCTACCTGTTGGGCAGATATGCCGGCAAATCTGCTATTGCAGGCTACCTGCAGGAAACAGACCTTCGCCGTATTGAAATAAAACCCGGCGTCTTCGAACAGCCGATCGTCCTCCATCCCCGGTCCAACAATGTCCAACTGACCATCTCTCACAGCGGCAGCTGGGGAATGGCACTCGCTTTCCCCGAAGCACATCCCATGGGCATCGACGTAGAAGACCTCAACGCCGATGCGGCGCTCAATACCATCGTACCTCTCAGCGGACAGGAACAAAAAGCCATCGCGGCACTGCCCTACCCTCCCAATGAAAGGATGATACTGGTATGGACCATTAAAGAGGCGCTATCGAAAGTATTCCGGACGGGCCTTACCGCAGATCTGTCCATCTATGAACTGGATCTGGTGCAACAGGATAGCCAGGGTATCATCACCACTACGTACAAACACTTTATGCAATACAGGGCCATGTCATGGATAGCGCAAGGGCATGCCTGGTCATTGGTCCTGCCCCGGAAAACCACCTGCGATATCTCCGGTGTGGTCAGGCAGCTGACAGCAAAATAAACAACCGGTAATGGATGGGTGAGCCCCGTTGTCCGGAGCAGTCACCTCATCCATCACAACAATAACAGCCTGACAGTTGTTTAACTTCCAACGATCATCTGCCCCTTACCCAGCTCCAGCTCATAAGCGCTCAGGTCGATCAGCTCGTCTTCTATCACCAGCACATCAATGCCCGTAGTAAAAAAGGTAGCTAATGCGTCCTCAACAGTATGAATGATGGGTTTGCCCATCACATTAAAGCTGGTGTTTAGGATAATAGGCACTCCCGTCAATTCATGGAAAGCACTGATCAGGCGATGATATTTTTCATTGAACTCTTTTCTCACCGTCTGTAAACGGCCCGTTCCATCTACGTGTACTACGCCGGGTACCTTGTGCATACATTCCGGCCTGAACTTCAGGGCCCGCTCCATGTACAACGTCTCCTGGTAATTCTCAAAATATTCCGGACCATATTCATGCAGAATAGAAGGTGCGAAAGGACGGAACTCCTCGCGGAACTTCACCTTGCTGTTAATAAGGTCCTTTACCTGGGGATTGCGGGGATCTGCAATGATAGAGCGATTGCCTAACGCACGGGGACCGAATTCGGCCTTTCCCTGCATCCAGCCTACGATCTTTCCCTGTGCCAGCAACTCTGCCGTACGGCGACATACATCCTTTCCGGAAGTAGTGCGCTGCCCCAGTTTACCGAAGGCCTTCATCCGGGCCAGTCCGTCTTTGGACACACTGGTACCCAGATACGGGGAGCGGATATTTTTCACTTTCTGTGTATACGGATGATCTTCATAAAAGGCCAGTAAGGCAGCCCCGATCGCATTACCATCATCAGCCGGCGCACTGGGCACATGCAGTTGACGGAATGGCGTAAGCTCTATCAGCCGGCCATTGGCGGCGGAATTCAGGCCACAACCACCTCCCAGCACCAGGTTGTCCGAAAGCCCCTTTTTGTGCAGGTTGTGCAGCAGCTGCGATAAAGTGTCGGTAAAAAATTGCTGGGCAGTAAAGGCCAGGTTGGCATACTGCAGGGAATCCGCCTTCGGGTCAGGTGCCGGCAGCACAGAATGACCAGTAAAGAATCCATTGTAAGCTTTCGTCCGCTCCAGGTGACAATCCTTTACCACCATCGTAGACGCCAGCAGATCATACCAGTGTTGTTCAAACTTGCCATAAGGAGCCAGGCCCATCACCTTCCACTCCTCTCCCTGAAAAGAATCAAAACCACAGGCATCACAAACAGCCGAATACAGATAACCTAAACTGGCAGATGACTTCTGGCGGGGTGTCAGTTCTTTGAGACGCCCCTGATCAAAGTGATAAAAGGCTGTAGAACTGTCCTCTCCGAAACCATCTACGATGGCGCAAAGCGCTTCATCAAAAGGGCTGCTATGACACGAATAAGCGGCATGCGCCAGGTGGTGGTTGTAGGTCTTCCGGAGAATGTCTGCCTGCTCATTTACCTCGATGTATTTCCGGGTAAAACCAAGTCCTGCCAGGTTATTAATAGCCTGCTGGCTACGCGCCATAAAATCCAGGTGATTAGCCGATGGCCTGGTATTGAACCGTTTTGTCAGCCAGCGCAACACCGGGTAAGCTATACGGGCACTCTTTAACCCGGCCTTGGACCACGAGGTAGAGATCACCAGGTCTGCCTGCGCATCACAGTAATCCCTTATCAGTTTTGCACTCCTGTTAGCTTCATCCGGCATGCAGTTAATAGCGCGTTTGAGCTGAAGATACCTTTCAGTGCCTTCCGCAAAGACAAGTTCACCCTCTCCGCTAATGATCGCTACAGCAGGATCGTGGAATGTAGAGGCAATACCAATGTAGTTTCTTTTTTTCATGGGTTTCATTTGGAGTTTAGACGATGGGAGAATGCACTCCGGCCAGACGACGATCAATGAATGACAGCCTGCTTCGCTGACTCCAGCGCTACTGCACCGGCAGTAAGCGAATAAGTACTCAGATCTATCAACTCATCATCGATAACAAGGGCATCCAATCCGGTAGTGAAAAAAGTCGCTATTGCGTCTTCTACTGTATGTATGATGGGTTTCCCCATTACATTAAAGCTGGTGTTCAGGATAATAGGCACACCGGTCAGCTTATAAAATTCGGTGATCAGCCGGTGATAACGTTCGTTGAATTCTTTCTTCACCGTCTGCAAACGGCCGGTGCCATCTTCATGCACGACTGCAGGTACCTTATGCATCACGTCCCGTTTAAACATCAGCGCCCGTTCCATGTAAATAGTCTCCTGGTAATGCTCGAAATACTCATGTCCGTATTCATGTAATATGGAGGGGGCAAAAGGCCGGAACTCTTCCCGGAATTTCACTTTCCCGTTGATCATATCCTTCATTTTGGGATTACGGGGGTCCGCAATGATAGAGCGGTTGCCCAATGCCCGCGGGCCAAATTCAGCTTTTCCCTGCATCCATCCGATGATCTTACCCTGTGCCAGCAACTCTGCCGTAGCCTTGAAGATATCCTTGCCGCCGGCAGTAGAAGCCCCTAGCTTACCGAACGAGCGTACACGGCTCAACGTATCTTTGGAGATACCAGTACCCAGGTAGGGAGAGCGGACATTCTTCACCTGCTGACTATGCGGATGATCTTCGTAAAATGCCAGCAACGCAGCGCCTACTGCATTACCATCGTCGGCTGGTGCACAGGGTACATGCAGGCCGGTAAAAGGTGTCATTTGCACGATCTTACCGTTGGCAGCGGAATTCAGGCCACAACCACCTCCCAGCACCAGGTTGTCTGAAATACCCCGCTTATGGAGGTTATGTAAGAGCTGAGACAGCGTGTCGGTAAAAAACACCTGACCGGTATAAGCCAGGTCCGCATAGTCAAGTGAATGGGCATCCGGTGCCGGCTTGGATAATGCCGGCTTGTCTGTAAAGAAACTTTTATACACCCCTGTACGCGCTATCGTACAGTCCTTCAGTTTGATCGTAGATGCCAGTACATCATAGATCTTCTGGTCAAATTTACCATAGGGCGCCATGCCCATCACTTTCCACTCTTCTCCCTGGAAAGAATCAAAACCACAGGCTTCGCAGATCACGGCATAGAGAATGCCGAGGCTACCGGTAGAACGTTTGATGCCTTTGATCGGTGTGATCTTTCCGCCTTTGTAAGTATAAAATCCGGTAGAACCATCCTCTCCGAAACCATCTATCACGGCACAGACAGCTTCATCAAAAGGGCTGCTGTGACAAGCAAATGCAGCATGTGCCAGGTGATGGTTGAAGTTCTTACGGACGATCCTCACGTCATTGTTCCGGCTAATGAACTTACCAGCAAATCCCAGTCCTGCCAGCCGGTTGACAGCAAACTGACCTTCCAGCGTAAATTCAATGGTGTGCTGGGCATCCCTTGAATAGGCCTTTTTGGCGCCCCACTTCAACAAGGGATATAACCATTTGCTGGATCGGATGTACTGATCGGACCAGGAAGTACCGATGACTACGTCGGCATCCTTATCACAATACTGTTTAATGAGCTTTTCACAACGGTTCTTTTCATCCGGCATACAATTGATGGCCCGTTTAAGCTGCAGATACCTTTCGGTACCCTCCGCAAAAACCAACTCTCCGTCCGGATTGATGATAGCAATAGCCGGATCATGAAAGGTTGTGGCTATGCCAATGTAGTTTCTCTTTTTCATGTAGTAACAGTTTAACGCAGCGTGGAGGTGCTGCTGGAGTGAGCGGTTATAGACAGTTAATAATCATCGACTGGAGCAGCAAACGTACTAGGAACTATATCTAATGCTGTGTTATCTACCTGGTCCGAAAAAGTAATAATCTCGTCATCAATGACCAATGCGTCGAGGCCAGTGGTGCAAAAAGTAGCGACAGCATCTTCAACGGTATGAATGATCGGCTTGCCCATTACGTTGAAGCTGGTATTAAGTATGATCGGAACGCCTGTAAGGGCATGGAAAGCGGTAATAAGCCGGTGGTACCGCTCGTTGAATTCTTTTTTCACCGTCTGCAGACGGCCGGTGCCGTCTACATGTACCACGCCAGGTACTTTATGACGGCATTCAGGACGAAATACCAGTGCCCGCTCCATGTAGAGCGTCTCCTGGTAGTTCTCAAAATACTCGGGACCATATTCATCTAATATCGAAGGAGCGAATGGACGGAACTCCTCCCTGAACTTGACCTTACTGTTGATGATATCCTTGATCTCTGGGTTACGGGGATCGGCAATGATAGACCGGTTGCCCAATGCACGCGGGCCAAACTCCGCCTTACCTTGCATCCATCCAATGATCTTTCCTTCTGCCAGCATACGGGCTGTTGCAGTGAAGATATCTTCCCCGGAAGAAGGATCTTTGGCGAACTTGCTAAAGCGTTTCAGCCGTCCCAGCGCATCCTTCGAGATAGTAGAGCCCAGGTAAGGAGAACGGATATGACGGATCTTGCTACTGGCGGGGTTATCTTTGTAATAGGCCAGCGCAGCGGCACCTACGGCGTTGCCATCATCCGCGGGAGCACAGGGCACATGTACCCGCTTAAAAGGCGTTGCGTCCACTAATTTACCGTTACAAACTGAATTGAGACCACATCCCCCACCTATGATCAGGTTATCAGACAAACCACGTTTATGCAGGTTCGTAGCCATCTCCGCCACCAGCTCATTAAAAAGGAATTGTGCCGTATGGGCCAGGTCAGCATATTGCATCGCATCTTTATCGGCCTGCAATGGATACGCTTCCCGTATCATCTGCGCAAACTTAACATGGTTGGGGCGTTGCGTAAAGCGACAATCCGTAACAGCAATCGCTGAACGTAATATCTCATAAATAGCTTTATCATATTGTCCATAAGGCGCCATTCCCATCACCTTCCACTCTTCCCCTTTAAAAGTGCCGAAGCCACATAATTCACAGATCATTGAATAAAAATGTCCCAGACTGACGGTCGATCTTTTGATCGATAGCTGCTTCAGGGTGCCTTTATGATAATGAAAGAACCCGGTAGAACTATCCTCTCCGTAACTATCCATCACCGCACAAACCGCATCTTCAAAAGGGCTGCTGTAACAGGCGTAGGCTGCATGAGTAAGGTGGTGATTAAAAGAGGTCCGTTTTACCACCGCCTCCGGAAAACGTTTCAGAAAATGATGGGTCAGCGCTGTACCGGCCGTATGGCTTGTGCTGATCATTCCCCTGAGCACGATATCCATCGCGTACCAGTCAGCAGCAGGAACCGCCCGTTTGATCCCCCAGCGTAAGAGCGGATATACGATCTTGCTGCCGCGTATGAATTGCCGTTGCCAGGAGTTGGCGATCACCAGGTCAGCTCCCGGGTCACAATACTCCTTTACCAGCTTCTCCATACGGATCACATCATCAGGTATCGCATTCCAGGCTCTCTTATTCTGCAGATATCTCTCCGTGGCTTCTGCAAAGACCAGTTCTCCGGCTGTGTTAATAATGGCGATGGCCGGATCGTGACAGGTGGTGGCAAGGCCAATGTAATTGCGTTTTTTCATGCGTAGGTATTTGGGTGATTATAGTTGTAGGTTTCAAATGACAGTTTAACAATCAGCCCGGCCGTTAAAAGGCCTGCATTCACGATGGAATAGATGCTCAAATACCTTCTACAGCAACATCCAGCGGAGGACGGCTGCCATGTTTTTGCAGGGTGGTGGTCAGGAAGTCTGACAAGAAATCCGGTGACAGCTCCTCCCCGCTATACAACGCCGTACAAAATGACAGTATCGTTCCGGCAGCCGGCGGATCTGACAACAGCTGCATGTGATTAACTGCATTCACATCCATCAGGTACATGTGTGCAAAACGTTGTTCCCATCCCTCCCAATAATTGATCTTCCCCAGTTGCTCACTTTGTTCATCCCATAAAGCGAAGTAAGGTTTCAGCGCTCCGAGGAATTCACCGTTACGATTGCGAAAATAGTAACAGGTAACCCCCTCCGGATCAGGTAAATCACCAAAATGATAATCTGTGATGGCATAGGCTTCCTGTGTCTTTACGCTCTGTCGTACGAGGGTCTTTAGCTGCTCCGTACTTTTGGTAACACCCCGTTCATGCGCGATGGCGATGAGCTGCTCCATGAACGCATCTTCTTCCAGGTCCCAGTCCGGCGTATCCCGATGTATCATAGCGGCGGCGATCTCCGCCGGGTCGGTAAAAGCAACTGTGATCATCATATTTACCGTCTGGAAAGCCAGCAGTTTGGGCAGTGAGGCCTCTTCAGGCAGTTTTAGTTCCGGCGATTCCCAGTCCTCCACGTATAAAGAGTCCAGCATGACGATGCTATTGACCGTTTCGCCCAGCTCCTGCAGCTGTCTCGTCACCTCGAAGGACAGTACCCCTCCTACCGAATATCCCCCCAGATCGTAGGGACCTTGTGGCTGTATAGATTGGATAATATGTACATAATAGGCTGCCATAGCGTGTACGCCCTGTAAGGGCACACGATCCGACATCCATCCCCTGGCTTGTATACCGTAAAATGGACGCGCGCTTACGCCCGCGATATGATGATATACTTCTACCCCACCGGTCACTGCATGTATCCAGAATACAGGCCTGCCCGTAGTATGGTTGTTCATATGCAATAGCTCGGGGAACCGGATGGCAGGGGATGTAGCCGCTGCTACCGGCTGCAGTGCTGCCGGCAATGGCGTAGCAGGCAATATGGCCCATACATCCCGCAACGTCACACATTGCCAGAAACGTTCCATATCCAGTGTAGCACCATAGCTGCCCTGCAGGAACTGCAGCAGACGGGTGGCATAGATAGAATCAAACCCCAGCTTTTGTAATGGCAGGTCCGGATTGAGTTCTTCCGGAGTGATACCGATCAGCCGGGCCACTACTTCTGTAACGGCATTTTCCATATCCGGATCAGTGGCCGCTACCGGTACCGCGGGTACTGCAGTATCCCTCGTTACCGGTACCGTTTTTATCCAACAGTGCCGTCTTTCAAATGGGTAGGTCGGTAATATCAGCATCTGCGGTGCCCCTCCCGGATATAATTGCTGCCAGGGAATACTGCAGCCACGTACCCAGCATGACGCCAGCTTCTCCAGGTCTGCCGCCGCCAGCAATGCACGCAACATATGTGCACCCGTTTCTCCTTCAAACAATGGGTCGATATCCGTTACACCAGCGACAAGCGATCCTGTAAACAAGCGGGGGTACGTTGAGGTAGCTGTAGCATCCTGGTCGAGGTAGGCTTGTAAAGCTTGCTGTACGGTTGAGAGGTCTGTCGCGACAAAAGCCAACCGCTCTTCCATCTCTTCCCGTCCTTCCTGTAAAGTATATGCCATTGCGGATAGACTTAACGACTGGTCCGCGTGCTGCAGGAACTGCAGGTGTAAACTTATCAAAGCGTGGAGCCGTTCCTTGTTACGGGCGGAATATACCAGCACCTGTGGAGATACCTCTTCCGCCAGGATACCCGGATGGTTATCTATAAATTCCTCTATCACTATATGCGCATTCGCACCACCTGCACCTAATGAAGTGATCATAGCCCTCAGCGGTACGCCTGGTTGTTTAGATATCCATTGCTCCCGCTTCTCCTGGAGATAGAAGGGGCTATCGCCGAATTCGATCTTTGGATTCAGCGGATGCGACAAGATGGTAGGTACCAGGGTTTTGTGTGTCAGCTGTAAAGCAACCTTGGTCAATTGCGAAATGCCGGAGGCAGCTTCGGCATGTCCTATATTGGATTTTACGGCGCCGATCGCACAGGATGCTATAGGAATAGCATATTTATTAAATGCTTTGGTCAGCGCTGCTACTTCTATCACATCGCCAAGTGCGGAGCCATTGGCGGCGGCTTCCACATAGGAAATAGTATGGGGATCAATACCTGCTCTGGCAATATCATCCGTGATCATCTGATACTGGCTGTTAACGCCAGGTACCGTATATCCGCCACTGTTACCGCCGTGGCTAATGGTGGTGGACCGTATCACCGCCAATACCTTATCTCCATCTTCTACAGCAGCGGAAAGGGGTTTTAACAGTACAGCCCCTACGGCTTCTGCCGGTAAAAATCCATCCCCATCGCTGAAGCTGCGGCTGCCTGCTGTACTCCCCAGTAGTCCGGATATGCTTAGGCCTATATATTTTTTAGGGTCCAATGTCAGGTTCACCCCTCCTGCTACCGCCAATCGGCACTCTCCCCGCCGCAAGCTTTCGCAAGCCAGGTGTATTGCAGCCATTGAAGAAGAACACATGGTATCCAGGCCGATACTAGGACCTTGAAAATTAAACCAGTAAGACACCCGGTTGGCAATACCGGCAAATGCCTGTAATGCCGTTACAGCTCCCTGGACAAGGTCGGCAGGTAATAGCTGATATTGCTGATACATGGCGCCTGCAAATACCCCTACCTTACTTTGATATTGCTGCTGAATAGAGCGCCGGCTGTATCCTGCACGTTCCAGCAGTGTCCATACCGTTTCCAGGAACAGGCGTTCCTGCGGATCAATCAGTGCCGCTTCGGCGGGTGCAATGTGAAAGAACAAAGGATCAAATTTGTCGATGTCTTCCAGGAATCCTCCCCACTGACAACGGGTGCTGTCCAGGCGCGTGCCGCTATCGTCTACATATGCGGTATGGTCCCAACGGCTGGTAGGCACGGTGGTAATAGCGTCCTTTCCCTCGCATAGGTTTGTCCAGAAAGTATCAATGTCCGGTGCTCCCGGATAACGACCTGCCAATGATATGATCGCAATCCCCTCATCTGCGGTAGCAGCATGTACCGCTGTTCCTACCGTGGCCGGTTGTGTGGTGGTCTTATCTGCTGCCGATGCTGTAAAGAATCCCGGATGCTGTGTAAAGAGGTAGTCGGCCAGTTCGCTGAGCGTGGTGTATTCAAACAGTAAGGTGGGGGGAAGGCTTTGCTGTACCCGTTGGCCGATCGTACTCACGATATCAAGTAAAGCCGCTGAATCGAGTCCCATTTCGTAGTATCCGCTATTGATGGGTACATGGGTCGCGGGCTTTTGCAGTCGTGCTGCCCATAGTGAACGCAGGTAATCGATGGCGGCCACGGCTTCCTTATTTGACACGATGTCTTTTGCCGCCGCTGCTGGTGTCGGGGTGGCAGTGGCAAATGCTGCATCCCGCACCAGTTTGGCGGTAAAATTGTTCAGGGCTGCTACCTGTTGACCCGATTCATTGAAGAAAGCAAAGGACAATTGTACCAGCTCATTTTTGCTAACCATATCCGATGTCCGGATACGGGTAAGGCAAGATGCCTGCAATAATGAAGAAGCCCGGAAAGACTCGTAGTATAGTGGCAGAAATAACTGTTGGGTACCATTTGCCCAGGCATATGCTGCCAGTACACTACCGACCGCACTTCCATCGATGAGTACCGGGTGGAACATAAAATGAAGGGCACTGTCTTGCCCTTCCTCCGGGACCTGCAGCTCCATCCATACGGTATCACTGGTAAAGTTGATGGTCCCGGCAGCTTTCATCCAACCGCTGTGTATTACCTGCTGGGCGCTATATATCTGGTAGGCGGCGTCTATATCGATCGCAGTACTTACTTCCCCGCGCCATTCCGGCATAACAGGCGTATCCTCCCATTGGGTTGTTACTGCATGCATCCACATTTCTGCGCTTGCATAGCGTTGCGATACCGGTGCAGGATTGTTGTCCATAACAGTACCTGTTACGGTGACCTGCCAACGCTCAGGTGTTACCGGTGTACAAGTGATCGTTATCTCGACCGGATAAGCTGTTGCTGCCAATGGCGTGTATATCGTCAGGTGGCGTAATTCCAGTCTGGTATAATCATATCCCTGATCGCGGAACAGCTGGTACAGCAAGTCGATATATGCGAGTCCGGGTAATACCGGTTGTCCCAGCACATGATGACATTGCAGCACGGGGTGTGCCGCCGTGATCAGAAGTCTGTCTTCTATCATGAATGAGGTGTTGAATGAATAAATGTTACTCAGGAGGTGGCTTGCATCAGTTTCCAGATATTATGGTCCGATCCGGAGGGATGTTGCAGGTATACACCTACGGCATCACCGGAAGCCGGTTGTTTTGTAGCAACGGCAGGTTTTGCCGGATGCAGGTCCTGTCTGTTAAGTGCAGGGATGGGCAGGGGTTTCCTGGTGATGATATGGTCCGGCTGTTCTGCTGCAGCTGTCAGTATCACATGTGCATTAGTGCCACCATCGGCGAAACAGTTGATGGCAGCTGCTGTGGCTTCATATGGCCACGCACCTGCCTGCCGCGGGAATTCCAGTGAAGCCGCCGCCATATCAAAATGCCGCAAGGGCTGTTCTCCGGACAGGAATGGTACCGTTTCCTGATGTGCCAGCATCAGCGCTACCTTGATAAAACTGGCAATCCCTTCTGCACACAATGGATGGCCGATATTGGGTTTAATACTTCCCAGGCCCAGGGCAGTTCGCCCGGGTGTGCTGTATACTGTCTGAATGGCTTTTAGCTCCAGCAGGTCTGTTACTTCGGAACCCGAGCCATTGGCTTCTATATATCCTATATCCGTTGGCGTTAATCCACTAGCGGCTAATGCCTGTATCATGACTTCCTTTTGCGCCTGCGGGTTTGGTGTGGCGGGACCGGCAGTACGGCCATCATTATTGATGGCTAATCCTTTGATCACCGCATAGATCTGATCGCCATCTGCCTGTGCCTGTGACAAGGTTTTCAATAATACCATGCCGGCCCCTTCTCCCGGGATGATGCCACGTGCGCGTTGATCAAATACATGGAAGGCCGGTGTATCTCCCAACAGCCCTCTCTGCTGGAACAGCAGCTGGCTGCCATCCTGCAGCACACTCACCCCTCCTACCAAGGCAGATCGTATATGACCGGTCAACAGGGATTGGATGGCAATCTGCATACCGGTGAGGGCTGAAGAGCAAGCGGTATCTACGACCAAGGCTGGTCCCCTGAGGTCAAAAAACTGGGAGACATTCGTCGCCAGGTAATTTTGTCCGACGGTAACCACCGGATTGCGTGCCTTGCGCCAGTCTTCGGGATCAGGTGTGTGCCGACTCCGGCCGCCAATATATACACCTATTGGCTGTCCTTTTACTTCAGCCGCCGTATATCCTGCATGGTGGAATGTTTTCAGGCTCTCTTCGAGAATCAGCAATGCCTGGGGGTCCATGGCACGCGCATCTTCTTCGGGTAGCAGGAAGTAGGCAGGGTCGAAATGAGACAATGTTGTTATGGTGCCGGCATAATAACCAGCTGTTTTACCTGTACGTGCCGGTGGTACTGCTCCGATCGCTACCTGTCCTTCCCGCAGTAATGTCCAGTACTGCTTCAGATCAGGCGCTCCGGGGAAGCGTGCGGACATGCCTACTACCGCAATATCTGTAGTCGTAGCAGTGGCAGTCGATGGTGCTGCAGTGGTTTGTTTTGCTGCAGCAGCTGGTGCTTTCGACGGCGTTGAAGCGATAGCCGGTGTGGTCATAGCCTGCAACTCCCTTAAAGGGGATTCATATTCTTTGGATAACCAGTCTGCCAATGCATCGATCGTAGCATATTCATACAGGATGGAGGGGTCCATCGGAGCTGGTATCAGCTGGTTGATATGTCTTACGATCTGCGTCAGGATGATAGAGTCTACACCATAATCCTGAAAAGCGGTATCTGTTTCCAGCCGGTCTGCTGCTATTTTCAGCTCCTGGGCAAACAGCGTCAGCAACCATCCCCGTACACCGGTAAAAAGATCTGCTGCGGGAGCCAGTTTCTTTTCCTGTGGCACTGGCGTTACCGGCGCTTGTACAGCTGGTGATGGTTCCAGTGCTTTTTGAAGGAGTTGTTCCGGCTTCCATCTTCCGGGATGTACGATAGCAGGCAATATTACGGCAGCCGGCCTATGTGCGAGTATGTGATCCAGCCATTGTAATCCTTCTTCATTTGTATGGCTCCATAAGCCGGTACGCTGATAGACGCTTCCCCTGGTCTCTCCCATGCCGGTCTCTTTCCAGCTGGGCCATTGTATGCTGATGATCGGGAAATGCGGCGCCAGCGTTTGGGCACGATAATCCATCCAGGCGTTAGCCATGGCGTAGTCACTCTGTCCGATGGACAAGGAAGGGATGATCGCCGATACAGAAGAGAATAACAGGAAGAATTGCAATGGAGATGTTTTGAGCTGCTCATACAGCAGCTCCAGGGCAATGGTCTTGGGAGACCATACGGCTTCCATACCTGGAATTGTCTTACGGATAAAGGCAGGATTATCCTTATCCACGATACCGGCGCTATGTATCACGCCTGCAATAGGCCCAAGCGTATTGGTGATCTTTTCGATGCACTGCGTTACCGCTTCCCTGTTTGTCAGATCTGGTTGATACACTCTTACAGAGACCCCCATAGATTCCAGTTCTTCTACGTCACGGATCTTTTGTGCCAGTGGGCTGTCGCTGTGTTTGATAGCTGCCCATTCGCTTTTATGGGGCCAATGTTCGCGACCAAGTAATGCGATGAATTTGACATGATAGTGTCTGGCGAAATGCAAGGCACATTGCATGCCGATACCTTTGGTGCCGCCGGTGATGAGCAGTACCTGTCCTGGCAAAAAAACCGGTTTTCTGCCATTGGTGCCGGGCAGGGGTAGTTGCTGCAAGACGGACCGGTAACGCTGGCCGTTGCGGTAAGTTATTTCTGGTTCGTTGCCGGTGCTTTCCCATTCGGTAGCGATGATCTTTTGCAGCTCCTCTTCCGTTGTAGCCGCTGCGATATCAATATGTCGGGAACACAGATGACTGTATTCACTTTGCAACATGCGGTACAGAGCGGCCTGTCCTGCCCCTGATAATAGCATGTCCTGATTCAGGAATGCTTCCAGTCCGCGGCTCAGGGCCAGCAAGGTCAGTTTATGTTGTCTATCCTGCTCGATCAGCTGCTGCAACCAAGGTACCCAAAGCGACCAGTCTGTTGAAGAGCGGCTACATCCCAGCAGGTCTATGCACCCATCGAAGCGGGGAGCTGTTATCCAGTCAAAGGAGGACAATTGATCCGGATGTAAGATGATCGGTGTAGAAAATCTCCCGGCTATTTGTTGTGCTAGCAGATCATCTTCTTCTTTTACTAGGATAGCTACTGTTTGTAAGAATGGACTTTCCGTAGACCGTGGCCACTCGGCTGTTATCCACTGTTTAGAGACCCAAGAACGGCTGCGGGTATCCGGTGTGGTCTGCTGTGGTGGCGTAGCTACGGGTAGTGCAGCGGCTACAGGTACAGGGGTCGCTGCCGGTATCGATGCAGCGGGAGGGGCGCACCACCAGGACTCCCGTAAAAAGGGGTAGGTAGGCAGACTAACACGGTAAGGTACTGTTGTATTGTATAGCCGTAACCAATTGATACGGGCACCGTTCACCCATTCGGCAGCCAGCGCTGACAATGCCTGCTGCATATACCAGCTCTCCAACTGCGCCGCTGTCGCCGATGAACTTCCTTTTCCTTTTTTGACATGCCCTGTGAATAATGCAGGGCTGCTGTTTTCTTCCAGGAAATGCTGTAATGTCGTATGCAATGCTGCGAGGCTATCGGCAACGATCGCCAGTCTCCACGACATTTCATCCCGGCCGGTCTGGGCGGTGTAACAAATATCTGCGAGGCGTAATGCTGGATGTGCGGTAATATGTTCGCTCATTTTCGCCGCATACTCATGCAATTGCTCCTGTGTATGGGCAGACAGTACAAATAATGCAGGGTGATGGTCTTCCACACCGGCAGTGTTAGCCCTATATTCTTCGATGACGAGGTGTGCATTAGTACCGCTAAATCCAAAAGAACTTACACAAGCCCTACGGGGCTGCCCGGTAGTTGTTTGCCATTGTTTGGTATCTGTATTGACAAAAAACGGCGAGTCGGAAAAGTTAAAGTGTTCGTTATGATGTTTAAAATGCAAGGTAGGCACGAGTTGCTGATGCTGCATGCAAAGCAGTACTTTATGAATACTGGCGGCACCGGCAGCCGCGGAAGTATGTCCGAGATTACTCTTGACGGCACCGATGGCGCAATAATTTCTTTTATCGGTGCTGCTTTTAAACGCCGTTGAGAGTGCTTCGAGCTCTATAGGATCGCCCAGTTTGGTGCCGGTGCCATGCATTTCTGCATAGGAAATGGTAGCCGGATCTATCCGGTAGCGACGATATATTTCTTTTTCCAATGCGATCTGGCTGCCCAGGTTAGGTGCTGTGATACCATTGGTTTTACCATCCTGGTTGATACCGGAGCCGATGATGACGCCATAGATATGATCATGGTCTGCTTCCGCATCTTGCAGGCGTTTCAATATCAGGGCGCCGGCGCCTTCTCCGGGTACGAATCCATTGGCGCCGTTGTCGAAGGCCTTACACTGCCCATCCGGAGAGAGCATTCCTGCACTACACATACTCATGTAGGAGCCGGGGGTGAGATAGAGTGTTACGCCACCTACCAGTGCCATATCGATCTCGCCATGCCGTAGTGCCTGGCAAGCCAGGTGGGCTCCTACCAAAGAGGAGGAGCAGGCGGTGTCGATCGGTATTGCGGGGCCTTTCAGGTTCAGGAAATAAGAGATCCTGGCCGGTGCGATCGCATAGCTGTTGCCAGTGGTCGCCGATGAGCTGTTATTGTAATGAGAAAGGATAACGCCATATTCATTGCTCATGATCCCCATGTATACACCACAATTCTTATTGCTCAGAGACTGCCGGCAATAGCCCGCATCTTCAAATGCCCTGTAAGCCTCTTGCAGAAATATCCTGTGTTGCGGGTCCATTGCTTCTGCTTCTGCCGGTGATATGTTGAAGAACAGCGGATCAAATTCTGCGATATCATCCAGCATGCCCATCCATTTGCAATAGATCTTACCTTCCTGGTAAGGATAAGGTGCATAGAATGCATCTGCGTCCCAGCGGAAGGCGGGTATTTCCCGTACGGTATTTCTGCCATGCAGAAGGTTATCCCAGTATTGGTCTAAATGGGCAGCGCCCGGATACCGTCCTGAAATGCCGACAATGGCAATAGGTGTTGTATCTGCAGCTATTGCCCCCTGTGCGGGAGGCACGATATCTGATGGGGTAGGATTCGGAGTGGGGATCTTTTGTGTTGCCTGTGCGGCTTTAAGCTGTTGCAATGCTTTCTTTGCTTCTTCAGGACTGATCTCTCCTGCTTTCAGCGCGCGTAAAATATCCTGTGAATTCATGGTACAATAAGCTTTAGTGAACGGACAGTTATCCATTGGCATACAGGTGATGTTCAACCGGGGATATCCCGGTTGACACCTGTTGTTAACTGTACAAATTATTATCTGCCAAAGAGGGCCATAATACGGTCTTTCACTTCCGGCTGGTGGAAGGTGACGCCGTGCATCGCTACTTCTTTTTCTATGATGGCAGGTAATTTTTCACGGGCTTCTGCTACCAGGTGATCTTTAAGGGTGATGAGTGATACTCTTGGTTTTTCTGCCAGCGTTCTTGCCAGTTGCAGGGCATATTCCAATACCTCTGCTCTCGGTAGTACCGGGAAAGAGATGCCTCTTTTCTCTAGTTCTACTCCCCGGAAGTTAGCGGCGGTGAGTAGCATTTCTTCTGCGAGGCTGATACCTAGTTTCTGGGGGAGCACATAGGTAGCACCCATACCAGGCGTGAATCCGTATTTCATAAAGTTGGTCGTATAGACACTTTCTTTACTCAGGATTACAAAGTCGCTGAACAGGCCGAATACAAAACCACCGCCAATACCATGTCCCTGCATTGCGGAGATTACGGGGATGCGGCACTCCAATGCCAGGCTATACAGGTTGGTATCGGTAAATTTCACTTTGGCATCGTTAATGGCCAGCAAAGCGTCCTGTGTACCACCAGAACAGAAGTAGCTGTCATATCCGGTAAGGATCACCACTTTGTAGTGCTGATTTTCGCCGATAGCTGCAAAAGCCTTTATTAGCCCTACCATGATATCTTCGGTGAACGTATTTTTATGTTCTTTATCCTGCATGGTCAGCAGTACAATGCCAGGTTCTATTTCTCTTAAGTCAACTGCGGGTTGTGACATTTTCTAGGGTTTGTTGGGGTGAAGGAATATGGGGCGATGGCGTAGGATTAATTTTCCCAAGGGAACAATCCGGTCTTGACAAAGCGGGTGATACGTGCGAGGTTCTCGGGGTCAGAGAATACTTCTTTGTTGGCTGCAATCGCGGCTGCTCTCGGCGCCTGCAGATCATGCAACAGGCTCATGTAGCGTTTATAACGCTGGATGCCTGTTTTAGACAGGTTCTTCAGACGGAGGAGATGTGTACGCAACAGTGCATCGCTTTGAGAATCGAATGCATCTACCAGCCCCCAGGCATGCGCCTGTTGTACGGTTACCGGTTTGGTCATCAGTGTAAGATACTGTGCTTTCTGGAAACCGATCTTCCGGATAAGGAAAGGCATTACACAAGCAGGTAATAGTCCGAACAACAGTTCTGACAAGCTGAACACTGCCTGTTGGTCCGCCAGTACGATATCGCAGGCTGCGACAAAGCCTATACCACCGGCGTTTGCTTTCCCTCTTACGTGAGCGATAGTAATAAACGGTCCTGTGGCGAGACGCAGCCAGAGATCGTACAAGGCCTCGGGTCCCTGGGTGGGGACCGTCTGCGTGCCTGTGTTTTCTCCGGCTGCTGCCTTAAAGTCTGCACCGAAACAGAACACTTCCGGCAATCCTTCTACCACCACGATAGTAGCAGTGGACTCACAAAGTGTGAGTACTTCGATACATTCCGCGATCAACTGATCGTTGATGGTATTATTCGCTTCCGGACGATGGAACTGTAAAAAACAGATAGTGTCCTGGAAGCGGACTTTTAGTGTTTGGTAGTTCATGCGCTCCATTCGTATTTTCTGTGAAACTCCCTGATTTCTTTCAGATACAGGCGTTGTTTACCCTGTGTGGATGCCCAGGCTCCCGGGATGATATTTTTATCGAGGGTAACGTTGCGGGTACCGAAGCGGATCGCGCCATTACCTACCAGCAGTGCATCGTATTCCTGCATGGACAGCTTATAGCGTTCGCTGATATGTTTTTCGATCTGAAGACTTTGTTGTCTGGCTTGTCCTTCCTTGGATACTACACCGCTGTAGAATTCAGAACAACAGCCGGAGCCGTAGGAGAACTGACCGATACGTTTGGGCACATCATAATTGCCGGTATCGATGGTGCCGGCCAATGACATGAATACGGTGCCGCCCATGATGTTGCCTACTCGTTGGCAATAGGTCAGCCCTGGTGTTACGCGTTGTTTGAAGTCTGCTTCGATTTCGTTGGGAGATGCTTTTACTACTTTCCGCATCATGGTACGGTGTGCGCCTTTTACCATGCCACCGAAAGGAGTATGGAAGGTGAGGTATTGAAAGGTGTCTTTATAGCTGACGCCTGTTACTCTTTTCTGGTATTCGCCAAATGCGCGTTCGCAGCAATCGAGGTAGGACATCAGTGAGAGGTCGGCATCTCCGGCTTCGCTATCGGGAACGGGGCGGCAGGTGTCCATTACTTCGAATCCATAGTAGCCATTGGCGCCTACATCTACCTGGAATACGTAGGGACGATCGCTTACGAGTATGGCTACGGCGCCGGCGCCACCACTAGGTTCAGCGAATGACCAGTCTTCGGAGATGGCTTCACCACCTTCTACTACCATAAAGCGGGAGATATCGGTGGCTATCACCAAGGCTTTGGCGCCGGGCGATGCTTGTCCGAGGATAAAGTTAACCGCCATCTGGAATCCTGCTGTACCGGAATAGCAGGCTTGTTTGAGTTCAAACAGGCGGCAGTTGCGGTTCAGTCCCAGATAGTGGTGGATATATGTACTCATAGATTTACCGAAATCCACGCCGGACTCTGTACAGGTGATGAGTAATTCTATACGATCTCTTTCTGCCGGTGTGAGCCGGTCGATGATGGGTTTGGCAGCGTTTACACCGAATGTAACAGGGTCTTCATAAGGGAGTGCCACTGTTTTTTCTTTCATCAGGAGGTTCTCGAACCTGGCGGTATCCAGCTTGCGGTGTCTGGCTAGCTCCATAACATCCAGGCTGGCCGTCCCGCCAAAAACATTCAATGCTTCAATTCCAACGTTAGTCATAAGGGTAAATTTGTTAGCGCTTGCGGATAGTGATGCAGGCGCAGGATTAAAGAATGGGTGATCAATTTAGATGTTGGGTGTCGGGGTACATAAGCTGATGGCAGTATTGATACCTCCAAAGCCAAAGCTCAGGCTTATAGCGTGTTGTATGGCATGTTCCACCGGGGTTTCTTTTACCCAGTTGAAGGATGGAACGATGGGGTTTTCCAGGTTACGGGTAGGATGTAAGCGGCCGGCCTCCATTTGTAGCAGGGTGGCAATCACTTCTACGGTGCCGGCGGCGCTGATGCCATGTCCCGTAATGGACTTGGTGGCATTGATATAGGCATGAGTGAGGCCACAGTCTTGCAATGCCTGCAATTCTGTCTCATCTCCTACCATAGATCCGGTGCCATGAGGGTTTACATAGTCAATATCTGCGGCTGTAATACCAGCCTTTTCGAGGGTATTCCTGATTACGGTACATTCTCCTTCATAGGAAGGATTGGGGTTGCGGTTGGCATCCATTGCGATCGCCCAACCGCTAATAGTTGCATAGGATCGCCTTCCCCTGGCAGCTGCCAGGTCGGCTCTTTCTACGACTACTACACCGCAGGACTCTCCATAGATAAAACCATCTCTGTTACTGTCGAAGGGTCGACAGGCTTTTGCCGGTGTTTCGGCATGTTTCGTAGAGCCCATGGCTCCGAGCGAACGAAATGCCTGGAACTCCCAGTAAGACAGGTCCATCAGAGCGCCTATCGCGATGCAAACATCCGCCTGGCCTGACATGACAGCTTCGGCTGCCTGGAGTATCACCGCCAGCCCGCTGGCAGATGCGCCGCCAAGCGTATAAGCGAATCCACGGATACCAAACTGCTCTGTACAGAGGCCGCAGATGTCGCTATCCAGAAAGGATATGCCATATGCAGGCCGGAGGAAGCGAGCGCGATCCCGGTATTGCTCATAAGTTTGTTGTAATTCCCGTTGTTGTACATTGGAACCTCCTACGATAAGGCCTATACGGGTGGCATCTACTTCTCCCAATCCGGCATCCGCCCAGGCTTCCGCCAGTGTCACGAGCGCCACTTCCGCAGAGAGGGAAGCACCCCTCAGGAGTTTGCGGGGGATGCTATCAGGATAGGTCAGTGCAGGTATCTCTGCACCCAGATAAGCAGAATTGTACTGGCGGCCGGGACGTTCCATCACTTTGAATGCGTGATCCCCGTTTAGCAAAGCTGTTGAAAAGGCCGCTTTGCCCTGGCCAACAGCGGCTGTTATACCCACACCCGATATAACGCAGGAGGGGTTATTGTTTCTTTGCATAAAATAACTCTACCAGGTCTTCTATGTTCTGAGCACCAAACAACTCAACCAACGGTACTTCCAGTTCGAGGGTTTCCATTGTCATTGTAGTGATATCCGCACGGTCTACGGAATTAGCACCTAATTCCTTTAATTGGTCGGTGATCTTAAATTCATGTGATTCCAGTTCCGGAATAACTTCGAGTGTGTGCTTCACGATGATCTGAAAAATGGCTTCTTTTTCCATGTGTCTGATATTTAGAGGTTTAATTGAGATAAAATCTTGTCAGCGTCTTCTATATCGAGGGCACCACCCTGCACCTGCAACAGCAGCTCATCTACGGAGGATACTTCTGCCAGCATACTGCTGCTGCCATTTCCGGACAACGCTTCATGCAGGTATCCTGTCAAGTCCCTGATGGTGGTATATTCGTATAGCCGTGTCGCAGCCAGGCTGGTTCCAAACCGTTTATTGATTGCGTGTGCCCATTCCACTCCTGTAATTGAGTCCAGGCCCATATCGATAAACGGCCTGTCTACATCTACCTCTTCCGGTAACAGGAATAATGTTTCCGCAAAACTGACGATCAGCGCTGTCGCCAGCTCTTCTTCCGAAATCACCGGATGCGTTACCGATACGATACGTTTCTCCTGGATCATATCAGCTGCTGCAATATGATGCACAGAAGCAGGCGGAATTAATCCTGTGTGGGCTGGAGGTGCTGACGTTGTTACAGGTTCAAATGTTGTTAAGTTCACTAACGGCAGCTCTGCCTGAATGGAATCCTTTCTTTCCGCAGGTATGGTGATAGCAGGCAGAGGTATATCCGACAGAGCGGTGATATCGACAGACGGATGGGCCATCTCTTCCGCTATCATAGCCGCTAATTCGTCTATGGTCGGGTAGTGATATACTTTTGTAGCGGGGATCGCCGTGCCGAATTGTTTATTGACTGCCCGTATCCACTCTACCCCTATAATGGAATCCAGTCCCATTTCTACAAATTGTTTGTCTACCTCCACTTCATCAGGAGAGAGGAAGAGCATTTCGGCAAGGCTTTTCGTCAATTCTTCTTTAATGGTATCCAGCGGTAGCAGTTGCGGGAGCGCTGTCGACGGAGCAGGCGCCGGGATGACTGTTATTGCAGGCTCCTGCACTATCTGCGCCGGCGCAGCATAGGATGTATCTGCTACGGCTGCCGGTGTAAAAGCTGACAGGTTTAGCTGAATACCCTGGGGTTTGTGGATGCTTTCCGCCGGATCGGTTATAGTGGGGATAGCAGTAGTTACCGGGGTTGTAGCAGGTGTTGTTACCGGAGGGGTCACAGATATTTCCGGGAGCCAATATACTTCTTTGGCAAATGGATAACCCGGTAAACTGATGCGACGAGGCGAATGACCATCATACCATTGCTGCCAGTCGAAAGGCATTCCTTTCACCCATAGTTTCATGAGTTTATCATAGGTCCGCTGACGGGTCCATTTCTCTACGGCAATCTGCATTTCTTCTTCTTCCAGTAACTCCAGTGTTTCTTTGTTGCCTTTAGCCTGCCCTGAGATCACACCTGCGATTTTCTCTCCACGCAACCAGGAAGTGAGCTGTTCCTGTAGCTGTACCAGGTCATTTGTTATTATGGCCAGTCGTTCGTCCATTGCTTCCCGTCCGGTCTGCAATGTGTAAGCGACAGACGGTAAGTCGGCCTCTTTATAAATGCCCCGGGACAATGCCTCCAACAGCTGCCCTGCTCTCTCTTTCAGGCGATCTGCATGTCTGGCGGACAATACGATCACCTGAGGTGTTGACACATTGTTGGGGCCGGATACTGGTGCAACGTATTCTTCAACGATGATATGTGCATTGGCACCACCTGCGCCGAAAGAAGAAAGTCCGGCTATGCGCAGTTGTTCTTTCGGCTCTCCGTCTACTTCACTTACCGGTCGTTTCCATTCCTGCAATGTCTGTTGCAAGATGAACGGAGAGCTTTCAAAATCGATATTCGGATTTAATACATTAGCATGCAGGCTGGGTACCAGCTGGCGATGTTTCATTTGCAGAACGATCTTGGTCAGACCGGCGATACCTGCTGCGGCTTCGAGGTGTCCGATATTGCTTTTTACCGATCCTATCGCGCAATATTGTTTGTCTGCCGTGTCTTTTCCGAAAGCCTGTTGGAGACCTGAGATCTCTATCGGGTCACCCAATACGGTACCGGTACCATGTGCTTCTATATAGCTAATATCGCGTGCATTTACACCCGCTTTATCCAGCGCTTTGCGGATAACGGCCGCTTGTGCAACCGGGTTTGGCACGGTATAGCCATTTGTCTTTCCTCCATGGTTAATGCTGGTGCCACGTATTATGGCGTATATATGATCTCCATCTGCTTCGGCCTGTGATAGTCGTTTGAGCAATACGGTACCTACTCCTTCGCCCGGTACGAAGCCATCTCCTCCGGCACCAAAACTGCGGCATTCGTTTCCTCCGGACAGCATACGCTGCGCGCAGAGTCCGACATAGCTAGCCGGGTGCAGATAGAGGTTTACGCCACCGGCTATGGCCAGTTCACATTCTTCCCGCAGCAGATGTTCACATGCTTCATGGATAGCTGTGAGTGAAGAAGAACACATGGTATCAACCGGCATACTTGGTCCCTGGAGGTTCAGCAGGTAAGAAATACGGTTAGCTACGGAACTGAAGGAAGTATGCGGAAATATCTTAGCACCCTGTTGCCATAGAGAGGGGCCATATAGCTCAAAGCCCGTCTTTGTAATACCGGCAAATACGCCAACGCTGTATTGATGACGTGTTCCCAGGAGGTGGCGGGTATATCCTGCATCTTCGAGCACCTGCCAGCAGCTTTCAATGAAAAGCCTTTCCTGAGGGTCCATATTGAGCGCTTCACGAGGTGCTATGTTGAAGAATTTGGGATCAAAGGCAGCAAAGTCACGAACGAAGCCGCCCCATTTACTGTAGCTCTTCCCCTGCGTGACGGCGCTGTCAGCATTTTCCTGGAAAAATCCTTCCAATGCCCAACGTTCGGAGGGTATCTCCGTGATACAGTTCTTGCCGGCTTTCAGATTATCCCAGTATTCGAAGAGATTATCTGCTTGCGGGTACCGGCCATTTATACCGATAATGGCAATAGGTTCCCGATGATGAGTCGTATTTGGCACTTCAGGGCGGATAGGTTTCGAGGTTAACTTGCGTTGCAAATATCTATCCGCGGACTGCAGCTTGGCGGCAGATGTATTTATAGTACGATCTTTTTCATGGTTTTGTGTATTCTGACCTACCCATTTTCTACTCGCAGCCTGGTAGGTATTGACAAAATATGCAGATAGTGCATTCAAGGTCTGGTATTCGAAGAACAAGGTTTTCGATATGTTCCCGAAGATATCCGTAAGCTGTTGGTTGAGGCTGGTGATCATCAGTGAGTCGATACCATAGCTTTCGAGCGGCTCTTCTGCATCTATAGTACTTAACTCCATTTTGGTCTGCCTGGCCAGCAGCTCTCTTAGTTTTAGCAACACTTGTTTTGTCAATGCTGTGATATCTACTTCCTGACCGGCAAGGATATCCTGCCCCTGTTCGCCGGTTGCGGTAGTACCGGTTACTATTTGATGCAGTTGTGCTTCATATCCGTATAGTATAATGGATTGCGGGTTGGTTCCTGCCAGCGCTTCAGACAATGCCTGTATCCCCGTCGCTGACGGTAAAGGCAGCATGCCTGCTGCCTTCAGATGTGTGGCAGTCGTAGCATCCACCTGCATGCCTCCTTCTTCCCAAAGCGGCCAGTTCACGGATAAGGAATGACCACTGCGTTGTCCTGCAGCTACCAATTGCTGGCGATAATGCATGTAGGCATCCATGAAAGCGTTTGCTGCCGCGTAATCTGCCTGCCCCACATTGCCGGACACGCCTGCCACAGAAGAGAAGCAGATGAACTGCCGGAGCGGAATATCTTTTGTTGCTTCATCCAATATGGCTACTCCATTTACTTTGGGGGATAGCACGGCATTAAACTCTTCTATGCCTTTACGAATGATGAAGTTATCCCGTATGATACCAGCGCTGTGAATGATCGTATCAATACGACCATAAGTTTGCAGTACATCGGTTATCAACTGATCAACGGCGCGGGGTGCTGTGATGTCGACCTGTTGGTATACTACCGTAGCACCCTGTTGCCGTAGTTGTGCCAGTATGTTTTCTTTTTCTTTTGACAACGGGGAACGGCCGGTGAGTATCAGCGTCACCTGGCGGGCCTCTCTGGCTATCACCTGTGTTAGCAGCAGCCCCAGTCCACCAGCTCCACCGGTGATCAGGTATACTGCTTCCGTTATCCAGGGAGCAGGCACGACGGCAGCTGCCGGCAGCGGTTGCAATACGGGGACATATCGTACTTCTTTTTCGTACCGTATACGTGATGCAGCATGACCGATGTTTTCAGCCAGTCGTTGCTGCCAGCTGTTATCATTCTTTGAGGACAGCGGGTCCAGGTAGATCACCTGGCCGCTTACAAAAGGATTCTCCAATCGGGCTGTCTGTAATATCCCTGCCAGGCCTTCAAACAGTTTAGCCGTATTGTCGCCGGTGACCAGGATCTGTATGCAGACCTTTTCTGCCGGTTGTTGTGACAATATTGTTTGTACAAGTCCGAATAAGCTGACGGCATATTCCTGATAACGCGCAGCGATTGTTACTGCATCACTTCGCCAAGTATGGATGGCGGCTGTTGAAAAATGCGCACTTAGCAATGATGGTACTGTTGCCGGTATTTCACAACATATGATATGATGGTGTGTGTAAGCGCCTTCGTTTTGGCTGGTTGCAGCCTGTTGTACCTGCCATACCGGCTGTAAGGATAACATCACGGGGATTGTCTTTTCCTTATCGACCAATGGCTGTAAACGTATTTCTTCGAACGCGGCAAATACCGAACCTTGCTCATTGGCTAGCTGTATGTCAGCCCATACACTGTCTTTTACCTGCTGGCGTACGATGTGTATCAATATTTTCTGCGGCGCCTGCTCCCATACTTCCAGGGAAAGCAGCTGCATGGGATACAAGGCAGTTGGCTGGCCTTCATTCAGTAGCTCTGCTAATGACTGCAACAAAGCAGGCGGCAGTATGACTGCTGCCGGTACCGATGTTATGGTGATCTGTTGTGCAGCGGCAATAGCAGCGGAATCGAGTTGAGGGCGTTCTTTTATATTGTTATAGCATACCTTGCCAGTACCCAGGTTGAAGACGGTGGTCTGTGCAGCTGTATCTTCCTGGTATATTTCATACTGAATGCTGTCATCTGTTGCCGGGTATAGTCTTGTATGCAGGGTCAGTGTTTCGGGCAGCAGTAAAGTCGGTTGTTCCCAGAAAACATCGCGGATAGATACGGACGCGGGAGCTGGTTGTTGTTCGGCGGAGAAACGTAATGCGGCAATGGCCATTTCCAGCAGCAGCCAGCTTTGTGCACTATTTTGCGCTGCGGTTGCTGCATCGTTATGAAAAGTAGCTGTAAAACGCTGCGCAGAAAGATGTGAGGTATTAGCATGTAATAAAGGATGGAGGTGGGAGTTGGCAGCGCCCCCTGTAGTATTTGTCGGTACTGTGGGTTGAAGCCAGTACCTGTCTCTTATGAAAGGATAACCAGGTGCCGGAATACGCTGTACACTTCCCTTTACATACCATTCTTCCCAGGATACATGCAATCCCTGTACCCATAAGGCAGCTACTTTACTCAACTTTTTCTTTTGTACCCAGGTGCTGATCAACGCCTGCATATCGTCATCGCCGTCAAGCAGTGTCACACCTTCCCTGTTTTTCTTTACTTGTCCGTTATAGATACCAGGTGTGCGTTCTTCTTTGGTAAATGCTGTCAGTAATGCTATCAGCTGTGCGACATTATCTGCTTCAATAGCCAGGCGATGATCGAAAGCCTCTCGACCTACCTGCAGGGTGTATGCCAGATTAGTCAGTGCAATATCGGGTGTATGCTGCAGATATTTCGTGAGATGGACAGCATACTCTTTCAGTTGTGTGCTGTTCTTAGCAGACAGCACGATCAATACTGGTTGTGATTGGCTATTTGAGTAGCGAACATTTGCTGTATATTCTTCGATGACCAGGTGCGCGTTTGTACCACTAAACCCGAAGGAGCTGATAGCTGCTCTGCGGGGAATGCCTGCAGGCGTTGCCCAGTCCCGTAGGGTGTTATTGATATAGAAGGGGCTGTTTTCCAACAGTATATGTTCATTCAGCTTTTCGAAATGGATAGTAGGCGGAATTTCCCGGTGTTGTAGTGACAGCAACACTTTGAGGATGCTACTGGCACCGGCGGCGGTGAGAGCATGGCCGATATTACTTTTGACAGACCCCAGTGCGCAGTAGTGGGTATTGGTAGTAAATTTCCTGAAGGCGGAGGTCAGGGCTTCCACTTCAATCGGATCTCCCAGTTGTGTAGCGGTGCCATGTGTTTCGACCATGGTGATGGTAGCCGGGTCAATTTTGAAGCGGCTATATACTTCCTGTTCCAGTGCGATCTGCGATTTTACGCTCGGGGCGGTGATGCCATTTGTCTTTCCATCCTGGTTGATACCCCAACCGCGGATCACGCCATATATGTGATCATTGTCGTGTTGTGCGTCGCTCAGGCGTTTCAGTAATACTACGCCTACTCCTTCTCCGGGTACAAAACCATCAGCACGTTGATCGAAGGTATAGCAGCGGCCGGAGGCAGAGAGCATACCAGATTTACTGCCTGTGATATGCATTACCGGACCGGCCAATACACAGACGCCACCAGCCAGGGCCAGCTCACTCCGCCTGAGTAACAGGCTGTCGCATGCATCTGCGATCGCTACCAGGGCGGAAGAACAAGCGGTATCGATAGCCAGGCAGGGGCCTTTGAGATTGAGGAGATAGGATATACGTGCGCTGAGGATGGAAGTAGTCCCTCCGGTCAGCCCCTGGGCACTCAATCCATCGCTTTGCAGTCCCTGGCCATAATCGCCGGTGGCACAGCCAACAAAAACACCACATTTACTACCAGAGAGATCTGAAGGGCGGATGCCCGCATCTTCGATGCAATGCCAGCAATTTTCCAGGAATAACCTTTGTTGCGGGTCCATTACGGCTGCCTCTGCTGGTGATATGCTAAAGAACAACGGATCAAATTTGTCTGCGTCTTCCATCACGCCCATCCACTTGCCCGTTGTTTTTCCCACCGCGCGCGGATCCGGGTCATAGAAAGCATCCAGCGACCATCTATCGGCGGGCACTTCTGTAATACAATCCCGGCCTCCACGGAGATTGTCCCAATACTGTTCGAGGTTGGCGGCCTGCGGAAACTGTCCGCTAATACCGATGATAGCGATCGCTTCTTCTTCTGCGACGACAGGGGGGGACGTTGATACAACTGGCTGCGGAGCGGGTATGTTTGCCG
Source organism: Chitinophaga pendula (assembly GCF_020386615.1). Taxonomy (NCBI): domain Bacteria; kingdom Pseudomonadati; phylum Bacteroidota; class Chitinophagia; order Chitinophagales; family Chitinophagaceae; genus Chitinophaga; species Chitinophaga pendula. The sequence goes on from NZ_CP077769.1 coordinate 2,759,201, forward strand.
ATTGTTTGCCAGTATGCGTTTGTTTATGTTGCTGTATCTGTTGGATCAATTTTTCCGTACGGTCTTCCATTACCTGTACCTGGTGGCTGATCACTACCTTACCTATATGGGCACCTTTGCTTACAAATTGCAGTGCGTCTGAAAGTTGGTGTACGGGGTAAATCCTGGAAACGATCGGCTGTATATCTCCGGAGGCCAGCATGTCGGACATTTTATCCAACAGCCCTGCACCGCCGGCGCCGGCACGCATACTCATGCTGCGCAGGTCGATACTGTGAATGGTCTGATTCTGCAGTAGCCTGGAAAGGTCCAGTCTCTGACTTGTTTTAAGTCCATGTACTGCCAGCTCCAGGTATCTTCCACCTGCGCCAAGGCTATTCAGTCCTTTCTGGATATTGTCGCCAGCCAGCATGTTTAATACTACATCCACACCATTGCCGTGGGTCCAGGTACGGATATGATCATCATAGGCATCCTTGTAATTGAAAGCCTGTTTTACACCCAGGCGGCGCAGGATGTCTAGTTTCTCTTCTTTGCCGGCGCTGGCATATATTTCAGCGCCTTTCAGCTGCGCCAGCTGTAAGGCGACTAATCCACAGCCACCTGTCGCCGTATGAATCAACACTTTCTCTCCGGCTGATAATCTTCCTAACTCAAAGGCGTAGTATACGGTACCGAATACTACCGGTAAGCTACAAGCTTCTTCAAAGCTGACATTAGCCGGTTTTAGTACGGCATTCACTGCCGGCACATTTACGTAGTCAGCATGTCCTCCCAACCGGGCACCCGTCAACGCGATAACGGCATCTCCTGCCCGGAAGCCGGTAACGCCGGTTCCTACCTGGGTTACCACCCCTGCGACTTCAAATCCCGGTACAAAGGGATAAGCAGGCATGGTTGGATATAACCCTGTCACACACATGGTATCAGGAAAATTCACGGCAGCGGCTATTACCTTAATGGTTATTTCTCCTGCAGCAGCTGGTAGTACCGGCCATGTTTCCCATTTTACTTCATCCAGTGTATGAACTGTCCTGATGACCAGGCCATTGCTTTGTGCTTCGATGATCCCTGTACCCCATGCCGGAAGTGTTACAGACTGCATATCGGCAGGTATTGTTAATGACGGAATGGGTTCATGGACCGATGTGTTCACCAGCGATAATTCTGTAAGCAGATATGCTGCGAACTCACGGATCGTTGGATGATCATATACTCTTGTAGCAGGTATAGTGGTTCCGAAATATCTGTTGATGCCTCTTACCCATTCTACACCAACGATGGAGTCGAGCCCCATATCAACGAACTGACGGGCAATATCGACATCCGCTACCGGCATATAGAGGGTTTCTGCAAAACTCTGTTTCAGGAGTTCCTGTAGTTGCGCTAATGTGAATGCAGCTGGTACTGGCGTTTGTGCGGCAACCTGTAAATTTTCGTTCACGGCAGCTGTTGTTACAGGTATTACTGCGACCCTATTTATACCTGCCACTTGTTTCATTTCTGTATAAAGCCAATTCGTGAATTCCTTCAAGGTAGGATAATCATATACTTTGGTAGCGGGGATCGTGATACCAAATTGCCGGTTCACTGTTCTGATCCACTCCACTCCTACTATTGAGTCCAGTCCGAGGTCTATAAAATTCTTATTGATATCGACCTCTCCTTCCGGGATCAATAGTGTAGCGGCAAAACTTTTTAGTAATTCCTGTTGTAAAGCGGCATGCGTGAGATCGAAGGCGACTGACGTTACAGGCGGTACTTCCGGAGTATCAGGTATGATTGCAAGTGGTTCCGGAACCATGTTTTCCGAAGCCGGCACTTCCAACGTATTAAAACTTAGGGATATGCCGGCAGGCTTAGATAACACTGGGATTTCTGGGGCTTCAACGACCTGGTGCGTTGTAAATTTGGCGGTGGATGATACGGCTTTTTCCTGTATTTTTCTGGATAGATCAATTCCACCGGATAATACGCTGGCAGGCAGCCAATATTTATCACGTGCAAAGGGGTAGGTTGGTAAACTGATCCGCTGTGGCATATGCACGCCATACAAACGGGGCCATTCAATGTGTAAGCCTTTCACCCATGCTTCCAGCAATTTGGAATACTTATGATCGGCAATCCATTTTTCTAAGGTAGATTGTAATTCGTCTCCGGAGAACAAGCTCAAAGTGTCTTTATTCTCTGTTACCTGTCCGGTGAAGAATTCATCCATGTTGTTACCACCTGAGATAAAAACTTCCAATTGCCTGATCAGCCCATTGATATCGTGTGCGATGAAGGCCAGTCGTTCTTCCATTGCTTCTCTGCCTGTTTGCAAGGTAAAGGCGATGCGCAGGAGATCGGTTTCTTTATCATATTCATTGCGTACTGCTTCTAATAATCTTTTTGCCTGTTCTTGCAAACCATTGGTATTGCGGGCTGATAAAACGATCAGTGCAGGTGTTGCGGGGAATGGGGCTATACGGCTAGTTCCAGGTTGATATTCTTCCACGATAATATGAGCATTTGCGCCACCTGCTCCGAAGGAGGACAGGCCGGCAATGCGAGGGGATGGCCGTTGTTCTCCATGGGTTGCTACCAGTGGTTGTTCCCATGCAGTCAATGTTTGCTGCACGGTGAAGGGGGTTTTTGTAAAATCAATATTGGGGTTCAGGGTTGCAGTATGAAGGCTGGGGACCAGCTGGCGATGTTTCATTTGCAGGACGATCTTGGTCAGTCCGGCGATACCGGCAGCCGCTTCCAGGTGTCCTATGTTACTTTTTACGGAGCCGATGGCGCAATACTGCCGTTGTGAGGTATCGGCCGCAAAAGCCTGTTTCAGCCCTGTGATCTCTATGGGATCTCCCAGTACGGTACCGGTACCATGCGCTTCGATATAGCTGATTGCCTCCGCACGTATGCCCGCTTTGTCCATTGCCCTCCTGATCAGGTCTCCCTGTGCCGTAGGATTTGGCACTGTATATCCATTGGTTTTGCCGCCATGGTTAATCGCGGAGCTGCGGATCACTGCATAGATATGATCGCCATCTGCTTCTGCGCGTGATAGCGGTTTTAACAAAACGGCTCCTACACCTTCTCCTGGCACAAAGCCATCTCCGCCAGCGCCGAAGCTTCTGCATTCGTTGCTGGTCGATAGCATCCTTTGCGAACACAATCCAACATAGCTGGCAGGATGTACATACAGGTTCACACCGCCGGCGATAGCCAGTTCACAATCTCCGCGACGAATGTATTCACAAGCCTCATGAATAGCGGTGAGGGATGAAGAACACATCGTATCGATCGGCATGCTGGGGCCTTGCAGATTTAATAAGTAAGAAATGCGGTTGGCCACGGAACTAAAAGAAGTATGCGGCGCTATCTTGGCACCCTGCATCCATAATAAGGGGCTATACAGTTCGAAACCGGTCTTAGTAATACCGGCGAACACGCCAACATTCCGATTGTGTCTGCTGGCCAGTAGTTCGCGTGTATAACCAGCATCTTCCAACACTTGCCAGCAGCTTTCTATGAAGAGACGCTCCTGGGGGTCCATGTTCAGGACCTCTCTGGGAGACAGGTTAAAAAATAACGGGTCAAAAGATGAGAAGTCATTTACGAATCCCCCCCATTTGCTATAGCTTTTACCCTGTTCGATCGCCTCTTCCATATCCGGGTGATAGAAGCCTTCTATGGCCCAGCGTTCTGCCGGTATTTCGGTGACGCAGTTTTTACCATTTTTAAGGTTCTCCCAGTATTGAGACAGGTTATCTGCCTGCGGATAACGTCCACTGATGCCAATAATAGCCACCGGCTCATCTATACGGGAAGTATTATGGAGTACGGCTGTTCTTTCCTGTACGGCCAGGTCTTTTATGCTGACCACCTCTGTGACAACCGGGGGCTCAAAGCGGGACTGTGCGGGTGGTCCGGAATGTTCCCATCCTGCCCAGTTTAAACAAGCTGATTGATGATCCTGTATAAAATAGCCCGCTAACGCTTCCAATGTCTGGTATTCAAAGAAAAGCGTTTTGGAGATATCGGTAAATACAGTGGCCAGTTGTTGGTTCAGGCTGGTAATAACGATTGAGTCAATACCATAACTTTCCAGCGGTTCTGTATGATCAATTTTGTGAGGAGCGATCTTTACCTGTTTGCCCAGTAAAGATTTCAGTTGTTTTAATACGAAGTCGAGCAGTTCCTGCTGTTCGGCAGCGGATAATATCTGCGTTTTTGCCGAAGGTATATTTGTCCCTGTTTTTTGGCCGGCAGATGATGTTGTTTGCAAATTTCCATATAATACCATTGTTTGAGCGGCACTGCTATCCAAACTTATTTGCAATGCGCGTAAACCACTAGCAGTATCTAAGGGCTGAATGCCGGCTGTTTGCATTTGCTGCAGGTGTACGGCATCGATGTGCATGCCACCCTCTGCCCATAGGGGCCAGTTTACCGATAAGGACCTACCAGAACGTATTCCCTTTTTCACCAAGTCATTACGATAGGTAATATATTGATCCATGAATGCATTAGCCGTAGCATAATCTGCCTGACCGCTATTCCCTCTTATGCCAGCAATGGAGGAAAAGCTGATAAACAATTCCAGCGGCAGGTCTTTAGTCGCATCATCCAACCATTTTATGCCACTTACTTTTGGAGAAAGTACTGCTGCAAATTCATCTGTTGATTTACGAAGAATAAAATTGTCTTTTATGATACCTGCGCTATGTAGTACGCCGCTCAGTTTCCCATAGTCCGCGATAATATCCTTCACCAGTGAGGCCACTTGCAAGGGAGCCGTTACGTCCAATGTTTTATAGATTACCCTGGCGCCATTCCGTTCTAAAGGTGCCAGTTGTTTCCTGATCGCAGGTGTTTCAGTCCTTCTACCTGTCAATATCAACACCACTTCTTCTGTATTTGACACGATATCCGCTGCCAGTAAAAGCCCCAATCCGCCAGCGCCACCAGTAATCAGATATACTCCTTCATTCTGCCAAACACTGCCAGTGACGTCTTTGTCACCAACGGGTTGCCAGTCGAGCACTTTCCTGGTTTCTCCGGAGTAGGCAATTTCTTTGTCTCCCGTGTAAGCATTTGCAGAAAGGATGTCAACCAATACTTCTGCCGACACTTGTTTATCCAGGGCTATCCATTGGCTGCTTATCCTTGGGTTTTCCTGATTGGCAGTTTTTAATAAGCTGGCTAAACCTCCCATGAGCAGGTCTTCTGCTTTGTTGCCGGTTACCAGTTGCACCCATACTTTTTCACCCCCTTTTTCCAACCATTCTTTCACAAAAGAGAAGAGTTGCACAGCCATTGATTCGTAACGGATATTACTATCGGTGGCCGGATGTGTCAGGGTATATATCCTGGTTTCCGGTAAAGCTGACTGCAAGGCGGTCACGATATTGTCCGGCCAGTCACAGCAAACAATCACCCGTTGACCAGTATGCGTATGTTCCGTTGATACGGGCAGTAAGGCTTCCTGCCAGGTGGGTTCCAATACCAGGAGTGTGGCGGGTACCTGCTCAATTGCCACTTTGGTATAACGTAGCCCTTTGAACGCAATGATGTTATTACCCTCTGCATCGTACAACAGGATATCGCTACTCCCATTTTGTTGGATTATTTCATAATAAACAACCGCCGGTATGTGTTGGTATATTTCCAATGTATTCAGATGGGCCGGTATTATACCAGCCCCTGTTACCTTCACGTATTGTGCCGCCAAGCTACTCAGCAATGAAGGTTGTAACGATACCAATTGGGGATCTAACGATGAAATGGGTTCCCATTCGAGCTTTTTTAGTTGGCTTATGTTTACCGGTTCGCGACTGGCAGCTATACTATTCCCCCCTTTGCCCTGTACATAAATAGTACGTTCGCCCGCTACGGTTTCGCTATAAATTTCGTAGTGTATTATGCCATCTGCTGCTTTCACCAGGGCGACATGTATTGTTACTCCTTCTGCTGATAATGACAGCGGTTTATACCAGGTGTTATCAAATAGGCGGATGTTGTCATTACTATTACCGTATACCTGTCTGAGTGCAGCGACCGCCATTTCCAGGCAATAGAAGCAAGTCGTTATATCATCTTGCGTCGTGCTGTAAAAGGTACTGCTGAATCGCAACCCTTCTAAGCCGGATGTATTATGATGTAGCAATGGATGCAGGCTGGCAGTTTTATTAGCTGATGATACGCCCTCATTTCCGTCGCCGATCCAATAGCGGTCACGTGCAAACGGATACACGGGTACGCTGACTATTGGCGGATGAGTGTTGCCATACCAGGATCTCCAATCTATTTCCTGACCTTTTACCCAAGCAGCTGCCAGCTGCAACAACGTTTCCTGTATCGCCAGCGGGTCTGTTATTGTTGTTATATCTGCCCTATCGAGTATACAGATATTTTCCCGGAGTCTTTTTGCCGGTCCGGATATGTATCTGTCATTAGGTAGTTGATGGATGAAGTCCTGTAATGTTTCCCGGATCTCACTGACGGTCTCTCCTACGATCGCCAGTCTGTAATTCATCGGATTACGTCCTGTCTGCAGGGTGTAAGCAATGGAGGGAAGTGCCAGGAGGTTGTCCTGTTGTAAATAACTTTCCAGTTTGCGGGCATAGTTCAATAGCCCCTCTTCTGTTTTAGCAGAGAGTACGATCACGCTTGCGATAGGTGATATTGATACTGCAGCAGTATTTACGTGATGCTCATATGCGTCTATGACCAGGTGAGCGTTGGTACCGCTGAAGCCAAATGAGCTGACAACGGCTCTTCTAGGTTGTCCTTCAGGTACCTGCCAGGGGCGCAATGTCGTGTTGACATAGAAGGGGCTCTTCTCCAGGTGAATATGCTGATTCAGTGTTTCGAAATGGATGGTTGGTGGTATTTGCCGGTGTTGCATGGACAGCAGTACTTTCATTACTCCTGCGGCTCCTGCGGCTGTCAGCAGGTGACCGATATTACTTTTTGCGGAGCCTAATGCACAATATTCCTGTTGTTGTGTAAAATGGCGGAAGGCGGTTACCAGGGCTTCTACTTCGATAGGATCGCCCAGTTGTGTAGCGGTGCCATGTGCTTCTACCATTGTAATGGTGGCTGGGTCAATGTGAAAGCGTTTATATACTTCCTGTTCCAGGGATATCTGTGATTTTACGCTTGGTGCAGTGATACCGTTGGTCTTTCCATCCTGGTTTACGCCCCAGCCCCGTATTACGCCATGTATGCGATCACCATCTCTTTCTGCATCACTTAATCTTTTCAGTAGTAGTACACCCACGCCTTCTCCGGGCACAAATCCGTCTGCTCTTGCATCGAAGGTATAACAACGGCCTGTGGGGGATAACATTCCTGCTTTACTTGTCAGGATGTGTGTGACCGGGCCGGCCATTACACATACGCCTCCTGCCAATGCCAGGTCGCTACGCTGTAACAAGAGGCTGTCGCAGGCGGCGGCGATGGCAACCAATGCGGAAGAGCATGCAGTATCAATGGCGAGGCAAGGACCTTTGAGGTTGAGCAGGTAAGAGATGCGGGCGCTCAATATAGATGATGATCCACCTGCCAATCCCTGTGCACTTAATCCCTCGTTGTTGATGCCCTGGCCATAGTCTCCGGAAGCGCAACCAGCGAATACACCGCAACGAGAACCGGATAATATCGCGGTGCGTAATCCGGCGTCTTCGATACAATGCCAGCAAGCTTCCAGGAATAGGCGTTGTTGCGGGTCCATCAATTCGGCTTCTGCCGGGGAGATGTTGAAGAACAACGGATCAAATTTATCTGCATGTTCCAGTACCCCCATCCATTTGCTATGGGTTTTGCCCGGGGCTGCCGGGTCGGGGTCATAGAAATCATCTGCTACCCATCTATTGGCCGGTACTTCTGTGATGCAGTTCCTGCCTGAGCGTAGGTTATCCCAATAGCTATCAAGGTCGCTGGCCTGTGGGAATTGTCCACTCATTCCGATGATAGCGATCGCTTCCTGATGTATCTCTTCGCGGCGCGGTGCCGTTGTGATGGTTTTTCCCCCTACCGGCAATGCTTGCTGGCTCCGGAGTCGCTGTTGCTGTAATCTGGCGATCAATTCAGCGGTACGATCCTGTGTTTCGGTGGCTTCATGGCTGATCACTACTTTACCGATATGTTCTCCTCTGGAAACATATTGCAATGCTTCTCTGATCTGGCTCACCGGGTATATCCGGGATACGATGGGAACAATCTGTCCTTTGGCCAGCATATCAACCATGATATCCAGCATGCTGCCACCTTCGAATCCATGGCGAAGGCTCATACGTCTGAGATCAATGCTATGAATGGTCTGATTTTCCATCAGGCGGGACAGGTCCAGTTTACCACTTGTTTTCAGTCCATGTACGGCCAGTTCGAGGTATCTGCCACCGGCACCCAGGCAGTTAAGTCCTTTCTGGATATTGTCGCCGGATAACATGTTGAGTACGACATCCATACCTTTACCACGGGTTATTGCCAATAATTGTTTATCAAAGGCATCTTTATAGTTAACGGTATTGGATATACCCAGTTGATGTAATATTTCCAGTTTTTCCTGGCGGCTGGAGCTACCATATATGGTGGCTCCTTTGAGGTGAGCGAGCTGTAATGCTACCAGTCCACAACCACCTGTAGCGGTGTGTATCAGGACATTTTCATCCTGTTGTAGTCTTCCCAGTTCGAAGGCATAATAGACAGCGCCAAATACTACAGGCAAGCTACATACATCCTCGAAGGATATATTAGCCGGTTTGGGGGCGATGTTTGTTACCGGTACATTGATATGGGTGGCATGCCCACCTAACCGTTCACCTGCCAGTCCCACTACGGCATCACCTACACGAAACCCTTTAACACCCGGGCCTACCTGGCTGATCAGTCCGGACACTTCAAAACCCGGTACAAAGGGATAAGCAGGCATCGTAGGATACAGCCCCTTCACGCACATAGTATCCGGGAAATTGACGGCGGAGGCCTTTACCTGTATGGTCACTTCTCCTTCTCCCGGAGCAGTTATATGCCAGGGCTGCCAGCTTATTTCTTCCAATGTATGTACAGTGGAGACTACGAGCCCCTGGCAATTGGCATCTTTGATCTTTATGGATGCAGGCCGCGTTAAGGGTTGTTCTTCAACCTTGGGGGGTGTAAGCGATACAGTGGATGGGACCACTGGTTGTGCAGTTGTGGTAGAAGTTACCGGTTGTCCGTATTGTGCGATCTCTGTCGACAAGAAGTTGGCCAGCTCTCCTATTGTAGGATAATCATATAACCTGGTAGCTGGTAATGTTAGATTATATTTTTGATTGATCATCCGTATCCATTCTACCCCTACGATAGAGTCGAGGCCCATTTCGACGAATTGTTTCTCTTCATCTACTTCTTCGGGTTGCAGATAAAGTACCGCTGCCAGACCCAGTTTTAATTCTTCTGACAGTTGTTCAGGAGCAATCTGGTATTTAGTGGGCAGCTCTTTTTCCAGAACAGGAGCTGGTGCTTTGGATAGTTGCGGTTCTGCATAGACCGGTGTTTCTACTGCCGGTACGGCAGCAGGGCGGATATTTGTAGACAGCCAAGCTGCCAGCTCGTGAATAGTGGGGTAATCATATACTCTTGTAGCTGGAATGCTAATATCATATTGCCGATTGATAATCCGAACCCATTCAACACCTACGATGGAATCCAGTCCCATTTCAACAAAGCTCTTTTCAGGATCGATCTCTTCATAGGGTAGTAGTAATATATCAGATAAGCTGGTGGTGAGCTCTTTCTCCAACGTATCTATGCTAATGGCTGCTATTACATGATTTACGGCTATTGGTTGTATGGTAGTTACCTGCGCCGGAACTTCCGGGAAAATATCGACAGGGGGAGCTACCGGTAGCGATGTAGCCAAACCTGTCAATGTCAGCGCGATACCTGAGGGTTTGCTGGTACCAGCAGCTACCTGGGTAGTTGTTTCCACACCGGGTATCGTCAGCGACGGTGCGGCTGAGGTAGTTGTTATTCTGGATCCTACTATCTCAACAACGGGGCTTTCTGGTATCCAATAGCGTTCCCTGCTAAACGGATACGTCGGTAAGCTGATCCGATATGGTTGTTCGTTGGTGTACAGGCGTTGCCAGTCGAACGCATAACCTTTCACCCAGCGCTGTAACAATTCATCATATTTACCTGTGGTCAGCCAATGTGTAATCAAGCCCTGTCCTTCTTCCTCCGTAGTAAAGGCACTTATCTCTTCTCTATTTCCTTTTACCTGTCCGGTAAATAATTCATGACTGTTTTCCCCTTTCAGGAACTTGCGCAAGGCATCGGAGAGTGAGGAGATATTGTCTGCTATGACTGCCAGGCGGATTTCCATTGGTTCTCTACCTGTCTGAAGCGTATATGCGATTGCGGGCAGGTCTTTTTCATTATACCTACCAGCGGTCAGTTTGTCTAACAGCAACCGGGACCTTTGCTGTAATCCCTCGGCATTTCTGGCCGAGAGCGGGAATATATAAGGCGGTTCATGAAGGAAGGTAGCCGGATGGCCGGTATATTCTTCGAGTATTACATGTGCATTTGCTCCTCCTGCACCGAAGGACGATAATCCTGCGATTCGGGGGTAAGTTGTTTGTATACCATTTGCTTCCACAACGGGACGTTTCCATTCGGATAATTCACGCTGTACGACGAACGGTGTTTTTGCGAAATTGATGTTCGCGTTGAGGTGGGTGGTATGCAGGCTAGGTACGAGCTGTCCATGCTGTAACTGTAATACTACTTTTGTAAGGCCTGCGATGCCGGCGGCAGCTTCCAGGTGGCCGATATTACTTTTTACAGCCCCCAGTGCGCAATACCCGGTAGCTGTTGTGTCTGGGGCGAAGGCTTGCGTCAGGCCAGTGACCTCTATCGGATCGCCCAGTAATGTACCTGTACCATGTGCTTCCACATAACTGACTGCCCGTGCATTGATTGCTGCTTTGTCCAATGCTTTGCGGATCAGTTCCCCCTGTGCATTAGGGTTTGGTACGGTATAGCCATTGGTCTTACCTCCATGGTTAATGGCGGTACTTTTGATCACGGCATAGATATGATCTCCATCTGCTATTGCCTGTGATAATCTTTTTAACAATACGGTGCCTACTCCTTCTCCCGGTACAAATCCGTCGGCGCCTTCACCGAAACTTTTGCAGGCACCTCCTGCTGACAGCATGCGTTGTGCGCTCAGGATCACATAGCTGGACGGGTGAACATAAAGATTAACGCCACCGGCGATAGCCAATTCGCATTCTCCTCTCAGCAGGTGTTCACAGGCTTCGTGTACGGCAGTCAATGAAGAAGAACACATGGTATCTATAGGCATACTGGGGCCTTGCAGATTGAACAAATAGGAAATACGATTGGCGACAGAACTAAAGGATGTGTGCGGATAGATAGCCTCCCCTTGTTGCCAGAATGCAGGTCCGTACAGTTCAAAGCCTGTTCTAGTGATACCGGCGAACACACCGACGTTGCGATTGTGTCGTGTAGCCAGCAAATCCCTGGTGTAGCCGGCATCTTCCAGTACTTCCCAGCAGCTTTCAATAAAGAGGCGTTCCTGTGGATCCATGCTCCTGGCTTCTCTTGGAGATATGCCAAAAAATACCGGATCAAAGGCAGCGAAGTCATTTACGAAGCCGCCCCATTTGCTGTAGCTTTTGCCTTGGCGCGCCGCGGTATCCATATCTGCGAGATAAAAATCTGTCAGCGGCCACCTGTCGGCGGGTATTTCACTGATACAATCTTTACCCGCGCGAAGGTGCTGCCAGAATTCCTCGATATTATTCGCCTGCGGATATCTGCCGCTGATGCCAATAATAGCAATTGGTTCCTGCAGGGAGCCGGTAACAGGTAATGGCGGGCGTTCTGTTTTTGCTGTATCCGGACCAGTTGCCGGTTGTGCAATTGTTGTTGTCTGCAGGCCAGTCCAGGCGATACAGGCTTCGGAGAAGTTATTTATAAAGTACTCGTTGAGTGCCTGTAGTGTCTGGTATTCATAGAACAACGTTTTTGATATATCGCCGAATACCTGGCTCAATTGATGGTTTAGTTTGGTTATGATGATAGAATCGATGCCATAACTTTCCAGTGGTTCCTGGCTATCGATACGGCTGGCATCCATTCTTACCTGCTCTCCGAATAATCGTTTCAGCGCCAGGAGCGTTTCCCTGGCCAATACTTCTGATGCGATACCGTTCTGCTTTTCTGCTACAGCAGGTATTTGCCGGGGAGCAGCTGTAGCTTTATCTTTTCCGGGCAGATCGCCGGACAGCACCAATAATTGTGTAACCCGCTGTGCCAGGGCGATATACAGAGCCTGTAATCCGCTGGTAGTATCCAGTAGCCGGATGCCGGCAGCTTGTAATCCCGCACCGGTTGCTTCATTTATCTGCATACCTCCCTCCTTCCATAGCGGCCAGTTCACAGATACCGCGTGTCCATGACGTTTTCCTTGGGTTGTCAATGTATTCCGGTACTGTATATAGGCATCCATAAAGGCATTAGCCGCGGCATAATCTCCCTGGCCGATATTACCCGCTACTGCTGCTACGGAAGAATAGGCGCAGAAGAAATCCAGTGGCAGCTGGCGGGTAGCTTCATCCAATATATGCAGACCCTGTACTTTTGATGCATATACTTCTTTCAGTTCTTCCGTTGTTTTATTGAGCAGATAGTTATCCCGGATGATACCTGCGCTATGCACGATGCCATTGATATGGCCATAGTCAGCAATGATATCCCGGATGAGGGTATTGACAGCTATTTCGTCTGCAATGTCTGCCTGCCGATAGTTGATATTTATGCCTTTTGTCCGCAGCTGTTCCAGTGACTGTATCCTGGTGGCTGGTAGTTTACTTCTACCTGTCAGTATGATAGTGGCGGCTGGTGTCTTTACTGCAATGTCCTGTGCCAATATCCAACCCAGGCCACCGGCACCGCCTGTTATCAGGTATATTCCATCCGGTTTCCAGGGATGATGAGGTACATGGGTAGTATCCACCGGCGTCCATTCCATTACGTAACGTATGCCCGCGTCATATAATACCACTTCATCTGCGGAGTGGCTATCATTGGTAAGCCATCCTGCGATGGTATCTGTTTCTTCCCACTGCCGCCATCCGATTACCTGTCCTGTAACGGAGGGATTTTCCAGTCTTGCGGTACGAAGCAACCCGGAGAGTGCCATATATAAAGCGGCAGCGTCATCTGCCGGCGTAAGTACCTGAATGAGCGTTTTTGTGGTTTGTCCGGCAGCGCATAATTGTTTCAGCCAATCTAACAGTTGGATAGAATATGCTGTGTAGCGATCGGTGATCGATGTTTGTTCTGTATGTAACGTAATGACGGTTACATCGGGTAACGCTTTGGCTAGTCCTGTATTGCTATCGGGTACGGGATTGCACAACAGCAAATATTTGCGCGTATAGTGAGCTGTTCCTGTTGCCTGGACAGGTTTCTGTACCGGCTGGAACAAATGCACCTTGTTAAGCAGTGCAGTAGCGGTAATGTTAGCGGTCAGCGGTTGGGTAAGCAGTTTTTCTCCATCCAGCCAGTAACGTTCTTTCGCAAATTTATACCCAGGCAGACTTATTCTTTCCGGCGGTAGCCCTTGATAGATCGTGTTCCAATCTACCTGAACGCCTTTTACCCAGGCTTCTGCCAGCTTATGCCATTTACCCTGTTGTATCCAATTGGTGATGGTTTGCTGAAGTTCCTCTCCAGCGAATATACTGAGGGCTTCTTTGTTCGATCTTACCCCTCCTGTATAGAGATGTTCGATAATGGTCTGACCAGACAGGAACTGTTCCAACCCCTGTTTAAGTTCGGACAGTGAAGAGACGGTCAGGGCCAGTCTTTCTTCCATTGCTTCCCTGCCTGTCTGCAAGGTGAAGGCAATAGCCGGTAGGTCTTTATCTGAAAGAGCGGTGTAGGACAACCAATTGTACCATCCATTTACCATTTCCTTCAGTCGCTCTTTATTTTTTGCAGACAGTACTATTATAACCGGTGCAGCATTCGTCACTGCTGTTTCCCGTATGCGGCCGGCATATTCTTCTATGATCAGATGAGCGTTAGCGCCGCCAGCGCCAAAGGAGGAAATACCTGCGATGCGCGGGAATGTGCTGATTACCCCATTCACCATAGTCTCCGGGCGGCGCCATTCCTGTAATGACTGTTGCAAGACGAAAGGTGATGCGGACAGCTCGAGATTAGGATTGGGGGTTGTTGCATGTAGTGTAGGAACTAGCACTCCATGTTGTAATTGTAGTACTACTTTGGTGAGGCCAGCGATGCCCGCAGCAGATTCCAGGTGGCCGATATTACTTTTTACAGATCCTAAAGCGCAATATTCTTTTTCGCCGGTATCTTTTACGAATGCCTGTGTTAGTGCGGTAATCTCCACCGGATCTCCTAATGCGGTGCCTGTTCCATGTGCTTCGATATAGCTGATACTCCGGGCATGGATACCTGCTTTATCCATAGTATGCCTGATCAGTTCTGCCTGTGCAGCCGGGTTGGGAACGGTGTATCCATTTGTTTTACCACCATGATTAATACTACTGCTGCGAATGACAGCGTAGATGTGGTCTCCATCTGCTTCTGCCTGTGAAAGCCTTTTCAGCAGTACGGTACCTACGCCTTCTCCCGGAACAAAACCATCACCACCGGCACCGAAGCTGCGGCATTCATTACCAGCAGACAACATGAACTGTGCAGAAAGCCCTATATAGCTTGCCGGATGTACATAGAGGTTTACGCCACCGGCAATGGCCATTTCACAATCTCCACGTCTTATATATTCACACGCTTCGTGTATGGCGGTAAGCGAGGAGGAGCACATTGTATCAATCGGCATACTTGGGCCTTGCAGGTTCAGCAGATAAGATATACGGTTGGCCACGGAGCTGAAAGACGTATGTGGGGCAAGTTTTGATCCCTGCTGCCATAACAGAGGTCCATAGAGGTCGAATCCTGTTTTGGTGATCCCTGCAAAAACGCCTACTCTACGTTGATGACGGGAAGACAGTAGTTCTTTAGTATAGCCAGCATCCTCCAATACCAACCAGCAACTCTCGAGGAATAATCTTTCCTGCGGGTCCATATTGATGGCTTCCAGCGGTGAGATGTTAAAGAACAAGGGATCAAAGGCTGCAAAGTCATTCAGGAATCCACCCCATTTACTGTAGCTCTTACCCTCTTCCACTGCCTTTTGCTGATCGGGCTGGTAGAAGCCATCCAGGGACCATCTTTCATTGGGTATTTCCGTAATACAATCTTTACCAGCTTTGAGATTTTCCCAATATTGCTGCAGGTTGTCTGCCTGCGGATACCGGCCGTGCAGCCCGATGATAGCAATGGGATCGTGTTGGAATGCAAGCGTATTCGCTACTGTCTGGGATATTGTTTTTTTGATCCTTTGGGGGCTTTTATAGGCGGTACGTTGTTGCAGCGGGATTGCTTTTGCAGTAACCGGAGGTGTATTTGTTGTTCCCCCTATCCAGTTAATACAGGCTTCTTCGTAATGAGCTATAAAGTAGGTAGCCAATGCGGATAATGTCTGGTATTCGAAGAACAATGTTTTGGAAATACTACCGAACACGGTTACCAGTTCCTGGTTGAGGTTGGTGATCAAGATAGAATCGATCCCATAGTTCTCCAGCGCCTCATCTACTTCTATCCTGGCAGGGTCCAGTTTTGCATGTTTGCCCAGGAGCTGTTTTAGCCGAAGTAGTATTTTTTCCTTTAGTATATCGGGGGTGATATTATTGATCGTATTTGTTGTATGGATAACCCGGGGCTGGGCTACAGGTGGTTGTTTTTCTACGCGGGAGGCTGGCAGCACCATTACCTGGGATTCATTGGAAGAGAGTGCGCGGTAACAAGCGGCAATACCCGCTGCGGTATCCAATGTATTGAATCCCCGTTGTTGTAATTGAGCTGCTGTAGCGGCATCTACCTGCATACCGCCGGATGTCCAGAGGGGCCAGTTGATGGAGATGGTATGTCCTTTACGGCTGCCTTGCTTCACCCTTTCGTTCCTGTAATGGCTGAAGGCATCCATGAAAGCATTCCCGGCGGCGTAGTCAGCCTGGCCTTCATTTCCGGCAGCGCCAGCTACAGATGAGAAACATATAAAGTGATCAAGGGGTAACGACTGTGTTGCCTGATCTAGCTGCCAAATGCCAGCTACTTTAGGTAGCAGTACCTGTGTGAATTCCGTGGCCGATTTACGAATAATGAAATTGTCATGGATCCATCCAGCGCTGTGGATCACACCATTCAACGTACGATGATTGTTGACGATACGGGTGATCAACTCATCCAAGCCTTTTCTATCTGTTACATCTACCCGCTCATAGATAACACCCGCACCTTTATTTTTAAGCAGGTCCAGTATTGCCTGTTTGTCTGCCGACAGTTCGCTTCTGCCGGTAAGGATCAATGTTACTTTTCCGTTGGTAGCGTTCGTGATATGCTGAGCGAACAGCAATCCCAATCCTCCTATACCTCCGGTGATGAGATAGACGCCACCCTGTCTCCAAGGCTGAATGGCCTCCGTAACCGGCAATGGTGACCACTGCAGTACGGACCTGCGAAGCTGCCGGTCGTATCTGATGAGGGTATCGCTGGTACTTGCATTATCCTGTATGCAGGATTTTAATGCCTCCAATGTTATACCGGCAGGTATTGTGATCACTTGTCCGTTTAAGCGGGGATTTTCTTTTTGTGCGGTCTGTAGTATAGCCGCCAGTCCTTGATATAGCAGACTGCTTTCGTCATCATTGACCAATACCTGTATCCTGATCTTTTCACTGCCTTTATCCAGTAGGAGGTGTTGCACCAGATTGAACAACGCGAGCGCATGTTTGCTGTAGGAGGCTGCTTTATCTGCTTCGCCCTCGTCTTTCCAGTTCCGTATCCCGGCAATATTGCTTAGTGTGTTACGTATGTATGTAGTTTCTTCCTCTGTTCTTTCGCAACAGATGACCCAGTGCGCGCCGGTTGCTGCGGCTTTATCCGCGGGCACTTCTTTCGTCACCCATTCAGGACGCAATAATACGGGGGTACCGTGATTTTCCGTATGCGTGTTCCATTGTAGCTGACCGAACCGCGCATAAGGAGAGCCGTTATCGTTATATAATATAATCTCCAGTAAGGTGTTGCCGGTCTGCTGTGGGTCCAGGGATATTGATACCCGGCTGTTTTCCGGTATGCTGTCAAATATTTCCAGTTGTGCCAGATAAGTAGGTATACCCGACAGCCCAGTTGTATTGCTGATCAACTTCTGTAGTCCGAGGAGAAGTGAAGGGGGCAGTGTGATGTTCTCATTTTTGTTGTCAGTGACCGATATAGCAGGTAAGTTTTCAACTTGTACCGATGGGACGGAGTTTGATATCCTTTGTTCACTATACCCGCTACCCTCACAATAGACTACTGCAGCTCCTTCGCTATCAAGGCTGTATACTTCGAATTGCATTTCTTCTTCCTGCGGATATATATTCACATGTAATGTCAGGTCACTAACCGCGTCGATCGCTGCCGGCCAGCTGATGTTCTGCAACACGATGGTTTGCCCGCCTGCCTTTTTGGCCTGTCTGATCGCAGCGATGGCCATTTCCAGGCAACACAATGCAGCTGCAGATTCGTATTGACCGATGGATGCGAAGTGACTGCTAAAGCGGAGGCCGTTGATATCTGAGGTATTGTGATGTAACAATGGGTGTATCATTCCGGTATTGTTAGTACCGGATGTTGATTGACCACTGTCACTGATCCAGTAGCGTTCACGTGCAAACGGATAAGTTGGAACGGAGATACGTGCGGGCGGAGTTGCGTTATACAACGATTCCCAGGTAATATCCATGCCTTTGCTCCAGAGTTCGGCTACTTTCCGGATCTTTTTCTTTTGTATCCAGGTGTGTACCAGTGATGTTACATCTTCATCTCCTTCCAGTACGGTTACACCATCACGACCTTTTTTAGCCTGACCACCCAGCCATCCTCCTCCAGGTTTATTTGCGAGGAAGTTATCCAGTGCAAGCAGCAGTTTCTCTCTATTGTCGGCGATAATGGCCAGGCGGCTGCTCATGGCATCTCTGCCGGTTTGTAAGGTGAATGCCAGTGCCGGTAAGTGTAGCGTTTGTTCTTTATCCAGGTAAGCTCTTAGGACGGAGGCATAGGCCTGTAGTCTTTCGTCGTTACGAGCGGATAATAAAAAGAGGGATGACAGGGGTGTTACCTGTGTTGTTACGGGTGGCGTTTGTTGTGGATATTCCTCCAGTACCAGGTGAGCATTGGTACCGCTGAAACCAAAGGAGCTGATGGCAGCCCGACGAGGTATGTTCGCCGCTGTCTGCCATGGGCGCAGGTTGGTATTAATGTAGAAGGGGCTTGCGGAGAGGTCAATATGTTCATTAAGTGTTTCAAAATTGATCGTTGGCGGCAGTTCTTTATGTTGCATTGCCAGGAGCACTTTGATGACGCTGGCAGCGCCAGCGGCCGTCAGCAGGTGGCCGATATTGCTTTTTACAGAGCCGAGGGCGCAATAGCCCTGCTGATCTGTGAAATGTCTGAAAGCGGTGGTCAGTGCTTCTACTTCTATGGGATCTCCCAATTTGGTAGCGGTACCATGTGATTCTACCATAGTAATGGTAGCCGGGTCTATGCCAAATCTGCTATATACTTCCTGTTCGAGTGCTATCTGGGATTTTACGCTCGGGGCGGTAATACCATTTGTTTTACCATCCTGGTTGATTCCCCATCCGCGGATGGTGCCGTAGATACGGTCGCCATCCCGTTCGGCTTCACTTAATCTCTTTAATAGTAGTACTCCTACCCCTTCGCCCGGTACGAATCCGTCGGCGCGGCCATCGAAAGTATAACATCTACCGGTAGGTGATAACATCCCTGCTTTGCTGGTCAGGATATGCATATAGGGACCTGCCATTACGCATACGCCTCCTGCCAGTGTCAGGTCGCTACGATGGAGCAGCAGGCTGTCGCAGGCTTCTGCGATGGCTACCAAGGCTGATGAACAAGCTGTTTCGATAGCCAGGCAGGGGCCTTTAAGGTTCAGCAGATAAGATATACGCGCGCTTAGTATAGAGGTAGCACCACCTGTCAATCCCTGTGCACTCAGGCTGTTATCTACCGTAAACCCTTGTCCGTAGTCGCCGGTGGCGCAACCTACGAAAACGCCTGTACGGGTACCGGACAATGCACCGGGGCGTATACCGGCATCTTCTACACAGCGCCAACAATTCTCGAGGAATAACCGTTGTTGCGGGTCCATTAATTCTGCTTCGGCCGGTGAAATGTTGAAGAACAGCGGATCGAATTTATCTGCATCTTCCAGTACGCCCATCCATTTGCTGTTACTTTTTCCCGCTGCGTTGGGGTCTGCATCATAGAAGTGGTCTAAGGGCCATCTTTCTGCCGGTACTTCGGAGATACAGTTGTTGCCTGCGCGGAGGTT
This sequence comes from Chitinophaga pendula, assembly GCF_020386615.1. Classification (NCBI taxonomy): domain Bacteria; kingdom Pseudomonadati; phylum Bacteroidota; class Chitinophagia; order Chitinophagales; family Chitinophagaceae; genus Chitinophaga; species Chitinophaga pendula. The sequence continues at coordinate 2,778,702 of NZ_CP077769.1, forward strand.
TTCCCAGTAGGCGGACAGATTTTCAGATTTGGGAAATTGTCCGCTGATACCGATGATAGCAATGGATTCATTTTCTGCTACGGCAGGTGCTGTTGGAAATTTAACTGGTATGGGCAATGGAGCCGGGCGCTGGCGTTGTTTACCCTGCTCCCGCAGACTTGCCAGCAGGCGGTCTGTATGGTCTTCCATTTGAGTAGCTCTATGGCTGATAACGACCTTGCCGATGTGGTCTCCTTTATCTACGAAGTGTAAGGCATCTTTTATCTGGTGTAGCGGATAGACCCTTGACAATATGGGTACAATCTGTCCGGATGCCAGCATATCGCTCATAATATCCAGGGTGCTGCGTCCTGCGAAACCATGCTGGTAACTCAGCTGCCGAAGGTCGATGCTATAGATGACCTGGTTCTGCAGCAGACGGGACAGATCCAGTTTGGGGCTGGTTTTGAGGCCATGTACGGCCAGTTCGAGGTATCGTCCTCCTGCGCCCAGGCTATTTAATCCTTTCTGGATATTATCGCCGGACAGCATATTCAATACGACATCTACTCCGCGATCTGCTGTCAGCTGGCGGATCTGCCTGTCGAAATCTTCTTTATAGTTCAGGGCATGTTTTACACCTAACTGGCGGAGCAGGTCTAACTTGTGTGTGCGGCTAGAGCTGGCAAATATCTCGCAACCTTTCAGCTGCGCCAGTTGCAATGCTACAAGTCCGCATCCACCGGTGGCAGTATGTATCAATACTTTTTCGCCCAGTTGCAATTTGCCCAGTTCGTAGGCATAGTATACGGTTCCGAATACGACGGGCAGGCTACATACTTCTTCAAAGGAGATATTCGAAGGTTTGATAGCGACATTGGTAGCCGGTACATTTACATAAGCGGCATGTCCTCCCAGTTGTGCGCCGGCGAGTGCTACTACTTCATCTCCCGGTTGTAGTCCCTGTACTCCTGCACCAACCTGGGCAATAATGCCTGACATTTCAAAACCAGGAACAAACGGGTAGGCTGGAATTGTGGGATATAATCCTCTGACGCACATAGTATCCGGGAAGTTAATCGCTGAAGCCATGACCTTTATCTTCACTTCTCCCGGCGCCGGGGCAGGAACATCCCAATGTTGCCAGGTAAGCTCATCTAGTCCCAATACGGTATTAATGACCAGCCCATAATGATCTGCGGGAGGTGGCACGTTTGATGGGGCAGGTGTGGTAGCAGGAGGTATTTTTTCGGGTACTGGCGCTGTTGTTCTCATTGTCAACGGTGCAGCGACCACCTGTTTTTCGGGTATGGCGGCTGGTGCTGCCGGTGCGTTTCTGATCGCTTCACGGGCCAGGGCATCTCCCAGGTAGGCAGTGAATTCCCTTATAGTTGGATAGTCATATACTCTTGTAGCCGGAATCGTGATCCCAAATAATTTATTGATGGCTCTTATCCATTCTACCCCCACGATAGAGTCCAAACCCATTTCGATGAAATTTTTATCCGGATCAATTTCATCTGCAGCTACGTATAATACTTCTGCGAGGCTGGCTGTCAATTCGGTGGCGATAGTTTCCAGCGGAATATCTATAGCGGGGCCCGAAGGTGTATTTACCGGTTGGCTGATAGCTGTTGATGTTAACTCCGGCGTTTCCACCATCACTGGTACAGAAACCGGCGCCGGTGTATCGGCTACAGCAGATCTACCAGCCTGTTGCTGTATCATATCACCTAACATGGCGGTAAACTCGCGTATGGTAGGGTAGTCGTATACGCGTGTAGCCGGCAGGCTAACGCCATATTGTTTGTTAATAACGCGTATCCATTCTACGCCAACGATGGAATCCAATCCCATTTCGATGAAGTTCCTGTTGCGCTCAATATCCTCGAAGGGCAGGTACAATACTTCGGCCAAACTTGCAGCCAGTTCCTCTTCCAATTGTTCGATGCTAATGGCCGGTGTTGCTACTGTATAAGCTGTGGTTACCGGCGTGGGCGCCTGAACGGGCGTTACGGGCGCTGCGACAGCTTCTACTGCTTCCACAGGGGGGTGAGTGACCGGCAATTCGGGTATTACATCGGATAACGACCGAAGTGCAATTCCAGCAGGCTTTTGAGTGGTTAGTTCTTCTTTAATCACTGGGGTTGGGGCTTTTATGGTGATGGATGCGGTCGTTGGCGCGGTTGTTTTACTATTGGGCCAGTAATGTTCGCGGCTGAAGGGATAGCCAGGCAGGTGTAAGATCGACGGTTTTTCGGTTCCGTATATCTGCTCCCAGGCTATGTCATGACCTTGCCCATAATAGGAGGCCAGTTCCTGCAATCTTGCTAGATATGCTGCCGGTGTATTTTCCACCGCCTGATATTGGGAGAGCAATTGCGCTATATGTTGCCGTGTGGCCTGTTCTGTCTGGAAGGAAGCCGGCACTATTGATTTCAGGAGGCTAGTGTTTTCTTCTTCAGACAGGTAGTTGCGTAATATTCTTATGACGGTGCGCAGATCTTGTGCTACAAAGGCTATTCTATATCTGAAATGTACTCTTCCGGTTTGCAAAGTGTAAGCCAGGGATGACAGCTCTTTTTCTTCTATGCGACCGGATTCCAGGAATGTCAGCAGCTCCTGGGCACGTCCTGACAAGGCTTTTTCAGTTTTGGCGGATAATACTATCAGACAAGCAGGTAATGCCGGTGCTGCTGCTGCCGGCATTTCAAAACTTTCGACCACCATATGGGCGTTTGAGCCACTCATGCCGAATGCGCTGACAGCACCCGTCCTTACTTGTCCTTTGACGGCTTTCCATGGTTTTGCTGCTTTGTTAACGTAGAAGCGGCTGTTTGTCCAGTCGATATAATCGCTTTCCTGTTCACAATGCAGGCTGGGAGGTATCACTTCGTGGCGTAGCGACTGAACGAGACTGATCAGGCTTACCAACCCAGATGCAGCGAAGCTATGTCCAAAATTGCTTTTGGTGGAAGTCAGTGCACAATATTGCCGTTTGTCGGTGTATTTGCTGAATGCTTCATCCAGGGCTTGTATTTCCACAGGATCTCCCAGGCGTGTGGCGGTGCCGTGTGTTACGATATAATCTATATTTTCCGGATCTATCTTATACTGATCATATACCGACTGTAGCAGTGTTGCCTGTGCGGCGCCATTGGGAGCTGTTATGCCGTTACTTTTTCCATCATAGTTGATACCGCTGCCTTTTATCACGGCATGTATGGCATCTCCATCTGCGAGGGCGCGGGATAGTCGTTTCAGGACTACTACTGTTATTGCTTCTCCAGGCACCATGCCATTGGCCCTTTTATCGAATGCGAAACATTTACCATCTGCGGAGAGCATACCCGCCTGTCCCATTCCTACCAGTCCTTCGGGTGTTAGCATCAAGTTGACGCCGGCGGCCAGGGCGGTATCACATTCATTATTTCTTAAGCTCAGGCAAGCCTGATGGGCAGCTATTAATCCGGATGAGCAAGCCGTATTGATCGCCATTACGGGGCCACTGAAGTTTAGGAAATAGGCGAGCCGGGCTGCCAGTATACCATTGTGATTAGCGGTGACACTGCCGGCTTCTTTTGCCACCAGTGCATAGTCTCCTTCCTCCACTCCTACGTACATGCCTATGCGTCCGGTCTTCATCTTCTGCGTACCATAACCTGCATCTTCCAATGCATTCCATGCTTCCTGCAACAACAACCGCTGGCGGGGATCTATGCTGATCGCTTCCCTAGGTGATATTTCAAAGAAGGCAGGATCGAACTCCCTTACACCTGGCAGGGAGCCACACCATTTACTATTGGTTTTACTGGGATCTTCTATCGGATCGCCAAAGTACTGCCGCCAATTAAACCTGTCGGAGGGGATCTCTGTCACAGCATCTATACCAGCCGCCAGTATCTGCCACAGTTCATCTACGCTACGTGCCTGTGGAAACCTGCCACTCATACCGATGATAGCAATCGGCTCCTGCAGCTGGTCTACTACGCCGGCACCATTAAGGGTGTCAGGTATCGCCCTGTTGCCCGCATCAGGTTTTGCGACAGGTACGGAGATCTTTTCCTCGTTTCGTTTGTAGAACAATTGAAGCGTATCGGCATGTTGCGTGTTATAGTAATCTGTTAGTTGCCCGATCGTCGAATAGCGGAAGAACAATGCAGGTGTTATTTCCAATTGGTAGTGGGTAGACAATGCTTTGGCCAGTGCTCCTAAGCTGATAGAATCAAACCCGAAGTCGGCCAGGTTATCCTGCGGATACAGTCGATCTTCGGGGATATTAAGTAGCTGGCTGATATATTTTTTTATATCCTGCATGACCTGTGTGTACAGATCTTGCGGCGTAGTGTCTGTTGCCGGGATGGGGGTGGCAGGGGGTGGCTGAATGCCGGCGAGGGTCAATAACCGGGAGGGCTGTCCGGAGAGGACAAAGAAATCGGACCCTTGCTGTGCCAGCAGCTGATCGAATAAGGAGAGGCCTTCACCGTGTTGTAAGAGGCGTTGGCCGCTACTCTTCAGATATAACTTTTTATTGTCCTGATTATCGAAATTCATTCCACCATCCTCCCATAGCGGCCAGCTAATCGTAACGGATCTTCCCGGCTTATTTTGCCGGGTACGGTATTGCGCATACGCCGTCAGGAAGCTATTGGCCACCGCATAATCACAAGCGCCAAAATCGCCTAATCTGGAAGCGATGGATCCATAATATGCCACAAAATCCAGTTGTCTGCCTGCCAGTACATCGTCCAGCACTAATGCTCCTTTGATCTTCGGCGCTAATATCTGTTCGATATCTTCCCGGGATTTGCCGGGCAGTGCTGTCTTGCCAGCGATGCCAGCGGTGTGGATGACTCCATCCAAGCTATTGTAGCGTTGATAGATGGCGGCAATCGCCTGTTTCATGGCCACTGCCTCTGTTATGTCTGCCTGCAGGTAAGTGGCATTTCCACCAGCGGTATCCAGTGCAGCTATAATCGCTGTGATGTGTTCATCAGCCGGCCTTCTGCCTGTCAATATAATATTTGCTTTATACCGATGGCTAATATAGTTTGCGAGCTGTTGTGCCAACTTACCGCTGCCACCGGTGATCAGGTAGGTTCCTCCTAGTTTGAGCAGTGTATTATTGCCGGTGATTGTTTGTTGTTCCAGGTGCGCCACATGTCTTTGTCCGCTATAGTAAACCGCTGTTGCTTTCTGCGTACTCAACAGTTCCTGTGCTATGCGCGACCAATCTTCGGAACCGATCACACTATCGGTTGCCAACCGAACTGTTTGTACGCTGGTTACGGGCAGGAGTGCTGTTACAGACGGCGGCAGTCCTCTCCAGGCATCGATATAACATGCTTCCAGGGAGGAAGAAAGCCCTTTACCAGCCAATAAGACCTTGGCAGGCGACTGTTGCAGTGTGAGCAAGCCCTGTAACAGGAAGGTAATATCATAGTAATGATCGGCAGCGGTGCTTTCTTCCAGGCTCCAGGCATACAATACGGCATCTATATGCCCATGATCTTTTACGACATGTTGCAAAGCGGACAGATAGGTATCAGCATCTGTTCGCTGGATGCTGTACTGTTGTGCGCTATGCCGTTGATATCCCATGCCCTGTGCAATAAATATCACTTTTGTATCTGGCGTCAGCGGCTGTAGTATGCCAGTCAGCTCCTGGCGATTGCGGGCTGCTGTGATAAAGCAGACTAAAGTTTTGTATGTCTGCGCAGGTCCTTCCGGCAATGATACTTGTTGTTCCTTTTCACTAAATACCAGTACTTCTGTTCCGGATATTTTTTCGTCCTTCTGGGATGAGCCTGCGACGAAAGGCGTCTTTAGTGCTTTGGCGGTATCCAGCCAATATATTTCCCTCGCAAATGGGTAGGTTGGTAAACTGATACGTACCGGTAATGTCTCCTGATATAAGGAGGTCCAGTCCAGCTCCCAACCATTTGCCCAGAGGCTGGCGATCTTTTCATAATGTTTATCTCTGATCCAGCTGGCTAACCATTGTTGTGTTTCTTCACCGGCAAAAGCTATTCCCATTTCCTTCCGGTTGCGGCTATTACCGGTATATGTACCGGCTACCTCTTTTTGTCCTGCCAGTATCTCTTTCAATCGTTGCTGCAATCCGGTCAGGGAGTTTACTACCAACGCCAACCGTTCTTCCATCGGTTCCCGGCCAGTCTGCAAGGTATATGCTATGGCATGCAGGTCATTCTCCTGGTAAGCACTTCCGGCTATTGCCTGATGTAGTTGCAGGATACGGGCCTGCAGCCTGTTGGAGTCTTTTGCGGACAATACGATAATAACTGCACCTTCCGGCTGTGTTACTGGCAGTTGATTATATTCTTCAACGATGATATGTGCGTTGGCACCGCCCGCTCCGAAAGAGGAAATACCCGCGGTACGAGGATGTATTTTGGTGATACCATCTACTGTTACTTCCGGGCGTTTCCATTCTGCCGGTTGTTGTTGGAGGATGAAGGGACTATTCGGGAAATCAATATGTTCATTGGTATTTGCAGCATGTAAGGTAGGCACCAGTATACCATGTTTCATTTGCAGCAATACTTTGGTGAGTCCTGCTATACCCGCTGCTGCTTCCAGGTGTCCGATATTACTCTTTACCGTACCTAAAGCACAATACTGTTTATCACGGATATCTTTCCCGAAGGCTTGTATCAAACCAGCTACCTCTATCGGGTCTCCCAGGGTGGTACCGGTGCCATGTGCTTCTATATAACTGATCTGGCGGGCATCTATTCCTGCTTTATCGAGGGCTGTGCGAATCAGTTCTCCCTGGGCAGTAGGATTAGGAACGGTATAACCGTTTGTTTTACCACCATGATTGATGGCAGTACTACGTATTACCGCATAGATATGGTCGCCATCTGCTTCTGCCTTTGACAAACGCTTGAGCAGTACGGTACCTACTCCTTCTCCCGGAACAAAGCCATCTCCGCCTGTGCCAAAGCTTTTACATTTCCCATCTGCGGACAACATCTGTTGGGCACATAATTCTACGTAACTAGCCGGATGTAGGTATAGGTTTACTCCCCCTGCAATGGCCAGCTCGCATTCGTTCCTCAGCAGATGTTGACAAGCTTCGTGTATAGCTGTCAGTGATGAGGAGCACATGGTATCCACCGGGATACTCGGTCCCTGTAAGTTGAACAGATAGGAGACTCTGTTGGCGACGGAGCTGAATGAGGTGCGTGGATATACCTGTTCTCCTGATTGCCACAGTGCAGGTCCATACAGATCATATCCTGTTTTGGTGATGCCGGCAAATACGCCCACTCTGCGCTGGTGACGCTGTGATAGTAACTGGCGGGTGTAGCCGGCGTCTTCTAACACTTCCCAGCAGGTCTCGATAAAGAGGCGTTCCTGCGGGTCCATGTTCCTGGCTTCCCGCGGTGAGATATTGAAGAACAAGGGATCAAAAGCTGCGAAGTCGGATAAAAATCCCCCCCATTTGCTGTAGCTTTTTCCTTTAGCAGTTGCTTCTTCCTTATCCGCTATATAGAAATCTTCCATCGGCCAGCGGGATGCTGGTATCTCGGTAATGCCATCTTTTCCCTCTACCAGATTAGTCCAGTACTCCTGTAAGTTATTAGCACCCGGATAACGACCGCTAATGCCGATAATGGCGATAGGTTCGTTATGATCCGGATGTGATGATATAACAGGTACAGCCGTACGGCCTATTTTCACCTCGTTTTTCCGTTTCAATTTGCTGACAGGTACGGGATTTATACCGGCAGGAGCAGTGATATTTGTGTTGCTGTTTGTCCATTGCAGACAAGCAGCCTGATGATGTTCGATAAAGTATTCGGTCAATGCTTCCAGATGACGGTATTCGAAGAACAGCGTCTTGGGAATATTTCCGAATATGTTACCCAGGTGTTGGTTGAGCTGGGTAATCAATAACGAATCTATACCGTATGTTTCCAGTGGTTCATCCAAATCGATCTTTTCGGCGTCCAGTTTTATGCTGGCGGCAAGGAGTCGTTTCAGGGCCTGTCCTGTTTTCTCTTTCAGGCTTTGCAGGTCTTGCGGAGATAAGCTATCGGATGTAGCAGATGTTTCCGGTACCTGTTGTGAGCCCTGTATCTGCAGCCGGGATTGGATGCCGTATAATACTACTACTTGCGGTTCTTCATTCCGGAGTGTGCGGAAGAAGGTTTGTATTCCGGTTGCCGTATCCAGGGGACGCAGGCCTATGTTATACATATGTGCGCGGGTAGCTTCGTCTACCTGCATGCCACCCTCTGCCCATAATGGCCAGTTCAGAGACAAGGAGTGTCCTTTTTTGACGCCGGCCTTTACCTGGTCATTACGCTGATATACATATGCGTCCATGAAAGCATTGGCAGCGGCATAGTCTGCCTGTCCGGGGTTACCACTGATGGCTGCCCCGGAGGAGAAACAAACGAACCAGTCCAGTGATAAGTCAGTGGTTGCTTCATCGAGGTATAGCAGGCCTTTCACTTTTGGTGCCAGTACCTGGTCGAAAGTTCCTTCCTCTTTTCTGATGATGAAGTCATCCTGGATGATACCGGCGCTATGTATTACGCCATGCAGGTTGCCATAGGCACGGCGAATATCCTCCACCAATGCTGTTACGTCCGATTGCCGGGTTATGTCCACCTGCTTGTATAGTATATTGGCGCCTGTGCTGCGGAGTGTTTTCAGTTCTTTTTCCCTGTCGGCGGATAATGTTTGCCGGCCGGTGAGGATCAGTGTAATATTGCTTTCTACCTGTGTTAATGCGCGGGCAAAGATCTGTCCCAGTCCTCCGGCGCCGCCGGTTATCAGGTAAATACCATTTTTTCGAACAGGTGTGTTGCTTTGTGCTGATCTTTCTACTACGGGATGTAGCCGTTGGATCTCCCGTTGCCCATTTCTATACCGGATCACTGTTGTGTTGCCTGGTATGGGATTTTCTTTCCGTAGTTCCGGTAGTAAAGCATCTGTGATCTCCTCTAAGAGGATGAGTTGTGTTTCCAGCAAGGGTTGTTCCAGGGAGGTGGTTTTCAATAACCCTGCCAGTCCCAGGTAAGTTGTTTCTTTCTTTGCTGGTATTATCACCTGCAGCAGGGTTTTTCCTGTTATACCATCAGCCAATAGTGCTTTTATGGTCCCGAACAAGCTGCTGGCTGCATGGCTGAATTCGACAGCTATATTACCTGCAGGAGGTGTAATCTGAATAACCCGGAGGTTGCCGTTTTCAGCCACAGGTTTATATGTATGCTCTATTGCGACGATGACATGTGCAACATAGTTAGTATGCGTATGCATAACTGTAGCCGGCTGCCATCCGGGTGATAACAATACTAGGGAGGGTTCGTTTTCTTTTGCTATCAGCAACAACTCCTGTCCTATGAGTGCCACCTCTCCATTTTCGTTCTGCGACGAGAAACGGACGATTCGTTTATTATCATCCTGCCATTCGCAATGTGTCTTCATTGCTGCGGTAACAGGAGCATAAATATCGCAGGTATTCAGCGTAGAGAACTGGTATGTATCTGTACTATTATGCTCTTGCTGCCCCATTCCTTTGCTCCATTCCGGATGGAGGACATACTGCTCTCCGCTTTCGATGTTCTGCCGGGGCGGCAGTTTATCTACATTTTCTCCGGCGGTCCTGATTTCTTTCAGGTAGAGCTCTCCCTGGCAGTATACTATTGTTTCGATCCCTGCTACCTCATAGATATCAAATCCAAATCCTCCGGTTGCCAGTGGATAAACGGTTGTATAAAGGAGGCGGCTATTGTTGTTTACCTGTAGTGGTGGACCCCATTGTACCTGTTGTAAGCGGATATAGGTGTTTGTAGTCCAGGTGATGCCAGCATGCAGGACGGCTTGTATGCCCATTTCCAGCAGGCAGCCGGCAGGCAACGTACTTGTTTGTGGTTCGAAGAAAGGTTCTTTACCTGTAAATATGGATGAGAATTTTTGTTCTTCGAGTGTAGTGATGTTATGATGTAAGAGGGGGTGTAAGTGATGAGATCCACCGGCGGGGCCGAATGTTGCAGGTTGTGGGTTATTGGCAGGTGCGGCGTTTAGCCAGTAGCGTTCGCGGGCAAACGGATAGGTAGGTACCGGTATCTTTTTGGGGGAATCGGTACCGTAGAGTTGTTCCCATTGAATGGCTACACCTTTTGTCCACAGGCCCGCCAGCTTATTGAGTTTTCCTTTCTTCAGCCAAGTATTAACCAGTGCCAATGCTTCTTCATCACCTTCCAGTTCGGTGACCTGTTCGCGATTCTTTTTGACCTGATTGCACTGTACCGTGCTACTTGTTTTGCCCCCTAGGAATAGTTCGAGTCCGGCAATCAGTGTCTGTGCGGAGGTGGCTACGATTGCGAGCCGGTGTTCCATTGCTTCGCGTCCTGTCTGCAATGTATGTGCGAGGGCGGTGAGGTCTGCTTCGGGTTTATCCAGCAACCATTGTTTCAGGGTAGCGGCATATGCTTCCAGCCGATCTCTATTTTTTGCTGACAATACAAAAAAGGAGGAAAGCGGATGGTTGTTTTCGACGGATTGCGGCGGGATCGCTGGTTTATACTCTTCTACTACAAAGTGCGCGTTGGTACCGCTGAAACCGAAGGAGCTGACAGCCGCCCGACGGGGGATGCCTGCCGGAGTCTGCCAATTTTGCAAGGAAGTATTTACATAGAAGGGGCTACCTTCCAGGCGTATATGTTCATTGAGGGTATCAAAGTGTAAAGAAGGCGGTATTTCCTGATGACGGATTGCCAGTAATGTTTTCAGCATACTTGCTGCTCCGGCGGCTGTCAGCGCATGTCCGATATTTGTTTTTACTGACCCTATGGCACAAAATTGTTGCGCACGGGTATGCTTACGGAATGCGGCTGTCAATGCTTCGATTTCTATGGGGTCTCCCAATTTTGTACCTGTACCGTGGGCTTCCACCATGGTGATGGTAGCCGGGTCTATATTAAAATGCTGATATACTTCTTGTTCCAATGCGGTCTGCGACTTTACGCTGGGAGCGGTAATGCCATTGGTCTTTCCATCCTGGTTGATGCCCCAGCCGCGGATAACGCCATAGATATGATCGCCATCCCTTTCTGCATCGCTGAGTCGTTTTAACAGCACTACTCCTACCCCTTCTCCCGGCACGAAGCCATCGGCCCGTCCGTCGAACGTATAGCAATGCCCGGTAGGCGATAACATTCCTGCTTTGGTGGTAAGGATGTGCATGATGGGGGTGGCAATTACGCAGACACCACCCGCCAGTGCCAGGTCACTTCTTCCCAGCACCAGGCTGTCGCAGGCGGCGGCCATGGCGACCAATGCGGAGGAGCAGGCGGTCTCTATTGCGAGGCATGGACCTTTGAGATTCAGGAGATACGAGATCCGCGCACTTAATATTGATGTAGCCCCACCGGTGAGTCCCTGTGCGCTTAGTCCTTGTGCATCGAGGCCCTGGCCGTAATCTCCGGCGGCTACGCCTGCGAATACCCCGCAACGCGTACCTGATAATGCGGAGGGGCGCATGCCAGCATCTTCGATACAACGCCAGCAGTTTTCAAGGAATAACCGTTGCTGCGGGTCCATTAATTCGGCCTCTACCGGAGAGATGTTAAAGAACAAGGGATCGAATTTGTCCACGTCCTCTAATGTGCCCATCCATTTACTGTTGGACTTGCCTACTGCGGTGGGATCTTCGTCATAGAACTGCTCTGCTGCCCATCTTTCTGGCGGCACCTCTGTGATACAGTCCTTTCCTTCCCGGAGATTTTTCCAATAAACATCCAGTGAGGGGGATTGAGGGAACTGGCCGCTCATCCCAATCACGGCGATGCCTTCCGCTTCATATGCCAGCGGGCCGGTTGTGGCAGGAGGTAGTTGATGCACGGCCAGCGGTCTGGCATGTATACTATCTCTTTTTTGTTGCTGCAGGCGGGTGATACACTGTTCCAGGCAATCTTCCATGGCTGTTGCGGTGTGGCTGATGACCACTTTACCGATATGTTCTCCCTTATCTACATATTTCAATGCATCATTGATCTGGTGTACCGGATAAATCCTGCTTACGATGGGTACGATCTGTCCGGCTTCTGCCATTGCCACCATTACTTCCAGGAGTTGCCTGCCTGCTGCACCATGCCGGAAGCTCAGCTTACGCAGGTCAATGCTATGAATGGTCTGATTTTCCAGCAACCTGGACAGGTCCAGTTTGGGGCTGGTCTTCAGCCCATGTACTGCCAGTTCCAGGTATCGGCCACCTGCCCCCAGGCTGTTGAGGCCTTTTTGTATGGCTTCTCCTGACAGCATATTTAGTACTACATCTACTCCGTTGCCCCCTGTTAGTTGGCGGATGTCTTTATCGAATGCGCCCTGGTAGTTAATGGCACTTTCAACGCCTAATCGTCGAAGAACATCTAGCTTGGCCGTTCTGCTCGAGGTGGCATATATGCTACATCCTTTGAGGTTAGCCAATTGCCATGCGATCAGGCCACAGCCACCGGTAGCAGTGTGTATTAATATTTTCTCTCCTTCCTGGAGTCGTCCCAGTTCGAAGGCATAATATACGGTGCCGAATACTACCGGCAGGCTACAGGCTTCTTCGAATGAGAAGTTAGCCGGTTTTCTTACTGCATTGCCGGCAGGTACGGTCATGAAGCTGGCATGTCCTCCGAGCTGTCTGCCAGCCATTACGATCACGGCATCTCCCAGTTTGAAGTCGGTGACACCTTCCCCTATGGCATGTACTACTCCTGCCGCTTCAAAACCCGGTACAAAGGGATAAGGCGGCATGGTGGGATACAGGCCTTTGACACACATGGTATCAGGGAAGTTGACGGCGGAAGCTTTCACAGCGATGGTGATCTCTCCTGCTGCCGGTGGCGCTACCTGCCAGTTACGAAGGCTTACTTCGTCTAATTGATGGACAGAGGATATGACCAGTCCGTAGGGAGCAGCGGGAAGTTCTGCCGGTGTGGCGATAGGAGTTGCCGGTTTGGGAGGTGAAGTATATTCAGTTACGGCATTTACTTCGTAAGCGACTGTTACTACTTCGGTAGGAGTAATGGCATCCAGTTCTTCTGCCAGGAATGCCGCAAATTCTTTTATAGTTGGATAGTCATATACGCGGGTGGCTGCGATGTTAGTATGATATTGCTGATTGAGCATTCTCACCCATTCTACGCCAACGATAGAATCCAATCCTAGTTCAATGAAGTTGCGCTCCATTTCTATAGCGGATTCTTCCAGGCATAATATAGCTGCCAGGCTGGTGCGTAGTTCTTCGTAAAGGCTATTAATATCTATGGTAGCTGCTGCACGCTGTTTTATTGCTGCCGGGACATTATGAACAGGCGGAACTATGGGTATCTCTTTGGGTACATGGGGTATACCTGGTTGTTGTGATACTTCCTCTTGAAGCATTACAGCGAATTCGCGAATGGTGGGATAGTCGTATACGCGAGTGGCTGATATGTTGATATTGTATTGCTGATTGACTACCCGTACCCATTCTACCCCTACAATTGAGTCTAGGCCTAATTCAATAAAATTGCGATCTATATCTATTTCATTCACTGAAATACATAATGCGGCAGCCAGGGAGTCCTGCAATGATTGATGTAAGGTGATGGTATCCAGCTGCCGTGATATTGGAGGGGGAGGCATTTCATTGCTGAAAGGCGGTAGTGCGGGGGTATCAGGTATGGCGGGCATTGCTCCTGTGAGGGCGATTACCGGCGGGGTCGTAATATCAGTATCCTGGTGCAGTGTATTTGCTGCGGGAAGATGTAGTTGAATGACCTTTTGTTGCTCCTCGCTATGGTGGCCGTTGGTGGCTACCGGGGGTAAACCATTTACAGGTAAGGGAGATGCTGCCGGAACAGAAGAGGATGTTTCTGTAGTATTCAGACGGGCCATCTCTTCTTTCAGTCGTTGTATCTGTTCCATTGCGGCTGTTTTTGACAGCCTGTTATTCCTCATTTCCTGTAAAATGTGTTGTAGTTGTGCGCTCAGGGTCTCTTTCATATCTCGGGGTGCTGGTTTCATAAAATAGTTGAATACAACGGATTGAATCGGGTCAAGCGGGCATTGGTCTTTCAATGCCCTTTTTGGGAAGGGTCATTGAAAAATTTATTGATAGCAGTCAGTAAATAAGGGGTTACCTACACCGCGGGGCATGGGTTTTAACATCGTTAGCAGATGCGGTGTAGTGTTGCGGGTATTTTCAATTAGTTATTTATGATCTTACTAATAGCATTATCGATACTGATGGCATCCTCTAATACAGCGTCCAGTAGCTGTTCGTAGGACATTTCGGGCACGGCGTTGCCGGCTGTAGTCACAGTCATCGGGGTCGCTTTTACTGCGGTAGGTTGTTCTTCTGCCACCCAGTAGTGGGTCCTTGCGAAAGGATATACGGGCAGATGCAGTCGCGGTGTATTTATGTTTTCTGGTTGCAAACGCGTCCAGTTGATATCATATCCCTGGCAGAACAGTGTACCTAAGCCTTCCAGTATTTCCCGGAATGCGTTGTGATCACCTTTTTTTGTTGTGCTCTGGTCCAGTAGATCGTTGACATATTTCTGCAGCATTGGCTGGGCAGTGAATACCAGGGGTACTGTGCCGGTGGCTATCTGCGGTGTCTGGGCGCCCGTTTGAATAGCTTTGAGACCATCCAGTGCGGATGTTATATCGGTGGCAATCCAGCTGCAACGATAGCGGAAATGATAGCGACCGTTTTGCAGTGTATGGCTTAACGCTGTTAAGTCCATGTTACCACTTTCGAGTACTGTTACCAGGTTGGCTATGCGTTCCTGCAGGGCGGCGGCTGTTTTTGCGGACAGTACCAGCAGGCAGGCAGCCGGTGTGGGTATGACTTTTACTGGTGCGGTATAACTTTCCACGACCAGATGTGCGTTTGTCCCACTCATACCGAAAGCGCTAACGGCGCCCATCAGTTCGTTGTCATCCGTACGAGTCCAGTTACGGCGCTCCCGGTTGACGAAGAAGCAGCTATTTACCCAATCTATGTAATCACTCTCCTGCTCACAATGCAGGCTTGCCGGTATTGTCTCATTGCGCATGGCTTGCACAAGGCTGATGAGACTGACGAGACCTGAGGCGGCAAAGCTGTGGCCCAGGTTACTTTTGGCAGAGGTTAATGCGCAGTATCCCTGCTTTTGGGTATAACGTTTAAAGGCTTCATCCAGGGCTTGTATTTCTACGGGATCTCCCAGACGGGTGCCAGTGCCATGGGTTACAATATACGTTATATTTTCAGGATTTATATCATATTGTGAATAGATTGATTGCAAGAGAGCTGCCTGTGCACTGCTATTTGGCGCAGTGATCCCATTGCTTTTCCCATCGTAGTTGATCCCGCTGCCTTTTATCACTGCATAAATAGGATCTCCATCTTTTTCTGCGTCGCTTAATCTTTTTAGTACTACTGCGGTGACAGCTTCACCCGGGACCAAACCGTTCGCCCGTTTATCAAATGCATAGCAGGTACCATCGGGTGAGAGCATTCCTGCTTGCCCCATTCCTACAAATCCTTCTGCTGTGAGCAACAGATTTACGCCCGCGGCGATCGCTGCATCACACTCCCTGTTGCGTAAGCTGCTGCAAGCCTGATGTGCGGCTACCAGGCCGGATGAGCAAGCGGTATTGATAGCCATGACAGGGCCATTGAAATTGAGGAAGTAGGCTAACCTAGCAGCGAGGATGGCGTTGTGGTTAGCCGTTACGCTGCCTTGTTCTTTTGCCAGTAGGGCATAATCTCCATCTTCTACCCCCACAAACATGCCCATTATCGCATTTTTGATCTGCGCTGGTCCATATCCTGCATCTTCCAGGGCGTTCCAAGCTTCCTGTAGCAGCAAGCGCTGACGGGGATCCATGGTAGCTGCTTCGCGCGGAGATATTTCGAAGAACAAGGGATCGAATTCCCTTACACCGGGGATGGCCCCCAGCCATTTGCAATTGGTCTTTCCTGGTTCTTTCAGCGGATCGCCATATAGTCGTTGCCAGTCAAAACGTTCGGCGGGTACTTCTGTTACGCCACTCTTTGCGTTGGCAAGGAGCTCCCATAATTCATCGATGTTACGGGATTGCGGGAAGCGGCCGCTCATGCCAATAATAGCGATCGGCTCGGTATGCGGCTGCCAATCTTTCGTTGTATGTTTTTGTACCGGTTGTACCTGCTTTTCTTTATCGGCGGGCATCATTATCAGTTCACCGTTCCTGACCGGTTCCTGTCCGGAGCTGCCGTAACGTTGTTGTAATGCCGGCAGATGGTTTGTTACAAAATATTGTGCAAGTTTTTCTATGGTAGTATATCCGAAAAATACTGCCGGTGTGATCGACCAACCAAAGTGGGCTGTCAGGTTTCTGGCCAGTGTCGCGAGGTTGATAGAATCAAAACCGAAGTCCGCCAGGTTCATTTCCACATCGAGTTTATGCACAGGTATCTTGGATAACAAGCTGATATGCGATTTAAGGTCTGTTATGACCTGGCCGGTGAGATCGGTTGTTGCCGGCGTTGCTTGTACCGGTGTAACGTCTACGATCGTACTTGTTTCCCAGGTAGTTGGTTTTGTAGCTGCCTGCAGGAAACGCTGTATCCGTTCTTTATCGCCGGGGATCACCAAGTATTGAACGCCGGTTTGTGCTACCAGGCGATCGAATATCTCCAGTGCTTCTGCTGTGCCCAGTAATCGCTGTCCGCTGGATTGCAAGTACAGTTGTGTGCTACCATCTATATTCAGCTGCATGCCTCCCTCCTGCCATAAGGGCCAGTTGATGACGCATGTTTTGCCGGGTATGTTTTGTTGACGATAATGTGCATATGCCTGTTGAAAACGATTGGCTACTGCATAATCGCAGCCACCGAAGTCCCCAATGACGGCTGAGGAGGAAGCGCAGTAGATCATCAGTGACGGGTTTGTATGGCCGTACACCTCCTGCAGTAATTCTTCTAGTATCAGTGTACCCTTTATTTTGGGTGACAATACTCTTTCAAAGTTGTCTATGGAGTTGTAGGGAAGCGGCACTGATCCACTTATTCCAGCGGCATGTAATACGCCATTTAATTGGCCGAATTTTTCCCTGGCGGAGATTAGTCCTTCTTTCATGGCTACCCGATCTGTCACATCTGCGCTGATGTATAATACCTGGCTACCCAGCCTTTCCAGCTCTGTCAGTTGCTGGCGGCGTGCTTCATTCAGTGGGGAACGTCCATTCAATATTAGGTTTACTTTGAACCGGCGCGCCCAGTCTTTCGCAAAGTGAAAGCCTATTCCGCCTGCGCCACCTGTGATAAGATAGGTCCCCCCTGTTACCAGAGGGGTATTTGCTGCCTGTAAAGCAACCGGAGCGATACTCCGTGTATATCGTTGACTGGCTGTATACCTGTTGTTTGTTGCTTCGCGTGCCAATAGTGTGGTCAGCAATAAGGGTAATTGTGACAGACCGGTTATTTCCTGAAGGTTGGTCACGATGATCTTAGTGTCCGGCAATATCAAGCCGAGGGAACGTTCGAACCCTATCCAGGCATCTATATAGCACTGCGCCAGGCTGTCTGCCGGGGCTTGTCCGGCGAGTAGTACGCGAGCCACAGTTTGTTGAGCGGCAGCGATCCCCTGGAGCAGGTGTACTATATTGGCCGGAACGTTCAGCCATTTCTCATCTTCGAAAGCCCACAGGTATAGCAGCGCGCATTGTCCCTGTATTTCATGGATCGTATGCAGTACGCGATCATATTGTTCCTTACTGGCCGGGTTGATATGGAAGGTATTCCCATCCTGCTTATAGGTATCGGCGATGACTACATAATACAGGGATGCGTCGATCCCTCTGGCATAGAGTGCTTCTTCGAGGGCATTCCGGGTAGCTGATTCGTTTGCAAAACAGATAAGTGTACCGAAGGTGTCCACAGGAAGCTGTTCTATTATATCGTTGTTTATTACCCATTGCTCCTGAAAAACATGTATATCTTCCTGTAAGGGTGATATATTTTTTGCTGCTGCTGGTATGATAGGTGCTTGCATGAGTGTAACCGCCTGGCTGAGCCAATACCGGTCACGGGCAAACGGGTAAGTCGGGATATGTGCTTTTTTAGGCAGGACGGTATCATATAGTCCTTCCCAGGGTATTATTTTTCCGTTTACCCAAGCTGCGGCCAAGGCATCCAGGTCCTTACCATTTTTCTGCAGCGAGTATATTTCCTGTTCGTCGCCAGTTTTCTTCACTTTTCCTGTGTATGGAGTGGTGGACGGTGTACCAGCAGTGTATTGGTTAAGTGCTGTGATAGCGGCAGCCCTGGTATCTGCTACAAAGGCTAAGCGACAGGACATAGCATCCCTGCCTGTTTGCAAGGTGTAGGCGATGTCGGTTAGGGATATGCTTGTATCGGTCTGCAGATATTGCGCTAAACGGCTGGCATAGTCGAGGAGTCGTTCTTCTTCTTTGGCGGAGAGCACGAACAATGCGGGAGTGGCAGGTAGTGCGGTATTTACCCGGGCAGGTGTATGTTCTTCTATTACGAGGTGAGCGTTTGTGCCACTGAAACCAAATGCGCTGATGGCTGCCCGTCTGGGGATGCCCGGTGTAGTCTCCCATGACTTCAATGCAGTATTTACATAAAACGGTGTACCATCCAGTTGAATATGTTGATTCAGCTGTTGAAAGTTGATACTTGGCGGTAATTCCCGATGTTGTAATGAGAGCAAGACCTTTATTACGCTGGCTGCGCCGGCGGCGGTAAGCAGATGTCCTACATTACTTTTGGAGGCACCCAGGGCACAGTATTGCTGACGATCTGTATATTTTCTGAATGCATTGACGAGCGCTTCGACTTCTATGGGATCTCCCAGTTGTGTACCGGTGCCATGGGCTTCTATCATGGTAATGGTTGCCGGGTCGATCTTAAACCTATCGTATACATATTGTTCCAATTCTGTTTGGGACCTTACGCTGGGGGCGGTGATACCATTGGTTTTACCATCCTGATTGATGCCCCAGCCGCGGATGACGCCGTAAATATCATCACCATCTTTCTCTGCATCTTTCAGCCGTTTGAGTAACACCACTCCTACCCCTTCGCCAGGTACAAATCCATCCGCTTTACCATCAAAGGTATGACAGCGACCTGTCGGGGATAACATACCTGATTTGCTGGTCAGTATATGCGTCAGTGGACCTGCCAATACGCAGACGCCACCTGCCAGTGCCAGGTCGCAACCACCCAGTACCAGGCTGTTGCATGCTTCTGCGATGGCTACCAATGTAGAAGAACAAGCGGTATCGATAGCCAGGCAAGGTCCTTTTAAGTTGAGCAAGTAAGATATACGTGCGCTCAGTATGGAGGTAGCGCCGCCGGTCAGTCCTTGTGCACTGAGGCCTTCGCTTGCCATTCCCTGTCCGTAGTCGCCGGGGGCACAGCCCACGTATACGCCTGTACGGGTTCCTGATAGGGCACCAGGACGGATGCCTGCATCTTCGATACAACTCCAGCAATTTTCGAGGAAGAGGCGTTGCTGCGGGTCCATTAATTCTGCTTCTGCCGGTGAGATGCTAAAGAACAGCGGATCAAATTTATCGGCATCTTCCAGCCATCCCATCCATTTGCTGACTGTTTTTCCTGGTGCGGTGATATCGGCATCATAAAACGCATCGGTTGACCATCTTTCTCCAGGTACTTCTGTTACGCAATCTTTTCCCTGTTTGAGGTTATCCCAATACAGATCGAGGTTAGCCGCCCGGGGGAACTGTCCGCTCATCCCGACGATGGCAATGGCTTCTTCCCTTTCTATACTGGCGGCAGCAGGCTGTTTTAATTGTGACGGAATGGTTGTTCCCCGTTTGGCTGCATGCCGGTGTTTATGGTCGCGGATTGCTGACAGGCATTTGTCCTGGTAATCCTGTATTTCTGTTGCCCGGTGGCTGATCACTATTTTCCCTATATGACTTCCTTTGTCCACATATGCCAGGGCTGCCGTTGCTTCCTGTGCCGGATATACGCGGGAGAGGATAGATACTATCTGTCCATTCTCTGCCATGGTGCGCATGAGGTTCAACATATCCTTTGCTGTTGCACCTTCCTGCAGGCTCATGCGACGGAGGTCTATACTATGTATGGTTTGATTTTCCAATAGAGCAGAAAGGTCCAATTTGCCGCTGGTCTTTAGTCCATGTACGGCGAGTTCCAGGTATCTGCCGCCGGCAGCGAGGCTGTTCAAACCTTTCTGGATATGTTCACCGGACAGCATGTTCAATACGATGTCGACTCCTTTTCCATTGGTGACGGAGCGAATCTCTTTATCGAAAGCACCCATGTAATTAAAAGCATACTTTACATCCAGTTGTCTTAATAGGGCTAGTTTCTCTTCGCGGCTGGAACTGGCATACACGTCAGCACCCTGTAATTGTGCCAGCTGGAGGGCCATCAGGCCGCAGCCACCGGTGGCGGTGTGGATCAGCAGTTTGTCGTTTGCTTTGAGTTTTCCGAGTTCAAAGGCATAATACACGGTCCCAAATACTACGGGAAGTGTACACACTTCTTCGAAGGACAGGTTAACCGGTTTGAGGGCGGTGTTGTCTGCTTTGACATTTACGACGGTCGCATGTCCACCCAGCTGATCACCGGTGAGTGCCACTACTTCATCGCCGGGGTTGAGATCTGTTACGCCTGCGCCGACTGCTATAACGATACCGGCTACTTCAAATCCCGGTACAAAAGGATATGCCGGCATTGTAGGATACAATCCCCGTATGCACATGGTATCCGGGAAATTGATGGCAGAGGCGATCACCTGTATGGTGACTTCGCCAGGTGCGGGCGCCGGTACCTTCCAATCCTGCCAGGATATTTCCGAGAGGGTATGTACGTTCGTAATAACGAGTCCTTTGCCTGCGGAGGGGGCATCTACAGGTTGTATGGGTGCATACCCCAAATTGATCTTGGCCGGGGTATCCTGCGCAGGTAAGGTGGCTGCCGAGGAGATCGCCACAGGCTGCAGTTCTCCGGTAATTTGCGTGGTCAGGTAGGCGGTCAGCTCGTTGATGGTGGGATAGTCGTAAACTTTAGTAGCGGTGATGGCCGTATTATATTGTTTGTTGATGAGACGGATCCATTCTACGCCTACGATAGAATCCAGTCCCATTTCTACAAAGTTCTTATCGGTATCCACATTCTCTACCGGCAGATAGAGCAATGCAGCAAAACTTTCCCTGAGTTGCTGACGTAATGTCGCTGTATTCGCGGATATGGAGGCTGCCGCTTGCACGGGAGCAAACGGTATCGCCGGTGATACAGTTGATACCAAGCCCTGTAACAAGGAAGCCAGTTCCCGGATCGTCGGATAGTCATACACTCTGGTCGCGGGGATAGCTATATTGTAACGCTGGTTAATGGTACGTACCCATTCAACGCCTACAATGGAGTCCAGTCCCATTTCGACAAAGTTCTTATCGATATCTATCTTTTCTGCTGTCAGCAGCAGTACTTCTGCCAGGCTATCTGACAGTTCCTGTTGCAGGTTGGTTACCGGATAAACCGTCTGTACGGGCACTGTAACAGCCGGCAACTGTGTGGTTGCTGTTATTGTATACTCCGGTGTTCTTACCTCAACGGCTATCGGTGCAGGTGCGCTCAATGCAATTCCGGCAGGTTTGTCGCCGGCTATGCTTGGTTCCCGGGTGATGACAGGTGCAGGCGTTGTTACCAGGGGTGCCGGTGTAAGGGAAAACCAGTATCGTTCGTGGGCAAAGGGATAGGTAGGTAAGGAAGTGCGGTTGGGGATAACGGTATATAGGCGTTTCCAGTCAAAAGGCAATCCTTTTACCCACAGTTCCGTCAGTTTGCCCAGTTTACCTTTTTCCAGCCATTTTTCGATGGCTTCCTGTAGTTCTTCGTCCGCAAATACGCTAAGTGTTTCCTTATTATTTTTGACCTGTCCACGGTATACATCTTCTATTATTGTTTCGCCAGCCAGTAGTGCTGCCAGGCGGGCGCTGAGATCACTGATCGTCGTTGTGACGATGGCCAGTCTTTCTTCCATTGCCTCCCGTCCTGTTTGTAAGGTATAGGCGATTGCAGGCAGTTCCTCATCTGTACGTTGTTGCAGATGTGTTTTGAGTGCAGCTGCATATTGCAGTAAAGCAACAGGCTCTTTAGCGGAGAGGACTATTATCTGTGGCGCGCCGATCTCTGAGACCGGTTGTGTCGGAGGGATGTATTCCTCTACGATTACGTGGGCGTTAGCGCCACCGGCGCCGAAGGATGAAAGCCCTGCCAGTCTTGGGTATTCTCTTTCCTGGCCATCAATGTTCACTACGGGGCGCTGCCAATGAGTGAGCTGCTGTTGAACATTGAAAGGACTATTTTCAAAATCGATGTTGGGATTTAAGACGGCGGCATGTAGGCTAGGGACCAACTGTTGATGTTGCAACTGCAGGACGATCTTTGTCAATCCGGCGATTCCGGCAGCAGCTTCCAGGTGGCCTATATTACTTTTTACGGTGCTGATGGCACAGAATCCTTTGTCGGAAGTATCTTTTGTAAAGGCTTGTGTCAGGCCACTTATTTCTATAGGATCGCCTAATACGGTGCCGGTACCATGTGCTTCTATAAAACTGATGGTACGGGCGTTTACGTTTGCTTTATCCAGTGTGTGCCGGATCAGGTTGCCCTGTGCTATGGGGTTGGGTACTGTATAGCCATTGGTTTTACCACCATGGTTGATGCCTGTAGCTCTTATTACGGCATAGATGTGATCTCCATCGGCTTCTGCCTGTGATAATCTTTTCAGCAGTACGGTACCTACGCCTTCTCCCGGCACGAAACCATCTCCTCCTTCGCCGAAGCTGCGGCAGTTGCCGCTGGCGGAGAGCATTCGCTGTGAGCAAAGCCCGATGTAGCTGGCGGGGTGTACATACAGGTTGACGCCCCCAGCTATTGCCAGTTCGCATTCGTTTCTCAGGAGATGTTCGCACGCTTCATGGACGGCAGTCAGAGAGGATGAACACATGGTATCTATCGGCATGCTGGGGCCTTGCAGGTTGAGCAGGTATGATATCCTGTTTGCCACGGAGCTGAAGGAAGTATGCGGGAATACTTTGGTACCCTGTTGCCATAATGCGGGGCCATACAGTTCAAAACCGGTTTTGGTGATGCCTGCGAAAACGCCTACCCTGTGCTGGTGTTGAGTGGCTATAAGTGTTTTTGTGTAGCCGGCATCTTCCAATACCTGCCAGCAGCTTTCGATGAAAAGTCTTTCCTGGGGGTCCATGTTCAGGGCTTCACGCGGAGATATCTGAAAAAACTGCGGATCAAAGTCGGCAAAGTGATCCAGGAAACCGCCCCATTTGCTATAACTTTTGCCCTGTTCAACTGCTTTGTCTATATCGGCTTCATAGAATCCTTCCAGCGGCCATCTTTCAGCCGGTATTTCACGGATGCTGTTGCGGCCTGCTGCCAGCCCTTCCCAATATTTCTCCAGATCATCGGCCTGCGGGTACCTGCCGCTTATACCGATAATAGCGATGGGTGCTGTAACGGGCGGCTGTGATGGGAGGCTGTTATGAACCGGTGCGGTACGTATGGCCGGCGTTTTAAAAGTCCGGGTATATGTGGATGGATTGGCGATGGTTTTGCCATGTGTATTTGGTTTTTGCTGTCCCGTCCATTTCAGACAAGCGGTCGGGTGATGTGTTGTAAAATATTGGGCGAGGGCATCCAGTGTCTGGTATTCAAAAAAGAGCGTTTTGCCTATCTGTCCGAATACGGCTGACAATTCCTGGTTCAGCCGTGTAATGAGTATAGAGTCGATGCCATAACTTTCCAGTGCTTCTTCGGCATCGATCTTTACGGCATCCAGTTGTATATGTTTTGCCAATGTTTTCTTCAATGCCAATATCACTCTCTCTTTAAGCCCGGTGATATCTGTTGATGTGGTAAGGGAGGTGGTTTCTGGTTCGTCAGCTGTGGTTTGTTGTGCGAACTGCGAGGTCAGTTGCTGTCTGTCGCCATATAATACCAAGGTTCTTGCTGCAGGAGTATTCAGTCTTGCATACAGAGCCTGGATACCAGCTGTTGTTTCGAGGGGCTGCATGCCCATATTGGCCAGGTGTTGTGCGGTTGCCTCATCTACCTGCATACCACCGGCGGCCCACAATGGCCAGTTTACGGAAAAGGTATGTCCATATGCCTTTCCTTTTGCGACTTCTTCATTGCGGTAGGTGGCATAGGCATCCATGAAAGCATTGGCGGCGGCGTAGTCTGCCTGTCCGGGATTTCCTGTTACGGCTGCTATAGAAGAGAGGCAGATCAGCCAATCCAGTGGCTGTGTCCTGGACGCTTCATCCAGGTATACCAGTCCATGTACTTTGGGTGCCATTACCTGCTGCAGGGAGTCCGTTGTTTTACGAAGTATAAAATCGTCGAGGATCACTCCTGCACTGTGAATGATACCATTGAGTTTTCCGTAGGAGCTGGTGATATGGTTAAAGAGTGCTTTTACATCGGCCTCTTTGGTAATATCCGTTTGTTGATAATCGATGATTGCACCTGCTTGTCTGAGGCTGGCGAATACCTGTTCTTTTTCAGCTCCCTTTTGTGAACGACCCGTCAGTATAAGTGTAACAGGGCTATGGGCGGCTATTTCGCCAGCCAATAATAAGCCTAGACCGCCGGCACCTCCTGTGATGAGGTATACGCCATTGGTTTTCCAGGGTATGTTATTTGTAATACCGGCATCGACAGGATGCCAGTTTTCCAGCCATCGTTGTCCCTTGTGATATTTCACGTGGTTGCCATCCAGCACGAGGTTATCCTTTACTGCGGTGATGAGTGTTGCCGTATTGCTCCAATCGTCTATAGTAATGAAGCCGCCCTGTATCCTGGAACTTTCGAGGCGGGCTGTTTTCAGTATGCCTAACAAGCCACTGAATAGTGATACCTCTGCTGTATCTGCATGTATTAGCTGCAGCGCGGCTGACGGAATGGATTTATCTTTCAGTATTTGTTGTATGTGTTCGAACAGGTCCGTTGCATATGCAGTGAAGCGATCCTGTATGTAGGGTGTTTCGGACTGCCAGGCGATGATCTGCGCTTGCGGGAATGTTTGTTTCAATATATTTTCTATTCCTGCAGCCGGTTCTACCAGTAATATCCAGTGATGTGCGGGTAGTGCAGTCGGTGTTACGGTATTGTTTTTTTCTTCCCAGTAAGGCTGCAATAAAAGTGTTTCTGCCTTTTGGGAAATTTCGTCTGTATGTGCTATAAAATGTACGTCACTAAAGTGTGCCTGTACATTTCTGTCCTGGTCATATAAAGTGATATCCAGTATAGCATTGCCGATATCCTGTTTTTCTACTACGGTGCCCCATATCTTTCCCGGTAAAGTTTTGGGTGGGGTTGTTTGTTTGCCGGATAGTAATACGACATCGTTGGCCCAATAGGTATCTCTTGCGAAGGGATAAGTGGGGATACTGATCCTTTGGGGATGGCGGTCTCCATGCAGTTGTTCCCAGTTTACTTCCAGGCCTTTTACCCAGAGGTCGGCTACTTTTTTGAATTTCTGTTTTTGTATCCAGGTCTCGACGAGGGTCATTACATCTTCATCTCCTTCGAGCATGCCTACTCCTTCTTTCCCCTTTTTGACCTGTCCGCTGGTCCAGCCCGCTGTCTTTCCTGCCAGGTAGTTGTTTACTGCCAGCAAGAGTTTTTCTTTTGTGTCTGCGATGACTGCCAGGCGATGGGTCATGGGGTTACGGCCCACCTGCAAGGTGTATGCGATATCTGCGAGGCGGGCGGTATTATTGCCCAGTAAGAAGTCGCGCAGGCTGGCAGCGTATGCCTGTAACCGTTCTTCTGTTCTGGCAGACAACAGGAACAGGTCGTTAAGTGGACCTGAGTGATGTGCTGGTGCTGCTGTGGCTGTATATTCTTCGATGACGAGGTGAGCATTGGTGCCGCTAAAGCCAAAGGAGCTGACGGCGGCACGTCTGGGGGTACCATTGGGTACTTCCCATTTGCGCAATGATGTGTTTACAAAGAAAGGGCTATCGGTGAGGTCAATATGTTCGTTGAGATGTTCGAAGTTAATAGTAGGTGGGATTTCCTGGTGTTGGAGGGATAGCAGGACCTTCATGATGCTGCCAGCTCCTGCAGCGGTGAGCATGTGTCCGATATTGCTTTTTACGGATCCTAATGCACAGTAGCTATTGCCGGAAGTATATTCCCGGAAGGCGGTAGTGAGGGCTTCTACTTCGATGGGATCGCCCAGTTTGGTCGCGGTGCCATGTGCTTCTACCATTGTGATCGTTGAGGGGTCGATATGGAAACGTTCATAGACCTCTTTTTCCAACGATATCTGGGAGAGTACGCTAGGGGCTGTGATACCATTTGTTTTACCATCCTGATTGACGCCCCATCCTTTGATGACACCATATATGTGGTCTCCATCTCTTTCCGCATCGCTCAGTCGTTTCAGCAATACAACGCCTACTCCTTCTCCAGGTACAAAGCCATCGGCTTTGCTATCGAAGGTATAACACTTACCTGTAGCGGAGAGCATGCCAGCTTTGCTGGTCAGGATATGGGTGAGAGGGCCGGCCATGATGCATACGCCACCTGCCAGTGCCAGGTCACTGGCTCCCAGTAAGAGGCTGTTGCAGGCATCTGCGATAGCTACCAAAGTAGAAGAGCAGGCGGTATCTATTGCGAGGCAAGGTCCTTTCAGGTTGAGCAGGTAGGAGATACGGGCGCTCAGTATAGACATGGTGCCGCCTATCAGTCCCTGTGCGCTCAGGTGTTGGCTATCTAATCCCTGGCCGTAGTCGCCGGTTGCGCACCCTACGAATACGCCGGTACGGCTACCGGATAAGGCAGCGGGGCGTATACCTGCATCTTCTATGCAACGCCAGCAGTTTTCGAGGAACAACCGTTGTTGCGGGTCCATTTGTGCAGCTTCTGCCGGTGAGATGTTAAAGAATAAAGGATCGAATTTATCCGCGTTTTCCAGGGCACCCATCCATTTGCAATTGGTTTTGCCTGGCACCAGTGGATCTTCATCATAGAACATGTCTGCCGGCCAGCGATCTGCCGGTATTTCGGTGATGCAGCTTTGTCCTTTCCTGAGATTTTCCCAGTAGATATCCAGGTTATCAGACTGGGGGAACTGTCCACTTCTGCCGATAATAGCAATAGGTTCATTGAAGCTGCCAGCCATTGCCGTTGCAGTAGTTGTTTGTTTTTTCCCTACGGGCCGGCTGTGGTTGTTATTACGTTTTTTATGTGCCAGTACGTCGGCGATGCATTTTTCGGTGCGGTCTTCAATGGTCGTTGCTTCGTGACTGATCACTACTTTACCGATGTGTGCGCCTTTGTCTACGTAAGCCAGGGCAGCACCTATCTGGTCGATGGGATATATTCGGGAGACGATTGGTACGAGTTGTCCACGTTCTGCCATATCACCCATTATTTCGAGCATTTCGCGGGCCGCGAATCCATGTCTCATGCTTAGTTTGCGGAGGTCGATGCTGTGGAAAGTCTGATTTTCCAATAATCCCGACAGGTCAAGTTTTCCGCTTGTTTTGAGACCATGTATGGCCAGTTCGAGGTATCGTCCTCCTGCGGCAAGGCTGTTCAGACCTTTCTGGATGGCGTCACCAGACAGCATATTGAGAACTACATCTACACCATCGTTATTTGTCAACCGGTGTATCTCTTTATCGAAGGCTTCGTTGTAGTTCAATGCCTGTTTTACTCCCAGCTCTCTTAGTATCTGCAATTTCTCTTCTCTGCTGGAGGTCGCGTATATTTCAGCGCCGGCCAGTTGTGCCAGTTGTATGGCTACGAGGCCGCAACCACCTGTGGCTGTATGTATAAGTACTTTTTCATTGCGCGATAGTCTGGCGAGTTCGAAGGCATAGTATACGGTGCCGAATACTACCGGTAAGCTACAGGCTTCTGCGAAGGAGAGACTACGTGGTTTGCGTGCGACGTTGCCGGCGGGTACATTAACGAAGCCAGCATGACCACCCAAGACAGCACCTGTCAGGGCGACTACTTCATCCCCTACCTTTAGGTCTGTTACCTCTGCTCCTATTTCGCTGATAATCCCTGCTACTTCAAATCCGGGTACAAAAGGATAAGCCGGCATGGTCGGATACAATCCTTTAGCGCACATTGTGTCGGGGTAGTTGATGGCAGATGCTTTTACTTTGATCTTGACATCGCCGGCTGTGGGAGCTGCGAGTGTCCAGGGGCGCAACTGCAGTTCATCCAGGGAGTGTACGGTACTCACCACCAGCCCATATTCGCCGGTCGTCAGGGATAAAGCGGACGCCACCGGAATAGCTGTTGTCATGGGAGGCAATGCTACGGGCACCGGAGGGGCAGTGTGACGAACCGGTGTGGCAATCGCTTCTGTCACCGGTGTTGTTGCGGGTTTTATCTTGCTTAGTTCTTTCTGCAGGAATACGGCGAACTCCCGGATGGTGGGATAGTCGTATACCTTGGTAGCAGCGATGTTTGTTCCATATTGGCGATTGATAGCACGTATCCAGTCTACTCCAATGATGGAATCTAATCCCATATCCATGAACCCTTTATCCATTTCTACATCTTCCTGTTGCATCATCAAAGCTTCGGCAAAACTATATTGCAGTTCTTCCCGCAGCTGATCCAGCGGGATGACGTTGGCAACGGGCGCAGCAGCAGGAAGTGGCATCGCCGGTGTTGTCTCTATATGGACGGTCTGTTGAGCGGATGATTCGGGCATATTCATAGTCGATGTTTCATTAACAGCCTGAAGTGTACTCAGGGCAATATCTATGGGTTTTGCGAAGGTCTTTGTTTGTTCTTCAATAAAGAGGGTCGGTAAGGGGAATGTGTTGTCGGCGGTTGTTGTGCCGCTGTTAGTTGCCGCTGCTGCTACGGTTGGCATTGCTCCTGTCAGCGGTGGTAACCAATAGCGATCGCGTGCGAACGGGTAGGTAGGCAAACTGATACGTATGGGATGTTCGTGGCGATACAATTGTTGCCAGTTGATCATTACTCCTTTTACCCACGCTTCTACCAGTTGTGGATATTTCTTACGGTCGAGCCATTGGTTCAAGGCCTGCTGCATTTCTTCCGTGGCGAAGAGTGTGAGTGTATCCTTACTATTTCTGACCTGGCCAGTGTATATATTTTCGGCGGAGGTATCCTCATCCAGGAATGATCTCAATCCATTACGGAGTTCATCTATATGCTTCGCCAATATAGCGAGGCGCTCATCCATTGCTTCCCGTCCTGTTTGCAAGGTGTAGGCAATGGCCGGTAGCTCTTTGTCTGTCAGCTCTTTGTTGTCTATATGTGCCAGGAGGTTTGCTGCCAGTATTTTTAACCTGGCCGTATTGCGGGCAGAAAGTAAAACAGGTAGTGGTGCTTCGATCGCTGTTGGGATTATTTCCCCAGGTACGTACTCTTCCACGATCAGGTGTGCATTTGCTCCACCGGCGCCGAAGGAGGAGAGACCGGCCAGCCGCGGGTAGGTCCTATACGCTCCCTGGTGTTCGTATGAAAGTGTATTCCAATCTCCCAATTGTTGTTGTACGACAAAAGGGGTAGCTGGGAAATCGATATTGGGATTCAGCCGGGCTGCGTGGAGGCTGGGAGCCAGTTGTTTATGTTTCAATTGGAGTACTATCTTGGTCAGTCCTGCGATCCCTGCGGCTGCTTCCAGGTGTCCGATATTACTTTTCACGGAACCGAGCGCGCAATACTGTACATCTTGTGTATCGTGCCGGAAGGCCTGTGTCAGGCCGGCGACTTCGATCGGATCTCCCAATGCGGTTCCGGTACCATGGGCTTCAATATAACTCAGTGCTTTTGCGGATAAGCCGGCTTTATCCAGCACTTTGCGTATCAGGTTGCCCTGTGCAACGGGATTGGGGACTGTATAACCATTGGTCTTTCCGCCATGATTGATCGCAGACGCTTTGATAACGGCATAGATATGATCTCCATCTGCTTCAGCCTGCGACAATCGTTTCAATAACACGGCGCCTACCCCTTCACCAGGTACAAATCCATCGCCGCCATCGCCGAAGCTCCGGCATTCATCGCTAGTTGACAGCATATGCTGGGAGCAAAGACCAATATAACTGGTGGGATGTACATAGAGGTTAACGCCGCCAGCAATAGCCAATTCGCAGTCGCCTCTTAACAGATATTCGCAGGCTTCGTGAATAGCTGTCAATGAGGAAGAGCACATGGTATCTACCGGCATGCTTGGCCCCTGGAGGTTCAGCAGATAGGATATGCGGTTAGCGACTGAGCTGAAGGAGGTATTAGGAAACAGTTTTTCTCCCTGTCTCCATAATTCGGGGCCATATAATTCAAAGCCGGTTTTGGTGATGCCAGCGAATACACCTACACTATGATCATGTTTGCTACCCAATAGTGCACGTGTATAGCCTGCATCTTCCAGTACCTGCCAACAGGTTTCTATGAACAAGCGTTCTTGCGGGTCCATGTTGATCACCTCACGAGGTGGTATATTAAAGAACAGCGGATCGAATGCCGTATAGTCATTTATAAAGCCACCCCATTTGCTGTAACTTTTACCTGTCATAGCAGCCACTTCCGGATCAGGGTGATAAAATTCTGATACAGACCAACGCTCCTGTGGTATCTCTGTAATGCAGTTTTTACCTGCTTTGAGATTCTCCCAAAAGGCATCCAGGTTATCGGCTTGCGGGTATCTACCGCTGATACCGATGATAGCTATCGGTTCGCGGGAAGCAGGGGTATTAGTTAGTTCTCTTGTATTGCTCAACAGGGCTTTCTGCTGTAACCTGGCAAATCTGTCTTTTAGGGGAGCAGTCAATGGCACAGGCGCTGTTGTGTTCTCTAATCCTGTCCATTGCAAGCAGGCATTTGTGTGATGAGCAACGAAATATTCACTGATAGCTTTCAGCGTCTGATATTCAAAGAACAGTGTTTTGGGAATGTTACCGAATACTTCGCTCAGTTGTTGATTGAGGCGAGTGATCAGGATCGAATCAATACCATAACTTTCCAGTGGTTCTTCTGCATCGATCCGGGCTGGTTCCAGTTTCACCTGTTTTCCCAATAACAGTTTGAGCTGATGCAGGACTTTTTCCACCAGCAGTGGCGGTATGATGGGGGTTGTTTGTGGCGCGGTGTGGTCTGCCGGAGAGGACTGCAACAAGGAGAGCAGCCGTTGTCTATCCCCATTTAATACCGCTACCTGGGACCGACGCGCTGCTATTGCGAGGTAAAGTGCCTGTATGCCAGCAGTTGTCGTCAGTGGATATAAACCAGCTTCCTGCATTTGTTGTAGTGTGGCTTCGTCAATCTGCATACCACCTTGTTCCCACAACGGCCAATTGACCGCCAGTGACCAGCCACTTCTTTCCTTCTTATCGACCAGATTATTACGATAGGTAGCATAGGCATCCATAAATGCGTTCCCGCAAGCATAGTCCGCTTGTCCGACGTTGCCAGCCATTGCTGCTACGGAGGAGAAACAAATGAAGATATCCAGCGGCAGGTCGCGGGTTGCTTCGTCGAGGACCGTCAGCCCTTTTACTTTCGGGCTAAGTACTTCGTTGAATTCTTCTACCGATTTACGGATAATGAAGTTATCCCTGATGACACCTGCGCTATGTAGTACGCCATTCAATTTACCGTAAGTGCCGATTATATGACGGATCAGTTCTTTCACTGCTGTTTCATCTGTAATGTCGGCCTGGTGATATTCTACTATAGCGCCGGTTGTGCGCAGCTTTTCCAACCATGCGGTTTTCTCTGCTGAGCATGCAGACCTTCCAGTGAGTATGAGCGTTGTATCTTTTGCATCCGCAACGATAGCGTTCGCAAATATCAGTCCTAGTCCTCCGATACCGCCAGTGATCAGATATACGCCTCTGTTTTTCCAAGGTATCGATATGGCTGGCGTATCTGTCAACTCATTCCATTGTTGGGCAAGCAGGGTGTTATTTTCCCAGCGTATATAGGTTTGCGGTATAGTTATAGCCTTATTTAGCAATGACGCCCAGTCGCGTGCATTGAGGATGGTATTTGTAGTAACTATCTGTGTTATCAACGCGGGGTTTTCCAGCTGTGCTGTTTTCAACAATCCGGATAATCCTGTAAATACGCCGGCACTTCCGTCCTGTATGGTAGCCAGTTGTATGCAGACGCTGCCTTTCTTTTCGCTGCTCAGCAACGCTTTTATTTTTTCATATAAGGCAATGGCAGCTGTAGTATAACGATCAGCAAGTGGTCCCGTCTCATTGAAAACCAGCACTTCTGTATCGTGCATCTCTGAACTCACTTCAGCTTCCAAGGCCTCGTCATTGCTGATGAATACCAACAGCCGTTTCTCATATGTCTTTTCGACTGTGTTTGTTGCCGGTAAGAAATCCGGAGCCAGCAGCACCGTTGAGACGGTATTATCGGCAGGCTTTACGACCAGTTGTTTGCAAGTAGCATATACCTGTCCATCCAGGTTACAGCTATTTATGTCCAATATGTATCCTTCTTCTAGGGCTGTGATGTTATGTATATAGATCCAGCCGGCATCAGGTGTATTTGCGGAGAGTGTTAATTCCTGCAATGAGGCCGGATATACATTTCCGATATGTTTATTTAATGCCTCTCCCAGCTGTTGCAGCCATTCCAATGGAAGTATAGTACCATCCTGTTTCTTCTCTATTGAAAATCCGGTTAGTGCCGCTGCGGTTGCCTTATCAGCCTGAATAACAGCGACATCTATCTTTTCGGGGGCTGTAACTTCATTGAAGCGGATCACTCCCTGGCAGGTCACTACGCCCTCTACGGTATGTATATCCAGTACCAGGCTGTTGCCGGTATCGGGATAGGCGGATGTCTGCAATTCGAGCGATGTTGTTTTTTCTGGTAGTGGGGTGGCCCAGGCGATGTTTGTTACTGTAACGTTACCGGATAGTTGATGTTGTAATATTTTCCCTGCGGCGATCATCATTTCCAGGTAGCCGAGGCCGCGAGTATCCTTTAAAGCCGAGGTATTGTTAAACACTGTCGTAAAACGAAGTGCCTGGGTATCTGAAATATTCCGATGCAGCAATGGATGTAACACTTCAGTTGTCGGGGAGTTATTGTCCTGATTATCTGCCAGTATAATCGCTTCACTTAGCCAGTAGCTTTCACGGGCGAAGGGGTATACCGGAGCGCTTATCAATGCTGGTGTTGGTTTGGGATAGTGTTCTTCCCAGGCGATGGTTGCGCCATCTGCCCAGCGTTGAGCAACAGGTATTATCTTTTCTTTTTCCAGCCAGTGGGTAAGTTCATCTGATGCGATCTGTGCTTTCTGGCCTCTTATTACCTGGCCGCTTATCCAATGTTGATCGCTCTGACCCGCAAGATATTTTTCAATTGTATGCTGCAATGTTTCCTGTGTGTCTGCTATCAGTGCCAGCCGGTGGATCATTGCATCACGTCCGCGCTGTAAAGTAAAGGCCAGGGAGGGTAGGCTGACATTTTCCTGTTGCAGGTATTGCAGCAAATTTTCCGCATATGTTTTCAGGCGTTCTTCAGTCCTGGCTGACAGCGGAAACAATGTTGACAATACGGTTTTTTTTGCTACCGGTTGTAGTTGGGTGGCGGCGGGATATTCTTCCACTACGATGTGGGCGTTGGTGCCGCTGAAACCGAATGCGCTGACGGCGGCCCGTCTGGGTGTTCCATCAGGTGTATCCCAGTTGCGTAATGTGGTATTGATAAAGAACGGGCTTTCGGATAAGGTGATATGCGGATTCAGTTTATTGAAATGTATGGTCGGGGGTATTTCTTTATGCTGCAGGGAAAGTAATACTTTAATAAAGCTTCCTGCGCCTGCTGCTGTGAGCATGTGTCCCAGGTTACTTTTTACGGAGCCCAGTGCGCAGTAGGATTGCCGGGAGGTGAATTTTTTGAATGCTGCTATTAAAGCTTCCACTTCGATCGGATCTCCCAACTGTGTGGCGGTTCCATGCGCTTCTAACATGGTGATGGTGGCCGGGTCTATCTTAAACCGGCTGTAAACATCCTGTTCGAGGGCGATCTGTGATTTAACGCTGGGAGCGGTGATCCCATTGGTTTTGCCATCCTGGTTGATGCCCCATCCTTTAATTACGCCATATATCCTGTCGCCATCGCGTTCTGCATCTTTCAGTCGCTTTAACAACACGACACCTACTCCTTCTCCGGGGACGAAGCCATCTGCCCTATCGTCGAACGTATAGCAGTGGCCGGTAGCTGACAGCATGCCTGCTTTGCTGGTCAGGATGTGGCTCATGGGGCCTGCTGTTACGCATACGCCACCTGCCAGTGCGATGTCGCTGCCCTCTAACAGGAGGCTGTTACATGCTTCGGCTATTGCTACCAATGTAGAGGAGCAAGCGGTGTCGATAGCGAGGCAGGGGCCTTTGAGGTTCAGGAGATAGGATATACGGGCGCTGAGGATGGAGGTAGCACCACCGACCAGTCCCTGTGCATTCAATCCCTGTTTTTCTGCACCCTGTCCGTAGTCTCCTGCTGCGCAGCCTACAAATACGCCACAGCGGCTACCTGATAGGGCGGCAGGCCGGAGACCGGCATCTTCTATACAATGCCAGCAGCTTTCCAGGAACAGGCGTTGCTGCGGGTCCATCCGTTCTGCCTCTGCGGGAGATATGTTGAAGAATAGCGGATCAAATTTGTCGGCATCCCGGAGTACGCCCATCCATTTGCTATTGGTTTTTCCTTCCGCCTGGATGTCTGCATCGTAGTATTTATCGACGGACCAACGTGTGGCTGGCACTTCTGTTACGCAGTCTTTTCCATTCCGCAGGTTCTGCCAGTATATGTCCAAGTTGGTAGCTTGGGGGAACTGTCCACTCATACCGATCACGGCGATACCATCTATAAGGTTTGCTACGGGTGCTGTATGTGTGGTTACCGGTACTGTTACGGACTGACGCGGGGCTTGTTGTGCGGCCCGTTGTTTTTGTTGTTGAAGTTTGAGTACCAAAGTTTCTGTGTAGTCCTGCATGTGTTTTGCCTGGTGGCTTAGGACTACTTTACCGATATGTTCTCCTTTATCGACGAACTGCAATGCTTCTCTTACCTGTTGCAGTGGATATACGCGGGATACGATGGGCACGATGTCGCCGGTAGCGAGGCTGTTGACCATTTCCTGAAGCATATGTCTGCCGGCGAATTCATTCCGGAAGCTCAGTTGTCTGAGATCGATGCTATGAATGGATTGGTTTTTCAGCAAGCGTGACAGGTCGAGTTTAGGACTTGTTTTGAGGCCATGTACTGCCAGTTCGAGGTACCGGCCATTTGCGCCGAGGCTGTTGATGCCTTTTTGTATGGCTTCTCCCGGCAGCATATTCAGTACGACGTCCATTCCTTTTCCATATGTGCTTCTCATGAGGTCCTGGTCAAAAGCGCCTTTATAATTGAAGGCTTCCCTTACGCCCAGTTGCCGGAGCAGGTCCAGTTTATGGGCTTTGCCAGCGCTGGCATATATTTCGGCCCCTTTTAAATGGGCCAGTTGTAAACCTATCAGGCCACAACCTCCGGTGGCGGTATGTATGAGAACTTTTTCATCTTTTGACAGTTTACCCAGTTCGAACGCATATTGTACGGTACCGAATACTACGGGCAGGCTACATACTTCTTCAAAGCTGATATTGACAGGTTTGATGGCTACATTTTCTGCATGTGCGTTGACATAGCCCGCATGACCACCGAGATGCGCTCCTGTGAGTGCTACTACCGCATCGCCTTCGCGCAGGTTCCTTACGGCGCTGCCTACTTTACTGATGATACCTGCTACTTCGAAGCCAGGTACGAACGGATACCCCGGCATGGTAGGATACAGACCTCGTACACACATGGTATCGGGGAAATTGATTGCGGAGGCCATCACGCGGATGGTCACTTCATCTTTTCCCGGTTCAGGTATCGGCCAGGGTTTCCACTGCAGTTCTTCCAATGTCTGCACGGTATTTATCACCAGCCCATAGCTACCCTCTGCTGGCAAAGGAGTTGGAGCCGGCAGTACTTCAGGCTGTTGTTCGATCTTTATTTGCCATGGTGCAGGTGATGGCGTGGTTGCGAGCGTTGGTAATGGTATCGGCGGGGCTGCGATGTTTTCTGCCGGTTGTATCTCGTTGACATAATAGTTTTCGAATTCCAGTATGGTGGGATGGTCGTATACTTTGGTAGCCGGTATGTTGGTGTTGTACAATTTATTCAGTTGCCTAATCCATTCCACGCCTACTATTGAGTCTAGTCCCATATCGATGAACGGTTTCTCCGGGTCAATCTGATGTGGTTCGAGGCAAAGCGCCTGTGCCAGCGTTTCGATAAGTACCTGTTGCAATGCGGCTATGTGTACGGGTGCTGTCGGCGATTGAACAGGTGTTGTTATGTTACTTTCGGCCGGATGATGTTCCGGCAGTTGTCCATTCAGCTGACTGGCTATGTAAGCACTGAATTCTGTCAGGGTCGGATAGTCGTATACTTTGGTAGCGGGAAGGTTTAGCAGGTATTTTCGATTGATGACCCTGATCCATTCGACACCAACTATTGAGTCGAGGCCCATATCGATGAACGGCTTTTCCGGGTCAATCCCTGTTACATCGAGGCATAGTGCTTCTGCCAGGCTTTGTGATAGTGATATCATCAGGGTATCCAGGTGGTGTGTTGTTACCGGCGGTGCTGTTGTTAATGCTACTGCCGGCAATGGTGCCGGTGAGCTTCCGGCTGTCCTTTGTTGGTGAACCACCTGTGCAGGGGTGGCAATGCCTCCTAATTTTTCCTGGAGGAATGCTGCGAATTCGACGATGGTCGGATAGTCGTATACTTTCGTCGCCGGTATATTGACATTATATTTTTTGTTGATGCCTCGTATCCATTCTACACCTACGATGGAGTCCAGGCCCATATCGATAAAACTCTTTTCTGGTTCAACAGCCTCTACGGGCAATAGTAGTATCTCTGCCAGGCTGGCGGCCAATTCCTGTTCCAATCCATCTACTGTGTAGACCGTCCCGGTGCTCAGCGGAGGCAGGTATTCCGCCAGGTCTTGATGGGTTGCTATGGTGGATAATGTACGTGAAACGGCAGGAGATGCTGTTGTTATCTCATCAAACGCCCGGGTACTTCCTAATGTGATACCCTGTGGTTTGGCCGGGTTGATGGCTATTTCCTGCAGGTCAGGTACTGTTAGTACAGGCAGGCTATGTTCTATTGTACCTTTTACCGGTGACACGGTTTGTAAAGAGGAATCAGGTATCCAATAGCGTTCGCGCAGGAAGGGATATCCCGGCAGGGAAATGCGACGAGGGAATTGGTCATTGTACAGTAATGTCCAGTTTATTTCCATTCCATTAGCCCAGGCAGCCGCTATTTTGCCATATTTCTGTGTATGCAACCAGTTGTTGAGCAGCAGGGCTGCATCTTCATCGAGCAGCTCGTTACCAGCATCTTTCTTCTTTTTTGTTTGTCCACGGAATACCTGATATCCTTCATCTGAGGTAGACAGGAACTCTGCCAGGCGTTGTTGCAGGACGACTATATTTTCGGCTACGATGGCCAGGCGTTCTTCCATATCTTCTCTTCCTTCCTGGAGTGTATATGCGATGGCGGCCAGGTCATTTTCTGTGTAGTCCGCGATTGCATTTTTCAGTTGTGTGGCTTTAACGAGCAGTCGTTCCGGTGTGCGGGCT
This sequence comes from Chitinophaga pendula, assembly GCF_020386615.1. Lineage (NCBI taxonomy): Bacteria > Pseudomonadati > Bacteroidota > Chitinophagia > Chitinophagales > Chitinophagaceae > Chitinophaga > Chitinophaga pendula. The sequence continues at coordinate 2,816,424 of NZ_CP077769.1, forward strand.
GATAATGTAACGATAACAGGTCTGTTATTATTAACGGTTGTTGTGGCAGGTATATATTCTTGAATGATGACATGTGCGTTGGCACCACCGGCACCGAAGGAGGATATACCAGCTATCCTTGGCCATTTTTGACCATTTATTTCCGGCTGTGGCCAGTCTGATGCCTGCTGCTGTACAACAAAAGGAGACGCTTCAAAATCGATGTTACTATTTAGTGTCTGTGCATGGAGGGAAGGTGCGATCATGCCATGTTGTAGCTGCAGGACTATTTTGGTGAGTCCGGCGATACCCGCTGCTGCTTCCAGATGGCCTATATTGCTTTTGACCGAGGCGATGGCACAATATCCTTTATCGGCGGTATCTTTTTCGAAGGCCTGTGTCAGTCCGTTGATCTCGATGGGATCGCCTAATACGGTACCGGTACCATGGGCTTCTATGTAGCTGATATGCCGTGCGTTGATGCCTGCTTTATCTATTGCTTTTCTCACCAGTTCGCTTTGTGCGGCCGGGTTGGGGACGGTATAACCATTTGTTTTACCTCCGTGGTTGATGGCGCTGCTTCTTATTACGGCATATATATGGTCACCATCTGCTTCTGCCTGGGATAACCGTTTGAGTAGTACGGTGCCTACTCCTTCGCCCGGTACGAAGCCATCTCCTCCGGCGCCGAAGCTCCGGCATTTGTCGCTGGCAGCGAGCATGCGTTGCGAGCTTAATACGACGTAGGTAGCAGGATGTACATATAGATTGACGCCACCGGCGATGGCCAGTTCGCATTCGCCTCTCAGCAGGTGTTCGCACGCTTCGTGTATCGCTGTGAGCGAGGAAGAGCACATGGTGTCGATCGGCATACTGGGACCACGGAGGTTCAGCAGATAAGATATCCGGTTGGCTACTGAGCTGAAAGAGGTATGTGGATACAACTTTTCACCTCTGCGCCACAGGTCCGGTCCATATAGTTCGAAGCCGGTCTTGGTGATGCCTGCGAATACGCCTACACTGTGCTGGTGTTTTTCGGCCAGTAATTTCCTGGTGTACCCGGCATCTTCCAGTACCAGCCAGCAACTTTCGATGAAGAGTCGTTCCTGGGGGTCCATATCGCGGGCTTCCCGTGGGGACAGGTTAAAGAATACCGGATCAAAAGCGGCGAAGTCGTTTACAAATCCGCCCCATTTGCTATAGCTCTTTCCCTGTTCTACTGCCGTATCAATATCTTTTTCATAATATTGGTCTCCATCCCATCTATCTGCCGGTATCTCTGTTATGCAATGTTTTCCATTCCGAAGGTTTTCCCAGTAGGCCTGTAAGTTATCTGCCTGTGGGTATCTGCCTGTCATACCAATGATGGCAATGGGTTCCTGTAAATGATCTGGTTGCACGATGCGAGGAGCCGGTTTGGTTTCCGGACGCGGTGCCGCTACTGTTATCTGTTTTTGTGGTATCGCCAACGGTTCGCTGGCGGGCGTTCCACCCGTCCATTGTTGCGTAGCATCGGGCCATGCGCCGATGAAATAATCGGCCAGCGCGTTCAATGTATGGTATTCGAAAAACAGTGTTTTAGGTATCTTACCGAATATGGCAGTGAGTTCCTGGTTAAGGTGTGTGATCAGGATGGAGTCGATGCCATAATTTTCCAGCGGTTCATCTGCCTTTATACGCGATACGTTCAGTCGTATTTGTTTACCTAGGAGTTGTTTCAGGGCATAGACTGTTTTTTCTTTTAGTACTGACAGGTCTACTTTCCGGTCCTGGTTGCCGGCTACCTGTTTAGGTTGCTCTTCAGGTGTAAGGCTGGCTTTCAGCAGGTCCGGTTGTCCGCAAAGTACGAGTATCTGGCTATTGCCAGTAGCAAGGGCCTGGCGGAGGGCGGTTACTGCAGCTGTTGTTTCCAATAGTTGCATCCCGCTGTTTTTCAGTTCCCGGAGGGTGGCTTCATCCACCTGCATCCCGCCATCTTTCCACAGCGGCCAGTTCATCGACAAGGAGCGGCCTGTTCTCTTTCCGGCGGCTACCAGGTTATTGCGATAAATGGCATAGGCATCCATGAATGCATTTGCGGACGCGTAATCTGCCTGTCCGGCGTTCCCAAATATCGCTGATGCGGAGGAGCAGCTAATTAACCAATCCAGTTCGAGATGTCTTGTTGCTTCATCTAATAAGACGATGCCTTTCACTTTGGGTGCTGCTACTTTTTCAAAGGTGGCGGTGTTCTTACGGATGATGAAGTCATCTGCTATGATACCTGCGCTATGGATGATACCATTGAGTTTTCCGTAGGTAGTTGTAATATGATCGATCAGGCTATGAACGGCGAGCGGATCGGTAATATCCATCTGTTGATATACGACTGTTGCCCCTTGTTGGGCGTATTTTTTAAGTAAGGCTTGTCTGGATGCTGACAGTACAGAGCGGCCACTCAGTATGATCGTTACTGCCGACACAGCCGTTGTGATGGCTGTCGCCAGTTGTAAGCCGATTCCTCCTGCTCCTCCTGTGATCAGGTAAACACCGCCCGTTTTCCAGGGTAGTTCTCCTGCAGATGTTGTGTCAGCTGTGATCCACTCTTGTATCCATCTTTTACCAGCAGCATAGCGGATGGCGATGTCTCCGGTTTTCACTTCGCGCTGCAACCGTTCCGTGATCAATGCGGGGGACGGATCATCTTCCATCAGCAGCAGCTGTCCTTTTATGCGGGGGTTTTCCAGGTGGGCGGTTTTCAATACACCTATCAAGCCACTCAAGAGTCCGGCAGTCGGGGTATTGTCTGTGATGAGCAGTTGTACCAGTATCTGTTCTGTATTTTTTTCTGTCAGGAGTTGCTGTACGTAAGTGAACAGAGAGATGGCATCTGTCATATAGCGGGTGGCTACATCGCTGAGTGTTCCCGGCAGTGACAATACTTTTGTTGCCGGCAGTTTTTCTCCTAATGTTTTGACCAGCCATACGGAAGGGTCACATAATACTATATGTACGCCGGGGTTGTTGCTGGTTGTATCCGAGGAAGGTTGTTCTTTCCAGACAGGTTGCAGCAGCAGCGTATCTGCGTCCAGATTAGCTATGGGAGCGGGTGTTGGGGTTAGTTGCATTGCAGTAGTATCCGCGGAAGTTGATAATGTTCTGTTGTTAAAGCCAAGTATTTCGTCGATCCAATAGCGTTCACGGGCGAAAGGATACCCAGGTAGACTGATGCGGCGATTTATTCCTGACGGGTATTGGTCTTCCCAATAATGGGCATGTCCATTTACCCAGGCGGCGGCGATACGCTGCTGTTCGTTGCCTTGATATGAGGTTAATGCGGGCAGGGGTTTGGTGATGCGTCCGGTGAAGCTATTTTCATTGCTGACGTTATCCAGGAAGTCGCGCAATGTTTGCTTCAGGTGCTGCAGACCAGTCGTCACTATTGCGAGTCGTTCTTCCATTGCTTCCCTGCCGGTCTGCAAAGTATAGGCGATATACGGCAGATGTACATCAGTGTAATTATTTTCTTCCAGTGCCTGCAATAGCTGTGCAGCTACTACATATAACCTATCTGTTTCTTTAGCGGAGCAGACGATCACCAGCGGGTGGTTGAGTTGTATTTCCTGCAGTTCGGCGGAGCGATATTCTTCCACCAGTATATGGGCGTTGGAGCCACCTGCGCCGAAGGAGGATATGCCTGCTATGCGCGGGGCGCTGTGTTGCTGACCGTCGGCGGACCATACGGGCGGTTGCCAGTCGCCCAATGTTTGTTGTAAGGTGAAAGGCGTTTGATGGAAGCGGATGTTTTCGTTCAGTACGGCAGCATGCAGGCTGGGCACCAGTTGTTTGTGCTGGAGTTGCAATACTGTTTTAGTCAGTGCGGCGATGCCTGCTGCTGCTTCCAGATGTCCTATATTACTCTTTACGGACCCCAGTGCGCAATACTGCGTTTCAGCGGTATCGTGCTGGAATGCCTGTGTCAGACCTTTTATTTCTATGGGATCGCCCAGTGCGGTACCGGTACCATGGGCTTCTATATAACTTACTGCTCTTGCATCTATTTTTCCTTTTTTCAATGTTTCGAGGATAAGGGCTCCCTGGGCTACGGGGTTAGGGACGCTGTATCCATTGGTTTTGCCACCATGATTGATATTAGTACTGCGGATGATGGCGTATATATGGTCTCCATCTGCTTCTGCCTGTGACAAACGTTTCAGGAGGACACTTCCTACACCTTCTCCGGGTACGAAGCCATCAGCGTTGGCTCCGAAGCTGCGGCACTCATCGGTGGTGGCCAGCATTCGCTGGGCGCTAAGTGCCTTATAGCTGGAAGGATGTAGATATAGGTTTACGCCACCTGCGATGGCCAATTCACAAGCGCCTCTCAGGAGATGTTCACAAGCTTCATGGATGGCTGTCAATGACGAAGAACACATTGTATCGACCGGCATGCTGGGGCCCTGGAGGTTAAGCAAGTAGGAGATGCGATTGGCCACTGAGCTGAAAGAAGTATGGGGAAATATTTTTTCTCCTTTTTCCCACAAAGCAGGTCCGTAGAGATCGAAACCGGTCTTGGTAATGCCAGCGAATACTCCTACCCTTCTGTCATGTTTTATCGCCAATGCTTCCCGGGTATATCCGGCATCTTCGAGTACGTGCCAGCAGGTTTCCAGGAATAGTCTTTCCTGAGGGTCCATGCTCATTGCTTCCAGTGGAGATATGTTGAAGAAGAGCGGATCAAAGGCGGCAAAGTCGTTTACGAAACCGCCCCATTTACTATAACTCTTTCCCTCTTTCACGGCGGTATCCGGGTCCGGATGGAAGAACCCATCCATTGACCAGCGATCTGCAGGTACTTCGGTGATACTGCTTTTGCCATCTTTAAGATTATTCCAATAGGCATTGAGGTTATCTGCCTGTGGATATCGACCGCTGATGCCGATAATGGCGATTGGTTCGTGATTGTCGTGTGAATATTTAACTGTTGGGTTGGCGGTCCCCTTTGCTGTACGTGTGTCGGCTACCGGTAATAATCCGTTTACGGCCAGTTCATTAGTGGTGTCTGGCTGTACCCAGTGGCGGCTTTTCTGTGGATAGTCTGTAGCGAAATGATCTGCCAGTTCACGTAGGTATTGGTATTCAAAGAACAATGTTTTGGATATCTCACCGAAGATTTTTTCCAGTTCTCTGTTGAGGCGAGTGATCATGATAGAATCTATGCCATAGCTCTCGAACGGCTCATCTCCTTCTATTTTGGAAGCGTCAATACGGAGGTGTTCGCTAAGTAGTTGTTTGAGTTGAAGCAGTACGGCCTCCTGTAATTCCCGGGCGGTGAGGTTAGTTGCTGCGGTTGTTGACGGGCGAGCGGATGCGGAGGTATATTGCTGCAGTTGCTCAGCATGTCCTGCTATTACCAATGTGTGGCTAGCGCCGGTGGTCCAGCTTTCATACAGGCATCGGATTCCATCGGCCGTCTCCAGTGCGGTATGTCCGCCTTCCAGCAATCTTTCTGCCGTAATTTCATCTACCTGCATGCCCCCCTCTTTCCAAAGGGGCCAGCTTACTGACAATGCTCTTCCATATCGTTCTCCTTTCTGTACCCTTTCGTTCCTCCAGGTGATGAAGGCATCCATAAAAGCGTTGGCGGCAGCGTAGTCTCCCTGGCCGAGATTACCGGATACGCCGGCACCAGCGGAGAATACGATAAAGCAGTCCAGGTGCATATCCCTGGTGTAATGATCCAGTAATGTCAGCCCTTTTACTTTAGGTGCCAGTACTTTTCTGAATATGTGCGCTTCTTTTTTCAGGAGGAAGTTATCGTTAATGACACCTGCGCTGTGGATGACGCCGGTCAGGGTACCGTAGGCCGCTGTACAATCTTCCAGTAGTTGCTTTACCGCCTGTTCATCGGTCACATCGGCCTGTTTATATACTACGTTCCTTCCCAATTTGCGGATCGTTTCTGTTTTCTCTGCTGACAGTATGCTTCTGCCCGTCAACAGTACGGTGGCTTGCGGAGCTTTGGATGCGATCTCCCTGGCGACATGCAAGCCGATACCACCGGCGCCACCTGTAAGCAGGTAGACCCCATTGGACTTCCATATCAGTGGTGCCGCGGTATGATTGGAGGCTACTGTCCAACGCTGTATATTTCTACCCCGCTCATCGTATCGTATATCATTATCTTTTTGAGCACCTTTATTTTCTTCCAAGATCGCCGCGATTTGTGCCGGTGTACTCTGAGCCGGGATGGTGATCAGCTGGGATATTATCCTGGGGTTTTCCAGTCCCGCTGTTTTCAATAATCCACTCAGTCCGGCCCAGGTTTTCCATATGCCATCTTCCGGCAGTAATATTTGTATCAGTACCCTGGTGCTTTGTTTATCTGATAATATTTCCTTTATCGTGCTGAATACTTGGAGGCAATCTGACGTGAATGCTTCGGCCAGGTCTTCAACATGTGTGGCAAGCTGATGGAAGGCCACCGTGGGTACGCTCTCTTTCAGTGCCGACCAGGTAGTCTCTTCTCCTCCTACTGTAAAGACATGGTGTTGTACATAAGCGGTAGCACCAGGATATCCAGTCGCTATTTCGTTTTTCCAATGGGGTGTCAATACGAGCGACAGTTGTTTTGGTGCTACGGGTATGAGCCTGGAAGGATCGAGGAAGTCTTTGTTCAGGGCGTTGTCGGGTATCCAGTAATGTTGTCTGGAGAATGGATATCCTGGTAAGGAGATACGTCCGGGGTTGCCTGTGCTAAACAGCCCCGTATAGTTGAGCGTGTATCCCTGTACGTACAGATCTGCAACAGTAGCCAGGAGCTCCAGGTACTCGGATACCGGTTTATTTCCTGTTGAGAGTTGTTGTATACATTCGTTCCCATATTTCTTTATAGTGGCCTGTTCTCTTTTTTCCTGTTCCTGTATTACGGCGGTATATATCTGGGGTACGCGGGATTTAGCTATCCATTTTTGCAGCAGACTGGTGAGTTCTTCATTTGATCTAACGACACAAGCCAGGCGGTGATTGAAGTGTTTCCTTCCTGCCAGTAAGGTATAACTGATGTCTTCCAAAGACGCGGCAGGTGATTGCTCCAGATAGTGGAGCAGATTGGTGGCCTGTTGTACTAATTGTGCGGCGGTACGTGCACTCAGCGTAACGAGATATGCCGGGTTGGCCGTTGTAATCCGTTTTTGCGGCGGCGCTTCTTCTATCAACAGATGGCCATTGGTACCGCTGAATCCGAAGGCGCTGAGGAGTGCCCGTTTGGGGTTGTCGGATGCTGTATTCCAGGGACGCAATTGTGTATTTACATAAAAGGGGCTATCTGAAAAGTCGATGTTGGTATTTCCTGTTTCGAAATGCAGGGACGGAGGTAGTTGTTCATGTTTAAAAGCCAGGAGAATCTTGAGTAAGCCTGCGACACCGGCGGCAGCGGAGGTATGGCCGATATTTGTTTTTACGGCACCTATTGCGCAGTAATTATTCTTGTCGGTATACTGGCCGAATGCTTTTGTGAGTGCGTTGAATTCGATGGGATCGCCTAATCTTGTAGCGGTACCATGTGCTTCTACCAGCTGTACGGTAGCAGGGTCAATATTAGCGTTGCGGTATACTTCCAGCTCGAGTTGTTCCTGGGATCTGGCGCTTGGTGCAGTGATACCGTTGGTAGCGCCATCCTGGTTGATAGCGCTGCCTTTTATTACTCCGTAGATATGGTCGCCTGCGGCGAGGGCATCTTTCAATCGCTTTAATATCACGACTCCTACTCCTTCTCCCGGAACAAATCCATCGGCGCGGTCATCGAAAGTATAACAATGACCGGTAGGTGATAACATACCGGCATGGCCGCTGGAGAGGTAGAATCCGGGGGTACACTGTATGAATACGCCACCGGCGACGGCGTATTCTATTTCTCCTGCTTTCAGGGCCTGGCTTGCCAGGTGTATTGCTACGAGGGAGCTGGAGCAGGCGGTATCTATGGCGATAGCCGGGCCCTGGAGATTGAGATAGTAAGCGATACGTGCAGGAATGACTGCCGCTGCGTTACCCCAGAAGGCCTGCGGTGGCAATTCGGCACCCAGCAGTCGGGAGTAGTCACCAGCATGGCATCCCAGGTACACTCCACATTTGCGTCCTGCAATATGTTCGCCTACATATCCTGCATCTTCCAATGCCTTCCAGGACTCTTCGAGGAATATACGTTGCTGTGGTTCCATGTAGGTTGCTTCGAGCCCTGTGATATTAAAGAAAGCAGGATCGAAGTGATCTATTTCATTTAAGAATCCGCCGGTTCTACAACGATTAGCGGCTTCTACTCCAGCAGCGTCATAGTAACGATCGATATCCCAGCGTGTTACGCCGGTGATCAGTTCGTTTCCAGCGGCAATATGTTGCCAGAATTCTTCCGGTGTATCACTTTGGGCGTAGCGACCGCTAATACCGATAATGGCGATCGGTTCTTCTCTATTGGCTGTAGATGAAGCCACCGATGTCTTTTCTTCCTGGCGGACAATGGGTACACCCTGTGTTGTTATATTTCCGGCTGGTGTTGCTGTTATGGCGCCAGCGAGAGGTCTGCTACTTAATGCTTCGCCATATTCTGCTACCAGATGGGCCGTCAGTTCGTTGACGTTATTATAGTCAAACAGTATGGTTGTCTGTAGTTTCAGTTCCAGTTGTTTACGCAGCTGGTTAACAAACTTCACAGCAATAATGGAATCTACACCGTAGGCTGAGAAGCTCAGGTGGTCTTGTATATCTGCTGTATTGATCTTCAGTGACGCTGACAGGCTTTCATGTATTACCAATCGTACCTGTTCTTTCAACATCTGCCCGCTGATGACGGTTGTGCCTCCTGTATTCGGGTATTGCGGGGCCGCCACGGTATCCGTTGCGGGCATTATTTCAGTGGATTCGCTGCTATTGCCGGCGGGGATCTGCTGGCGGATGTATCCATTGCTGATTGCCAGTAACACCTGCTGGCCCCATGGCAGGAGGTGCTGTGCCGGCAGTGCGATATCCGTAAAACCTTCTTCGTCCAGCACCTGGTGCCAGCCCGCTACGGATAGGCCGGGGCATCCCGGAATACGTATGGCGGTGTCTTCATATTTCCACCAGCCATCCAGTAGTCCGAAGGTGAGGTGGCTGAGCAGGTTATTACTGATCAGTTCATTGAGGATCAGGAGTCCTTCTTTATGCAAGCAAGCTTTTACATTACGAAGGGTATTTGCGATATCGCGGGTTGCATGTAATACGTTGGTTGCGATTACTATGTCATAACTACCTGGGATCACTTTTTGCCCCTGCAATGGTTCTTCGACGTTAAAGAGTTGACCTTCGAGATAGGGTGCGTCTGCCTTATAAGCTGTTTCTGCATGTAAGAGGAATGCTTTGGAGATGTCGGTATAGGTATATCGGGCGATATGTTGCTTATAAGCATCTAGTTTAGCAAATACCCGGGCACTGGTACCACCGGTACCAGCGCCGATTTCGATAATCTGCAGCCTGGCATCGGGCTGTTGTTGCAGGCGGGCATCCAGGTATGCTACTACGCTGTCTGCTACTACGTCATTATAAAAATCGGAAGCGATGTTATGCTGGTAGATATCTTCTACCAGGTCCATTGAAGCATCGGGGAAGATAATATCTGTAGCTGCCAGTTTGCCTGTCAGTATTCCGGGCAGTGCCTTCAGGGTAGCGGAGAGTAGTTTTACCTGGGCTTTCAACGCGGGGTTTTGCTCCCATTGTGTTCTATATTGTTCCCATTGCTCCCATATAGTCGCTGCATCTTCCTCTTGTTCCACTTTGATATGATAGTAGTCTCCTTTTACTTCCAGTATGTCTGCCTGATTTAAAACGCGTACGGTTTCATCTAGCCAGCGATGATACTTGTCGCTGACGTTAGCATATAACTGAGCAGTTGATACATTGTTCTGCCGGAACAGTCCTATTGCTTTCAGCTGTGCAAACAACAAGCGATGTAAGGTATTTCCCAGTGTTGCGGCATCTGCTGCGGTTGCTTTTTCTGCTTCCTGTAAGGGTGTAATGTTTACGCTGATGCCTGCGGCTATGGATTGCGCTGACGGGTGTGTTGGTTGGTCTGGCAGTATGGTGAGCTGGTCGCCGGGGGATGTGTTTGCAAGGCTATTATGGGCAGTTGTTTTAATAAAGCCTGCCTGCGGGGTGGGGATATTGCAAAGCAGGTTTATTGCTTCCAATGCTTCCGGAGGTTCAATAGAACCTATGCCGGCTTGTTGCATGATATCGCGATATGTCTGGGTAGCTACAATTCCTACATGTCCCCAGAAGCCCCAGTTGATAATCTTTACGCGGCCCGGGAATTTTTGTGCGCACGTGGTGGCGAAGGCATCTTTGAAGGTACAGCCGGCTACGTAATTACTTTGTCCGGCGGGGCGGCCGAATGCATTCATTGCGGAGAAGAACAGCAGCAATTCTAGGGGTTCTCCAGCGAACTGTTCGACCAGGTAGGCGCTGGTGGCTACTTTAGCGAACAGTACTGTTTCCAGTTCTTCAAGGCTCATATTGGCGATGCTGCGATCTGCCAGTGTGATGGCTGCATGTACGATACCATGTACGGTACCGAAGACAGTTTTAATTTTTTCGTAGGCCTGCTGAAGAGCGGTCTTATCAGTGGCATCCGCTGAGATATAGTATGGCCGGAGCCCTTCCGCCGGGAATGTATTTAGTTTGTCTGTGACGGTTGTATCGTCCGCTTGCCTTCTTCCTATCCAGATGATCTGTGCCTGGTAATGGGTTATCATATAGCGTGTCCATACTTCTCCTATTCCACCTGCTCCACCCAGTACTACATAAACGCCACCTTTCCTGTATGCCGGATTGTGATTGTATTGGGGCGCCTGGCGCAAGGGAAGTAATTGTTGTCTGTACCAGGTATTGTTACGGCGTATCACGGTTTCTCCGGAGGAGTGATCCTGCAAGGACTGCAATGTGGAAACATCCCAGGGTTGGGCCTGTTCCATATCCAGTATCCTTATTTTCCAATGCGGATATTCTTTTGCCAGGGATCCTGCCCATCCATGTACGGCTGCGTGTGCGGGATCAGCAGGATCGCCTGGATGCAGTGTCAATGCCTGCGAGGTAATAATATCCCATTTGATATCGCGTGCATCATACCCTAACTGCAATAATGCTTTTACCATTTTAAAGCCCTGAACGACCCCATTTTGTTGTGCGTTTACCAGGTAGTCTGCAGATACTATGTCATTGCCCGCTGGCAGTATCCAATAGATATGTTGTATTACCGGTAAAGCGGACAGCTTTTCCCGGATGGTATCGATGTCATCGGCGGGTTGTATTGTGAGGGTATGTACTTCGTCATAGTATTGAGTCAGCCATGTGTTATGGCTGTTACCAGCAGCCAGCAGCAATACTTTATGTTGCCGGTTATAACGTGTAACAGCGGCTCTTGCCTCTTCATTTATTCTATTCCATGCGGGTATCAGATGTACACTTGCTGGTGCAGGATCTCCGGGAGGTGTTTCATTTGTTTTTTTACCCGGCAGTATTTGATTTACCTGTAACGGTTGTCCGGCGGGGATATCCAGCCAGTATTCGTTCCTGGCGAAGGGATATGCCGGCAGGCTGATGCGCGGAGGTTGTTGTCCATCGAACAGGATATGCCAGTTCAACAGGTACCCCTGGCAATAGAGTGCGCCGAGGGCATTTAGTGTTTCGCGGTATTTTTCCGGTTGTTGCAGTTGCAGGCGGCTTTGGAGTAGCATATCCTGCGCATAATCTTTCAATGCTGGCTGAACGGTAAAGTCTGGTTGCAGGACGCCATGTGAAAGGTTGGGTATTATCTCTCTGTTTCCGGCAGCTATTTGTTCGAGCAGGTGTAGTAAGGCATCTATGCTATCTACTACCATTGTACAACGATGCTCAAAATGGAAACGGCCATCCTGTAGTGTATGGCTGATGGCGGCGAGGTTATTGTCTGATGTATTATGCGTTTTCAGGAAGTTGAGCAGGTCTTGTGCTTTTTGGCGAAGGGCCACGGTTGTCTTTGCGGATAAGGGCAGGATATAGTATGGATAGTTATATACCGGGGTGGTGGCCAGGCGGGTATAGTTATCTATTACCATATGAGCATTGGTGCCACTCATACCGAAAGCATTGACGGCTCCGCGGCGTAGTCCATTGTTATCTGCCGGCCAGTAATTATTTGTTTTGTTAATGTAGAACGGGCTTTTTTTCCACTGGATGTAATCACTTTCTGATTCGCAATGTAAAGTGGCCGGTATCTGCTGATGTTGCATTGCTTTCAGCAGGTTGACGAGGCTTAGGAGGCCTGAGGCGGCGAAGGTGTGCCCGAAGTTAGACTTGGAAGATGTCAACGCGCAATAATGCTGTTTATCTGTCAAAGTGGTAAACGCCTCATAGAGTGCGTTGATCTCGATCGGGTCTCCCAGTTTAGTTCCGGTACCATGTGTTACGATATAACCGATGGTTGCCGGATCTATTTTGTGTTGTTTGTATACGTTTTTGAATAGTTCGGCCTGTGCGTTACCGTTAGGAGCGGTGATGCCATTGCTTTTGCCATCGTAGTTGATACCACTGGCAGCGATGACACCATATATGGGATCTCCGTCGGCCTCTGCGCGGGAAAGCGGTTTTAGTACGACAGCTACTACTGCTTCTCCCGGCACCATCCCGTTGGCACGTTGGTCGAATGCGTAACATTTGCCATCGGGGGACAACATGCCTGCCTGTCCCATGCTTACAAAGGGTAAAGGTGTGATCATGAGGTTAACGCCGGCGGCGATGGCTACTTCACACTCTCCATTGCGGAGGCTGTTACACGCTTGGTGTGCGGCGACGAGTCCGGAGGAGCAAGCGGTATTGATCGCCATTACGGGACCGGAGAAGTTCATAAAGTAGGCTAACCTGGCGGCCAATATACCGGTATGGTTGGAGGTAACTCCTACCTCCTGCTGGGCCGCTAATAAGCCAAAATCGCCCTCTTCTACGCCTACGAACATACCTATACGGCTGGTATTCACTCTTTGTTCTCCATAGCCGGCATCTTCCAGTGCTTTCCAGGCCTCCTGTAATAACAGGCGCTGGCGTGGGTCCATGCCTGTTGCTTCCAATGGGGAGATGTTGAAAAAGAGCGGATCGAATTCCCGGATGCCAGGAATAGTTCCGCACCATTTGCTGTTTGTTTTGGTGCTATCTGTTGTAATATCTCCGTAATAGTCCTGCCAGTTAAACCTGTCTGCCGGTATTTCTGTAACAGCATTTGTGCCCTGTTCGAGCATTTTCCACAGCTGTTCGACGTTGGCTGCCTGGGGGAATATGCCGCTGATACCGATAATGGCGATCTTTTCCTGAGCGGAAGATGTTTCCTTATTGTTATCACCTGCTGTGGGTTGCGATGTAGTTTGCCGGGTAGTATTGCCTGCCCTGGCCGAACCTGCCAGCAATGGTTCTGCGTTGGTACCTGCTGCATAGAATTCTGCCATTACAGCCGGATATTCTTCCAGCAGGTATCCCGCTAATTTCTCGATGGTGGTATAGCCAAAAAATAAGGCCGGTGTAATTTCCAATTCATAGTAGCCACTTAGTTCGCGTGCGAAAGTAGCGAGGCTGATGGAGTCGAATCCGAAGTCGGCGAGGTTATCTTTTGTGCCCAGTTTTTCCCGAGCTACTTTTAGTATGTTACAGATAATATTCTTGAGGTCCCAGGCTACACAGACATCCAGTTCCCATCCTTTCATTTCTTTTTTTCTGCCTTTGCCGGTATGTTGCAGCGGAGTATTACTTACGGCGACTGTTTCCGACAGGCCCAGTATCTGTGCTATCTTTTGTTGCTGGCCATGCATTACCAGGTATGCGGCGCCCGGGAGAGCGAACAATGTATCCAATAGTGTGAGTGCTGTGGCCGGAGGCAGTGCTGCCTGTCCACTGCTTTTCAGGTAGAGTGTTGTGCTGTCTTCGGTACCCAGTTGCATGCCACTACCCTGCCATAGTGGCCAGCTGATGGCTAATGTGCGGCTTTGGGGATGTAGTTCATTACGATATTGGGCATATGCCAGCTGAAAGCGATTACCGATGGCATAGTTACAGCTGCCGAAATCGCCTAGGATAGCTGCTGAGGAGGAGAAATAGCAAACGAATTCCGGTTGTGCGCCAGCGAACAATTCATCCAGTAGTAATGTGGCGTGGATCTTGGATTTGAGTACTTTTTCGAACCCTTCTATATCGTTATTCAATACATCTGTAGCTGTGACAATGCCCGCTGCGTGAACTACGCCATGTACGGTACCGAAACGTTCTTTTGCTTCCAGGAGACCCGTTGTCATTGCAGTGGCATCGCTGCTATCGGCCTGTATATACAGGACTTCACTCCCCAGGATTTGCAGTTCCTGGAGTAGATTGTGACGCGGCTGATCCAGGCTGCCTCTGCCGGTCAGGATCAGGTTTGCTTTTGTACCGGCGGCAATATGACGAGCGACGGCACTGCCCAGTTCTCCTGTTCCACCTGTTATCAGGTAGGTTTTACCCGCTTTGAATGCCGGTGTACGGGACGGTGTAGTCACGGGGGTGATGCGGCTTACATGACGTTTTCCACTCTTGTACCAGTAGCTTTCTGCCGGGTTGCCGGCAGCCCGCCAATGGGCCTGTATCGCCTCTTTTGCGGTCATGGCGGTTGTAATACCTATGCTCACATTCACCGATGGTAGTATCAGTGACAGGGATCTTTCGAAGCCGATGTATGCATCTGCATAACATTCTTCCAACGCGGTTGCCGGTGCCAACGCTACCAGTATGTACTTTACGTTTATTTTGCCTTTGTGTAAGGCCTGCAACAGCTGCAAGGGGTATTTAAAGTCGCTGATACGGGATGGCTGTTCAAATGTCCGGAGATCCCAAATGGTATCCCATTGGTTAGTGTTGCGGATAATGGTCTGTAATGTTTCTTCCAGGCTATCTTCCGCACCTGTATTTCTGGCGAAGGCTATGGGTATTGTGTTGCCTATTGTCTCTTTCACTAATTTCTCTGTCTCTGTCGTGTTGACGATGCAGATCATACCTTTTGGATAGGCTGTTGCATCCTGTGCATCGGTAGCCGGTTGCCATTGTTCTGTATACAAAGCAGCGGTAGCATCGGGGGTTGCGGGAGTAACCGGTGGTATTGATACGAAGCGATTAATATTATTGGCGGCTCCTTTTGCGGGCGCCCAATATCGTTCTTTTGCAAATGGATATACCGGCAGGCTTACTTTGTATGGTGTTGTTTCCGTGTATAACGTTTTCCAATCGATGAGCCCACCTTTCACCCACCACGCTGCTAATTTTTTCCATTTCCGTTTATTCAACCAGTTGTGTAATATTTCATCGCCGTCTTCCTCTTCTTCTGACGGGGATTCTTTTTTCACAACAGCGGTCCATACCTGTGTGTTTTTTTTACCTGATATGAACGCTGACAGTCCATCTAGCAGTTCCTGCCTGTCAGCCGCCAGTATTACCAGGCGATGTGATAATGCTTCTCGTCCTATCTGCAAGGTGTAGGCGACATCCAGGAGGTTCAGGGCGGGAGCGGCAACTATATGGGATTGTAAGTTATGTGCATAGGTATGCAATTGTTCCCGGCTTTGGGCAGATAGTACAAATAGCTGCGGCTGACCGGTTATTTCGCTGGTGGGCTGTATATATTCTTCTATAACCAGATGGGCATTGGTGCCGCTGAAACCAAAGGAGCTGACAGCGGCACGGCGCAGCTGTTCGTGGGCAGGTTCCCAGGCTTGCAGCTTTGTATTCACATAGAAGGGGCTATCGGAGAAGTTAAAATGTTCATTTTCCGTGGTGAAGTGCAGCGATGGTGGCAGTTGTCGCTGTTGCATTGACAGCAGTACTTTCTGTATCCCGGCGATGCCTGCAGCTGCGGAGATATGGCCAATATTGGATTTGACGGCACCTATGGCGCAGTAGTGTTTTTTGCCGGTAAACTCTTTGTAGACGCTGGACAACGCATCGAGTTCGATGGGATCTCCCAGTTTGGTGCCGGTGCCATGCATTTCGACATAGCTAATGCTGGCAGGATCTATATGATATCGTTTGTAGACGGCTCTTTCCAGTTCCATCTGGCTTTTGGCGCTAGGAGCTGTGATACCATTTGTTTTACCATCCTGATTGATCCCTGATCCTATTACGACGCCATAGATGTGGTCATGATCAGCGATGGCATCTTTTAAACGTTTAAGCACGAGTACGCCCGCACCTTCTCCCGGCACAAATCCATTAGCGCTGTTATCGAAGGTCTTACACTTACCATCAGCGGACAACATTCCGGCGCTGGACATGCTGATAAAAGCTTCTGGTAGCAGGTATAAGGTGACACCGCCTACCAGTGCCATTTCGATCTCGCCATTCAACAAGGCCTGTGATGCGAGGTGTAGTGCTACGAGTGAGGAAGAGCAGGCGGTATCTATTGATATAGCGGGGCCTTTTAAGTTGAGGTAGTATGAAATACGGGATGCTGCTATGGCGAAGCTGTTGCCGGTAGCGTTAGTGGCTTCGTGCTGTTGTTGCTGCAGGAGGATACCATATTCATTACTCATGATGCCTAGGTACACCCCGCAATTACTATTATTTAAAGCGGTCTGATCATACCCGGCATCTTCGAAAGCTTTATAGGCTTCCTGCAGAAAGATGCGATGCTGGGGGTCCATCAGTTCTGCTTCTGCAGGTGATATATTAAAGAAGAGGGGGTCGAAGCAATCGATATCATCCAGCATGCCTAACCATTTGCAGTAGGTTTTGCCAGGTTGGTAGGGTCCGGGGGCATAGTATTGTGTTACGTCCCATCTGTCTGGTGTGATCTCTTTTACGGAGTCTTTACCCTCCTGTAAGTTTTGCCAGAATTCCTGCAGATCGGCTGCTTCAGGATATCGGCCGGACATACCTACGATGGCGATCTTATCGCCATCTGCTATATTATTACTCATGCCGGATAGCAGGCTTTGCTCCGGGGAGACGACGGTCCGTAGCTGGCCGTTGGCGCCCTCTTTTACCGGAGCCGGGGTTGACGATGTTTGTGATGACGGGGCCTGCTTCATGAGGGCTTTGGCTTGTTCCACGCTGATTTCCTTTGCCCTTAACGCACGTAAAATCTCTTGTAGGTCCATAGGTCTTTAAAACTTTAGCTGATGTAAAAATTGGGTCGCCTGATCGATGTCCAGCTGGCCATCTTCTACCTGTTTCAGTACGTCATCCAGGGAAGCGGATGTGTCTGTTGCGGTGGTCTGTATGCGCTGGTCCAGTTCCTCTGCGAGGAAGGTGGTAAATGCACGGATCGTAGGATAGTCGTATACTTTAGTTGCAGAAATTGTTGTCTGGTATTGTTTATTGAGCTGGCGTATCCATTCTACGCTGATGATAGAGTCCATTCCCATTTCAATAAACTTTTTATCAGGGTCTATATCACCCGGTTCGACGTATAATATGTCAGCGAATGTCCTTATCAGTTCATTCTGCAGGGTATTTATATTCCTGGCTGGTTTGACAGGTGGAAGGACCTGTTGAACAGGTATCGGTGCTATGTCCGGGCTGGCAGGTACAGTAGTGTGATCGTTCTGTTGCGGCGTTAACAGTTCCTGCAAGAAGACTGCGAATTCTTTGATAGTTGGATAGTCATAGACCTTGGTGGCTCCGAGTGTAGTGGCATATTTTTTATTGACGGTCCTTATCCATTCCACACCGATGATGGAGTCCATTCCTAACTCGATGAAAGTTTTGGTCTTGTCTATTTCTGCAGGTTCCAGGTAAAGTACGGCCGCCAGGCTATTCACCAATGCTGTTTCCAGTTGTTGTATACGCGGTGCGGTTGTCGCTGTTATTGCTTTTGTTTCCGCAGGCGTAACGGCGGTGGTAGCTGGCACCATTGCCGGTAGTGTTGCAATATTTATTTTTTTCTCTTCGGCTTCCAGTGTTATTGCTACGGGTTGTCCGAGGGTGATAGCGATTGGTTTGGCAATGGGTTCCGATGTTTGTTCGGGTTCCAGGGGTTCCGGAGGAGTAATTACTTTCTCTGCTTTTGCTACCGGCCAGTATACGAGACGTTCAAACGGATATGTGGGCAGGTGGATACGGGCGGGGCGTAGCTGATCGTACAGGTCGCTCCAGTTGATATCATATCCCTGGCAGTAGAGTGTTGCCAATCCATGCAGGTGTTCGGCATAGGTTGTGCTGTCCTGGCGATCCCGGCATTGCAGGAGAAGTTCTTTTGTATAGTTGGCCAGTACTTCCTGTTCTTCAAAAACGGGCGGTACGATACCACGGAATATTTGCGGATGCTGGTCTCCTGACAGGCTGCTGCGCAATGTGGCAATTGCTTCTTCGCGTGTATGTATCACACCGGCAAAGCGATATCTGAAGTGGTGCCGGCCTGTTTGTAAAGTATGGCCTATGGCGGCCAGTGCGGCGGTATCGGCTGCGGGAGATTCGAGGAAGGCTAACAATTGGCTGATCCGTTGTTGCAATGTGCTCTCTGTTTTGGCAGAGAGGAGGAGCAGATAAGCCGGTAGCTTTGCCGCTGCCTTTGCAGCAGCTGCATACTGTTGTACTACTACATGTGCATTGGTGCCGCTCATGCCGAATGCGCTCACGGCGCCCAGGCGGCCATTGGCGTTGGCGGTATCCCAGGTGCGGGTGGATTTATTGACAAAGAAGCAGCTGTCTTTCCAGTTAATATAATCGGTATCCTGTTCACAATGCAGGCTGGCGGGGATCAGGCCGGTCTTTACGGCCTGTACCATATTGATCAGGTTGACGATCCCTGCGGCAGCGAATGTGTGGCCCAGGTTGCTCTTATTGGATGTCAATGCGCAATATTGTTTACGATCGGTATGTTGGCGGAATACGTTATCCAGTGCCTGTATCTCCACGGGGTCGCCTATACGGGTAGCGGTACCATGTGTTACTATGTATTCTATTTGTTGCGGAGCGATCTCAAACCGCTGATATATATTTTGCATCAAGCTACTCTGTGCTGTGCTATTGGGAGCGGTAATACCATTACTGCGACCATCATAGTTCACCCCACTACCTTTAATGACGGCGTATATGGGATCTCCATCCCGTTCTGCGTCGGCCAGTCGTTTTAACATCACTACGGCGATGGCTTCGCCCGGAGTCATGCCGTTGGCTCTTGAATCGAAGGCATAGGATTTTCCATCCGGCGACAACATGCCTGCTTGTCCCATACTGATGAAGCTATCGGGTGTGAGCAGCAGGTTGACGCCTGCGGCGATGGCAGCATCTGTTTCATTTCTCCACAAGCTCATGCAAGCCTGGTGTACGGCGACCAGCCCTGAAGAGCAGGCGGTATTGATAGCCATTACAGGACCATTGAATCCGAGGTGATAGGCTAAGCGAGCAGCCAATATTGCGTTATGTGAAGAGGTGATGTTTCCTTGTCCTTTGGCGAGCAATGCGTAATCGCCCTCTTCTACGCCTACGTACATACCGATGGTTTGTGTAGTAAGTTGTTCGGGGCCGTATCCTGCATCTTCCAGTGTATTCCAGGCTTCCTGCAGCAGGAGGCGCTGGCGGGGATCCATCCCGGTGGCTTCCCGGGGAGAGAATTCAAAAAATGCCGCATCAAATTCTCCGGCTCCTGGTACGGTACCGCACCATTTTCCATTTGTGCGGCCTTCTTCCTGTGCGGGGTCGCCATAGTATTCTTTCCAGTCAAACCGATCTGCCGGTATTTCCTGTACGGCGTTTATTCCACCGGTGAGCAGTTCCCAGAGTTCGGCGATATTCCGTGATTGCGGGAAGCGGCCACTCATGCCGATGATAGCGATAGGGCCTTCCGTCAGGTGTAGAAGTTCTCCTGCTCCGGAGGGGCTAGCTGCGGGGGAAGCGGTAATTGCCGGTGCTTGTTCGTTTTGCTGATACAATTGTGTTATAGCAGTAGCGAAGTTGGTTTCGAAATATGTTACCAGTGCATTGATACTAGCATGTCCGAAGAAGACGGCTGGGGTGATGGTAGTATTGAAATGATTGCTTAATGTTTTTGCCAATGCGGACAGTTTGATGGAGTCAAAGCCAAAATCTGCGAGGTTCACTCTTGGATCCAGTTTGTCTGCATCTATCTTTAATTGGTGGCTGATGAATCCTTTAATGTCTGTTTCGAGGCGTTTACTATTATTTTGTTTATCTGATTTGATGGTTGTTCCGTTGCTGGCCGGTGCGAGAGCGGGAGGTGCTGTTGTTTCCGTAGCTGGTGTTACACCGAGGAAACGATGTATGCGTTCCTGTTGGCCTGCCAATACGAGGTAGGTACCTTCGGGCTGTGCCAGTAATTGTTCGAAGAGAGCAATGCCTTCTGCGGCATGTAGCAGGCGTTGTCCGCTGGTTCTGAGATACAGTTGGGTACTGGCATCCTGGTCAAAGCGCATTCCACCCTCTTTCCATAGTGGCCAATTGATGACCACTGTTTTTCCGGGATATCGTTGTGCGCTTCTATACTGACCATAAGAAAGCTGGAAGCGGTTGCCGATGGCGTAATCGCAGGAGCCGAAGTCACCTATAATAGCTGAGGAGGACGAGAAATAGCAGACAAAGGCCGGCGGATGCGCAGTGCAGGTTTCCTGCAATATCTTATCCAACAGCAAGGTGCCTGTAATTTTCGGTGATAATACGTTGCTGAACCGTGGCCATTCATTATGCTGCAGCAGGGTATCTGCTGCGATGCCGGCGGCATGTATGACACCATCGATCCTGCCGTATGTATCCAAGGCTGTCTGGAATACCTGGCGTAATGCTGTTTCGTCGCAAACATCTGCCTGTATATAATGTACGTTTGCTCCCAGTTTTTGCAGCTCCTTCAATATTGCGGAGCGATCACTATTTAATGCGGAGCGGCCGGTAAGCAGCAAGGTAGCTTTATATTTTCCTGCCAGGTGACGGGCGAATAAAGCGCCTAATCCACCGGTTCCTCCTGTGATCAGGTATACTCCATTTTCTACCAGTATATTTTCTGCCGGTTGTAGCAGGATGGGTTGTACGCTGCGGGTCTTCCTTTTTCCTTTTTCATACCAAATGCTTTGGCCTGTCTGCAGGTGTAGTTCTTCCCAGCCTTTTTGGATGAGATTGGGTTCTTCTGCTTCAAATGCTATTAAGCGCAGGCGGCTGCCCGGCAGTACAAAAGCCAATGATCTTTCAAATCCTATCCAGGTATCTATGTACACACGATCTATTGCGGTATTGATACGGGCAGTCAATATTATTTCTACCGGTGGTAATGCTGCTGTGGCAAGTGATTTGAGCAAGCAGAATATATGGTGGTATTCCTGTTTCAGCTCCTGGTCGTTTGCCATGTACCATATGGCTGTTTTGCCCGGTAGTTGGGATATGTTATTATACAGTTGGCTATAGTCTTCCGGTTGCTGGGCATTTAAGGTAAAATGCGTGGCATTTATCTGCCGGAAGCTGTTGTCATATTCAACGAATATGACACGTGTATCTGTATTATGTTGCTTTAAATACGCTGTTACAGTTTGGGTAGTTTGTTTGTTGCCTGTAAAGCAAAGTATGGTGGCAAACTGTTCGGTTTGTTGTGTATTTACAGGACTTGTCACCCAATGTTCTGTAAAGGTGAGCAAGTCTTCAGGATCGGTATTATTTACAGGCGGTATGTATGTTATTTTAGCAACTGCCGGTGTCACCCAATAGTGTTCCTGTGCAAACGGGTATCCCGGTAAACTGAGTCTGCCAGGTATTTGTCCATTGTACAACATTTCCCAGGGGATGTTTGCTCCCTGGCAATAATACGCTCCCAATGCGATGAGTGTATGCCGGTATCTGGCGGGATCATTCAGCAGCTTGTTGCTATCGGCTGCGAGTTCCTTTACTTGTTGCTGGAGGGCGGCTGATAGTCTGAAGTCCGGCTGTACGACATCTGTTTGTATCTGTGTTGTACCTGTATCATTCAGCCAGTTTGCGAGGAGGGTTATTGCTTCTTTCTGGTCATTTACGGCGCAAGCTAGGCGATGTGGAAAATGATAGCGGCCAGCCTGTAGGGTATAGATGAAGGCCGTCCATTCCTGTGGTACAAGTGTACGTGCTTTCAGGTAGCTGAGATATGCTGTTACTCTTGCTTTGAGTGCCGCTGTTGTTTTAGCGGCAATTACCAGGAGGTATGTTGGCAATACGGTTGCTTTTACGTTGTTGACCGCTTCTTCCACTACCATATGGGCGTTAGTGCCGCTCATGCCGAATGCGCTGACGGCGCCTATGCGATTGCCGGACGCCTGCCATGGGCGACATTGTTGGTTGACATAGCAATTACTGTTATCCCAGTCGATATAGTCGCTTTCCTGTTCATAATGCAGGCTGGCTGGTATGATGTGCTGCTGCATGGCGCTGATCAGGGTAATGAGGCTGACGAGGCCGGAAGCGGCGAAGGTATGTCCCAGGTTTGTTTTAACGGAAGTCAGGGCACAAGCGGCCTTTTTTTCTGTGTAATGACTGAACACTTCATTGAGTGCCTGTATTTCAACCGGGTCTCCCAGGCGGGTGCCGGTACCATGTGTGATGATGTATCCGATTTGTTCCGGGTTAATCTGGTGGCTGGTGTATACGGATTTCAGCAATGCTGCCTGTGCGGCGCCGCTTGGTGCGGTGATGCCATTGCTTTTGCCATCGTAATTGACACCGCTACCTTTGATGACGGCATGAATATGATCGCCATCGGCGACGGCTCTTGAGAGTTTCTTCAATACCAGGACGACTACTGCTTCTCCCGGCACCATGCCATTAGCACGTTTGTCGAATGCATAACATTTCCCATCTTCCGAGAGCATACCGGCCTGCTGCATTCCTTCAAAGCCATCTACGGATAATATCAGGTTAACGCCTGCTGCCAGTGCGGTGTCGCATTCATTGTTGCGCAGGCTTACGCAAGCCTGGTGTGCGGCTACCAATCCGGAAGAGCAAGCGGTATTGATAGTCATTACGGGGCCGCTGAAATTGAGGAAGTAGGCTAAGCGGGCGGCCAATATACCATTATGATTAGCAGTAATGGTGGATTGTTCGGCAGACAGGAATCCATACTCCCCCTCTTCTGCACCGACGAACATGCTGATACGTTCTTTTTTGACATGGCGTTCGCCATAGCCAGCATCTTCCAGTGCGTTCCAGGATTCCTGTAAAAGCAGGCGATGGCGTGGATCCATCTCTATTGCTTCTGCCGGAGAGATATTAAAGAACAAAGGATCGAATTCATCGACACCGGGGAGGTATCCTCCCCAGTATTTGCCAGGTGTTGCCGAGGGGTCGGTGAAGAAACGTCTGTATTGCCGATCGGCGGGCATGGGTGTGATCTTGTCTATGCCATTGGCCAGGTCATTCCACAGCTCTTCGATATTATAAGATCCCGGGAATCTACCGCTCATGCCTATTACAGCTATAGGTTCTGGTATTGTCGTAGCCGGCTGTGATCCGAGGGGGAGCGTGCGAGGTGCGGCTGTGGCCGGCGCGTCAGCAATACATAGCTGGTATCTTTTTTTCATTGCAAGCGCGTGCGTCTGCAGGAAGTAGTTTGTAAGCTGTGCAATGGTGGGATAGGTAAAGAATAAAGCCGGGCTGATACTGATACTGTAATGCCGGCTTAGTTCACTCGCGAATGTAGCCAATGTGACAGAATCGAAGCCGAATGCGGCCAGGCTTTCTTCTATATCCAGCCGTTGGGATGGTATAGTCAGTAGTCTGCTGATGATAGATTGGAGATCCTGTTCGATACATGTTGTCAATTCCAGTATGGAGTTGCCTATATGTACGTTGGATGCCGGTTCTTCCTGCGGGGTATCTGGCGGTGGCGAGGGGAATACCGGTGAGTAGGTGACAGCCTCCTGTTTACGGTATGCTGCCTCTATCCAGTATTTTTCGTTTGCAAACGGGTATACCGGCAGGGATACTTTTGCCGGCACCTGTGTGGTATACAGGCGCTCCCAGTCGAAGTCCAGGCCTTTCACCCATAGTTCCAGCAGTCTTCCATAGTTTTTCTTTTCCAGCCATTTTGCGATAGCATCCTGCAGGGTTTCGTCTTCGAATACATGTAAGGTCTCTTTATTGCCTTTCAATTGTCCTGTATAGAGCTGATCGGCTATATCGCCATTCAGGAAGGCTTGTAGTTTGGTAACAACTTCTTCGAGGGTATTAACGGTCACTCCCAGGCGATGTTCCATGTGTTCGCGTCCTGTCTGCAAGGTATATGCTATGTTTGCCAGCTGTGCATTGGTATAGTGTTCCTCTTTCAATGTTGCTATCAGCTGCTGCACCTTTACGGTCAGTCTTTCCTGTGTGCGAGCGGATATTACTATTACTACCGGGAGGTTTGTTTTGAATGAGGCTGCCGGGGTGGTATATTCTTCGATGATGATGTGGGCGTTGGCGCCACCTGCACCGAAGGAAGATATGCCAGCTACGCGAGGATATTCCTGTAGTGTACCCGCTGTATCCAGCAAGGGTCTGTTCCAATCTTCCAGCTGTTGTTGTACACGGAAAGGGGTATTATGGAAGTTAATATTCGGATTTGTCCGGTCGGCATGCAGAGTGGGGACCAATTGTCTGTGTTGCATTTGCAGCAATACTTTGGTAAGCCCAGCGATGCCGGCAGCTGCTTCCAGGTGGCCGATATTACTTTTAACAGCGCCGATTGCGCAATACTGTGTATCGCGGGTATCTTTTTCAAATGCCTGGGTGAGGCCGGTAATTTCGATCGGATCGCCGAGGGAGGTACCTGTACCATGGGCCTCTACATAGCTTATGGTTCTTGCATCGACGCCTGCTTTATCTAATGTTTCCCTGATAAGGTCGCGCTGTAAATTGGGGTTGGGCACCGTATAGCCATTGGTTTTACCACCATGATTGATGGCGGATGCTTTTACGACACCGTAGATATGATCGCCATCGGCTTCTGCTTTTGACAATGGCTTGAGCAATACGGCCCCTACGCCTTCACCCGGAACGAATCCATCGCCGCCGGCGCCGAAGCTACGGCATTCCCCACTGGCGGAGAGCATACGCTGTGCACTCAGCAGGACGTAGTTGGACGGGTGTACATACAGGTTTACGCCACCAGCGATGGCCATTTCACATTCTCCCCTGCGCAGGTGTTCGCAAGCTTCGTGTATGGCGGTCAGAGAAGAGGAGCACATGGTATCTACCGGCATGCTTGGTCCATGCAGGTCCAGCAGGTAAGAGACCCTATTTGCTACGGAGCTGAAGGAGGTATGTGGGAATGCCTGTGTACCCTGGCTACGCATGGGTGGGCCATACAATTCATATCCCGTTTTGGTGATACCGGCAAACACTCCTACTCTGCTATTGTATTTTCCGGCGATGCTATCTTTCGTGTAGCCGGCATCTTCCAGTACTTCCCAGCAGGTTTGTACAAACAAACGTTCCTGCGGGTCCATATTGAGGGCTTCGCGTGGAGATATATTAAAGAATAACGGATCGAAGCTGGCGAAGTTATCCAGGAAACCGCCCCATTTGCTATAGCTCTTCCCTTCGCGTGCTGCTGTCTCCGGGTCTTGTAAATAGAATCCTTCCAGGCTCCATCTTTCTTCTGGTATCTCGGTGATGGTATTGCGGCCTGCGACCAGGTTATTCCAATAGGCAGCTAGGTTGTCTGCCTGCGGATAGCGGCCACTCAGGCCGATGATTGCGATGGGCTCCTCCCCTGCTATATAGCTACTTTTTATTGCGGGCGATGAAAGATTAAATTGGCGGGGCCCCCATTTTACCAGTCCTGCTATCGCTGCGGGCGACGCGGCTTGTGGTAATGCTTCCAGCCCGGTCCATCGGGTAGCGGCAGCGGCATGGTGTATAACAAAATATTCTGATAACGCATTCAAATGCTGGTATTCAAAAAACAGTGTCTTGGATATTGTGCCAAAGGTCTGTTCCAATTGCTGATTCAGGTTTGTGATGATGATGGAGTCGATGCCATAACTTTCCAGCGGCTCTTCTGCATCTATCCTAGCAGCTTCCAGTCTGATCTGGCGGGCCAACATTTTCTTCAATTCCTGTACTACTCTTGTCTTCAGTTGTTGTTGCTGTTCTTTGGTCAAACTGATCGTTGCCGCAGTTGTTGTTCCGGTCGTTTTCCCAGGTAGTAAGGCCAGTAGTTTCTCGGCCTGTCCATGTAACACCAGTACCTGGGAAATGCCAGTTGATAAGGCGGTATGTAACGCAGTAAGTCCGGCAGTATCAGGCATTGGTGTTACGCCAGCGGCGGTGAGTTGTGCCAGTATGCTTTTGTCGACATTCATGCCGCCATTCTGCCACAAGGGCCAGTTGAAGGATATACTCCTGCCCGCTCTGAGACCGGCGGCCACCAACTTGTTACGATGTTGTATGTAGGCATCCATAAAGGCATTGGCAGCGGCGTAGTCTACTTGTCCTACGTTGCCCAAAACGGCAGCTACGGAGGAACTGGTGATGAAGAAATCCAGGGAGATATCCTGGGTGGCTTCATCCAGGTATTGTGTTCCGTTCACTTTGGGTTGCAGTACCTGCTGTGCTTCCGGTGCTGACTTACGGATGATGAAGTTATCGCTGATGCTACCTGCATTATGCAATATGCCATTCAGCTGGCCGAATGCATCTATGATGTATTGTAACAATTTTTCTACTGCATCCTGGCGGGAGATGTCAGTTTGTTTATACACTACTGTGGCGTGGGCAGTATTTAATTCGCGCAGTAACAATGACTGTTGTTCACTCAGCTGGCTTCTTCCTGTCAGGATCAGTGTCACCTGGTTTGTATGCCGGATGATATCGCGGGCAAACAGCAGTCCCAGGGCACCCATTCCGCCGGTGATCAGGTATACCGCTCCATTTTTCCAGACAGGCACAGCAGATGGGTCCTGTGCTGTTATTGTTGACCATTCTTCTATATGACGCTGTCCTTTGATAAACCTGATATGTGTGTTGGGCAGGGCAGCATCCAGTGCATGTTGTTCGTATAGTTGTCTGCAGGCATCCCAATCTTCGTATTCCAGCAGTTGTCCACGATAGTGAGGTGCTTCCTTTTCCAAGGTCTTTAACAGCCCCTGTATCCCTCTTAGGAGCGGTGTTGCCGCTGTTATCAACACCTGCAGTATCGTCTGTTGTTTTTCCTTTTGTTTTAGCCAACCTGCGATATGATCAAGTAATTGTAATACATAGTCCTGGTAGCGTTCTGCGGCAGACGGTGCATTTGCTTGCAGTATCAATGCCTTGGGGTATGTATCAGTCAGCCAGGTGATTGTTCTTTCATCTGGTTCTATCAGGATCATTATCTGTTTGTCCTGGTTAGCTGCATATGTTGTTTGTGGCAGTGATGTCCAGGAAGGCTGTAGCAATAAGGTGGACGCTGCTTTTGTTTTTCCTGCTGCCTGATAGCGGTATTCCAATCCTTTGAAGGCAGCGTACACGGTTGTTCCGTTGTACAAGGTGATATCCCAGCTAGAAGGTGTTGCTGTGGTATCGGTGGTGGTGCTTGCGATCTGTAATTGTCCGGTTACCGTGGTAACGATCTGAAGTTCTTTTAATCCGGAGGGATATAACCGGCCGGCATCAGTATCCGGCAATGTTGTCAACGGACGTTGCAAGAGGGAAAGCGGGAGTTTCCATTGTTCCTCTTTCAGTGCTGTCAGGAGGTTTACACCCGGGAGGGAAGCTGGTATTTCATTGAGGGTATCTGCCTGTAAGGATGCTTTCCCCTGCAGATAAACCTGGTTGTGATCATAAATTTCGAAGTGAATCAGGCCGCTGGCATTTTTGTATAAGGCAGTGAATAAGGTTAGTGGTTCACCGGTGATGGTAACGGGAGCATCCCAGACTATTTCTGACAAGGTAACAGCCAGTTCTTTTTGTGTTACTTCTGACAATGCTGCCAATACCATTTCGAGCAGTCCCAGTCCTGGCAACAGGTATTGTGTACCATCCGGATGTTGTTGCATAATTTGTTCAGCACCATTTAGCGTGGTGGTAAACAAGGGGCCATCGAATCCTGAAATATTCCGATGCAACAATGGATGTAATACGGGTAGGTTGGTATGTGCACTGATATTCATTACTGCAGTGTCCAGCAGATCGCCGACCCAGTATTTTTCTTTTGCGAAGGGGTATCCGGGGAGGCTGATACGCTGTATGGACAGGCCGCTGTATAATCGTTGCCAGTCGAATTTGAGGCCTTTTACCCATAACTGTAATATCCTGCCGAAGTTCTGTTGTTCGAGCCATCTTTCTATGGCAGGTCCCAGGTCGTCGTCGCCCAGTAATCCAAGTGTATCTTTCCCGGCTTTCACTTGTCCATGATAAATACCATTGCCGGTAGTGGTTCCGGTCAGGAATGCTGTCAATTGTTGTTTGAGTTGTTCGATATCTGCTGTCAGGAAGGCGGCTCTTTCTTCCAGGTGTTCTCTTCCGGTCTGCAGGGTGAAGGCAATTGACGGTAATTGGTGACTGGTATAGTGTTCATTTTCCAGGGTCTGCAGCAGTTGTTGTACGACTGCTGTCAGGCGTTCGCTGTTCCTGGCGGACAGTGTGATCATGAATGGTCCCTGGCTGGTTGTTCCGGCTACTTTATTTACCGGTATGTATTCTTCCAGGATCAGGTGTGCGTTGGCGCCCCCTGCTCCGAAGGAAGACAGTCCTGCCATGCGAGTGTATTTATTATCGCCCGTCAGTGTCGGTGTATCCCATTCCTGTAGTTGTTGTTGTACTTTGAACGGTGTGCCGGAGAAGTCTATATTGCTATTGGTATCTGCGGCATGGAGGCTGGGGACGAGGGTTTTATGTTGCATTTGCAGGATGATCTTGGTGAGCCCTGCAATACCTGCGGCTGCTTCGAGATGGCCGATGTTGCTTTTTACGGCACCGAGGGCACAATATTGCGATGTGGTGGTATCTTTTGAGTAGGCTTGTACCAGGCCTGTCACTTCGATAGGATCTCCCAATGCGGTGCCGGTGCCATGTGCTTCCACGTAGGAGATGCGGCTGGCTGTCACCCCTGCTTTCTGGAGCGCTGTTCTGATGACGGCAGCCTGCGCGGTGGGGTTCGGTACGGTATAGCCATTTGTTTTACCACCATGGTTGATACTACTTCCTTTTATTACTGCATATATGTGGTCGCCATCGGCTTCTGCTTGGGAGAGTCTTTTTAGCAGTACGGCGCCAACGCCTTCGCCCGGTACGAATCCGTCGCCACCTTCTCCGAAGGAGCGGCATTGTCCGCTTTCTGAGAGCATCCTTTGTGTGCAGAGGGCGCTGTATGTATCGGGATGTACATATACGTTAACGCCACCTGCTATGGCCAGTTCGCACTCATTACGTAAGAGGTGTTCACAAGCTTCATGGATAGCTGTCAGGGATGAGGAGCACATGGTATCTACCGGCATGCTGGGCCCTTGCAGGTTGAACAGGTATGATACCCTGTTGGCGACGGAACCAAAGGAGGTATGCGGGAAGATGGTCTCTCCCTGTCTTCTTAACAGGGGGCCATATAGTTCATGGCCGGTTTTGGTAATACCTGCGAATACGCCTACCCTGTTGTTATGGCGGGAGGTGAGCAGTTCGCGGGTATATCCTGCATCTTCCAGCGCCAGCCAGCTACTTTCTATAAAGAGGCGTTCCTGGGGGTCCATGCACAGGGCCTCTTTAGGGGCGATGTTAAAGAACAATGGATCAAAGGCCGAGAAATTATTCAGGAAGCCGC
The DNA here is from genome assembly GCF_020386615.1 of Chitinophaga pendula. NCBI lineage: Bacteria > Pseudomonadati > Bacteroidota > Chitinophagia > Chitinophagales > Chitinophagaceae > Chitinophaga > Chitinophaga pendula. The sequence goes on from NZ_CP077769.1 coordinate 2,846,140, forward strand.
CCCATTTGCTATAGCTTTTTCCCTTTGCGATGGCGGCGTTGGCATCCGGATAGTAGAAGTCTTCTAAAGACCAGCGTTCGGCAGGAATTTCTGTTATACAGTCTTTCCCGGCTTTCAGTTGTTCCCAGAACTCCCGGATGTTATCTGCGCCAGGGTAGCGGCCGCTGATGCCGATGATGGCAATTCCTTCCTGTGCCGGCAATGGGTTAGTGTTGGCGGCAAGTCCGGATGCGGGGGCTGCTACTATTGCAGCAGCACGATGTTTTAGCGGTTGTGCAGCGGCGGGTGACTGAACGGCTGACCATCTGGGTATTTGCAGGCCGGTCCATGTTTCTGCCTGTGACGGATATACGGCGGCGAGGTGAGCGGCTAATGCTGCCAGTGTCTGGTATTCGAAAAACAGGGTACGCGGTATATTGCCGAATGCTGTTATCAATTGTTGGTTCAGCCGGGTGATCAGAATAGAATCTATGCCATATCTTTCCAAGGGTTCTTCTTCACTTATCTCTACCGGATCTATTTTCAGCTGTTTACCTAATAATGATTTCAGTTGTTGCAAGACCGCTGTCGTGAGTGCTTCTTTGTTGATAGCTACCGGGGTATGATTTTGTTCTGCTATGGGAAGTCCATCGTTTACATAGAGCGGTATCTGTTGGAGTTTCTGGTGATCACCATACAATACCAGCGCCTGTACACTTGCGGTATTGTAGCTATAATGAAGGGCTTGTAAGCCTGCTTTTACGGGTAGGGGTAACAATCCTTTTTCTGCCGCCAGTTGCTGGTGTTCTTCGGCTACTTGCATGGCTCCCTCTTTCCACAAGGGCCAGTTTACTGATAATGAGCGGCCGCTTCTTTCGCCTCTGTCAGCCTTCTTTTGACGCGTGGTCATGTAGGCATCCATGAAAGCGTTGGCCGCGGCGTAATCGGCCTGTCCGGCGTTGCCAGCGACCCCTGCAATGGAGGAACAGCAAATGAACCATGACAATGGCAGTTGGCGAGTAGCCAGATCCAGTGCGACCAGTCCCTGTACTTTGGGTTGTAGTACCTGAAGGGCTTCCTGAGGCATCTTCCGGATGATATAGTTATCGCGGATCACGCCTGCTGCATGCATGATGCCATCCAGGCGGCCATATTGCTGAATGATATGTTGTATCAGTTCCTGTACATCTTCCTGTCTGCTGATGTCCGTACGGTGGTACACGACTGTTATTCCGTTCTGTCCTATTTCATCTGGTTGTCCCTGCCAGGCTGATCTACCGGTCAGGATAACGGTTGCTTTTTCTACCTGTGTGATGATATCCTGTACGAATAAGCGTCCCAGGCCACCCGCGCCACCTGTGATGAGGTAAACGCCTTCTTCTTTCCATAGGGTATTTGTTTTATTGTCCTTTTCAGAAAGTGGTTGCCATGTTTTTACATAGCGGGTATCATTTATATCGTAACGGATATAGTTATTGACTGCGGCGGTATTTTCCAGGATGTATGCGGCGATCGTATCTGGTTCTTTCCAGCTGTCCAGTGTGAGCAACTGCCCTTGCAGGCCCGGATTTTCCTGTTTGGCGCTATTGAGTAATGCCAGTAGTCCTTCATAGAAGGTATTGTCTTCGCCGGCAGTCAGTAATTGTACCAGGCATGTTTTGTTGTCTCCGGCTGTCAGCAGTTCGCGTATAATATCGAGTAAGGTTATTGTTACGGAAGTGTATCTATCTGCGATATTTCGTGCGGTAGCTTCCAGTGTTGTTATTTTTATCTGCGGCAATAAGCCTGGCAGGGAGCTGCTTATATTTTCCGGCGGCTCACACAGCAATACGATATGTTTTATCTGTGTATGGGATGCTGCAGGTGCCGGCAGCGAGGACCATGCTGGTGATAGTATCAAGGTATCTGCGGGGGCAGAGAAGGTTGCTGGCGCTGGTGCCGGCAAGGGTACCAGGATAGCCGCTTTTTCCCAATAGCGATCACGACGGAAGGGGTATGTAGGCAAGTGTACTTTTGCAGACCGGTGACTGTCCTGAATGGGCAAGGTGATATCCCAACCTTGTACCCAGGTATTTGCCAGGATAGGCCAATCTTTATTTTCCCAGGCGGTTGTTATCGCAGCTGTTTTATGTTGATCAGCCGGTTTGTTTTTGCGGGCGTAGCCGGTGAATATCTTGTCTGCGTGTTCACCTCCTGGTGTGGATGCGAGCAATGCCAGCAGATGTTCTCTATTTTCTGCTACTATTGCCAGTCTTTCTTCCCACTGATCTCTTCCTCTCAGCAAGGTATCGGCGATGTCTGCCAGGCTGATTAAGGGATTTGCTGTTATAAACTGATGTAGTTGTGTGGCGTAAGCCCGGAGGCGTTCTTTGGTCCTGGCGGATATTACTATCAATGCCGGGGCATCTTCTTTGCTGGTAGTTGTGGTGGGCATCGTATATTCTTCTACTACCAGGTGAGCGTTGGTACCGCTGAAGCCGAATGAGCTGACGGCTGCTCTTCTCGGTGTGCCCTCTGGTGATTCCCAGTTGCGGACGGCGGTATTGATAAAAAACGGTGCCCCTTCCAGGGAGATATGTTCATTCAGTTGATCAAAATGTATAGTTGGGGGGATTTCTTTATGGCGGAGGCTGAGTAGTACTTTGATGAGGCTGCCGGCGCCTGCTGCTGCCATGAGATGTCCTATATTACTTTTTACAGATCCCAGTGCGCAATAAGGGGTTATGTTTTGAGGTTGGGCGAATGCTTTGATCAGGGCTTCGACTTCTATGGGGTCGCCAAGTTTGGTACCGGTGCCATGGGCTTCGACCATTGTTATGGTGGCAGGATCGATATTGAAGCGTTTATATATTTCCTGTTCCAGCGAGGTCTGTGATTTTACGCTTGGAGCGGTGATGCCATTGGTCTTTCCATCCTGGTTGATGCCCCATCCCCGGATCACGCCATGTATGGCATCTCCATCTCGTTGGGCATCGCTCAATCTTTTCAGCAGTACGACACCGACACCTTCTCCTGGTACGAAGCCATCTGCCCGCTGGTCGAAGGTGTAGCAATGACCGGTTGGTGAGAACATGCCCGCTTTGCTGATCATGATATGCGGGAGTGGTCCGGCCATGACATTTACGCCCCCTGCCAGTGCCAGGTCGCTTTCTCGCAGTACGAGGCTTTTACATGCTTCTACGATCGCTACCATGGCGGAGGAGCAGGCGGTATCGATTGCCATGCTGGGACCTTTGAGGTTAAGGAGGTAGGATATCCTGGCGCTGAGTATAGAGCAAGCGCCACCCATGAGGCCCTGTGCGTTGAGGCGTTGGCTGTCGACGCTCTGGCCATAGTCGCCGGTAGCGCAACCGGCGAATACGCCGGTGCGGGTGCCTGAGAGGGCGGCAGTCCGTATGCCGGCATCTTCGATGGCGGTCCAGCAGCTTTCCATAAAGAGGCGTTGTTGCGGGTCGATCCATTCGGCTTCTGCCGGAGAGATATTAAAAAACAGCGGATCGAATTTGTCGGCATCTTCCAGTACTCCCATCCATTTGCTGTTGGTCTTACCGGCAGCCTCTATATCCTCCTCGTAGTATTGTTCGTGTTCCCAGCGATCTGCGGGTACTTCGCTTATGCAATCTTTTCCCTCGCGCAGATTTTGCCAATATGTATCCAGGTCTTTGGCTTTGGGGAACTGTCCGCTCATGCCGATGATCGCGATGGCATCTTCGTGTTGCGGCGTTGTGGTTGTAGCTGTTATCAGTGCAGGCGAAGGTTTACTTTTTATGGTACGACCTGCGGCGCGTTGTTTGTGTGCTTTCAGGTTGGCGATACAATCTTTTGTGAGATCTATCATTTCCGAGGTGTCGTGGCTGATCACTACTTTTCCGATATGTTCTCCTTTTTCTACGTAGCGGAGTGCTTCCTGTATGTCGGCGTACGGATATATCCTGGATACGATAGGAACGATATCACCAGCGTCTGCCATATCGGTCATTAGTTGCAGCAGGTGTTTGCCGGTGGTGTTATGCCGTATGCTTAGTTGGCGGAGGTCTATGCTGTAGAAGGTCTGGTTGGCGGTGAGACCGGACAGGTCGAGCCTGGGGCTGGTCTTTAGTCCATGTACGGCCAATTCGAGGTAGCGCGCTTCTGCACCGAGGCAATTCAGTCCTCTTTGTATTGCATCGCCGGCGAGCATATTGAGGACTACGTCGACACCTTCTCCGGCGGTCAGTGATTGTATTTCTTTATCGAAGGCTGTTTTATAGCTAAATGCATGATATACGCCCAGTTGTTTTAATATTTCTCTTTTATGTTCCTGACCGGCGCTGGCAAATATCTGTGCTTGTCTGAGGTTGGCCAGTTGCAGGGCCATCAGGCCGCAGCCGCCGGTGGCGGTTTGTATCAGGACTTTTTCGCCCTGTTTCAACCTGGCTTGTTCGAAGGCGTAGTAAACTGTTGAAAATACTACGGGCAGGCTACACGCTTCTTCGAATGATAGTGTGGATGGTTTTATCACTACGTTTCCGGCCGGGACATTGACACTGGTGGCATGTCCACCTAACAGTTTGCCGGTTAAGGCGATCACGCTATCCCCCGGTTGCAGGTCTTCTACGGTGGCACCTACGGCGGTGACGATACCTGCTACTTCGAATCCGGGAACGAAGGGATAGGCAGGCATTGTTGGATAGAGGCCTTTCACGCACAAGGTGTCCGGGAAGTTGATTGCAGCAGCTTTGATCTGTATGGTGACTTCATCTGTTGCCGGTGCAGGTACCTGCCAGGGTTGCAATGCGATGTCTGCGAGGTCGTGTACGGTGGATACTACGAGGCCGGTATCTTTATAATCGCCGGTGACGGTGGCTGGCACTGGTTTTACTGACCGTGTTTCGAGGCGGAACGCGGGGGCGGCGGCAGGTATCGGCGTAGCTACAGGAGCAGCTTTGGGTGCTTTGGGTAACCTGGTGATTTCTTCTGCGAGGTAGGCAGCGAATTCGTTGATGGTTGGGTAATCATACACTTTGGTAGCAGGTATCGTCGTACTATATTGTTTGTTGATCGTTCTCACCCACTCTACGCCTACAATGGAATCCAGACCCATTTCAATGAAGCTCTTGTCTGTATCTACATCTTCCAGACGTAGCAGTAACGCGGAAGCGAAACTGTTGATGAGCTCTTCCTGTATGGTATTGATATCTGTTGCCGGTGCGGGGTGTGGGTTGGTCATCGCAGTTTCTACCGGTAGGTCGTTCGTTGCTATTGGTATGGGAACGTTCTCTATGGCCGGTATGTCTGTGGAGAAGGCGGGGATGCTCAGTGAAAGGCCCTGTGGTTTTGCGATGGTATCGGCTGGCATTTCAAAGGCAACGGCCGGCCGGATGGTGGGCTGTGTTGCTGTATTGTCATTCCTTTTTTCTGCCGGTTGTGCTATTGGCAGCCAGTATCGGTCGCGGGCAAACGGATATACCGGCAAGCTGATCCTCGCCGGCGTATGATGCGGATAAAGTACCTGCCAGTCTATGTTGACACCTGCAACCCAGGCTGCGGCTACCTTATTGTAGTGGCCTTCCTGTGCCCAGGTGGCGATCCATTTGTTAACATCTTCTTCGAGGAAGGCTCCGAGCTGGTCTTTCTTTTTCCGGCCCTGACCTATATACAGGTCGAAGGTATGAGTGGCGCCGGAGATGAAGTCTTCCAGTTTCTGGCGTAAGGCTGCTATACTATCAACGATTATGGCTACTCTTTCATCCAATGCTTCCCTACCTGTTTGCAGGGTATAGGCGATGGCCGGTAGTTGTTTATCGGTATGTTGCTGTTGTGTGATATTATCGAGTAAGCGCTGGGCTTGTAGCAGGAGTCGTTCCTGGTTGCGAGCTGATAATATTACCAGCCAGGGACCATTAGTCAATGGTTGTTCCTGTAATTGCGGCTGGTATTCTTCGAGGATGACATGTGCGTTGGCGCCACCGGCGCCGAAGGAGGAGATGCCCGCTCTCAATGGCATTTGTTGTCCATTGATTACCGGGCGGCGCCATTCTTCTGTGGTTTGCTGCACTTTGAATGGTGTTTGTTCGAAGTCTATGTTAGGATTTTTTTCGGCCGCATGTAAGGTAGGAGTCAGCTGGCGATGCCGGAGTTGCAGGACGATGCGGGTGAGGCCGGCGATTCCTGCAGCGGCTTCGAGGTGGCCGATGTTACTTTTTACTGCGCCGATGGCACAATATTGTTTTTCGCTGCCATCTTTTTCGAATGCCTGTGTGAGGCCTGTTATTTCGATGGGGTCTCCCAATGCGGTGCCAGTACCATGTGCTTCGATATAGCTGATGCTACGGGCATCGAGTCCGGCTTTATCGAGGGCGGTGCGTACCAGTTCTCCCTGGGCGGCAGGATTGGGTATGGTATATCCATTTGTTTTGCCACCATGGTTAATGGCGCTGCTGCGGATGACGGCGTATATATGGTCGCCATCGGCTTCTGCACGCGACAGTGGTTTTAATAGTACGGCGCCGGCACCTTCGCCCGGCACGAAACCATCGCCGCCGGCGCCGAAGCTACGACACACGCCTCCGGCTGACAGCATTCGCTGGGAGCTGAGGATGACGTAACTGGACGGATGTACGTATAAGTTGACACCTCCTGCAATGGCGAGTTCGCATTCGCCTCTCAGCAGGTGTTCGCAAGCTTCGTGAATGGCGGTTAGTGAGGAGGAGCACATGGTATCGAAGGGCAGGCTGGGTCCGCGTAAGTTCAGCAGGTAGGATATGCGGTTGGCAACGGAGCTGAATGATGTGTGCGGGTAGATGTTATCTCCTTGTTGCCATAAGGCGGGGCCATACAGTTCGTAGCCTGTTTTGGTGATTCCTGCGTATACGCCAACTTTGTGCTGATGTTTTGCAGCTAGCAGTTCTTTTGTGTAGCCGGCATCTTCGAGTACTTCCCAGCATATCTCCGTGAATAAGCGTTCCTGCGGGTCCATGCTTTGTGCTTCGCGGGGAGAGATGTTAAAGAACAATGGATCAAAGGCCGCGTAATTTTCCAGGAAGCCACCCCACTTGCTGTAGCTTTTACCCTGTTCTACTGCGAGGTCGGCATCTGCCTCGTAGAATTGTTCCAATGACCAGCGATCCGCAGGTATTTCTGTTATACAGTTTCGGCCATCTTTGAGGTTATTCCAAAACTCCTGTATGTTGGCTGCCTGCGGGTACCGGCCGCTGATACCGATGATGGCAATGCTTTCCTGTTGGGCTGTCATAGCGGTCACATTTTTTTTCTTCCGTTCCGGTGTCCGTAGTGGGGTGCGGCGTTGTTTAGGTGTGGCGGGTGCAGCAGGTATTTGCGATGTTGCTGACATACCTGTCCATCGCAGGCAGGCGGTAGCATGTGCCGTTGTGAAATAGGCTGCCAGGTCCCTGATCGTCTGGTATTCGAAGAAGAGGGTACGGGAAAGCGGGCCGAAGATCTCTACCAATTGCTGATTGAGTGCCGTGATCATCACAGAATCTATACCATAGCTTTCCAACGGTTCATTTGCGTCGATGCGTGCGGCTTCCAGTTTGATATGTTTGCCCAGGAGTTGTTGCAGGGAGCGTTGTACCTGTTCTTTTAGTACATCTTCTTTTACTGGGGAAGTTGCAGCTGTTGTTATTGCTGCTATTTTTTCTGATACGTTGTTTATAAACGTATTCAATTTCTGTTCATCCCCAGTGAGTACTAACAGTTGTGCCACCTCTTTTGTGAGGGCGTAGTGTAAGGCATTTATCCCCTCTGCTTCAGGCAGGGCGTATATACCTGACTGCTGTAGTTGATCCAGGGTGGCTGTATCGACGTGCATGCCACCATCGGCCCAAAGGGGCCAGTTGATGCTGATGGTATGTCCTTTACGTTGTCCTTTCTGCTGCAGGTCGTTACGATAGCTGGCAAAGGCGTCCATGAAGGCGTTGCCGGCGGCATAGTCGAACTGTCCGGCATTGCCAGAGACGGCAGCAACAGACGAACAGGCGATGAAGGTTTCCAATGCCAGGTCTTTCGTGGCTGCATCCAGAAGGTATAGCGCGGTCACTTTGGGCGCCAATACACTTTCCAGCTCGGCGACTGTTTTCCTGATGATATAGTTATCCCTGATAATGCCGGCAGCGTGTATGATGCCATGTAATGTCTTATGTTCTGTTACAATAGCGGCAATCAAAGCTGTCACTTCCTCTTTACTTGTTACATCTGTTTGCCGGTAAATTACTGTGGCACCCAGGTTACGGATTGCTGCCAGGGTGTTTTCTTTTTCCCCTGATAGCGAGGAACGGCCAGTCAATATCAAGGTGATATTTTTTGTTGTCTTCGCCATCGCGGTGGCGAATATCAGTCCTAATCCACCAGCACCGCCAGTGATGAGATAGACACCATTTGTTTTCCAGGGAGCAGGGTATGTATCTGTCAGTGTTGTTGCGTGCCAGGTTGGGAGAAGGCGTTCTACTTCATTATACCTGATATAGTTATCTGCGCTATGGCTGTTTTCCCGTAATTTTTCTACCACAGCGGATAATTGCCAGTCGCGTAGTCCGATGAGCTGTGCCTGTATCCGGGGATTTTCCAGCATCATGGTTTTGGCAGATGCGATTAATCCATTGTATATTTTTTGTTCGCCTTGATTCAAGGTTACGATCTGAATAAATGAAGTGTTGGTGGTCTTGCGTTCCAGTTGTTGCTGAATGAGTGTAAATGCCTGTTTGACAGCGAGCGTATATTGTGTAGCGATGTCGCCGGTTGCAGGCGACAGGATGGTCACCAGCGCATTTGGAAATGAACGCTGTAAGTATGCGGACATTTCGGGATTAGCGCCACAGAGCCAGATATGATGATCATTGAACGCTGGTTTCTGTACGGCGGTATCTGCAGCAGCTGCGATCCATTCTTCTTCGTATATGAAAGTTTTAATTTTTTGCGGCGGTATCTGCGGCTGTGTTTCCAGTTCCAATACCTCCAGCCATATGGTCCCTGTTTCATCATACCCTGTTACATTCCAGCAATTATCTCCTGTACTGGCGGCATGTATATGCAACAGTATTTTTGCAGGCATGCCTTTCCAAATCCTGGCACTTTGCAGGAATAATAATACCGGGGCGCTCCCTTCTTCTACGGCGATGGCATTCAACAAGGCCGTTGTCAACACCGGTGAGAAGAGATATTCGTGTTGTGCGGGTAGTTCCAGTATCAGCAGTGATGTTGTGCTTTTGAGTGCTTCTATATCTACGCGGTTTTGCGCGGCATTGGTACCGGTGATATATCCCTGGGTGTGTATATGTTCGTGATCGTCGTATAATTCAAAAGCCAGGCTACCGCTGTCCTGTGGTGTTATGGAGGTATGTAATGTATGGTACTGGTGGTCTGCCGGCGCATCTTCCCATACCACCATATCCAGGCGGATGGCCGGTGTTTGTTCTTTACCGGTATACAGTTGTGTGAAGGCTGCTAACGGTAATTCCAGCAGCGATAGCGCTGTTGGTACTGTTTGCAGTATTTGTATATCGGTGCTAAATCGAAGCCCCTGGAGACCAGATGTGTTCTGGTGCAACAGCGGGTGTAATGTTGCGACATGTGTGGATGTGGTATTGTTATTTATCCAGTAACGTTCTCTGGCGAAGGGGTATATGGGGATATTGATCCTGGCGGGTTTGCCATTGGTGTATCCCTCTTCCCAGGTGATGGTAAGGCCATTCACCCAATTCTCTGCCAGCAGGTATTTTTCTCCACTTTGCAGGTATTTGGTGAGCAGTGCTGAAGCATCCTGTTCTTCGTTGAGTTCTAGTTTATTGGCCTGCCCTATCACATAATTTGGTGCGGGCTGGTGTTGTTTTATTTTTTGCAAGGCATCCAGCAGTTGCTGCCTGTTATCTGCGATGATCGCGAGGCGCGCGGACATTTGTTCTCTGCCTGTCTGCAGGGAGTATGCTAATGCCTGCAGGTCTATTGTTGTCTGCCCGCTGACTTGTGCTTCGAGGGCTGCTGCGTATGCGTATAGTCGTTCCAGGTTTCGGGCAGACAATGGGAATACTGAGGCTAGTGGGCTAACGGGTACCTGTGCTGCGGATGTAGTGTTGGTATATTCTTCTATGACGAGGTGGGCGTTGGTACCACTGAAGCCGAAGGAGCTGATGGCGGCTTTCCTGGGGTGGTTGCCGGGGGGCGACCATGGGGTCAATGAAGTATTCACATAGAATGGGCTGTTGGCCAGTCTTATGTGTTCATTTAATTTTTCGAAGTGTATGGTAGGCGGTATTTGTTTATGTCTAAGTGCCAGCAATACTTTCATGATGCTGGAGGCGCCGGCGGCGGTGAGCAGGTGGCCGATATTGCTTTTTACGGAGCCGATGGCGCAATATTCTTTTTCGTCGGTGTAGTGCCGGAATGCGGTGACCAGGGCTTCTACTTCTATGGGATCACCGAGCCGGGTGCCGGTGCCATGGGTTTCTACCATGGTGATGGTGGCTGGGTCGATGTTGAAGCGGTCATATACTTCCTGTTCGAGTGCGGTTTGGGATATAACGCTGGGGGCGGTGATGCCATTTGTTTTCCCATCCTGGTTGACGCCCCAACCGCGGATAATGCCATGGATGGTATCGCCATCGCGTTGTGCATCTTCCAGTCTTTTCAGCAATACTACTCCTACCCCTTCACCCGGTACGAATCCATCGGCTCTTTGGTCGAAGGTATAACAGCGACCTGTCGGGGATAACATTCCGGCTTTACTGGTTTGGATATGCGGATAAGGGCCTGCTAGTATGCATACGCCACCTGCCAGTGCCAGGTCGCTGCTTCCTAATGTGAGGCTGTTACACGCTTCAGCGACGGCGACGAGTGCGGAGGAGCAGGCGGTATCGATGGCCATGCAAGGGCCTTTTATATTGAGCAGGTAGGATATGCGGGCGCTGAGGATGGAGGATGTATTTCCTGTGAGCCCCTGTGCGCTTAATTGTATGCTTTCTGCACCATTACCATAGTCACCGGCGGCGCAACCTACGAATACGCCACAGCGGGCACCTGACAGTGCTCCTGCGCGTATGCCGGCATGTTCGATACAATGCCAGCTATTTTCCAGGAAGAGTCGCTGTTGGGGGTCCATTAGTTCGGCTTCTACGGGGGAGATATTGAAGAACAGCGGATCGAACTTATCGGCATGTTCCAGTGATCCCATCCATTTGCTGTATGTTTTGCCCGGTGCGGCCGGATTTGGGTCGTAGTAGGTATCAAGGGACCAGCGTTGGGAAGGTATTTCGGTGATAGCATCTTTACCATTTGCCAGGTTGTGCCAGAAAGCGTCGAGGTTATCGGCCTGGGGAAACTGGCCGCTCATGCCGATGATGGCGATGGGAGCGATAACCTGGGAGGTTTGCGTTGTTATCTTTTTTCCTACCGGAGATGTTGCCGGGCGAGCCGCGGTCTGTTGCCGTTGTTGCTGTGCTTTTAGTGCATCCAGGCAGGTATCGGTCAGGTCTTGTATACTATGTGCCTGGTAGCTGATCACTACTTTGCCGATATGGTTGCCCTCTGCGACATATTCCAATGCGGATCTTATCTGGCTGATTGGATAGATGCGGGATACGATTGGTACGATATCGCCGGCATCGGCCATTTCGACCATTGTTTCCAGCAATGCTTTGGGAGAGAATCCGTGGTAGAGGCTCATCTGTCGCAGGTCGATGCTATGTATGGACTGGTTTTCCAGCAATCGGGAGAGGTTCAGCTGGGTGGTTGTTTTCAGTGCATGTACGGCGAGTTCGATATAGCGGCCTCCAGCTGCCAGGCTGTTGATCCCTTTTTGTATGGGATCTCCTGCGAGCATGTTGAGGACAACGTCGACTCCACGGCCACCGGTCTGTTCTCTTACGATGTTGTCAAAGTTGTCTTTGTAGTTAAAGACGTAGGGAATACCGAGGTCTCTCAGTATAGCTAGTTTCTCCGGGCGACCTGCGCTGGCATGTATTACGGCACCCTTCCATGCTGCCAGTTGCAAGGCGATCAGGCCACATCCTCCGGTGGCGGTATGGATCAATACATGTTCGTGTTGTTCCAGTGCTGCCCGTTTGAAAGCGTAGTATACGGTAGAGAATACTACGGGTAGGCTACACGCTTCTTCAAAGGACAAGCGGGCTGGTTTCAGTACGGCATTTGTTTCTTTGACGTTGACGAATGCGGCATGTCCGCCCAGTTGTGCGCCGGTAAGTGCTATTACGGCATCTCCTATTTGAAATCCGGTAACGTCGTCGCCTATGCTAGTGACGATGCCTGCCACTTCGAATCCTGGTACAAATGGATATGCCGGCATGGTGGGATACAGTCCATTTATACACAAGGTATCGGGGAAGTTAATAGCGGACGCCATTACTTTAACGGTCAATTCTCCCTGTTGGGGTGGAGTTGCCGGCCATTCCTGCAATGTCAATTCTGCGATGGTATGTACGGTAGAGACTACTAGTCCGTACTGATCGGAGGTTGTTTGCAGGGGGATATTTGCTCTTTCTATATTTTTCAGGGGAGCTGCCATTGGTTTGGAGCCCGTATTTGTTGCCGGAGGCGGTGTATTGCGATCGGGCGCTGGTGTGTTCCCTAATTCTTTCTGCAGGTAGGCGCTGAATTCCCTGATGGTAGGATAGTCATATACTTTAGTGGCTGGTATATTGATATCGAACTCTTTGTTGATGGTGCGGATCCATTCTACGCCTACGATGGAATCCAGGCCCATGTCGATGAAGTTCTTGTCTTTGGCTACATCGGCGGGTTTGAGCATCAGGGCTTCGGAGAATTGGCGTACCAGTATTGTTTCGATTTCTTTTAGTGTGAAGGCAGGTACCTGTTCTGGTATGGCTGCTGTGGTCACCGGTATTGTTTCTTCCGTTGTTGCAGCCATTTCAGCCGGCGGTGTTGTAGTCAAGGCTACTTTACCCATGAGTGTGACACCAGCGGGTTTTGCTGCTACTTCCTGTGCCAGGATGGGCGTTACATCCGGTAGCTGTGTGGACGGGGAAGTATTTGCCGGTGGGATGGGTACTGGTGTGTTATCTTCTACTGCGGCTGTTGCCGGTAGCCAGTAGCGTTCTTTTTCGAACGGATATACGGGTAAGCTGATACGGTTTGGTACATTTCCTTTGTACAAGCGGTTCCAGTCGAAGGTGAGTCCTTTGGTCCATAGTTCCAGCAGTTTTCCCAGCTTGCCCTGTTCGAGCCATTTGTCTATCGCTTCCTGGAGGGTATTATCGGTAAATACGCTCAAGGCTTCCTTGGTACTCCCTGCTTGTCCGGTGTATAAACCAGGTGTTGCTGTTTGTCCGGCGAGGAAGGCGGCTAACAGGTCGGTCAGTTCATCGACGGAGGAAACCAGCAATGCGATACGTTCGTCGAGTGCTTCTCTTCCTACCTGTGAGGTATATGCGATGGCTGCCAGTTGATCCTGCTGATAGTTTTCGTTCAGCAGGTGCTGCTGCCATTTCTTCGCCAGTGCGCTTAGTTGTTCTTCGGTGCGTGCCGTCAGTACTACGACATAAGGGGGGCGTATATCTGCTTTTGCTGTCGCTTTCGGCGTATATTCTTCTACGATGAGGTGGGCATTTGCGCCACCGGCTCCGAATGAGGATACGCCAGCGGTGCGGGGATATTCGCGTATCTCGCCATTGATATTGAGGACAGGTTGTTCCCAATCCCGGAGCTGTTGTTGGATGACGAAAGGCGTTTCACTAAAGTTGATATTAGGGTTATGGACACCTGCATGTAATGTGGGTACCAGTTGTTTGTGCTGGAGTTGTAATAATATTTTTGTCAGGCCGGCGATGCCTGCTGCGGCTTCGAGGTGGCCGATATTACTTTTTACGGCACCTATGGCGCAATATGTTTTGTCGGAAGTATCTTTTGAGAAAGCCTGGGATAGGCCGGTAATTTCGATGGGATCTCCGAGGGCGGTGCCGGTGCCATGTGCTTCAATATAGCTGATGGCACGTGCATTTACGCCCGCTTTATCCAGGGCGGTGCGGACTAATTCGGCTTGTGCTGCCGGGTTGGGTACGGTGTATCCATTTGTTTTACCACCATGGTTAATGCAGCTGCTTTTGATGACGCCATAGATATGATCGCCATCGGCTTCTGCCAGTGCCAGGGGTTTGAGGAGTACGGCACCTACGCCTTCACCCGGTACGAATCCATCTCCGCCGGCGCCGAAGCTGCGGCATTCTCCGCCGGTGGACAGCATGCGTTGTGCGCTAAGCAGGATGTAGGTTTCCGGATGGAGGTAGAGGTTGACGCCTCCGGCTATTGCCAGTTCGCACTCTCCTCTCCGCAGGTGTTCGCAGGCTTCGTGGATGGCTGTCAGTGAGGAGGAGCACATGGTGTCTATCGGCATGCTGGGGCCTTGCAGGTTGAGCAAGTAGGAGATGCGATTGGCGACGGAGCTAAAGGAAGTATGTAACATAGCTTTCTCTCCCTGGCGGCGCAATGCGGGGCCATACAGTTCGAATCCTGTTTTGGTGATGCCGGCGAACACGCCTACTTTCCGTTGGTATTTATTTGCCAGTACATCTCTAGTATACCCGGCATCTTCCAGTACTTCCCAGCTTATTTCTGCAAACAGGCGCTCCTGGGGGTCCATGTTGTGGGCTTCTCTCGGGGATATATTAAAAAACAATGGATCAAAGGCTGCAAAGTTATCTACGAATCCACCCCATTTGCTATAGCTTTTATTACTGGCTATGGCCTGCTCCATATCGGGATGATAGAAGTTTTCCAGGGGCCATCTGTCGGCAGGTATTTCGGTGATACAGTTTTTGCCTGTCTTCAGGTTTTCCCAGAACTGTCGGAGGTCATCGGCCTGCGGATACCTGCCGCTCAGACCGATAATGGCGATGGGCATGGACGAGAGGTGGTCCTGCGAGGGGGCAGGTAGAGGTGATCTGGCTGGTTGTTTGCGGATAGGTGTCAATACCTGGGAATGATGGGCGGTACCAGGTAATGTGGTTGTGTTTGCACTGGTATTTTCCAGGCCGGTCCATTTACTCGCGGTACCGGGATATTGTTCAACAAAATACCGGGCTAGTGCTTGTAGGTGTTGGTATTCAAAGAAGAGTGTGCGGGATATATTTCCGAAAACGGCTGACAGCTGTTGATTCAATTTTGAGATCATGATAGAGTCGATGCCATAGCTTTCGAGCGGCTCATCGGCTTGTATCCTGGCGGGGTCCAGTTTGACATGTTTGCTCAACAATGTTTTCAGTTGCAGCAATACTCTTTCTTCCAACGCTGTTGTATCTGTAACGGGAGTTGGGGGCACCGGTTCCTGTATGGTACCGGAGGCGCCGTTGATGAACTGTTGCCAGGACTGCCAGCTACCGGAGAGCACGATGGCTTGTGTGAGTTGTTCCTGTAATGCCTGATAGAGGGCTTGCAGGCCATCCTTTGTTTCCAACGGCCGGAGGCCAGCATATTGTAGTTGTTGTGTCAGGGCTTCGTCGAGTTGCATGCCCCCCTCCTTCCACAATGTCCAATTGAGCGACAGCGAGTGACCCTGCCTGTGGCCTTTTTTCACCCAGGCATTTCTCCACGCTGCATATTTATCCATGAATGCATTGGCGGCGGCATAGTCTGCTTGTCCGGGGTTGCCGGCGATGGCGGCCAGGGACGATGTGAGTATGAACCAATCCAATTTGAGGGTGGCGGTTGCTTCATCAAGTGATTGCAGGCCTTGTACTTTAGCTGCGAAAACGGCCTGCAGTTCTGCCGGTGATTTTCTGATGATGTAGTTATCGTGGATAACGCCGGCATTGTGGAGTATGCCATCCAACTTGCCGTAGTTGTCGATGATATATTGTATTAGTGCTTTTACGGCCTGGGAATTTGCGATATCTGTCTGGCGATAGATGACATTTGCCCTGTTGGTGTTCAACGCAGCCAGTTGTGTCTGTTGTGCATCATTGAGTGCGCGGCGGCCTGTCAATATGATGGTGGCGTTTACATTTGCTTTTGCGATATCGCCGGCGAATATGGCACCGAGGCCACCGGCTCCGCCCGTGATCAGATATACGCCCTGTGTTTTCCAGGGTGTGCGGTTACCGGTGTTGACGGTATACTGTTGCCAATGGGGAACTTCTCTTTTACCATTTGCCAGACGGAGGATGTGTGCGGAGGAATTGGCTTGCCTGCGCAGTTCTTCTGCCAGGGCGGTTACCTGTAGCTGCTCATCTATCAGTAACAGTTTAGCATCGATGCGGGGATTTTCCAGGTGAGCCGTTTGCAGGATGGCGAACAGCCCACTTTGCAGTTCCTGTGCTGTTGAGGTGATGAGCTGGATGAGTATTTTACCGGTTGTTGCAGATTGTAGCCATTCTTTTACTACATCGAGTAGCCATATGGCCTGTGTTGTATATACTGTGGCCAGGCCGTTGCGTGTGTCCGGTAAAACTAACAGTCGTACCTGTTTTGCGTGTTGTTGCAGTTGTTCCTGTAATCCCGGGATGGTATCTGCGGTGATCACTATCTGTTGGTCGTATTGTATTGTCGGTACTGTATCTGCTGCGGCTGGGGTTATCCATTGTTCGCGGAACAATTTTACTCCATGCGGTTGTAGTGGTTGCAGGTGCAGGCCGGAGAATGTCGCATATACGTTGCCGGAGCGATCTGCGAGCAGCAGGTCGAGGCTTCCTATGGCAGCATTGAACTGTACCTGTACCAAGCTGATATCTGCGGGAGGCGCGCTTATTTCCAGTTTATCCAATGCCGTTATTTGCGAAGGCGAGGCTACTACTTTTTCGATTATCACTGCAAGCTGGTCCAGCAAGGCGAGCGGTAATACGGTCGTGGTATTTTTCCAGGAGGTATCTGCCGACAGGTCTATCTGCCAGGGAGTGTCGAGGTGTTGCTGGCGGAGGGACGGTTTGTTGGCAGTGAAGGATACGATTCCCTGACTGAATATATGTGCTTTGTTGGCGTCGGTTATTTCGAAAGCGGCCTGTGTATCATTTTCCTGATAGAGAGACGTGAGTATGTTGCAGGAGGCGATGGTATCGACAGATGCGGCGCCCCATTTTACGTCTTCAATTACAAGTTGTTGCTGTGCGAGTGTTATGGTGGCGGCTATCCGGGTTGCTGCCAGGGCCATTTCGAGCTGATACAGTGCCGGTAGTGTTTTATCTGCTGCTGTCAGAGCGGTACGGAACTGAGGGCCTGTAAAGCCGGATATATTTTCCTGTAGGAGCGGATGCAGTGCAGAGATCTGAGGATGTTTTTCCAGCTGTTTGTTGCTTACAGCCCTATGATCTATCCAATAACGATCCCTGCTGAACGGATAGCCCGGTAATGGGATGCGGGCGGGTTTATGGTCTTTATAGAGGTCTTCCCAGGTGATCTCCAGTCCTTTGGTCCACAAGGCCGCTACTTTTCTGATCTTATTTTTCTGTATCCAGCTTTGTACCATGGACAGTACTTCCTCCTCTCCTTCCAGCAGGCCGATACCCTCTTTATTACCTTTTATTTGTCCGGTGATACAGGTGGCGGCTGATTTGCCTGCGATGTATACTTCCAGGCCGGACAGCAGTTGTTCTCTTGAGTCGGCTAATATGGCGAGTCGGAATTCCATGGGTTCTCTACCCACCTGTAGTGTGTAGGCCACTGTTGGCAGATCGATGTTGTCATTACTGCTTATATGTGCATGTAATGCTTTTACGTATGCGTGCAGGCGTTCTTCATTACGAGCGGAAAGGAGGAATATATTTGACAGCGGGGTGGGTGTGGGTGTGCGCGGTCTAAGGCTTGCCTGATATTCGTCTACTACGAGGTGGGCGTTGGTACCACTGAATCCGAAGGAGCTGATGGCGGCGCGACGCGGGAGGCCGGCAGGTACGAGCCATTCTTTCAATGCGGTGTTGATAAAGAATGGGCTGTCGGAGAGATCGATATGTTCGTTGAGGTGTTCGAAGTGAATGGTTGGCGGCAGTTGCCGGTGTTTCATGGCGAGCAGGACTTTTATGAGGCCTGCTGCGCCAGCAGCGGTGAGCAGGTGGCCGATATTACTTTTCGAAGATCCTAAAGCGCAATATTGTTGTGCGTTTGTATACCTGCGGAAGGAGGTGACGAGTGCTTCTACTTCGATCGGGTCGCCTAATTGGGTGCCGGTGCCATGTGTTTCGACCATGGTGATGGTGGCGGGGTCTATGTTGAAGCGGTCGTATACTTCCTGTTCGAGTGCGATCTGTGATTTTACACTCGGGGCGGTGATACCATTTGTTTTACCATCCTGGTTGATTCCCCATCCGCGGATGACGCCATGGATGGTGTCGCGATCCCGTTCTGCGTCGCTGAGGCGTTTGAGCATCAGTACGGCTACGCCTTCTCCGGGGACGAATCCATCGGCTCTGTTGTCGAAGGTATAGCAGCGACCTGTGGGGGATAACATACCCGCGTTGCTGGTGAGGATGTGCATCAGGGGGCTTGCCATTACGCATACGCCACCTGCCAGTACGACGTCGCTGCTACCGAGGATGAGGCTATTGCATCCTTCTGCGATGGCGACGAGGGCGGAGGAGCAGGCGGTGTCGATGGCGAGGGATGGGCCTTTGAGGTTAAGGAGGTAAGAGATGCGGGCGCTCAATATGGAGGTAGCGCCTCCGATGAGGCTTTGTGCGCTGAGGCGTTGTCCATCCAATCCCAGTCCATAGTCTCCTGTCATGCAGCCAACGAATACGCCACAACGGCTGCCGGAGAGGGCACCCGGGCGTATGCCGGCATCTTCGATACAATGCCAGCAGCTTTCCAGGAAAGTGCGTTGCTGAGGGTCCATCAGTTCTGCTTCTGCCGGGGAGATATTAAAGAACAGCGGATCGAACTTGTCTGCATCTTCGAGTACGCCCATCCATTTACTGATGGTTTTGCCTTCGGTGTCAGGATCGGGGTGATAGTAATCATCTGCGCGCCAGCGGCCGGCCGGTATTTCTGTGATCGCATCTTTACCATTGCTGAGTATATCCCAGAAGGCGTTGATGTCGCGGGCCTGCGGGAACTGACCGCTCATGCCGATGATGGCGATACTATCGTTTGCCGGTAATTTTCTTACCGGTGTATTTATTTGGGGAGTCGGGGCTGATGGTGCTTTCCGTTGTTGTTGTTTTTGTACCGCCTGTATACAAACTGTTTCGAGGTCCATGACGGTATTCACTTCGTGGCTGATCACCACTTTACCAATATGTTCGCCTTTATCAACAAATGCCAATGCTTCCCTGATCTGGTTGGCCGGGTATATACGGGATACGATCGGTACGATCTGGCCTGCGGCGACCATTTCTCCCATGGTGAGGAGTAGTGCGCGTATGTTGATATTGTGATCCAGCATCAGTTGTCTGATATCGATGCTGTGGATGGTTTGGTTTTGCAGGAGCCTGGAGAGGTCGAGTTTGGGGCTTGTTTTGAGTCCATGTACGGCTAACTCGAGATACCGTCCGCCGGTGCGGAGGCTGTTCAAGCCTTTTTGTATGCCCTCACCGGAGAGCATGTTCAATACGACATCGACACCTTTGGCAGCGGTGCGTATTTGTATTTCCTGGTCGAAATTGTCTTTGTAGTTGAGGACCTGTGTGATACCCAGGCGGTGGAGTAATTGTCTTTTTTCTTCTTTACCTGCGGTAGCGAATATTTCACACTCTTTAAGGTGAGCGAGTTGCAATGCTATTAGTCCGCAACCACCTGTTGCGGTATGTATCAATACCTTCTCTCCTCTTTTCAGTTTACCTAATTCAAATGCATGGTATACGGTGGCAAATACGATGGGCAGGCTACACGCTTCGGCGAATGAGAGGGAGGCAGGTTTGGGTGCTACCTGACTGGCCGGTACGTTTACGAAATCGGCATGTCCGCCCATTTGTGGACCGGTGAGTGCTATGACTTCATCGCCTGCTTTTATATCTGTGACGCCGGCACCTACCTGTGTTACGATACCTGCCACTTCGAAACCCGGTACGAAAGGATATTCCGGCATGGTGGGATATAATCCTTTTACGCACATGGTATCGGGGAAGTTAATAGCGGAAGCTCTTACGGCTATTTTCACTTCATGAGGTGCCGGTGCAGGTACTTGCCAGTTATTCAGTACTGCTTCATCGAGTGTATGGACGGTGTTGACTACCAGGCCATATTCTGCTGATAAGAAGCGGGATCTGATAACGGTTTCGGAAGCGTTGGCGGGAGTGGATGTTGCTATAGCTGTGGATGAGGCGGCAGGTATTGACGGCAACCCGATCGGTTTAACACCGGATGTTGGTGGCGGGGTTGTTCTGGGAGTTGCCGGTGCGTTTCCTTTTTTATTAACCAGCTGCGCCAGGTAAGCGGCAAATTCTTTGATGGTGGGATAGTCGTATACTTTGGTAGCAGCGATATTGCAATGATGTTTTTTATTGAGTCCTCTGATCCACTCTACTCCTATAATGGAGTCCAGGCCCATATCTACGAAACGGCGGGAAGGATCGATGGTATCGGGTTCGCGATAGAGTGCCTCTGCCAAGCTTACTTTCAGTTCCTCTTCCCATTGATCGGCTGCTACGGACGTGGGCGGTGCGGCCTGTGTAACGGGCGGTGGAGGGGTTATTGCGGAGGAACGCGAGGTTGTTTTGTTCCGGCGAAGCAGTTCTCCCTGTACGAAGGCGGCGAATTCTTTTAAGGTGGGGTAGTCGTATACTTTAGTAGCCGGGAGGGTGATGCTGTAGCGTTTGTTGAGTGCCCTGATCCATTCTACGCCGATGATGGAATCCAGGCCCATGTCTACGAAGCGGCGTTCGGCATCGAGGGAATCCGGGGAGCGATATAGTGCTTCGGCGAGGCTGTTGCGTAGTTCTTCCAGGATATCGGTGTTGCCGGTGACTGCACTTTCTACGATTGCGGGGGTAGTATATACCGGTATGGGTTCGGCAGCCGTTGCGGGGGCCGGTGTTACGGGTTGCAGCGCTACCTGTAACGGGGGTGGCGCTACGGATCGTGCGGGCCGGTTTTTTTTATTCAGCTCTACTTCCAGTAAAGTGGCCAAGCTATCTATGGTGGGATAGTCGTATACTTTGGTAGCGGCGATATTGATATTGTATTGTTTGTTGATTCCTCTGATCCATTCTACTCCGATGATGGAGTCCAGTCCCATTTCTATGAAGGTCCTGTCTGGGTCGAGTAAGGCGGCATCGAGGTATAATGCGTCGGCCAAACTGGCTATCAGGGATGCTTTCAGGAGGTCTTTATCTACTGTTGACACTGACTGTTCGGGGATTTTTTCTTCCGGAGGGGTGTGTACCGGAACGGGGGTTGTATGTATAGCCAGGGAGAGCGGTTGTGCGCTCTTTGCCGGCGAGGATGCAGGGGTTTGTCGTTTATCGAGTGGCCAATAGCGTTCGCGGGAGAACGGGTATGCCGGTAATCTTACTGGTAGTTGTGCTACGGTGAACCACAGTTTCCATTCTATGGCATTTCCTGTTACGTAGAGGCCAGCCATTATTTCCAGTTTCTCTCTGTATGCGGCAGGTGTGGTGGATGGGGCGGATAGCAGTTCGTTTATCAATTGTTTGCCCAGGGTAGCGTACCAGTTTTGTTTATCCGCTGTTTTGTCGTCGCTGGAAAAGTATCCCGGGGCGTTGCCGGCGGACTGTACTTTTTCCAGCAGTTCCAGTAGTTCCTGCATGTCTTTTACGAGGTAGGCTTCGCGTACGTCGAAATGTTCTCTTTGCAGGAGCAATGCGGAGGAGAGTGCTGCGAGGTGTACGTCTTTACCATCGGACAGCAGCCAATCGGCGAGGTCGGCAGCTTTTTGCTGCAGGGCACTTTGGTTGCGGGCAGACAGGCATATGAGGTAGGCCGGTTGTTGAGTGGGATGTGCGGGTGTGTTGGCCGGCGCTTCTTCCAGTACCAGGTGGGCGTTGGCGCCACCGGAGCCGAAGCTGCTGACCCCTGCTCTTGCGGGCGTTGCTGGTGTTTGTGACGGCCAGGCGCGTTTTTTATCTACGACATAGAACGGTGTCTGGTCGAGGTTGATATGTGGGTTTAGTGTCTGATAGTGTACGGTGGGTGTTAGTGTTTTATGTTGCAAGCAGAGGATCGTCTTTATGACACCGGCGATACCGGCGGCTGCTTCCAGGTGCCCCATGTTGGTTTTGAGCGAGCTTATGCCGCAGAAAGGTGCTACCGGTGGAATTGGCAGCAAGGAGTTGAATGCTTTTTTGAGCGCGGTTATTTCGATGGGATCTCCCAGCGAGGTGCCGGTGCCATGCGCTTCTATATAACCTACGGTTGCGACATCTATTGCGGCATCTTTATAGGCGTTGATGAGTAATGCTGCCTGTTTGGCCGGGTTGGGTACGGTGAGGCCGCTGGCCTGGCCACCATGGTTAGTAGCGGAGCCTTTGATGACTGCGTAGATATTATCTTTTGCGGCTATTGCTTCGTGCAGGGGTTTGAGTAGCAGGATAGCGGCGCCTTCGGCACGTACGTATCCGTTGGCGCTTTTATCAAAAGTTTTACATATTCCATCCGGTGACAGCATGCCGGCTTTATAGTAGGCGATGCTATTGGACGGGTGGCACATGACATGCACGCCTGCAGCGAGGGCGAGTCCACACTCTCCGGCGCGCAGGGCTTTTACGGCTTCGTGTATGGCTACCAGTGATCCTGAGCAAGCGGTATCTACCTGGATGCTGGGGCCATCGAAGTCGTAGAAATAAGAGAGCCTGTTGGGCAATGCGGCCATGGAGGTACCGCTACCGGAGTGTGCTTCTACGCGGGTATGGTGTTCGTTAAGTAGTAGTTGATAGTCTGATCCGCTGGCGCCGATGAATACGCCGGTGTTGGTGCCTGCGAGGGATGAAGGCGGGTATCCGGCATCTTCGAGGCATTCCCAGCTTAGTTCCAGCATGATCCGTTGCTGGGGGTCCATACGTTCGGCTTCGCGCGGCGAGATGCGGAAGAAATCGGCATCGAAGTCGGTGATGTTGTTCATGAATCCCCCTTTGTTGATGCCTTTATGATCGTTTTCTATATCGATCTCTTGGGGCCAGTTCCATCTATCCAGGGGGAGTGAGCTGATAGCGCTTTGTCCATTTTCCAGCAGCTCCCATAGTTGTCTGCGGGTGTTGATGCCACCCGGGAGGCGGAAGGCCATGCCGATGATGGCGATATCTCTTGTGGCGGTGGTGGCGGCAGTTACTGTTTGGGGAGGTGTTGTGGCTGCTGGTGTTACGGTGACGATGTCAGCGATCCCTGGTTGTTCCCGAAGGTAACCGGAGATCTGTTCTGCTGTATTGTATTCGAAGAAGAAAGAAGGTTCGAGGTCGAGTTTGTAGTGGAACCGGATCTTTTCCTGTAGTTCGAGGAGATCAGCGGAATCCAGGCCCATTTCCATCAGGGGGCGTTGCGGGGCGAAGCGGGCTTGTTTGGACGCTCCCAGTATTTGCAGGATGGTGTCTTTCACGTAGGCGGAGATGCTTTCTGCCTGGTGTTCGGAAAGGGCGGCGGAGTGGGCTGCCGGGGGTTGTGGCAGTGCGGGTAACACTGACTGGAGGTATTCTATGATCTGTGCGCCGGTGTTGTATTCGAAGAAGAAGGAAGGGTCGAGGGGTACCTGGTAGGTATGCCGGATCTTTTCGTTGAATTCGAGGAGGTCGGCGGAATCGAGGCCCATTTCCATCAGTGGGCGTTGGAGGGAGAAGCGGTATTGTTTGGTTTCTCCCAGTATGTCGGATACTGTTTTGGTGATGAAGGCGCGGATGTCTTCGCGCAGTACCTCTGTTACGGGCGGTTGTGTGGCGCGGAGGGTACTTGCTGCTTCTGCGAGCAAGTCTTTACGTTTGCGGCTGAAGATATCGTAGGTGATCAGTACGCCATATCCGAGGTTGAGGTTGTCTTCGGGGCGATATCCTGGTACGAGGTTGCTGATTTCGGCGCCATGCATGGCATGAAACCGCAAGGTGGTGTCTGTGAGGGTACCCTGTATGTTTTTTTGCCGGATATAGTCGGCGTAGGGGACGTGGGTATGTTGATGATAGTCTTTGCAGCGGGTGATACCTACTACCTGTTGGACGCCGCTGGTGAGGGTACTGCGTTGCAATACGAATTCCAGCAGCTGATCGCCGAGGTTAAGGTGTTGCATGTCTGGCAGTATGCTCAGGGAGAGCAGTTGTACGATGGGGCCATCGGGGTGGTGGTATTCGTCTACGTTGTTGGCGTTGACGTTGTTGAGTTGTTCCAGGTGTTGTATCCTTTGGGTGTAGGATACGCCGGTGACGCGTCCATTGTATTCGAGTACCAGTTGTCCTAGCTGGTATTTTTCCAGTCTTTGGCGGATGATGGCTTCCGGTGTACAGAGATCGGCGGGCCAGCAGGCGCTTTCTATTTCCAGCAGTGCTGGTAGGTCGGCCGATGTTGCCAGGCGTATTATATAGTCTCTGCGTTGGAAGTAGTTGAGGGTGATACGGCCGAAAGGCAGTGTTTTGGGGTATTTACGGAAGAAGGAGGGATGCGGGAACAGTTGGGCTTCGGCGGCAGCCATGAGGAACTGTTCGGCTTCTACCAGTAGCTGGTGGGAGAAGCGGTGGTAGGTATCGAAGTGGAGGCTTTCGGACCTGTCGAGATAGGTGTTGATGATCCGGGGTTCGAGGCAGTGTACTTCGAGTACGGCCATGCCATGCCGGCCCAGGATGGATGACCATCTTGACAGGTGTTCTACGAGGCTTTGCATGACGGCGGCGGGGCGTATTTCCTGTCCGTCGTCGCCTACGCATACGGCGTTTCCTACGATACTTTCTCTTTCTTTGATTTTCGCATCATCTTTAGCGGGGATGAATGGGCGATTATGATCCAGGAATGAGCGTACGTGGAGGATATTATCTGTATCGCGGATGCCAGCTTCCTGCAGGTCTGCGATGAGGGTGATGGGGTCTCCGATGTCGCCTTTGATGACTATATGGTCAATGCCCTGGAGGGTTATGCGGGTTTGTTCCAGGGGTTCCGGATTATAATCTATGCCGATCAGCTTCAGGGGGTATCGTTGGAGTACTTGTCCGCGAAGTGATTTATGCTTGATGATATTGAATATCTTCTTCAGGAGTGAGCCATCGCCACATCCCATGTCTGCGATATATGCCGGTTGATTGTCGAACGGTTGTTTATTAAACAGTTCGAGGATCATGTCTTCTATATCGCTGAAGTATTTTTCGTGTTGAAATCCGCTTCCTTTTACGTTCATGGTACGATCAATATGTTGTTCATGAGCCACCTCATCACGCCTGAACACTGACAGATGATCGCCAAATATGACTGTATCCATCTGGGCCAGCATAGGTCGGTATGATGCAGCGGTGGCGGTGATAAAAATCCTCTCTGAGATATATTTTCCTGTATCGGTATAAGCGGACGGATCGTTTTTTGATCGGATCCAGCGCTGATTGGCGAAGAAGGTGATTAGTTCTTCCCGGGCGTGCGTTTGGAGGCGTTGCCAATCGGGTTTGCTTTGGAGCAATTCTTTTTCCCTCATTGCCAATAGTATCGTGATGACGAGCAGTCCATCCAGGAAGCTGGCCAGCGTGTTATCGGAGGTGTTCCACCGTGCTGCTGCCAGGTTTATCCATGGTAGCAGGGATATATTGGTTTGGTTGTCCAGGTATTCCCGGATAGGGAATGTGAGGAGGTCGACGGCGATCTCCGGTATTTGCCGGTGCAGGGCGGCGGCTGGTGTTGCGGACCAGGTATCGTCACGATGTCGGGTTACCCATCCCATTGATTCCAGCATTTGGAGGGCTATGCGGAGGTATCCGGCATTTGCCTTTGTTGAGGTGACCAGTTGATCAAAAGCGATATGCTGATCATTCTCCAGTATAAGGAACAGTCCATGGCGTTTGCAAGCCATGATTGCAGGCACGGTTACGTAGCCATGTGCGTAACTGTTAAGAACCGTTAACATGTTGTGCAGTTATTTTAATGAGACCGCAGCTGGATTTTTTATACAGTGCGACAAAAAAATGCTATCCGCTATACTCTTGCGGGAGTATACGATACGAACATACCGTTAGGCATAGTGTATGATAAGTGGACGGTGGAAAATGTAGTACGGTGCGATAGTGATGAGCGGTCCGCAGCAGCCTGTTGTGGTGGCTGATAATTTCTGATGACGCCGGTATCCGGTAGTTATTCCATAGGAGACACAACTACCGGATATCATTGTACGATGGGAGGTATAGGGTTTCAATCGATGATGAACCTGGAGTAACAGAAGGCTTCCTTGATATTGTCGAGTTCATCGACTTCTTCTCCGTCGCAGATGAGTTCTGCGGTAGCGGAAGGGGAAAAAGCTGCCTGTACAATGTTCAGGATTCTGATCACAATGGGTTTAAAATGGTTCTTACTGATAAACATGTATTTATCAGCGATTTCCGGGGTGGTACATGCATCCGCTTTGAGAGTGTGGTTTACCAGTATCCCCACCTCATTAATAAATTCGCAATTGATGGTTAATGTGAGCTTTTCCATAGTCAACGATTTTAACATTAACACTATTTTTTTGGGGTCACGATCTGTTTTACCGCGAAAGGCTTACAGGCTTTTTTATGTAGCGGCATGCATATTCATGCTTACAAATCAATTCATTTATTTTCTTTTTTTTAAATCAGGATGGTTATAAGCTGGCTGAGGCGGTTACTTCTCTCAGTTGCTGTAAGTTTTTAATTTCCTGCCGGAAAGGGCTCATGATGCCATATTGTTTAGAGCCATTAGCGGGGTTAACAATTTTATTCAGTATGTTTTTTATTGTTCCGGAGGGGCTGCAGTCAATGTACCTGCAGGGGGTTTTTGTTTCCAGGAATTGGACGGCCTCGTTGAGTTTCATTGGAGCTCTTACTGCTTGCCAACAGTAATCGGCGTCTAATGTGGAAAGCGGCTGTCCGTGTACGCCAGCGATGAAAGGGATCGCTGGTGGGATAAAGGAAATGTTATAGAAGGTGTCTTTGAATTTTTTTTCTGCTATGTCGATCAGTTGGCTGTGAAAAGCGTATTGAACGGGCAACTGCATGTAGAGCATTTCATTTTGGTCCAGGAACCTGATGATGGGTTGTACCCTATCTTCTGCGGCAGCGATGGTAAAATGCTGATCATAGTTGACGGCAGCGAGGGTGCTGTTGGTATATAATTCCGGGGCTTTTCGGAAAATGGTGTTGTCGTGCAGGATGGAAATCATGGTTCCTTTTCTGCAATATGAAGATAGGACTTCTGCCTGCCGTATGACAGCGGACAGCATATTTTCCGGTGCTACGGCGCCGCTAACGGCGGCGGCTACCATTTCTCCGAGGCTGTTGCCCAATACGTAGTCCGGCCGTAGTTGCAGGTCTTGCTGCAACATGACGGCCAGTGCGTATTGTATCATAAAGATTGCCGGGTTGGTAAATCGGAGTTCATCGAATGCGGCGCCACGGGGCTGGTGGTTGCCGTAGACGGTATCGAGTACGGAGGCAGCCATCAGCTGGCGGGCGTGCAGGTCGAGTGTAAGTAATGTATTTCTGAAGGTTTCGTTGGATTGGTATAATTCCTCACCCATGTTGTAGTACTGGCATCCTTGTCCTGCGAACAGGAATACCGTTGGTTTCGTTTGTTCCATAGTTCGTTTGTTGTTGTGAGGAACTGGGTTGGTGCTGTGGGGTTATTGGTGTTATACCAGGCTACCGTTGAGCACTTTTTCTTCTTTTTCTGCTACGGCTGTCACTGCGGAGGGGACGGAGCGGTAGAATTGGGCCAGGTATGCGGCGGCGCTTTCGACGAGGAGGACGGCTATTTCGTCGACGTGTCGATTTTTCCAGCTTTTGAGCGGGGTATTTTTCACCCATTGGTTAAAGGCGCCTAAGGCGGAGCTGGTATGTATCTGGAAGTCTACTTTGGCATCGTTGTTACCCACCAGTGCTGCTTTGAGGCTGTTGGCAAAATAGGCTTTGAACACTAGGGCCATTTTATGTTTGGGTTGTTGTTGTGCTTTTGTGATTTCGGCGGCGGGGGTGACGGCTTTTAGTGCTTCGAAAACGGTTTCCAGTGGTTGCTGGAAGTAGCGGCTTTCGAGCTGGGATTTGTCTTTGGGATCTATTTGTTCGAGGGTATCATATCTTTTATACAGTTCGTAGAGTTTATTGGCGCGGGCGGGGAAGAACAATCCTTTTTTGAGGACCTGGATACGAGCGCCATATTCGAACATGTCGCCGGCGGGTACGTAGTCGGTGTCCTGGATGTTCATGTCTTGCAGCAGGTCTTTGGCGACGTTGCTGGTGCCTGCTTCTACGGTACATTGATTGACAGATCCGGTGAGGATGAATGCGGCGCCGAGGAGGAATGATGCGGCGGCGGATTCGGGAGTGCTGATACCACCGGCTACCCCTATACGTACGGGTACGGCATATTTATATTGCTGAACCAGTTCGTCGCGGAGCCTGCTGATGGTAGGGAATAAGGCGTAGGGCATGCGGCGATCGGTGTGTCCTGCGGAGTCGGCTTCTGTGCAGATATCGTCTGCCATGGGGATGAGCTGGCTCAGGGCTGCTTCTTCGCTGGTGATCTTGCCTTCGCTGAGCAAGGTGTCTACGATCTGTTTGGGGGCAGGTTCGAGGAATACCTGAGCTACTTCGGGCCGGGATAGTTTGGCCAGGATGCGATTTGTTGGTATTACGCGTCCTTTGTTATCGCGGCGGAGGCCTTTTAGGCGATAATGAACGATGGCATTGCTGAGTCCTACGTATGCGGCGGCTTCTATGTTACGGATGTTGTACTGGAGGAGTAATGCAACGACGGCATCTTCTGCGGCCGGGTCGGCGGCGTTGTGCCAGAGGTTGACGCCATAGGGAGCATCTGGTTCGAGTTCGGCCTTTATGGCATTGATGCCAGTTTCTATTTCCTGAAGGGAGAGCCCACCTGTACCGAAGAAGCTGAGCAGGCCGGCTTTCGCCATGCGTACTACGAGTTCTTTGGAGGAGATGCCATGGAACATGCCACCTGCGACGTATGCATATTTTACGTTGTAGGTGTGGCGGAATTGTTCGTCGCCCAAGGCGTTGGCTGGGATGGTGATGGCGCCTTTGGGTGTGGGCGGCAGGAGGTCTGGTAACCAGGAAGGCTGGCCGTTGGTATTTTTGGTTACGGCCGGTGCTTTATGTTGTGTGCGTATAGTGGGCGGTGTTATGTCCAGTTCGGAGGCAGGAATTGGATTTTTGAGGATGAAGTCGGTCATTTTAGTGAGTACGTCGCCGGGGCCTACTTCATGGAATCCTGTGACGCCCTGGTGTACGAGGTAGCTGACGCTGGCGTACCATTTTACCTGGCTGGTGATCTGCCGGGTGAGCCAGTCTGCCAATGTGCTATCTGTGTAGGGGCGTGCGGTGGCGTTGGCGATTACGGGTATTTTGAGCGGGGAGAATTTGAATCCGTTGACGAAGGAGCGGAAGTTGTCTTCGGCTTCTTTCATGTACCGGGAGTGGAATGCGCCGCTGACGTTGAGGGGGAAGTATAGTTTGGCGCCGCTGGCTTCGAATGGGGCTTGTGCGGCGATGATATCTTCGCGGAGGCCTGATATTACGATTTGTTCGGCGGAGTTATAGTTAGCGACATCCATACTGCTGAAGTTGTGTTCTTGCAGTATTTTCTCGACGGTATTTATTTTGAGTCCGATGAGGGCGGCCATGCCACCGTTTTTGATCTGGCCCATGATCTCGGCTCTTTTCTTCACCAGTTTGAGGCCGGTTTCGAAGTCGAATGCGCCGGCGGCGAACAGGGCGACATATTCGCCGAGGCTGTGTCCTAATGCGAAGTCGGGTTCGCCTTCTGTTTCTACGCGATCGAGATAGGTGAAGGCGTTGACTACGTATAGTGCGGGTTGTGTGTATTGTGTCTGGTTGAGGATGCGCTGCGGGTCTTTGGAGCAGAGTTCTGCGATATCATAGCCGAGAACTTCACTGGCGGCGGCGGTCAGTTGTTTGTATTTATCAAACAGCTGTTCGCCCATGCCTCTTCTTTGCGAACCCTGGCCGGGAAACAAGTATGCTTTCATATGAATATTGGTTGTGGGATTATATACGGGTGGGGAGGGGATCGATTGGTAGTTAAGGGGTTATCCTATTCGTTCGACCTGGCAGCTTTCTATTTCTACGGATACGGCCTGGTTGATCACGGGTAATTTGATCACGAATCGTACCTGATTGGATTTGCGGAGCAGGATACCTTCGAGGCCGGAGAAGATGCCTTGTACTACACGGACTTTATCACCGATACAGTAAAAATATTCTGTGGTGAGATCAGAACCTTTGGCTTCTATGCGTTTTATTTTATCGATCTCTTCCTGGCTGATGGATACGGGTCTGCCTTCGAAGGAGACGATGCGGATAACGCCTGGAATGGATAGTATCCTGGTTTTTTCGCTGAGGTGCATCTTAACGAATACATAGTTAGCGAAGAGTGGTGATTGGATACTTTTCATTCTATCGCTCCATTTTCGCAGTTCGTTTCTCACCGGGAGGTAACATTCGGTGTCCTGATAGAGGATCTCCTGGGTGATCTTCTTCTCAAATTTGGGTCTTGTGTATAGTACATACCATTTTCTCTCAAGCAGTGTTGGCTTAATAACTACGGGTTCCATATTAACAGGTTTCAAGGGCTAAACCAAATAGGCATAACAGTTCCGGTCAAGCAGCTGTGAAGCTGATCGTCAAACGCTGAAATTTATAAAGGCATAAACTGAATGGAAGCGAGTGTCCTGTTTGTATGCGGTAATACGACAATGGAGTCAACAACAGCCGGTTGTGGCAGGTTTTCAATATTACTTTTCTTATTTGGGGACAGGGCTTCGCCCATTTATGTCACAGACATAGTTTATATCAAAAAAAATCTTTGGAAAACACGGGGGAATCTTCAATATCCAGTCGTGTCCGAAGGGGCGCTTAGTAACAAGTAGCAAGGTAATTACTCAGCAAACTGTAGTTAATGGTTTGAGGGTTCTAATATGATAGCATTTTTTTAACCTGTTGGCTTCATGGTTCCAGGGGGGTCTTCTCTAACTCGTCGTAAAAAAATGACTACAATTACTCTTTTAGCATATGCAAACCATCAACTAAATCTAAAATAGTCAAATTACCTCAAACAAACAAATGACCTACGTAAAATTGCGTAAGATTAATCATCTTTTAATAACTAAAAATGCAATGTTGATGATCTAAATGTATGCATTAAAAAAAACACTATACCTGCAAAACGGCCACAGAAAAGCGCTAACAGGCATGATCAACATGAATCAACAATTGCACCGCCTTCAACGTGCAGTGAGTATGCAATTATATGTAACGATCATCACCGATCAAATACGGTAAAAAAAACGGGGTCAAAGACATGTCACCTTCTTTTACCTGCTGCAGTTATTCTGCATGTCTGTAGCGGCTTTCAACGGATTCATATTGTCAAAAGCATCAATACTGTAACAGTGACACTTAAATATTATTATCTCACTGCAATAATATTACTGTTGGTAATGGGCAGCTGATCTATGTGTTTGGCTATTTAACGGGAAGGTTTTCATACGTGGATGTTATTTGTATTTATCACCTTCATTCATACGTGTATTCTTCATAATCTTAACTGTAAAAGCTGCGTTACAGTGGAATCTAATTTTTATCAGACATACGGGTGCTGAGATAAAACTGTTTTTATTTCATATCATACTCATAATTTTTGTAATGATTTTGTCTTCGCTTAACATGTCATTCATCCTATCTATATTGACAGTTACAGGAGATGATGTTGTGTCGATTTGTTTTGGTGTTTAGTGGCTCTCCTATTATTACCGGTCTAAGCAATTGCTGGTATTAGTTCCGGGGTTAACGGTTTGATGGTTTGTCAGGCTAAAAGTAATCTACAGTAATTGCGATATTAAATTTATGTAATTATTGACACAAATACAATTCCGTCATCCGGATTTATTTGAGCGGTCGGTTAACGTTACTAACGAGTAATAACTGCGTGTATACTGCATTTAAGCAGTAATACTGCAGTTATTACTTAGTGTATTGGATACCGTTATACCGGTATATATATGTATGGTTGGTTTTATTGATTGGTGAGTACGATCTTACCGAATTGCTGGCCTGCTTTCATGTATTGCAATGCTTCTTCTGCGTGATCGAGGGACGGGTATACTTTATCTACTATGGGTTTGATGGAGGGGTGATCTTTGATGAGCTGCAGCATGTCTTTGAATTCCTGTGGGGTGCCCATGGTGGTGCCGAGGACGGACAGGTTTTTGTAGAAGATATCTGCCGGCCGGATGTTGTTGATGATGCCACTGGTGGCGCCCCAGAATACGATGCGGCCTCCGGGTTTTGCCAGTTGGAGCAGGCTGGCGAATCCATCGCCGGATGCGCTATCCAGTATTACATCGAAGCCACCGGAGGATGCTGTTGCTTTGTCGACCCAGTCGGCGTTGCGGTAGTTGAAACCATCTTTGGCGCCCAATGTTTGGGCTTTAGCGATCTTTTCTGGGCTGCTGGAGGTGACATATACTTCTGCGCCAGCTACCAGTGCGAAGTGTAAAGCGAGCAATGCGGTGCCCGCGCCGATGCCGGTGATGAGTACCTTCTCTCCTTTTCTGACCTGTGCGCGGGTAGTTACGGCGCGGTAGGTGGTGATACCTGCGAGCGGTAATGCGGCGGCTTCTTCATCGGTGTAGCCATCGGGTTTGGCATGTACGTATTGCTGACCGACGGCGATGTATTCGGCGAAGGTGCCCTGATCAGGGCTACCCAGTATTTTGAAGGAAGGGTCGAAGGCGGCGGGGTTATCGCCCCAATTGTGGCTGGGGTTGATAATAACCGGCTGCCCTATCTCCCACCCTGTTACGTCGTGGCCCAAGGCGGCGATGGTGCCGAAGCCATCGGAGCCCAGTACGATCCTATCTTTTACGGCGCTGTTGTAGTTGCCGGTACGTATCCAGACGTCGCGGTAGTTGAAGGCGGAATAGGCCAGTTTGATAAGTATTTCGTTGGCTGCGGGGGTGGGTGTTGGGATGTCTTCTATGTGCACCGGTTTGTTGGCGCCGCTTAAAATAACTGCTTTCATACCTGTATTTTATTATGATTTAGTGCTACAAAGTTGCGCACATATATACATCCACCACTTGTACATTTCTGTTAAAATCTTGTATCTTTGCGGCTATGGAGAAGCCACATCTGCATCAGCCGGTTGAGATCATTCTTTGTGACCTGGAGCCTGGTCATGATCCGGCGCACCGGCATAATTTCTTTGAGTTTGTGTATGTATTGTCGGGGACGGGGCATCAGTGTATCAACAAGCATAAGTTTGCCTATGCGGCCGGGCATATGTTTTTGACTACGCCGGGGGATTGTCAGTCTTTTGACATTGTGACCGCTACGCGTTTTTTCCTGGTACGTTTTAATGCTTTGTTCATCCGGTCGGGTCAATTTCATGTAGCGCGGCAGCACCGTACGGAGTGGCTGGAGCGGCTGGCGAACGTGTTACAGCATGCCAGTCATGATCCGGGGTGTATATTGCGGCATCAATGTGATAAGTCGCTGGTGCGGCCGTTGGTCGTGAGTATTATCCGGGAGCAGGAGAATACGGCTTTATACAACCAGGAGTTGATACAGCAGATGATCAATACGCTGATCATTATAGTGGTGCGTAACCTGGCGATGAATATGCCGGAGAAGATCAGTGATCGGACGGACGATAAGGCGCTGGACATTTTGCAATATGTGCAGCAGCATATCTATGAGCCGGAGAAGATCCGGATAGAGGCGATCAGTAAGTATTTCGGGATATCGGAGAGTTACCTGGGGCGATATTTTAAGAAGCACGCCAACGAGACGTTGCAGCAGTATATTACCAACTATAAGTTGCGGTTGGTGGAGGCCCGTTTAAAGTATAGTGATATGCGGATGAATGAGATTGCGTTGGAGTTAGGGTTTACGGATGAGAGTCATTTGAATCGTATTTTCAAAAAGTACAAGGGTCAGAATCCATCTGAGTACCGGAAACAATTCCTTCAAAAATAAAAGTTGTATGTCCAAGACCTTTGCGGACCATGTTATTGCCTTTAATGAGCAATTATCTTTTGATGCTGTGTTGCCGGCGGGTATCCGGGTGATGAATCCATTCCGGGAGCAGGCGGGTGTGATGGACGTGATGCAGCAGTTTTACAAAAAATATTACGGTGACCGCCGGCGCCGGCGGTTGATACTCGGAATTAATCCTGGCCGGCTGGGCTCTGGCAGTACGGGGGTACCTTTTACGGATACGAAACGTATGCAGGAGGTGTGTGGTATTACGATCCCGGGGATGAAGACGCATGAGCCCTCTTCTGTATTCATTTATGACGTGATTGCTGCCTATGGCGGGCCGGCGGTATTTTACCAGGATTTGTATATAGGTTCTGTTTGTCCGCTGGGATTTGTGTCGCGTACGGCGGGTGGTAAGGAGGTGAACTATAATTACTACGACAGCAAGGAGTTGACAAAGGCGGCGTTGCCTTTGATTGTGAGCAGCCTGGAGCGGCAGTTAACATTTGGGTTGGACCGGGAGGTATGTTATGTGATGGGGACGGGTAAAAATGCGGTGTTTTTTACGCAGTTGAATGCGGAGCACGGCTTTTTCGGGGAGGTGGTGCCATTGGAGCATCCGCGGTTTGTGATGCAGTATAAGGCGAAGACGAAGGATCTGTATGTTGATAAGTATCTGCAGGCATTTGCGGATGTGGGGCCGACCGGGCAGTGATCAGTAGGCAGGTTCCTGGTTGAATATAAGACCGAGGATGCCGTATAGTGCGGGATGATGGGCTTTGAGGCGGGCAGGTTCCTGGAAAAAATATTCGGCTGCTACGGCGAGGAATTCGCTTTCGCGGGTAGCGGCGTAGGGGTTGATATCGGAGGTCCCTTCTTCTATATTTTGTGTTTCCTGTTGGATGATATGTTGCCAGGCGTCGCTGTAGCGATGTTCGAGGAAGTTGCGTGGGAATCCATCGATGATGCCATCGGATTTATCGAGCAGGTGTACGAATTCGTGGATGCCGGTGTTGCTGGTGCCGCTTTCGGCGGTGTAGCCATGCCGGAGTGCTTGCCGGGACAGTACCATTTGTCCGTTGAGGGTACCGCTACCTACCATGCCGAGGATGTTGCGGCGATCTCCTTCGAACTGGTATTGTTCGTCGAAGGTATCGGGATAGAGGATGACGTTGGTGAGGTTGGTATATTTCCAGGAGGGGAATCCGAATACGGGAATGACGGCGCTGGCGGCGATGAGGATGCGGTCGACACTTTCGACCTCCACTCCTACTCCTTCTATGGTGGTATGGTGGAGGAACTGGCGGACGAGTTGTGCGAAGCGTGTTTTTGCCGGTTGGTCGAGTTGCTGATAGTACTTTACGTGTCGGGCCAACAATAATTCATCATTACCTGGTACGGCGACGCGTTGTCGTTGCCATCGTTTGAGATAGTGTCTGACATAGAGGAACAACAGGCCTGTGAACAGTACTGTCATTACACCTACCAGGATATATGCACCTATGTACATGAGGATAAAGCTATGTGATTTAGCAGGCATCACAAAATAATACCGATGTGGCCGGGCGTGGGGGTTTGGTTTCCTGACGCGGGGGTCGGGAGGGTATATTGGATGATCAGCCCGGGTATGCGGTTATTACTCTGCGGCTACCCATTGTTTGGCAGCTTCCAGTTCATGGATGGAGAAGCCGCGGGATTCTCCCGGAACGAGTACGCTAAAGAAGTCTGAAAATTTGTGTATGCTCCTGGAGGCGGTTACGATGGCGATACGTCTCCATTTGGTGAAGTGTTTAAGGCCGACGAGCATATCTTCCCACCAGGCGCCTGTACTAAAATGGCGAATGTCTGTGTTTAACAACAGGAGGTAGTTAATTTTTCCTGTACGCTTTGCGAGCGAATCGATGGCAGGGATCAGTACTTTTTCAAAATCTCCTTTATCAATACGGCCGGAGGCCTCTATACCTACTACGTGACTTGGAAGGTCAGTAAGGATCTGCAACATAATAAGAACAGTTTTTTTGATGCGGTTTTTGGGCATCTAAGTAGCTGAAAACAAACAATATGCCGGAAGGATGACGAATTAGGAATATTTATTCACGGATATTATGCAAAACGGAAAATTTTCGATCAGTATTGTTGTTGATGGCGTTTTTGGACGTGGTAGTGAACGAATATTGTTAAGCAAATAACGCGGTGGCGCTGCCATTTATTACAGGCACTTTGTCAGTGTTGCTTTGGTTACCCAAGATGAGTATATGACATCCCGGCACGGATACCGGCAATTGGTCAGTCATCATTATCCGCTTTACCGAGTTTTATTTTCACTTTCCCATCTTTGTCGTTCACTGCGTGCAAATGTACGATCAATCCTTTGCGACTACGCCGCAGTTTTTCTGCTTCGTCGGTGATAGCGCTGTCTTTAGCGGGGTTGCGCAAGGGGATATCGAGGCTGATGTTGGTACCGGTGCCCAGGCCGTATACGCCTGCTACGTCCATATTGATGGCGCTGGTGGCGATGCGCATGGGTGGGATGATGACTTTGTTGCCTTTTACTTCTAAAGTATTGCGGAGGTTGTCGAAGGTGATGTTAGACATATTACGGCGGCGGAAGACGAATTTGCCGATGTTTTCCAGCGGTTCGAAATGGATGAGTGCTGCTTGTCGGAGGTTGAATCCGAGGGAGCCAAAGAGGGAGTGTTTGACGAGGGTGCCATTATCGAGTACGTTGCCACTGAGGTCGATGTTGGCGGAGAGGATGCCTTTGAGGTTGTTGGAGGTTAGTTTTTCCAAGCCGAAATTATTGAAGGCATAGAATAGCTGATCGATGTGTACGTTGTTGAGGGAGGCATTGACTTTGAATTTGTTGTTATTGCCATCCTGCTGGATATTTCCTTTCATATTGAGTGAGCCGCCGGCATGTTGCAAGGCGATCTGCCGGAGCAGGATGCCGGTTTGTGTGAGGGTGAGGTCTGCTTTTACCTGTTGGGCATTGAAGCGGCGGTACAGTACTTTATCGAGTTGTACCTGCATGTTGACATTACTTTGATTGAGGACGATATCGAGCTGGGTAACGGCACGGGAGACTTTTTTGCGGGTGGTGGCGGTGCTTTTGGCTTTTCCTCTTTGGGCGAGGAAGGAGCGGAATTCGTTGAGGTCTACTACCGGGCTTTTTATTTTCCAGTCGAGTAATATTTTATCTGGGGCGCTGAAGTAGAAGTTCATGAGGTTGCGGACGGTGCCTTCCATCATGAGGGCGCTTTTATCTGTGCGGATGCGGATATTTTGGAGTACGAGATCATTTCCGGTGAATGCGAGGGTGGCGTTACAATCTTTGAAGGAGAGGTTACGCGGGAGGTATACCATGGCTCCTTTTTCCACCTGGATGATACCGCGGAGGAATGGTTGGATGGTATCTCCTTCGGTGACGCCTCCTTTATAATAGAGGTCAGCGACGGCGGTGCCGCTATTGAACTGGAACACATCTCCCCCTGCTGCTTCATTGAGATCGGTGAGTGGGAATTTGGATCGGAAGTGGCCGGAGAGGGCGGGGTGTTTGAGATTGAGTACGCGGACGGTATCGGCCTGGAGAGGTACGCCCAGCCATTTGGCGGATAGTTTATTAAGATGTACGATAGAGTTTTCGTCGTTGTGACCATTTCCGGGCACCAGTTCGTTAAAGAAGCCACCGGTGAAGCTACACTCGTTGAAAGTGCCTGCTTTGGTGATGAAGGTATTGTTGGTTGTTTTCCAGGAGACGCGGACGAGGGGGGTATCGCGGTATTGCATGTGTCCTCTGAGGACGGCTTTTATGTCCAGTGGTTTTTCGAGGTCGAGGTGTTTGAGTTTGCCGGAGATATTAGGCGGCATGAATGATGCTGCTTTGCGGAAGGCGACATTATTGACGGTGATATCCAATGCGAAGGCGGGCGGTTTGGGGCCGAAGTCGAATGATCCGTTGAGGTTGACTGGTTGTTTGTCGATGCGGATATCCTGTGCGGGTATACGCAATATTTTTTCTTTCCTATTGAAGACGAGGCGCATGTTGGTGGCTTCGAGCAATTTGTCTTTGATATAGCTGCCTTTGTCGGTATTGAATTCGAAGTTGCTGATGTGGATGGCGGTGGTGAGATCGATGAGACGGGCGGTGTCGGAGGATTGTACGGTGCCTTTGAGGTATTGGATGTTGAGTTTAAACAGTTTGTGTTTCTGGTGATTTTCCAGGGTGAACTGTACGTCTCTCATTTGGAGGCGGCTGATGGCGGCATCGGTGTTGTTTTTGCCCTCTTTTTTGCGACCGCGGCGGAATACGCTGGTGTTGCTATATCCGAGGCTGTCGGTAAAGAGGTATATGGCCCCTTTGTCGAAGGTGATCTCTTGTATGTCGAGTTGTTTTTTGAGTAGGGCGGCGGTGTTGATTTTGACAAATATGAGGGATGCATCGAGCAAGGTGTGGTGGTGTTTTGCCCAGAGGCTGTCTTGCAAGGTGACATTTTTGAGGCCGACGGAAACGTTGGGGAAGCTGCGTACGAGGGATGGGGACATGTCACCGATGACGAGTTGGCCGTTGAGGCGTTCGCTGAGGCGTGTATTTATTTGGACCAGGATGGTCTTTTTATTAGCGGAGATGTACCAGGCCAGTCCGAGCCAAGCGATGATGATGAGGGCTAAGAGGCCACCGCAAACAATGAGTCCATAACGCAACCATTTCCGCATATTCAGGATATTTAAGCTTATAAAAGATCGATCATAAACACGGGTATGTGTTTATTTATTATTGTATTGCTCCTTACGGGGAGTTCATTGGTCTGCTGCGGCGAAGGCGGCGTAGTATGCGGCGCCCCACAAGGCGGTTTTATCATTATTGATAAGATGTATGGGTACGCCGGTGAGTAGTTCTACGAGGCGATCGCTTTGCAGGTAGTGATGATAGAAGTCGTTGTTTTGCAGCAGGGGGGCTATTTTCGGCGGGATGCCACCAC
Source organism: Chitinophaga pendula (assembly GCF_020386615.1). Taxonomy (NCBI): domain Bacteria; kingdom Pseudomonadati; phylum Bacteroidota; class Chitinophagia; order Chitinophagales; family Chitinophagaceae; genus Chitinophaga; species Chitinophaga pendula. The sequence continues at coordinate 2,885,150 of NZ_CP077769.1, forward strand.
CGAGGAAGAGGCCACCTGTTGCTTTCATTTTCAGTACGAGGTTGGCGGATTCGCGGGCCAGGTACCGGACGAATAGTTCCATTGTTTTGATGCAGATGGAGAGTTTTTCTTCGAGGGCATTGGTGCTGATGACGGCGGCCGGGTCATTTTCGCGCATGGTTTGTGCGAGCCAGTCGGGTTCGAGCATATTTTTTTCGTCGCGGAGGAAGATGTATATGTCCATGATACCTGGTCCGGAGAGGAGTCGTTCCCAGCTGACGATCTCATATTTTTCCTGGAAGTACTGGAGAAGTTCTATATCGAGATCTGTTCTGGGGGCGAAGTCGCAGTGGCCGCCTTCTGTGGCGAATGGCAGGTATGCGCTGCCGTTCCAGAATATGCCCGCTTCTCCGAGGCCGGTGCCTGGGGCTATGATGGCCATATTTCCTTTATGCCGGACGTTTCCTCTGTGGAGGGTAACGAGTTGATCCGGGGTGAGGGTACCGAGGCCGTATGCGGTTGCTTCGAGGTCGTTAATGAGTTTGACATTTTTGACGCCGGTGGCATGTTTGACTTCTTCTTCGCTGAGGTCGAGGGCGAGGTTGGTGAGGTCTACTTTGCCATCTATGACGGGGCCTGCCACTCCGATGCATATACGTTCGGGTGTTTTATCTGGTTGGCGGCTGAGGAACAATTTGAGTATATCTCCGATGGCGGCATATTCGCGGGAGCGATAGGTTTCGGTATCGATCATTTGCAGCTGGCCATTGGCGATATTGAAGAGGGCCAGGTTTGTTTTAGTTCCTCCCAGGTCTCCCCCCATTACATAGGTGGGTACACCGGTTGTTGCGGCATCGATCATATTTGCGAAGCGTGGCAGGTATTCCTGCTTGTTGACTACGTGCATATCTCGGTATTGGTATTTAGAAAGTGTAATTATAGGGAGCCTGGTCGTTGTTTGACAAGGGCGGCGAGTTTTTCTGGTTCGTTGATAGCGATGGCGGTATGTATTTTCAGTTCTTTGGCTTCGTTGGTACGGAGCAGGTATTCATAATCGCAATCGTATATCAGTTGATCATCGGTGTCGAGATATCGCCAGTGGATGTTGGTTTGGATGATGCTACCGGAGACGTTGCGGCCGGCTTTTACTTCTGGGATGGCTTTGGCGAATCCGTACGCCTGGTATACGGTAGCGCCTTGTCCGAAGATATTACGGAGTACATCTATATCGGTGAATGCGTTGACCTGTTCGTCGGAGATCATGAGGAATGGGGTGGCATAGCTATCGATGATATTGTTGGCATCGAAGGTCATGAGAGCCTGTCCATATTGATTGAAGAAAGCCTGTAGCTGTGTAATCAGCATTTGTTGCGCCATAGTGACCATTTTATTGATGATACGATAACGGACGAGGGTCCGTGCCTATGATACAAATAACGTTCCGAAGCCATCCATACGGTACATTAAGTTACGAATAATCGGCGCTGCCTGTTTGTTAAATGTTGCGGCGGGCTGTACCAGCAGGGAAAAAGCCAGTTGCGGGAATAACTGGAATAGCTTTTGCTGCACTGTGAACAATCCGGAACGATAAATGGTTCTATGAAGAGCAGAAAAAACCGCGTTACCAAATGAGGAATTCTAAATGTACAGCATGGAAAGACATACCTACCAGACCGGCCTGATTGGCAACTGCGCGTATTTGGCGCATATTAACAAGAACACTAATGTAGACTGGCTTTGTTGGCCCAGGATGGACAGTTCCTTCATATTTGGGGGGATGCTGGACCAGCAGAAGGGCGGCGAGTTTTCTATTTTACCGGACGGGGATTATACATCCCGGCAGTATTACCTGGAGAATACGAATGTATTGTGTACAGAAATCTCCACAACTGGCGGCAAGTACCTGATTACGGATGTGGCGCCGCGGTTTTATCAATATGAGCGGTTTTTCAAGCCATTGATGTTGATCCGGAAGATAGAGCCATTGGAGGGATCTCCGCGTATCAAGGTGAAATGTTTGCCGGTATGCGATTATGGTGGCAAGTCGTTGAAGGCATTACGCGGCAGTAATCACATTGAGTTTGAGGGATGTGAGGAGCGGTTGCGGCTGACGACGAATATTCCGATCAATTATGTGATGGAGTCGCAGCATTTTGTGTTGAATGACACCCGTTATTTGTTGCTGACGTATGGTCATCCGTTGGAGGCGCCGCTGGTGAGTACTGCGGAGACCTTTGTCCGTAATACGATCGCTTATTGGCGGTTGTGGATCAAACACAGTAACATCGCTAATTTCTATCAGCCTTATGTGATCCGGTCGGCACTTGCGTTGAAGATCCATCAGTATGAGGATACGGGGGCAATTATTGCTGCCAGTACGACGAGCCTGCCGGAGCATCCGGGCAGCGGGCGTAACTGGGATTACCGTTATTGCTGGTTGCGGGATACCTATTATGTGATCACGGCATTGAACCATATCGGGCATTTTGAGGAGATGGAGCGATATTTCAATTATATCACGGATATTTCGTTTTCGGATGATTTCCGTTATCAGCCATTGTATGGCATAACGGGTCAGAAGGCGTTGGTGGAGACGATATTGCCGCACCTGGACGGTTATATGGGTAATACGCCGGTACGTATTGGTAACCAGGCGTATGAGCATATACAGAATGATATTTACGGGCAGGTGTTGATCTCGATGTTGCCATTGTATACGGATCATCGATTTATTTTCTCTGAGCGGAAGGATTCTGACCGGTGGATCGACTTTTTATTGAACAAGATAGAGCGTACGATCGACGAGAAGGATGCTGGTATCTGGGAGTTCCGCAATTTTGCGAACATTCACTGTTACAGTAATTTATTCCAGTGGGCGGGATGTAATGCGGCGGAGAAGATTGCGCGCGGTATTGGTCATCAGCAGTTGGTACAGAAGGCGATCTCTTTGAAAGAAAGGGCGGCGGCACATATAGAGAGCTGTTATGATCCGGTGCGGAAGGTATATACGAATGCGGCGGGGAGTGATCACCTGGATGCCAGTACGTTGCAGCTGATCATGATGAATTATCTTGATCCGGCGAGCCAGCGGGCGAAGGATCACCTGGCGGTGCTGGAAAAGGAGTTGAAGACGCCGCAGGGGTTATTTTACCGGTATTTGCATTCGGATGATTTCGGGAAGCCGAAGTCGACCTTCCTGGTGTGTGCGTTCTGGTATGTGGAGGCGTTGGCTTGTGTGGGAAGGCTAGATGATGCGATCCGGGAGTTTGAGAACCTGTTGCAATATTCCAATCACCTGTTATTATTCAGCGAGGATGTGGATGAGGACAATGGCAGTCAGTGGGGTAATTTTCCGCAGGCTTACAGTCATGTTGGCTTGATGAATGCGGCGTATCGTATTTCGATGAAGCTGGATCGTCCTATCTTTTTAGAGACGCTTACGCAGTAGTTTTTTCAAATTTTATTGGCGATAAAAAAGCCGCAGGTGTGTTGCCTGCGGCTTTTTATTTTATCAGATCTTTATGGCTTCGCTTTCATTTATTTTGGTTTCTCCTGTGCCACCCTGCCGGACGAGTTCGAGGAGGAAGCTCCTTACTTCGGGTTGGCTGCGGAGGTAGTAGCGTGCTGCGCTGACCTGGCTGCCTACTTTGATGGTGATGGCTTCGGGCGGTAGTGCTTTGAAGGTATCTTCATCGGTGAAGTCGTCGCCGACGGCGAGGATGAAATCGTAGTATTGTCCATTGATGCGGGTGAGTGTTGCTTTTCCTTTGTTGATCTCGATGTTTTTCACTTCTATGACTTTATCTCCCGGGAGTAGTTGTAGTCCTTTTCCACTGGTATAGAAGCGAAGTGTTTCCATCAGTTCGTTGGCGCGCAGTTCTCCCAGTCCTTCGGCGGCATTGCGGAAGTGCCATACGAGGGAGTAACTTTTCTCTTCTATAAAAGAGCCTGGTGTGCGATCGGTGTATGTTTCGAGCATGGGCCATATTTCCTGTTTCCACTGGTCGGTGAGTGTAGGAAGCTGGTACCAGTCTTCTCCTTGCAGGCGGGTCCAGGCACCATGTTCGGCGATGATATCGATGGGGAGATGTCCCATCCATTCTTCGAGTGTTTCGTGTTTGCGGCCGCTGATGACCACTACTTCATTAGCCGGATCGTCTGCCAGGTGATTGAGGAGGTAGTACAGATCCGGGTCCGGGCTGGCCATGTCGATGTTGCCATGGAATCCTACCAAGGTGCCATCGTAGTCGAGCAGTATCAATCTTTTTCCGGCGGTAGCATATTGTGAGAATATTTGTTTGCGCAGGTCGGAGCTGATGCGGCGAGCAAGCATGGATTGTTGCAGTTGTTTTACTTCTGCGAGTCTGTTGGTGAATAATTTGACCCAATGTGCGATATTGAATTTAGAGACGATCTGTCTCATTTGTCGCATGCGGTTGCGTTGTTCTGCTTCGGGCATGTTGAGGGCCTGGTTGATGGCCCTGGCGATAGCGCCGATATTATTTGGATTTACGATGATGGCATCTATTAGTTCTTTAGATGCACCTGCCATTTCGCTCAGTATGAGTACGCCATCGTTGTTGATGCGGCTGGCGACATATTCTTTGCTGACGAGGTTCATGCCATCGCGCATGGGAGTGACGAGACAGATGCCGGCGAAATTGTAGAGGGCGGCCAGTGTTTCTATGGGGAACGAGCGATAGAAATAGTGTACGGGATGCCAGTTCATGGTTCGGAAGCGAGCGTTGATGCCACCAACGAGTTTATCTATTTCATCGCGTAGTTCTCTGTATTGCGGTACGGTATCCCTGGAGGGGACAACGATCATGTAGAGTACTACTTTCTCCATGTATTGCGGATTGAGCTGGAGGAAGAGTTGAAAGGCTTCCAGGCGTTGTAAGATGCCTTTGCTGTAATCGAGCCTGTCGATGGAGAGGATCATCTGGAGGTGGCCGAATGTTTCTTCGAGGTTGTCCAGTTGTTTTTTCACGTCGTCGTCGTGAGCGATGGATTCGAATTTATTAAAGTCGATGCCCATCGGGAATGTCTCTACGACGACGGGGCGATCCTGGATGGTGATGATATTAGCTGTAACATTGACAGGTAATACGCGGCTTGCTGCGTTGAGGAAGTGGCGGCTGTCGTCGAAAGTATGAAATCCGAGGAGATCGGCTCCCAGCATACCTTCCAGCAGTTCCTGTCTCCAGGGTATTAGGCGAAACAGTTCATAGCTGGGGAAGGGAATGTGTTGGAAGAAGCCGATGGATACATCGGGTAATTCTTTACGTATGAGGCCTGGCAGGAGGAGTAGTTGATAGTCCTGAATCCAGATGATGTCTCCTGGTGCTGCTACCTGGAGAATGGCATCTCTGAATTTTGTATTAACCTGCAGGTAGTAATCCCAGTAGGCTTGTTCGTAGCGTGCGTATACTGACATGTAGTGAAATACGGGCCACAATACTTCATTGGAGAAGCCTTCGTAGAAATTATTTATCTCATCGGCAGTGAGAAAAACGGGATGAAGATTGATGTTGGCCATTTGCTGGCGGATATCGTCCTGTGCCTTTTCGTCGTTGATGTCCATTCCTGGCCATCCTATCCAGAGATTATTACCGTTTCTGTAGATGGATCCTAATCCGGTTGCTAAACCACCTTCACTAGGTGCCAGTGTGTACGTTCCCTCTTTTTCAGTGATCTTAACGGGCAATCTGTTGGATACAATAATGGTCTTGCTCATAATGCGGTTAAACTTTTATCTGAATAATGATCTGTTTATCAAAACCTGTCTGTTTGCTGTATGCAAAACATTGATTTTAATACAAAAAATGCACCCAACTAAACGCGAAAATTAAATAGACAAATGAAACAAAAACATTTGTGGGTAAAGCGCTTTGCAAGTAGTTGTATAAAGCGGGCGCAGCTGCCGGTTCATGCGGCGGTAGTAGTATGCTGCATCAAAATGATGCACAATATACGCATTTTTTTGGAGTTATGCGGCCAGTGGCTCATTTGCGGGAGGTGTGGCAAACTGTGGAATTTGTTCTATGGTACTATGGTACAGTGGTTGGTGGATGTTTTGGCAGGTATTTCGGGGATGGGTACCCAAGTGAAGCGGGTACCCATTTTTATGTATATAAAGTAAGATCAGGCATCTATTTCGATGATTGTTTTTCCGCTGGAGATAGCGTTGCGGCTATCTTCAATAGCGGAAGCCACTTGTGTAAGTTTGATGCGGCGGGCGATAGGTATTTCTATTTTGCCTAATGCATCTTTTAGTTTGTCGAGTGAGTTGGCGCTGCCTTTTGTTTCGAAGTTACCACCTCGAAGGCCATTAGCTTTGAGGGCTGCTTCGTCGGCGACGAACACGGTGGTGAGTACGGGTCCACCTTTTTTCACCAATGCGGATAATGCTTTCAGTGTATCGGCGTTGCTGACAACATCGATGAGGCCATCGATGCCATCGGGATGTGCTTGTTTTACCTGGTCTGCCAGTGGTGCTGCTTTATAGTCTATTACTTCTTTAGCCCCTAATTTTTTCATGCGGGAGATATCGTCGCCATGTGCGGTAGCGATGACATGTAATCCATGCAAGGCGGCCAGCTGTGTGGTGAAAGAGCCTACGCCGCCGGTGGCGCCATTGATCAATACTGTTTGTCCGGGTTGGAGGTCGAGTTGTTCCAGCATTTGTTGTGCGGTCATACCGGAAGTGGGGATTGCAGCGGCTTCAGCGAAGGAGATGCCATCGGGTATGGTGGTGATGGACGCGGATTCGGGAACGACGGCATATTCGGCATAGGAGCCTTCTCCGATGGGAGCGTGAATGAACTGGCCATATATTTTGTCACCTATTTTGAACCGGGTGACGCCCTCTCCTATTGCAGTGACGGTGCCTGCGCCATCTACGCCGACGATCATGGGGAATTGGTGTGGCATCTGGCCATCGAGAATACCATCTATCATTTTCCAGTCAAAAGGGTTCATACCGGCAGCGGATACACGTATTAATACGGTACCCGGGCGTACTTCCGGGTTGGGTACATCTACTAATTCGGGGGTGGCCTTAAAGGCTGTCACTGCTATTGCTTTCATTATTTTTATTTTTAGTGAGGAGACATAAAAATAGGTAATCTACCAGACATAGTTAAGTTGTTGACGGCGGTATGCCATCTTTGGATACGGCGATACGTTGTGCCTGGTAGATCCCATTGTGGCCGCTGAAATAGTATGCGGTGAAGCAGGCGACGGCGAAATAGAGGGTATGTTCGGCGCCAAACAGTTCTATACCCATCAACGTGCAGGCGATGGGGGTATTGGTGGCGCCGGCGAAGACGGCAATGAATCCCAGGGCAGCGAAGAGATCTACGGGGGCGCCCAGGAGGATGGCGAGGGTATTACCCAGGGTAGCTCCGATAAAAAACAGAGGGGTGACCTCTCCTCCTTTGAAGCCCATCCCTAAGGTGATAGCGGTGAACAGGATTTTGAGCAGCCAGCTCCAGGTGTTTGCGCCCCCCTGTTGAAAGGCGGCGGTGATGCTGACACCACCCGGATATTGGCTATATACGCCTAATCCTATGTAATCACGGGTACCCAGGAGCCAGCAGAGCAAGATGACCAGCACACCTCCTATGGCCGGTATCATCCAGGGGATTGGTATTAACCGTTGTGCGGCATCTTTTATGCGATGCATGGTGTAGGCGAACAACCAGCTGGCGCTGCCGAAAGCGACGCCGGCGAGTATGACTTTTCCCAGCAGCTGTATGTCCAGGTGTGTCCATTGCTTAAAGGGTAATTGCCGGTAGCCGATATGATAATGTGTATGGGAGATGCCCCATGCGGCACATACGAGGTCGGCGCCGACGGCAGCCATGAGGCAAGGCAGTAATGCATTGTACCTGATGGTACCGATGGCGAGGACTTCCAGGGCGAATACGGCGCCTGCCAGCGGGGTACCGAATACGGCGCCGAATCCACCAGCGATACCTGTCATCAGCAGTATGCTGGTATCAGTGGGGCCTAATCGCAACCAGCGAGCCCATTTGCCCGCCATGCTCCCTCCTATCTGTACGGCGGTACCTTCGCGGCCGGCGGAGCCTCCAAAGAGGTGTGTGATGATAGTAGTGGCTAATACCAGGGGGCCCATGCGAGCCGGCACCCCACCACCCGGGCGATGTATCTCTTCCATAATGAGGTTGTTGCCGGCGGCGGCATTACGGCCGCTCCAACGATATAACCAATAAATGAGTATTCCCGCCAGGGGTAGTAAGTATAGCAACCAGGGGTATTGCCAGCGCAGGTGGGTAGCTTTATCCAGCAACCAAAGGAATAATGCTACCAAGGAGCCTGTAACAAGGGAGACCGGGATGAGCAGTAACGTCCAACGAAGTAATTGGTAAGTGATGTTAAGCGGTGAATGGGATGCGTTGTTCTGTTTCATATCCTACAAATAATTACGATGCTACTTACTTGATGTGAGTAGCTATTTGTAGGCGCCATCAGCCCTGAGTGGGCGGTTTTTGAGCAGGAAGACACCATTTCCTGTTAATCTGAAGCACTAAGATAGTAAAAGGAATGATATACGTTGCTTAAACAAATGATATACCTTAATTAAGCGAATGATACGGGAGAGGTGGACCTGAACAGTTAACTTCTTCATCTACAGCAATTTACAACTAATACAAAATATGCAAACAATTAATAAACAAACACTTATGCGTCAATTCGACACAAATACCCCCATATAGACCTGCTTTTGCCATGGCTATTTCCCCGGTTTGGCTGTATTAATTTACGGAAAGGGTATGATATTTACGTGTATTTCGGTAGTTATTAAACATTGGCTATGAAGGAGAATAAATACGATGATGCGCGATTTTTTTCACGATACGGGAAGATGCAGCGGTCGCAACTAGGATTGGCTGGTGCGGGGGAATGGCATGCATTGCGGCATATGCTGCCCACCGTTGCTGGCAAGGACGTATTGGATCTGGGATGTGGGTTTGGATGGCATTGCCGTTATGTGATGGAGCATGGAGCGGGGTCTGTGGTGGGCATTGATATTTCTGAGAAGATGCTGGCCCGTGCGAGGGAGATCAATTCGATGGAAGGCATCACATATATGCGGCAGGCGATCGAGGATGTGAAGTATCCGCCGGAGCGATTTGATGTGGTATTCAGTTCGCTGGCATTCCACTACCTTGCCTCTTTCGATGACATTTGTCGTCATGTGTATGAATGGTTGCGACCCTGCGGGCACTTTGTGTTTTCGGTGGAGCATCCGGTATTTACGGCAGCTGGTGGTCAGGATTGGGTGTATGACGAGCAAGGTGTCATCCGGCACTGGCCTGTAGACCGATACTTCGAGGAAGGGGCACGGCAGGCGGCATTCCTGGGGACGCAGGTGATCAAGTACCATCGTACGCTTACAACTTATCTGCAAGGTTTGTTACGGCAGGGATTTTATATCCGGGAGGTCATCGAACCGGCTCCCAGCGAGGAGATGCTACAATCGGTGGAAGGGATGCGGGATGAATTACGCCGGCCGATGATGTTATTGATTGCGGCGGAGAAACCTAAAAAGATATTCTGTTAATGCGAAGCGAGACGACTATACGACAGCTGATATTGGACGTTGCCGGGCGGGATGAACGGATACGGGCTGTGTTATTGAACGGCTCGCGCGCTAATCCTGCTATTGACAAAGATATTTTCCAGGATTATGATATTGTGTTTGTGGTGACGGCGCTTGATGGTTTTATTGCGGACCATTCGTGGGTGGATATATTTGGAGAGCGGGTCATGATGCAGCTGCCCGATACGATGCGCTATGTGGGGATCGAGCCTAATTATACGCCGATATCGTTTGGATACCTTATGCAGTTCAAAGACGGGAATCGTATTGACCTTACTTTGTTTCCGGTGGACAAGCTGAAAAGTGACTTTGTGAAGGACAGTCTGACTGTGGTATGGCTGGATAAGGACGGGATGTTCGGCGATGTAGGGCTCAGCGATGATATTGACTATCATATCCGCCGGCCGGAAGCGGAGGCATTTGCGGAGACCTGTAATGAGTTTTGGTGGGTGAGTATGAATGTGGTGAAGGGATTGCAGCGTCATCAGCCTACGTATGTAAAAGAGATGCTGGAGCGTTATCTACGGCCGATGTTCCTGCAGATGGTGTCGTGGAAGATCGGCGTGGAGCATCAGTTTGCGGTTTCTTTTGGCAAAGCCGGCAAATTGATGCAGCGATATTTGCCGGAGGCGTTGTATAAGGATATATTAACGACATATGTTGGCTATGAGCCTGAGGAAAACTGGCAGGCATTATTACGGTTGGCTGATCTTTTTAAGGCGCTTGCGCATGACGTAGGCGGGGCCCTGGGATTTGTGATCAACCGGGAGGATGAGGAAAATGTGATGACCTATCTGCGACAGCAGTACGCTACTTTTGGCAGGTGATAGTGGTTGCTAAATAAAAAGGCTTGCCGGTATATTACTGGCAAGCCTTTTTTAATTCCTTTACAGGGATCAGCCGTTCGTGCAGGCGCAGTTGTTACCCAGGCAGTGACCGTAGTCAAAACCGAGTTCGTTGCAGGTTTGGATACAGAGGAAGGATTTGCAAACCAATGCGTTGTTGTTGGAACCACCGCCTTTGATGGTTTTCAGTTCTTTTTTGTTGATTCCTTTACCGAAGGTTGTTAACTTTTTCATGGAAGTGATGATTGGATTTGGGTTGAAAAAATAGGTATTGTTGTAAGATACGCTGTTGGCTACAAACGGACAAAAGTAAATGCGGCTATTTTTCAGTATTAGGTAATCCCCCTGCGGTGTGATTGCCTGTCATCTCTTTATATTTGAATCTGTAGTTTTCCCACGTTATTTATTGCACCCTGGACCTGTAATTTCTTCGAGTACTAAAATGAGCGTTTATGAAAAAGAAAGGTGTTACGTAAGATTGATCCCTTGATAAGGTTACGATTACCAGTTGGCTGATCCTTTGTTTGCCTGTGATCAGTTTTGACTAGTCCTTCCTCTATCATCCTGTACGAGCAATAGTGGATTTGCCTTCCAGCATTTTTTATTAGAGCCTATGTAAGAAAAAAGCAACGGCTGCGTTGTTTATGCGTGACCGTAGTGCGCTGGTGACTTATATGAACAATTGTATGCTTTGTACGCAAACGCTGGCGAAGACATATCTGCGTATTTGTTTGCCGGGCACTGCTACCCGTTAAATACTGTGCATTTGTTATTTCCTAAACATATACATATGAAAAAGAAAGCACTAAACTCCCGATTATCTATCAACAAAACCACGATTGCCCGACTGAGTGCAGCACAAGCTGCTTCGCTTGCAGGCGGTGGTACTGTAGCATCCTGGGATGTAGTATTAAGCTGTGCCGTATGTGCACCAACACGCGCAAATAGTTGCCGGGGGCTTTGTATACCGGAGACGGGGCCTGCTACCGGACCATTTACGAACACTATTACGGGGCCTATCCTTTGATCAACGGGGATTATTTCAGTATCTCTACGCCTATTACGTATGAAAAAGAAAGCACTAAACTCCCGCTATCTATCAACAAATGGACGAATGCGCGACTGAGTCAATCCCAGGCCGCGACGGTGAGTGGCGGCGCGAGTCCGTGTAATAGCCGGGGGAGCTGTTATTGCAGGAAGCATATGCTCTTTTGATACGCTGGCTGTCAGTTGTTTACCTATTTGTAATCCTGAGACTACAAGTCTTGCTTTTTATAGCATTTTTTGTTCACATTAACTCTCATATACATGAAAAAGAAAACGTTTAACACGAAGTTATCTTTAAACAAAACTACTATTGCCAGCTTGAGCCATGAGCAAACCCGTTTACTGGCGGGTGGTGCTGCTTCTGTGGAGGTTATCTGTCCGCTTGATACGAGGGTTATCAGTTGCCGGGTTGTTTGTAATCCTGTGACTATTCGCACCTGTACATTCTAACAGGTATCGTATTCATTTTTATACCTGCCGGTAGTGATGCCGGCAGGTATAATTTACCCCTAATGTTATACACTATGAAAAAGAGAACATTTAACACCAAGTTATCGCTGCAGAAAGTTACGATTGCCCGATTGAGCAGTAATATGATCAGCGGCGGTGGGCAGCAGACTTTTCAGCCCAGCTGTGTGGTATGTCCACTGGAGACAGTGAAGGAAAGCTGTAATTTTAATTGTATTACCATTTATCAAAGTTGTGGGAGTTGTCTTCCTGAATCTATTGTAGTATGCCCGGAGCTTTGAGTGGTTACCCTGCTGGTGGCGCTACTACCTGTGGTGGTAATTATTGCTTTGTTGTATTAAATTGCGAGGGCGTCCAGTATTTTGAGGACGGCGGGCGCCTGGCGTGGTGCTGCGAGGTAGGCAGCTTTAGTAAATAGTTGTATGGTTGCTATTTCTGCGGCAGGTTGCGGCGTACCTGTAAACGATGCAAAGAAACAATGGTTATGCACGTCTACTCCATCGGGCTGATTGACGGCCTGTGCACGAAAATCTCCAAAATGGCGAATGGTAGCGGGATCGATCGTGATATTCAGTTCTTCCTGTAATTCTCTTACCAGTGCCTGTTCTGCTGTTTCTCCCGGTTCTATCTTTCCTCCCGGCATATAATAGATGCCTGGATTCTTTTTACTTTCTATCAATAATAACTGTCCATTCTCGACATGTACGAGGCAGGCGACTTCTATTGTTCTCATGCCAGCGAAATTACAAAAAAGGGTGTTTGGGTGCGTGGTACGTTAAATTTAGATTAAGTATGTGAAGACGGGTGGTATTTTCAGATGTGTGCTGATAAGTTTGCAGGCTGATGCATTCACTTTTCAAAAAGCTCAATCCATGGATCGTCGTTCATTATTAAAACAACTGGGATTAGGTGCGCTGGTAAGTGCGATTCCGGGATCTAAGTTACTCGCGGCTACGCGGGAAGCTGTTATTGCACCGAAGAAGCGGGTATTACGTTTTGCACATCTTACGGATGTTCATATGCAACCGGAGCAGCAAGCGCCGAAAGGACTTGCGACCTGTTTACATCATATACAGTCGCAGAAAGATAAGCCTGCTTTCATTGTTAATACCGGGGATTGTATCATGGATGCGCTGAAGCAGCCCAGAGACCGTGTAGAGGCGCAGTGGAAGCTGTGGCATGCTATTATGAAGGGAGACAATAGTCTAGCGATGGAGTATTGTATCGGCAATCATGACATATGGGCTGCTGGTGAGAAGACGGATGCTTTGTACGGTAAGAACTATTCATTAGATATGATGCGTATTGAGCGTCGTTATCGCAGTTTTGACAAGGCGGGGTGGCATTTCATCGTATTGGACAGCATACAACCGAAGGTGGATGGCAGCTGGTATACCTGTCAGCTGGACGAAGAGCAATTTGACTGGCTGGAGCAGGATCTGGCTGCTAATACCGGTAAACATGTGATTGTACTTTCGCATGCCCCGATCGTATCTGCGGCAACGGTAGTGGTGGATAACAAGTACCGGGATGATTTTGGTTATACTTTAGGGCAAGGTTCTATGCATACGGATGCCGCCCGTATCATCAGTTTGTTTGACAAACATCCGAATGTGAAATTATGTTTGAGTGGCCATATACATTTGTACGAGCAGATCATGTACAACGGTGTGACCTACATCAGCAACGGGGCTGTAAGTGGAGATTGGTGGAAAGGGATGCGTTACCGTACTGACAATGGTTATGCAATGGTGAACTTATATAGTGACGGTTCTTTTGACAACGAATATATTTCTTACGGTTGGAAGGTGTAGCTACGGGTATCTATCCGTAGCTGTCTGTATGAATACCGCACAGCTACGGATCTTTATTTTCTACCCAGTTATTTTCCTTTAGCCGCTTTACGTTTGGCTTTATCTTTCGGATCATACTCTTCTTCATTGTATCCTTCGAGGACGTTATTCCCATCATCATTCTGTTCTTTTTTTGCCGCTTTTTTGGGTACTGGTGCGGCTTCATTTTTCCTTTTCTCTTCTTTGATGGCTCTTTTCTTGGCTGTACTTTTCCGGATAGTCATATTTTTCTGTTTTGCTTATATATGCCGGTACAAAAACGTTGCCAGTGGTATCAGAATCTGATCCATGCCAGTTGAGCCTGCTGTGTTGTGCCCTGGCGGCTGATCATAATGGTGGCGTATACCTGGTTGGCGGCGTTGTAATGTGCGGCACCTAATATGCAATAATACCCTTTGCCGTACTCTGGTGTACCGAAGAGGAAGAGGCGTTCGCTGCCGCCCGGTGTATATTTATAGCAAACGAGGTTGGCATCGGTTATGTAGCGCAGTGGCTTTTTGGCATCTTCTATCCCTCCCCTGTCGAGCTGTTGCAAGTAATCATTGTAGAGTACATAGTCGGCACCCGGTACGGGGATATGTTCGAATGACATGTAGGCGGTATTGTGGACGGCGGCTATCCTGTTGCGAAATATCCACTCTCCTTTGTTGCGGCGTTGGATATACAAGGGGCTGAAGCCACCATTTGCTATCTGCATTTTGGGGGAGAGCCGGATACTATCTGTATCTCCCCGGGGATTGATGCGCCATATGCCGGCATCTCCGAGATTGGTATGTATGCGGCTATAGGCATTTTTGCCCTGTAGAAATTGCTGCATGGGTTCCAGGAGCAATGTGGCTTTACCATCGCGCTGCAAGGTAAGTTGTTGCGGAAGGGCGTTGTACATGGTGCCATATGCCGGTTGTTGTTGACGGAGTATCTGTTGTCGCAGTAGTTTGCCTGTTGCCCTGTCGAGGTATTGCATTTGAAGTTGTACGCTATCGGTTTTACCAGGGATGGCAGCCACCAGGAGCATTTCCAGCTCGGGCCATTCGGGATGATACTGCATGCTGGTATGGACCTCTGTGAGACCAGCGGTATGGTCGAGGCGGGTCTGTATGATATCTGTTTGGCCCTGTTGCCAGGTGGAGAGATAGATGACCGGCGGTGTATCTGTTACTTTGCGGGAGGTGTTGAAGATACCATTGAGCAGGGATATGCGTTCGTTGCCCTGGACGGTCATGCCGAGAAATGAAGTATAGCGGTAGCTGCTATCTGGTATGGTCCAGGAGGTGTTGCCTATGCTTGTATGATCGGGTGCGTAGTGTTGCAAACGGACGCCAGCTCCGTAGAAGGCTACTGCATAATGATCGCTATAGGTATCTTTCTCTACATAGCAATCATGCGAGGCGATGTATCCTGCGGAGCTAGCTTCTTTACCCGGGACGGGTGTCAAGGTTCCCAGCAGGTCTTCGCGGAGGAGGGTACCTGTCTGTGCATCGAGTATGATCCGGAATAATGTTGGTTGTCCTTTGATCAATTGCTGGAGGAAGATAACTGGTTGTCCGTTGATATCGAATATTCCATCGATTTCGGTGTCGTTCATGTTACGGGCGTCCCATTGCTGTCCGGTGACAGTATCGCGGTGCAGTGCTTGACCGCCGGTATCGTATACGGTAACGTATATACCCTCTTTTTTACTGAAGTGGAGGTAGCAGGTATTACCATTCTTCAATTGCAGGAGTTTATCCCAGCCATCGGCGGGGACTGTGAAGGCAGGGCTTAGCTGTACAGCGGGGTTTTGGGCCCATGATGACAAGGTAAGGATGAGCAGGCAACATACCTGCAAGCAGAGATATTTCATAGGATAGGTATCAGGCGTCCTTTATGTTGGGGGACGCGGCTCTAATATATAAATTATTACAAATATATTGAATTCTCCTGCAATAAAAACGGCCACGCATTTGCGTGACCGTCCTGGGGTAACAGTTGGAGATGTATTCTGCATCCGTGATTGGTAGTATTAGTGGCCGTGTCCTTCTTCGCCGGCGTTCTTGAGCTGTGCCAGGAGGTCATAGGCCCCTTTTGTGACGACGGCGGTATCGGGGTTCCAGTTTTGGGGCAATGTAACGGCGGTATATCCCATTTCGCTGGCTCCTTTTTCGACGGGCAGCATGCGGAAGTTATGATGTGGTTCTTCTTCTTTTCCGGTGGCGGTACTATCTGTGGTGTGGGTATGTTTTTCCGGTATCTGCACGAATACGTATGATTTGTTTTCATAGTCTACGATGGCGGCATCGGGCAGTGCCTGCACTTTAGCGGCGCCGGTTTCTATGATGGCCTGCAGGTAGGTGCCAGGCAGTAATCCGCGGTCTTCGGCATCGAGGTGGCAATGTACACGTACGGTTCTGTCTGTTGCTATTTCTCTCCCGATGAGGTGGACGCTGGCTGTTCGTTCTTTGGACTCATTTGCCAGTACGAAGCGGACTTTTTGTCCTTCTTTCAGTTTAGGAATATCTTTCTCGAATACGGTCAGTTCGGCATGCAGGTGTTCTGTATCGACGACACGGAACATGATATCTGACGGGGTTACGAGTTGGCCGGTATTGATATTCACCTGTGTGACGAATCCGCTGATGGGTGCATATACGTTGACGGTAGATTGTATTTCTCCCTTTTCCAGGCGGGTCATGTTGACGTTGAGCAGTTGTAGTTTTTCGCGGAGGCCTTTTACTTTCACTGTCAGTGATTGGAAGTTGGCTTTGGATTGTTGTAATGTCTTGAGAGCGTTGACATTTTCCTGGGCCAGCGCCTGTTGGCGTTCGTATTCGGTGCGGGCGTATTCCAACTGGCTTTTTAGGTCAAGATAGTCCTGTTGTAGTTGGATATATTCGAGATTTTCGAGTACAGCCATTACTGCTCCTTTTTTGACCCACATTCCCTGCAGCATTTTGGTAAATTTAATGAATCCACCCAAGGGGACGGAGACGCTGACGGTTTGTTGCGGAGGTACATCGAGCAGGCCGTTCACTTTGACTACGCTGCTGATTTCCCGCCATTCCGGTTTACCATACTGGATGTCTGCGGTTTTGAACTGAGCGGCGGTGAGTGCTACTTCGTTTTCCGGTTCTTCTTTTTTTGTTGCTTCTTTTGCCGCCTCGTTATCTGTCTTTTTGCCACCACAGGCGGAGCATATGATTGTGGTCATCAGCAATGCGGTAGCGATATATATATTGAGCTGTTTAGTCATGGTATTAATATTTATTTTTTATATCCAGCCAGAAAATCTATGTAAAGGGCTGCCTGCCTGGTGTCGTGGGCTGTTTGCAAATATCCCTGGCGGATGCCCAGTACTTGTTCCAGGTTTACAAAATGTTCTGTATAACCTATTTCACCACTGGCATATGCTTTTTCGGACTGTTTCAGGATCAGTTCTGCGTTGGGTAATGCGGTGTTGTGGTAGTAGGCGATATTGTTCTGTTGTTTGATGTATTGTTGTACGGCCTGTTTGAGTTGGCCTTCCATCATGATGCGATTGTGTTCGTAATTCAGTGTATTTACTTCTTCCTGTTTTTGTTGTGCTTTGACCTTTGCGGTGAGCGGGCCGGCCCAGATGGGCAATGCGAGGCCTACCTGGAATCCCTGGAAGCGGTTAGAGCCGGTTGCCAGCGGGCTGTTAGGGCTGCTGTTGACGGCGGTACCGATGAGGGTTTGGTTGAAGTAACCCACTGTGATATCGGGGAGTATATTGGCTTTTGCCAGTTTCTGTTGTTGTTGTGCGACGGTCACTTCCTGTTTGAGGTATTGCAGGTATGGATGTTGGTCTAGTCCGCTGGTGTCGGCAATGGCGGGGCGATCTGTTTCCAATTTTTCGGAAGCTGCCAGTGACAATGGTTTATCGGTGGCCAGCAGCGATTGCAGCTGGGCCATATAGATGCGGCTGTCGGCTTCGTTTTGTTTTAGCTGGTTCCGTACCTCATTTAACCGGGCTTCTGCTGCTACTTTTTCGAGCATGCGTGTTTCTCCTGTGCGGTAGCGCAGGTCGGCGGAGCGGGAGAAGTTGGAGAACAAGCTATCTTGTTTTACGAGCAGGTCTTTTACGCCCTGCAAGTAGAGCAGCTGTACATAGGCCTGCCTGACCTGGTAGATCAGTTCATGTTGAGAGCGGGCACGTTGCCATTCTGCCGCATTTGTTTGAGCGGTGGTGAGGGCTTTACGTGCGCCAAAGACTGTAGGGAAAGGAATAGCCTGTGTGATGCTGAAATTGTTATCATTTTTTGCATAGCTGTTATATTGGCCATATTGTAACGCCAGTTCTGTTTTGGTTACTTCTCCGCTGGTACGGGTGAGGTAGCGGTAATAGTCTACCTGTGAAGCGGCGGCTTTCAAGCCTTTGTTCTGCTGTAAAGCTGTCTGTACCGCTTCCTCCATCGTCAGAGGTTTATCCTGGGAGAAGGCGGTGGCGGGTATCAGGAACAGCAATATTACGGCAACGGTTATATTCTTTTTCACTTTACTACGCTTTATACTTTCAAAATAGATATATAGACAGGGTAACACGAGTAAGGTTAGTAGCGTTGAGGTAATGAGTCCTCCTATTACGACGGTGGCCAATGGTCGTTGTACTTCACCGCCGGCGCTGGTGGCCAGTGCCATTGGCAGGAAGCCCAGTGAGGCTACGCAGGCGGTCATTAGTACCGGGCGTAGCCGGACGGCTGTACCTTTTAATACGATCTCATTGAGATCGGAGAGGCCTTCTTTGCGCAGGCGATTGAATTCACCAATCAGCACGATGCCATTAAGTACTGCTACGCCGAACAAGGCGATGAAACCGACGCCGGCGGAAATGCTGAAAGGCATTCCTCTAATTAACAATGCGAAGACGCCACCTATTGCGGCCATTGGAATAGCTGTAAAGATGAGTACTGACTGTTTAACGGAGGAGAAGGTGAAATACAGCAAGGCGAATATGAGCAGTAATGCAACCGGTACTGCGATTGAGAGCCTGGCATTGGCCTCTTTGAGGTTTTCAAACTGGCCGCCATATCGTATAAAGTAGCCATCCGGTAAATTGACTTGTTGTTCTATCTTTTGCTGTATCTCCCGGACTACGCTTGCGATGTCGCGGCCGCGGACGTTGAATCCTACGATGATCCGGCGTTTGGTATCTTCCCGTTGTATCTGATTGGGGCCTATTGCCATTTCTACGGTGGCCAGTTGCTGCAAGGGTACCTGGTTGCCGGTAGGCGTGGTGATGAACAAATTCTGTACATCAGCGATCCCCTGGCGGCTTTGCTGGTCCAGGCGTACGACGAGATCGAAACGTTTTTCGCCCTCGTATACGAGGCCTGCGCTCTGGCCTGCGAAAGCGGCATTGATCGCTTTGTTAATGGTACTGATATCGAGTCCGTATTGTGCTACTCTTGCACGGTTTATCTTAACGACAATCTGTTGCAACCCTCCTACCCTTTCTACGTACAAATCTTTAGCGCCATCGACTGCTGCTACTATATTACCTACTTTGCCCGCCAGCGAGGCGAGGGTTTCGAGATCTTCTCCAAATATCTTAATCCCTACATCTTGTCGTACGCCTGATATCAGTTCATTAAACCGAAGCTGGATAGGCTGGGAAAAGCCAAAGCTGACACCCGGAATGGCTTCCAAGGCATCCTGCATCTTATTGACCAGTTCTTCCCGGCTTTTGGCGCTTGTCCATTCTTTTTTTGGTTTAAGTAATATGGTCAGATCGCAGTTATCCATGGGCATGGGATCGGTCGGTATTTCGGCGGAACCGATCTTTCCGATCACCTCTTTTACCTCTGGAAACTGTTTGAGTAGTATATCGGAGGCTTTGTTCACTTTGTCGATCGTTTCTGTGAGGGAGCTACCGGTCAGTAATACTGTTTGTACGGCCAGGTCGCCCTCTTCCAGTGTGGGAATAAACTCTGCCCCCATCCGGTTGAAGATGAGCAAGGCTATTACGAACAATGCTACGGCTGCTATGACCACCCAAGCTTTCACGCGCAGGGCGGCGCGTATCATCGGATCATAGATACGATGGAAGAAGTCCATCATTTTATCGGCGATAGTTCTTTTGGGATTGATCTTTTTATTCAGGAAAAGAGCTGACATCATAGGAACGTATGTCAATGACAAGATGAATGCCCCTAATATGGCGAAGGAAACCGTCTGAGCCATTGGTTTGAACATTTTTCCTTCGATGCCTACCAACGCCATTATCGGCAGGTATACGATCAGAATGATGATCTCTCCAAAGGCGGCGGTGCTACGTATTTTACGGGCGGAGTCGTATACTTCTTCGTCCATCTGCGATTGCGTTAGCGTGACCTGTGTTGTTCTTCCTGTCAGGAGGTGGTGCATGGTAGCTTCTACGATGATGACGGCGCCGTCGACGATCAGGCCGAAGTCGATCGCTCCGAGGCTCATGAGATTACCTGATACTCCGAAAAGGTTCATCATAGTGATCGCAAAGAGCATTGCCAGCGGGATGACTGATGCGACGATCAGGCCAGCGCGCAGATTGCCCAGGAATAATACCAGTACAAAGATGACGATCAATGCTCCCTCTATGAGGTTTTTTTGTACGGTACCTACTGCTCTGCCGACGAAATCGCTTCTATCGAGGAAAGGTTCGATTACGACTCCTTCCGGCAATGTCTTTTGTATTTCGGCTATGCGTGTCTTCACTCTTTTTACAACCTGATTGCTGTTTTCCCCTTTGAGCATCATGACGATGCCTCCAACGGCTTCTCCGTCAGCGTTGCGGGTGAGGGCTCCATAGCGGACAGCTTCTCCTATTTCTACATTGGCGATGCTTTTGATAAGGATGGGAATTCCTTCGCCAGTATTTTTCACAACGATATTCCCGATGTCATCGATGTTGCTTATCAATCCTTCGCTGCGAATGAACCAGGCGTTGGGTTTTTTATCGATATAGGCGCCACCGGCATTTTCGTTGTTCTTTTCCAGGGCATTGAATACGTCGGTGATGCTGAGATTGTAGCTACGTAGTTTATCTGGGTTGAGGGCTACTACATATTGTTTGAGTAGTCCTCCGAAGCTGTTTACTTCGGCTATCCCAGGTGTTCCCAGCAGTTGCCGGCGCACATACCAATCTTGTATGGTTCTGAGTTGTCTTGCATCAAATTTCTTCTCGAAGCCTTTTTTCGGATGTACTACATATTGGTATATTTCGCCGAGGCCCGAGGAGATGGGAGCCATTTCGGGGCTTCCTACATCTGGAGGGATATTATTCTTTGCTTCGCTTAATTTTTCGTTTACCTGTTGACGTGCCCAATAGATATTGACATCGTCATGGAATACGATCGTTACTACAGAGATCCCGAAGCGAGAGATGGATCTTATTTCTGTTATTTCCGGGATGACAGCCATTGTTTGTTCTACCGGGAAGGTGATCAGGCGTTCTACTTCCTGGGCTGCGAGAGAGGGTGACAGGGTGATGACCTGTACTTGGTTGTTGGTGATATCCGGCACTGCGTCTACCGGCAGTTTTGTTAGTGAAAAAATGCCCCATATGACCAATCCGAGCGTGAGTATGCCAACTATCAGCTTGCGCTGAATAGAAAAGCGAATGATCTTATCTAACATGAAAATTAACTGCTTTAATGAGTAAATAGCAGGTCTCCGAGATACAGGTATGATTATATATGATCTGTTATGTCAGATCAATGAGGCACTATTTTCTCGGGAGGACCATTATATAAAGAGAGTCATTACCCAAGCTGAGGGGGTTGCCAGATGGTGTGGGGGATGTTGGGGAGGGAATTATTTAATACCCGCTGATAGTTAGTAGCGGTGAAAGGTAAAGCTGGCGGCAGTGCGATAAAGGCAGGGGTAGCTACCTGTACGCTGCAGCAGAAGCAAATGCAAAGGGGAGAGCAAAAGTCGAGTGAGTGATGCTGTTGTTCTGTAGGGGTGTCGGCGCTGTATATGCTGGCTATTGTTATTGCGGGCAATGCGGCCTCTTTGCTATCCTGGCAGGGTAATACTGCCA
The DNA here is from genome assembly GCF_020386615.1 of Chitinophaga pendula. Lineage (NCBI taxonomy): Bacteria > Pseudomonadati > Bacteroidota > Chitinophagia > Chitinophagales > Chitinophagaceae > Chitinophaga > Chitinophaga pendula. The sequence goes on from NZ_CP077769.1 coordinate 2,906,984, forward strand.
GCAGCAGGAAGTAGCAACTAAATATGTATGCCCACCATTTCATAGTGTAAAATTACGGATAAAGCTTTTATACATTAAAAATAAATGTGCATCTATGTTGCGGAGTCTGGTATTATATGAGGATAAAAAAACGCGGAGCCAGTATTGCTCCGCGTTTTTTTTATTTCAGTAAGGTCTGATTAGTTTTTCAGGCCTTCGAGTTTTTTCTTAACCGCTTCTACTTTATCGTTTTGGCTCTTGATGGCGTAGATCTTCTGCAGCGCGTACAGACAACTTTCGTAGGTCTGTCTGTCAGCAGGTTCGAGGCTGGCAGCTTTGCCGGTGAAAATCTGGTCTGCTTTTTCGAAGTAAGGGAGTGCCTGGTTCATGAGGCCTTCCACTTTTGTTTGTAGTTCTTTCGCTTTAGGAGTGCTTTGTTCTTTGCTGTTCATGTTGTTCAGTTCTTTGTTGAACACTACGGCGCGGTTGAAGTAGAGTGCGCCCAGCTGGAAGTTAGCGGTAGCGTCGGTACCATTGAGTTCGATGGCTTTTTTGTAAGCATTTTCAGCTTTGGTCATCAGCTCATCGTAGTTAGCTGGTTTAGGCATGTCCTCGCCTTTTTCGTCGCGGGGATTAGCCATGTTATCTACGCGGATAGCGTAGTCCAGTACAACGGCGCCATCATTAGGATTTTCCTGTACTTTCTTTTCCAGCATACCTAACAGTTCTGCAGTTTTACCGGTTTTGGAGTAATAGATCATCTCCATATCGTTGAAGCGTTTGTCCTTGGGGAACAGTTTTTTACCTTCTTCGATCGTTTTGAGCCATTTGTCTTTATCGCCTTTTTCTTCGTATGCCTGTGCCAGGATTACGTAGAGGGCAGGTTCTCCTTTAAACTGCAGGTCGGCAGCTTTTTGGAGGAAAGTATACGCTTCTTCTTTTTTACCAGCTTGCTGAGCGGCGTAGCCGGTGTAGAAGGTCATGGAAGTATCTGCGGGGATGTTACCGCCGAGGTTCTTACCATTGTAGAAAGCGGCGATTTCTTGTGCTTTCTGGAAGTTTACGAAGGAAGAATCCCATTTTTGTTCGTTAAGGTTTGCGTAGCCAGCGTTACCGATGGTAGCATACAGGTTGAACATGCGATTCTGCATTTCGATCACTGCTTCGGGCAGTTTAGGATTGATTTCCAGTGCTTTCTTATATGCTTCAAATGCTGCTACTGCTTCAGGAACGCTTTTATTTTTGGTAGCGAGGGCTTCCATTACTTTACCCTTTACATACCAGGTTTTAGCGTCATCTTTAGTTTTTTCATTCTGCAATGCCGCTTCGATATCTGCCTTTGCTTTGTCCAGGTCATTACTTTTGATAGCTTCATCTGCACTGTTCACTTTTGCGCGCTGGGCTGTAGCCACGAATCCGGCTCCGCAAAAGAGAAAAGATACCAGTAATTTTTTCATGCTCAAATTTTTTAGTTGCTGATTACAATAAAAAGTATGGTGTTTGATTATATCTCACCAGTTGTTTGATACGGATAATGACCTCTATACAGTCGCTGCATCTTTCACTATACAATTCAACCTTTACTTACCATTAGCGTGCACGGCCATTACGCAATAATTTTTTTACGTAATGGCCGTTGCGTCAAAGGTCTTTATTATTCAGCCTCCGGCTCGTTGTTGTCTGTTATTTCAGTATCCTGGCCGGTTGCGATATCATCGGAAGGGGTAGTGGCGTCAATATCTGTTGCCGATGTTACTTCTTCTCCTTCATCTGACTGATTTTGTTCTTCCTGTTCATCCAGTCTGGCCACGGCTGCGATCTCGTCGGTATTATCCAGTTTGATCAGTCTTACGCCTTGGGTGGCACGGCCTGCTTCACGGATATCTGCTACGGCCATACGGATGGTGATACCGGACTTACAGGTGATCATCAGGTCATTGGATTCTGTTACGTCGAGGATACCGATCAGGCTACCGGTTTTTTCGGTAACATTGATGGTTTTCACTCCTTTACCGCCTCTGTTGGTGATACGGTATTCTTCGATATTGGTACGTTTACCGAAACCTTTTTCAGAAACTACCAGTACGGTCCTGGATTCATCTTCTTTGTTAACACAAATCATACCAACGACTTCATCACTTTCGTTATCTACTTCTATCCCTCTTACACCGATGGCACCGCGACCGGTATCTCTTACTGTGTTTTCGGGGAAGCGTATAGCGCGGCCACTCTTGATGGCCATCATGATCTCGCTATTGCCGTTAGTTAATTTTGCTTCCAGGAGCTGGTCTCCTTCGTTGATGGTGATGGCATTTACACCATTCTGACGAGGGCGGGAGAATTCTTCCAACAGGGTTTTCTTGATGATACCATTTTTGGTACAAAGTACAATATAATGGTTATTGATGAATTCTTTGTCACCCAGGTCTTTAATATCGATGATAGCTCTGATCTTGTCATCTGCGGGGATGGTGATCAGGTTTTGGATGGCACGTCCTTTCCCTTGTTTTTCGCCATCTGGTATTTCGTATACTTTGAGCCAATAGCAGCGTCCTTTTTCGGTAAAGAACAGCATGGTATGGTGGGTAGAGGCAACGAACAGGTGTTCGATATAGTCTTCATCCCTGGTACGGCCACCAATAGCGCCGCGGCCACCACGTTTTTGCTGGCGATAGTCGTAGGCAGCGGTACGTTTGATATATCCCAGGTGAGAGATGGTAATTACTACATCTTCTTCTGCGATGATATCTTCGATACGCATTTCGCTGGCCAGGTATTGAATTTCGGTTTTACGTTCATCACCGAATTTTTTCTTTACTTCTTCCAGTTCGTCTTTGATGATCTTCATCCGGAGGCTTTCGTCAGCCAATACATCTTTCAGGTGGCTGATCAATTTCATGATCTCATCGTATTCTTCGCGGATTTTGTCTCTTTCCATACCTGTCAGTCTTTGCAGACGTAATTCCAGGATGGCTTTGGACTGTATTTCCGTGAGTTCGAAGCGGGACATCAGGCCTTCTTTGGCTTCTTCCGGTGTTTTGGAGGAGCGTATGAGGTTGATCACTTCGTCGAGGTGATCCAATGCGATCAGGTAACCGGCCAGGATATGTGCTTTTTCTTCGGCTTTGCGCAGTTCGTAGCGGGTTCTGCGTACGACTACTTCATGGCGGAAGTCTACAAATTCGCTTAGCAGTTCTTTAAGGTTCAGTACACGTGGGCGGCCTTTTACGAGTGCCACGTTATTGATGCCGTAAGAGGTCTGCAGTTCGGAGTATTTATATAGCTGGTTGACAACAACGCTGGCGATGGCTTCCCGTTTGAGATCTATTACCAGGCGCATCCCTTCTCTGTCGCTTTCATCGCGTACGTCGGAGATGCCTTCGATGATCTTATCGTTGACCAGCTGTGCAATTTTCTGGTGTAATACGGCTTTATTGATCTGGTAAGGCAGTTCGTAGATAATGATCTTATCTCTTCCTGCTTTGGTAGTTTCGACGTTGAGTTTACCGCGTACCACTACTCTACCGCGGCCGGTTTCAAAGCCTTGTTTTACGCCTTCGAAGCCGTAGATGATACCACCTGTGGGGAAGTCGGGTGCTTTGATGTATTTAATGAGGTCTTCTATGGAGAGCTCTCTGTTATCGATATAGGCTACGGCACCATCCACCACTTCGCTGAGGTTGTGTGGCATAATGTTGGTGGCCATCCCTACTGCGATACCGGAAGCACCGTTGAGCAGGAGGTTAGGGATACGAGTGGGCAGTACGGTAGGTTCTTCGAGGGTATCGTCAAAGTTGAGGGTAAAGTCTACTGTTTCTTTATCGATATCTTCCAGCATGGCTTCTGCGATGCGTTGGAGGCGGATCTCCGTGTAACGCATGGCTGCGGGCATGTCACCATCTACGGAACCGAAGTTACCCTGTCCATCTACCATGGGGTATCTCATAGACCAGGGTTGGGCGAGACGTACGATCGCATCATAAATAGATGAGTCTCCATGTGGGTGGTACTTACCCATTACATCACCCACGATACGCGCTGATTTCTTGTAGGGCTTGTTACTGTTGTTACCCAGTTCATTCATGCCGAACAGCACGCGTCGGTGTACGGGTTTGAGACCATCTCTCACATCCGGTAATGCACGGCCTACGATCACGGACATAGAGTAATCTATGTAAGCCGTTTTCATCTGCTCCTCAATGTTGATCTGGACAATCCTGCCTTCCTGCTGATTTTCCGTATGCTCTGTCATTTAGTTATTGGTTTACAGTTATTTCTGCTAAAAACAAATAGATGCAAATATAGCGATTTCAGCGCCAAATCCGGCACAAAAGTGACTGAATGTGAATAAATATGCTTTTGTCATATAAGGGAAAACCAACATGCAAATATGTTGTAATTTAAGTGTTTATGCTAACTTTGCCCCAGTCACATCGCTCATTCATCATAAGATAACTTTACTATATATAATAAAAAAAATATTGGCAAACTATTTGTCTTTAACCTCGTGATAATCAAAGCTTCAAAGCAGGGAAAAATAATAGGAACCAGTAAAACCGAATTTTACCTTTTTTTCGAACATTAGTAGGATAACTGCTGTTATTCCCCTGATTCATAAACCATCCTAATGACGATATATGAGAAACATTCTATTGTTTGGTGCGGGTAAATCAGCCACCTGTCTTATTGACTACCTGTTGGCGAATGCGCCCAGGCAAAAGTGGCATGTGACGATCGCGGACCACGATCTAATGTTAATAAAAGCGAAGACGGGCAAGTCTTATTACGTTACGCCGGCGGCGATCAACATGGAAGATGCTGCAGCCCGTCAGCCCCTCGTACAGGAAGCAGATCTCGTCATCTCTCTTTTACCGGCTCACCTTCATATATTGGTTGCGAAGGACTGTCTGCAATTTGGTAAAAACCTGCTGACGGCTTCTTACATAGATCCGGAGGTTAAGAAGTTGGAAAAAGAGATAGCAGCTGCCGGGTTACTTTTTATGTATGAGATGGGATTGGATCCGGGCATTGATCACATGTCCGCCATGAAGCTCATCCATTCTATTGAGAAGAAGGGCGGGCAGATGACCTCTTTCAAGTCTTATTGCGGTGGTTTGATCTCTCCCGAAAGCAATGACAATCCCTGGCAGTACAAGATATCCTGGAATGCCCGTAATATCGTGCTGGCCGGCAAGTCCGGCGCTACTTATAAAGAGAAAGGAAAGGTGAAGGAGCTGACCTATGAGCAGCTATTCGACCAGTCCAAGACTATCCAGATCCCGCAGTTAGGTAAGCTCGCATATTACCCTAACAGGGATTCGCTTAGTTATATGGATGTGTATAATCTACATGACATCCCGACGTTCATGCGGGCCACCCTGCGTTATCCTGATTTCTGTGAGGGATGGAGCACATTGATCAAGCTGGGGCTTACGGAAGATGATCACAAGCGAGGTACAGATAACCTGACTTATTTCAACTGGGCGAGCCAGCATTTAAATATTGATGAGCACCTCAGCCATGAAGAGAATATGGCTCAGTACCTGGGGGTCAGTAATAAGTCGAAGATCATCCGGCAGCTTAAATATCTGGGATTACTGAATGGGGATGTGATCAATCAGGGGGAGCAGACCAATGCCAATATATTACAGCATGTGATCGAACATAAGCTGGGGATGGCACCGACAGACAAGGATATGATCGTGATGATGCATGAGATCGAATTTGAGCGCAGGGGAATGGCTACTCGTTTGCATAGTTATATGATCGTTCAGGGAGAAGATAATCTACGGACGGCTATGGCGAAGACGGTGGGCTTACCATTGGGGATTATGGCGAAGATGATCTTACAGGATAAGGTAGCTTTAAAGGGGTTGCATATCCCCGTTGCTCCTGATATTTACAATCCGGTATTGAAAGAGTTGGAAGAGTTCGATATACGTTTTGAAGAAAGTTTTGAATAGATAGTTGTATTTCGTTTCTCCAACGAAATACAACTGTTTCTTTTTACTCAACCACAACCTAGCAGGCGGCATAGCTCAGCTACTCCTTCCGTTGCCGGCTTTTCAATTGCAATCAGATTTTCATAGTGGGATACTGGTGGTATCTTTTTATCGATGACATATTTAGGCACCTCTGGTCTGACATAGTCCATTAAACCGGCGGCAGGGTATACATTCATCGAAGTACCGATCAGCACGAATACATCGGCTGTCATCATTTCCACTGCAGCTTTTTCGATCATCGTCACTGGTTCTCCAAACCAAACGATATGTGGTCTTAGCTGGCCGCCATCGGCTGCCAGGTCGCCTAGCATGATATCTCCTTCTATGGGATAGTATTGTTGTTCGTTTAACACGCTCCGCATCTGGAATATTTCTCCATGCAGATGTAACACATTAGAGGAGCCTCCCCTTTCGTGCAGGTTATCGATGTTCTGGGTAACGATGCATACGTCGTATAGGGTTTCCAGTTGGGCTAGTCCTATATGGGCGGCATTGGGCTGCGCCGCCTTTACATCACGGCGGCGCATATTGTAAAAATCGAGTACCAGCTGAGGATCTTTATTCCAACCTATGGGTGAAGCCACTTCATATACATTATATCCCTCCCATAATCCATCGCTATCACGAAAGGTCCGCAAACCACTTTCTGCGCTGATACCGGCGCCGGATAGTACGATCAATTTTTTCTTTTGCATACGTTGGTCAGTTTATCTGCTCTTTGCCTTTTTTGCTGTCAGCAAGTTATAGATAAATATGGAAAAAGAAGTATTGGTACGCAGGGGATGGAATGGGGCTAGCGAAGGAGGGCAGTGGGGATATTTCCGGGAGTACTTATGGTCTCCCGGAATATGGATTATTTTTTCATACCCCCCATTTCGAGGATAGTATTAAATTCTTCCGAAGTGACGGCGCATACGGAAAGTCGTCCCTGCTTGATGAGGGAGAGGTTGGCCAATCTCTTTTCGGCTTTCATTTCTGCCAGTGTTACTGGTTTTTTGATCGCCTTCACTGGTTTCAGGTCTACTACTACCCAGTTAGGGTCGGGAGTGGTTGGGTCCTGGTAGTGCTCTTTGGCTACTTTAGCGATGCCTACTACACAAAGACCTTCGTTACTATGATAGAATAACACCTCGTCACCTTTTTTCATTTCTCTCAGGTTATTCCGGGCCTGGTAGTTACGTACGCCATCCCAGAAGGTGACGCCATCTTTCACGAATTGTTCCCAGGAGTATTTAAAAGGTTCAGACTTTACAAGCCAATAATTCATATTGATATGCTGATTACGTTTGCTGATGTTAAAATGGGTGATTTACCAGCCGCTGGCTAGTACATCGGCGATATGCATGGTTTTGATAGGATGTCCATGTTTACGGATGTACCCTTCCAGGTGCATGAGGCAGGACAGGTCGGTGCTGATCATATAATCGGCGCCGCTATCGAGGGCATTCATCACTTTTTGTTCTCCCATACCGATGGAGATCGGCTCGAATTTCACGGCGAATGTGCCACCGAATCCGCAACATACTTCGCTGTCATTCATTTCCCGCAGTTCGAGGCCTTTTACGTTGGCGAGTAGCTGGCGGGGGCCATCCTTTATCCCACATTCGCGTAATGCTCCGCAGGCATCATGATAGGTAGCGGTGCCGGGGAGGGATGCGCCTACATCTGTTACATGCAATATCTCTGTCAGAAACTCTGTGAATTCATAGAGGTTCTTACGCAGCATCTTCACTTCGTTGTGGGTGGATGAGTTATCGAACAATTTGCCGTAGTAGTTTCGTACGAAGCCGGTACAGGAGCCACTAGGTGCTACTATATAATCAAATGTGTGAAAATCTTTGGCGAACTTGGTAGCGACAGAGCGGCATTCATTCCAATAGCCCGCGTTAAAAGCGGGTTGTCCGCAGCAGGTCTGATTTGGATTATAGCTGACCGTACAACCTAATTTCTCCAGCACTTTTACCATGTTGAATCCTGTCTCAGGATAGAGTTGATCCACAAAACAAGGTATAAAAAGCTGTACGTTCATTTCCTCATATATTTTTCTTCCGGCAGCGATGCGTAGTCGGGTTGATCCGGTTGGATACCGGATAACGGGAGTGTCTTTGTTACCGGGAGCATTCTCTAATAATAAAAGCTTTTTCTTGTAGCGTAACGGTTACCGGTTGAGTTGTCTCATCATACCGATCATTTTGAGTGCAGTTACTGCTGCCTCTTCTCCTTTATGTCCATGTGCGCCACCCAGTCTTTCCTGTGCCTGTTGCATGTTATCTACCGTCAGTACACCGAATATAACAGGGATGGGTAACTGAAGGTTCAATTGCAGGATACCCTCGGTCACGGCTTTACACACATAGTCAAAATGCGGTGTTTCTCCGCGGATGACACATCCGAATGCAATAATAGCGCCAGGTTGTGTGCCTGTCCCCTGTGTTCTTTCCCAGTATTGTTTACAGGCAAATGGCAGCTCAAATGCGCCGGGTACCTGTAGTTTGGTGGTTTTGGATACGTTGTATTTAGTCAATGCGCGTTCGCAGCCGGCTATCAATTCTCCTGTTACCTCATCATTCCATTCGGTATACACCATAACAACACTGGCATCCTCCAGATTGAGAATGCCAGCATCGTTTAATAAACTTTCGTTATTAATTGACATAATTATAATTTCGATGTCGGTATCGGCAGCAAGGCGATGCTACTGCCGGCACCGGCGATTAATTCTTCACTACACCCAGGCGGGACAGGTATTTATCCATTTCCCTGCCTTCGTTTGTCTGGGGATATTTTTCTTTGATCTCTTTGTAGATAGCTACTGCATCTTCGGGTTTACCAGCTTTTTCCAATGCCATACCAGCACGGAAGAGGTATACGGGAGAGGTCAGTTCGTTATCATTATAGTGACCTGCTTTTTTGTAAAAGTCAATACCTTCATTTGTTTTGCCCAGTTCCATATATGCATCACCGATCAATCCCCATGCGGTCGGCTGTAACAGCTTATCGCTAGCGCTGAAGGATTTCAGCATATCGATGCCTTTCTGGAAATCTCCCAATTTCACGTAACAGATACCGGCGCTCAGTTTGGCGACGTTACCGGCTTTGGTGCCACCGAATTTGTCGGCTACCTGTAGGAAACCGTAGTTGTTACCATCTCCGTTGAGGGCCAGTTTAAAGGAATCCACTGCCAGATAGTTCTGTGCGTGGAAGATCATTTCCTGTGCTTTTTTCTCGTTGGGGGCTTTAACAAACCGGTTGTAGGCGAAGAAACCACCCACTACCAGTACTACTGCGAGCAGGGCGATGTTGATGGTGTTCTTATTCTTTACGTAGAAATCTTCTGCTTTATGCATGGAGCCTTCCAGATCGAAGTCCTGGCTGCTAGCAGGTGCGTTAGTGGCTTTATTTTTAATTTCTGCCATTTGAAGGTTTAATTGATAAATTTTAAATCATTGAGGTATAAGGTTTTTTCTTATTTCCCCCTGCAAATATAAAAAAGGTTAACAATTCACGTTCATTCCGAACGGCTTGTTAACCTTTTTTATAATATCTTAGTCTACAATGAACGGATAATCTTCCTGGATATAAACATCTTTCAGCAGTTCATCATCGGAAGGCCAAGGGGACTCTTCAGCAAACTGAACACAGTCTTCCACTTCTTTCTTCACTTTTTCGTTGATGGCTTCGATCTCTTCTTCTGTCGCCCATTTGTTCTTCTGAATGGTCTTCAGCACTACGTTAATCGGATCTTGTTCTTTATATTCTTCTACCTCTTCTTTAGTACGGTATTTAGCGGGGTCACTCATCGAGTGGCCACGATAGCGGTAGGTTTTGATCTCTACGAGGGTAGGACCGTTCCCTTCTCTGCCACGTTTTACGGCTCTTTCCAGGCCTTCGGCCACTGCTTCGCAGCTCATACCATCGATAGAATCGCTGGGCATGTCGTAAGCATCCGCTAACTTATAGATATCCAATACGTTAGATGTACGCTCTACCGAGGTACCCATGGCGTATCTGTTGTTCTCACAAATAAAGATCACGGGAAGTTTCCACAGCATGGCCATGTTAAAGGTCTCGTGGAGGATACCCTGACGGGCAGCGCCATCTCCGAAGAAACAGAGTACCACATTGTCAGTGCCCTGGTATTGTTCTGCGAAAGCAAGACCTGCACCAGTACCGATCTGCGCACCTACGATACCATGACCGCCGAAGAAATTGTGTTCTTTAGAGAAAAAGTGCATGGAACCACCTTTACCTTTAGAGCAGCCAGTCGCTTTACCATACAATTCCGCCATACACTCGTTAGGAGACATGCCTTTGGCGATCGCCAGTGCGTGATCCCTGTAAGCGGTGATGAACTTATCTCCGGGTTTTGTAGCTGTCATTGCGCCTGCCGCTATTGCTTCCTGTCCGATGTACAAGTGGCAAAAACCGCGGATCTTCTGCATACCATACAATTGGCCCGCTTTCTCTTCAAAACGGCGCAGCAAGAGCATCAATTCATACCAGTACAAGTACGTTTCTTTGGTGAACTTCGTCTTCACTTCTGTTTTTGTAGCCACTGTTTCTTAATTTGTTCGCAAATATAACAGGAAAATCCTAAAAACTAAATACCTGACGTAATTTTGGGATTTAGAACTATTTCCAGGCGGCGGTTAAACATTTAATTGAAGGTATTGGCCGAGAAGGAATTAAAGATATATCTAATTAAAAATACGGATCAAGCGGGGCTTCCCTGCCCTCCCCTGCCGGTTTGGACGACTTAAACAAGAGATCATTTGCTGACAGTACGACATATATCACTGGTACAATTTAAAAATTATACACAAAGCCATTTCCGCTTTCATAAAAGGATTATAGGCATCACCGGCCGCAATGGCTCCGGCAAGACCAACCTGCTGGATGCCATCTATTACCTGTGCTTTACCCGCAGCTATTTCAACAGTGTAGAGAGCCAGAACACCCAATATGACAGCAATGGTTTCCGGATAGAAGGGCTGCTGGACAAAGAAGGACAAGCAGGAAAGATCATCTGTACCGTCAAAGATGGGAAAAAAGATATCTCCCTGAATGACGAGAGCTATGACCGTTTTTCCCGGCATATCGGGCAATATCCTGCCGTGATGATCGCCCCGGATGATGCCGAGATCATCCTCGGTGGCAGCGAAGAACGCCGTAAATGGCTCGATACCCTCCTGTCACAGTTATATCCCGGCTACCTGGATCACCTCATCCAATACCAAAAGATACTACAACAAAGGAACAGCCTGCTGAAGTCTGCCGCTACCCAATCCGGCAGCCTGGACAGTCTGCTGGAGGTATTCGACGAGCAGCTGGTACAACATGGCACCCCTATCTTCGAATGCCGGCGCGCTTTCCTACTGGATTTCATCAACCAGGTGCAATCCCGCTACGACTTCCTCGCTGGTAAACATGAAGTAGTCAACATCCGCTATGTATGCTCCTTACTGGAGCAAGACCTGGCTACCCAGCTGCGGGTCAACCGTCCGAAAGACCTGCTCTTGCAACGTACCAGCGCCGGTATCCATCGCGATGACCTACTATTCCTGCTGGATGACCATCCCATGAAAACCAACGCCTCCCAGGGTCAGCGTAAAAGCTTTCTCTTTGCCCTCAAACTGGCCCAGTTTGAAGTACTCAAAAACTTTAAACAATTCCCTCCGCTCCTGCTACTGGACGATATCTTCGAAAAACTGGATCAGGAAAGGGTCATACGGCTGATACAGCTGGTGAGCAGCGATGCCTACGGGCAGGTGTTCATCACCGATACCCATGCAGAGCGGGTACAGGCGGCTTTTGCTCATGATCCGGCATGTTTACAGTTGATTGAAATGGAGGGGTGATCAGTGTTTTATATGATGGCGTATTAATGCTACCGCTGCTTCCACCGGCATATCTGTGTTTATTTCCAGGTCGGCGCCTTCTCGGAGTAAAGGCTCTATCTCGTGCTTCAGACGCAATACACGTGCTATTTCTTCCTTTGACTGTCCATAGGCAGTACCCGACCTTGTCTGCAAACACTGCACGATGACTTCATCAGGTGCAGTGAGTAATATCACATGATCAAACTGATCCAGGAACTTTTCCATATTACTGGCTGTGCCACTTACAAACAACACATCGTTATCATTCTTTGCCAACAGATCATTTACACGTTGCTCATTCCATACTCAGTCCTTGCCTGGTTTTACCTCATTGTCAGCATACGCAGCCCCCAGCGCTGCATCTACCCCTATGGAGTATTCCGCTGTATCCAAATCGACAGCGGCATAGCTCCTTGAAGCTAATGCCGCTGTTAATGTTGCTTTTCCAGTGCCGGACATGCCGGTGAGGAGGATCTTTTTCATTACTGAGAAAGATAAATTAATTTCTTTTCTGCATATCCTGCAATAATCGGATTATTACTATTGGCTAAAGGTTTAATATAGTTAATAGCCGCTGAAATTCCGATCCGGGCAAGCGCCATGATACGATTTCCTCGCAAATTGAAATGGATTATTATAACTCAAATACTCAACCTCTATTTCTACTGCCAGATACAGCCATTCAATTGTATCAGTGCCTGCGATCATATTTAACAAGAGGCGATATCTTCGCCACTATCGACGAATAGCACTGAGGAATTATGCACTTGCTTTTCTATGACTAACTTGATCCACTTCGACGCCCAGTTCCTCATCATAATTCTTTCCGTCAAAGACAAACTGCTCGTCGGTAATTTTTCCGGAATACAAAGTGATAAGCGAGGCTAAGTTGTCTTTCATCTAACTTATTTCCCTTTCAAAAAGTCTCCGAATATATCTCCGAATTCTGATTCTAAACCCTTTGCCAAGCCCAATCCTGCATCAGCCTGTAGCAGAAAATTTCCAGATTTATCTTTTACCGTTATCAAAACATCAAGCTTATTTTCTGCTAACTCTTTCGATACCTCTATGTCAGCTCCTGAAAAACTAAACAATCCACTTACCGAACGACAACCAACAGCAACCATATATAATACTTCCTTTCGATCTGGTACAGCCAGCCTTATCACTATTTTCTGCAAGCTATCTGTATATCCCTTTATCTGAAATTTTGCACCAGCGTACGAATTCAGCAATTCATTTATTTCGTTTAATTCAGTTACAATATTCATAGGTTACCTAATTTACGTCCAATCGTTTATTTCCTTCTTATCTCCCACCTCCCATTTTCACGATACAGTTCTGCTTTACCGAATAGATTATATTTCGCCATATAAGGATACTTACTTTCAATGAAAACCTCAAGCTTAAATGTAAGTCTTATTGAAGCGAATGCCGCTGTTAATAAAGCCAGCTATATTTGTAAAGCATTTACTATTAGTTGTTATTTCTTTAGCAAATATTCAATACTAAATAACATCCGTTTCTTGCTATTTAGGAGCTATCTACTTTTGTTTACTTCACTACGATATACGATCAATAGTCTTTTTTTAGTATTTAAGACAACCAGATCATAGTCCGGGAAGTCAAAATTAGTAAGTTGAAATATAACAGGATCTTCTTTATGCACATATTCATTCGAATAAATTAACGGTGCAACTGGTCCTTGCTTAAATTTCCTCTTTTTACATTGCTCAAATAAATCCTGGTATTCTTCATCATTCAATTTTATAGCAAAAAATAAAAAATTACTGCCATCAAAATCATCTGCCTTTTTAGTTTTTTCAACTATTTCTGCTCCTAAAGGATTTTAAATCCTGAAATCTTCTCAGCCTCTGAAAACCTAGTATAATAAAGATATCCATAGGCCATTGGAATAATGATAATAGCAGAAAGCAAAAAATACGTTATTTTTTTCATGTGTATCAGCGAATTGAATTCATGTTTTTAGCTGAATTAATACCATAGTATATAAAATTAGGTTTTGCCATTGAGGGACTATTATTGTAAACAACTCTTGTAACAGTTTCAGCCAAGAGCCCTCGTTTACTATAAAGCTTTGGATCGAAATCATAAACATCGAAGAAACCAATAGCCTTACCACGCTCATTAAATGTTACCGTTACACTACCAATCGCGAAATCGAATCTCTCATTACCATAAAAACTAATAACGTTTTGATAGTAAATATTTCCTTTAGCATCCACCATTTTCAATGCCCCATTTTTCCGATAGTTACCTACAACAGACTCGGCATAGGCAACGATTTCTGCAAATTCCCTTTTTGTAAGCTTCCCAGTAAAGGTTCTATTTCGTGTTTCAGCTGCAATGCGGGTGCTATCTCTGCTTCTGACTGCCCATAGGCGGCACCTGTTCTTTTCAGCAAACGCAGCACAATCACTTCATCAGGTACAGTAAGTAATATCACATGATCAAACTGATCCATGAACTTCTCCATATGACTGGCTGTGCCAATTACAAACAGCACATCGTTATCATCCTTTGCCAACAGATCATTTACACGTTACTCATTCAATACTCAGTCCTTGCCTGGTTTTACCTCATTGTCAGCATACGCAGACCCCAGCGCTGCATCTACCCCTATGGAGTATTCCGCTGTATCCAAATCGACAGCGGCATAGCTTATTGAAGCTAATGCCGCTATTAATGTTGCTTTTCCAGTACCGGACATGCCGGTGAGTAGAATCTTTTTAATCCTAAACTAGGTATGTTATAGGTTTTTAGCTATTAATTCATAAAAAATTGCTCCTATCCAAAGTACTCCTGTTAAAAAGAAACATAGTCCGAATACTTTATGTTTATATCTGAAAAAAAGTATTCCACCTACAACAATTAAAAATGGTCCACTGAAAAACACTTGGATATATGAATGAAGGGGAAGTAATGGTAAGTAACTATAAATGATCTTATAATTTTGCAAAAAATATAATAAAATGGGATAAACTAGAATTGCTCCTATAAAGTATAGGAAAGCTAAGAACATATTTCTCATTGGAATAACCATAATAATGATTTAATTATCTACTTTTCTTTTCTTGTTAAGATCCGCTAAAATCCTATTTACAACTGCTTTCAAAGCATATTCATCAATCTTGCCATGCTCATTGGTAATACTAGTGACATCTATGTTCACTACCTTCGTTTGGCTTCCCTCTTGCGTTTTATTTTTGTCCCCATGTGACCTTACAATGGAGGGATTAGTTTGATAAATATTTATGTTCTTGTCTACATTTGAGGACACCGTCCTATTAATATTATTTGATTCAGGTCCTGCGGCAGCATCCACTGTAATTAATAAGGAAACGGGGACGCTGTTTTTTTTCAACCTAGCTGCCAAATGCATTGCCAATACTCCTCCATAGCTGTATCCTTCCAATACTATTTTTCCACCTTCAACATCTTTACCATTGTCTTTATTATAATTTGCCAACACGTAGTCATAGGCGCTTTGCGTCGCATTATCCAAACTTTCCGCGTTGAGATGAAATGTATTCCAATATTTAGAATAAAAGGATTCTGCATTTCCACCTTTTTTATTGAGATATTCCTGTTGTAACTGTTGAATAATTAATGGAGCACCTCCTTTCCCCTTTTTTCCAAAAATATCTGCACCACCAAAGGCTACAACAACGTCACCAGGATCTTCTCCTTTTATATCAATAAATCTAATAGGATTGTTATAAGTATAAGTGTATGGAGAGATCCCTTCGTATTTCTCAACTTTGGGATCGGCAACTCCCCATCTTCCATTTTGCAGATCATACGTCCTTGCACCATAGTCATACCACTCCAATCCTGATCCATCTCCGAACTCCTTCGACTGTAACTCTTTCCCATTGTATTGATACTTATTCTCCAACGGCCCAATGGCTTTATTACTGATCCCCGCCATCGTCAATCCAAATGGATAATAATGTGTCTCCTCCAGGATAGGCCCTGCGGCTCTACCCACCATTACATTATCAAAGAACACATCCTGCTGACTTTCATTGGAAGTATACACATACAGATAACCGCTCTTGCTCATCACCCTCTTATCGACGGCTAACTGCTGCAACTGATCCGGCTCTGCTTTCACCTGTTTCACCCCGCTGTTATCTTCTACTAAGTTAAACTGCTCGTCGAACAATACAAAGTTGAGGTAGGCTTTAGGTTTATCGGGCTGATTCGGGTCCTGGTCACGTTCTTTCAGGCGTTGGTAATCATTGCTGTAGAAGTTGCTGGTAAAAGGACTGTTACCGGACTGCTGCGCATTGCCATGTATCGAGGACTCCTGCGTGCTGGTGCTGAAGGCGGCCGCCAGGTCGGCGACCATATCTTCTACCGGGGTAGCGATTTTGTTATTGGAAGGTGCTTGTGATTTATAGAACGCCTGGGCACTCAGCTGGATGGTGTCGCCAGCCATTACTTTCAGTACCAGCGACGGACCGATCTTTTTGCCACCGCTTTTGGCGTTCAGCTTGGCGGTGAATTCGTTTTGATCCTGCCCGGATGGATAACCCACAGGTTTGGCCGTACGCGTCTCTTCGATATTGCTAAATAGCGCATTCTCTTTCGCTGCATTGGATGATTCCATCGTAGCGGCATACATGGAGAAGTCCGTCTGTTCGGTCAGCACCATGCGGGTATTGCCCAGGTGGTCTTTTAAGAAATAGTCGAATACCGGCCCACCGGCTACCCAGCGTACCCGGCCTTCTTCGTGCCAGAAGAACTGCAAGGTGTCATTCTGGTAGACGAACCCACCGATGTAGTCGGTGATAGTGGTTTTAGGAGTGCCACCGGTATTATCTACCACGGTCTTACGCAGTTTGGCGCCTGCGGCATCATACAGGTAGGAGATAGTGCCCTTACCGGCTACGGTGATCTGCACCGGCAGGTTCAGGTGATTATAGGTGATACCACCCGCAGCGATACCTTTGTTGCCATCCTGGGTCAGGTTACCGTTGCTGTCGTAGGCGTAGTCGTTCGTACTGGTGCCATTGATCTCTTTAAAGTCTCCCAATGTGGAAGTAGGATCATTCACCGCATCGGTCACACCTTTCAGTTTATTACTGTTCGCTAAATATTCATACGTCAGCTGATCGATCGGGGCGCTACTCGTGCCTTTCAGACCTTGCTGGGTCATGGATTTGATATTACCATTCGCATCGTAGGCGGAAGTCGCGTTCACACCATCTCCCATCTGCATGCTGAAGTTTTTCGCGCCGACAGCCCAGGTGCTGCCATTCCCTTCGGTGAAGTCCGCTTTCAGCAGACGGTTAGCTGCGTCGTAGCCGTAACCATAAGAACGACGTTGTCCATCTCCGGCACTCCGCCAGGTAGCACCGGCGATATTGCCGTTGTACTGGCTGGCAGTATAACCATAGTCATAGTGCAGCTCCGTACCGAAGAAATGTGTTTCGTTGGCGGTAATGTAGTTTTTGTTGATCCCTTTCAGCCAACCACGGATGTTGTAGGCATAGTTCAGTGTCTCCAGGTTATTTCCCAGGGTTTTGGTCTTCAGCTGCCCCATCGCGTCATATTCGTTGGTAGCGAGTACTTTTAAAGGCTGATCATTCACCTGTTTACGTACCGTGAGTAACCGGCCGGCATCGTCATAGTCCAGCACCGTGAGTATACGGGTAGTGGTAGTAGGGACACTCTTCGCATTGTTATGGTATTGGTAAGTGCTGAGCACCTGGCCACTGAAAGCACACAAGGTGCTTATCACATCCTGGTTGCCACTCACATTATCAGCAATGGCCTGTATTACCCGGCCTTTATCATCGTAGTAGGAAGTAGCAGTGAGCCACTGATTAGTGCCCAGTACACGCACTTTAGTACCGGTCACCATCCCGCGGGTCATAATGCTGGCAGCGGTGGCTACTTCGCGGGCAGGATCTGTACTCTGGGGTTTACTCAGATCGGCAGCCCGCAGCGCATGTGCGCCCGTGTAATCGTAGTTATCGTAAAAAGTATAGGTCAGTGGATCGACTTTGTTCGCGTCCAGGGTAGGCAGCGGGTTGGTAACCGTCAGTATGGTAGTTCCCGACTTACCTCCCGGTACGATCTCCCCTTCTGTATCCATACTGTTGGTATCAAAACCAGTTGTAAAATCTATGCTTTGAGAAGCCTGGTATTTGGGTCGGCCATCATGTTCACTCGCGGTCAGTACACCCGGCACCGGGAAGTCGTACGTAACTGTTGTCGTATTGGAAACCGCGGCATTCATGCCCGTCTGCAAGGCATCCCGGGCATCTGTGCTGGCATAAAAAGCCGTCATAGTAGGTCGGTTCAGCCCATCGTAAAAGGTGACCATCCACTTGCCGGCAGCAGCCAGGTTACCATCTCTACTGAATACTAGCCGATCGCGGACATCGTACACGAGCTCCGTAGGCGCCGTTACACCCGGCACCCGCTTTTCGATCATCCGGCGGCGGCCATCGTATTTATACTGAAAACATAACTCCTCCGCTACCCCGGCAGCAAAGGTCCAGTTATTGCTGATCAGGGATTCCACCGCTTTCGGTGGTAATACGATGCGCAGGTTATTGAGATCATCGTATACGTAGTAGGTACAAAGCCAGCCGGTATGTCCATCCGCTACGTTATCAGCCAGCTGTACTTTCTTGAGGATCACCCGGTCTTGTTTGTCTTTGAACTCCACAATACTTTTACCACGTTCGTCCTTCACCACATTTTTGTACAGCTCACCTGCCGGGTAGGCACCCACGCGGGAAGGCAAAGTGCCGTTAATAGGCATATCCCAGATCGTTACCGCATCAGCGGCCGTGTTCACCAGGTACTCCGTACCCGTAGGGCGGTTACCGCCTGTACGTGCCCAGCTGTTACCCGGTGCGTAGGATTTCATCACCCGGTTCAGCGGAGACGCTTCGAACTCCGTCTCGCCGTAGTAAACAGATTCTCCAGGGTAATATCCGCTCATAAACTGCGACTGCTCTGCAAAAGGATTTGTCTTAAACTTCCCATCACTACCCGGAGATACATAAGGCAGGTATTTAAACTGCTCCCGGCCGAAAGCATCGTACACCACCGGAGCAACGATATCCTTCTCACCGGTACCCATTCCTTTACTTACCGTCTGCAATAGCCGTCCCAGCCCATCGAAGTACTGACTACTCTGCTTCACCTGCCGCACGTTATTGTTACCAACTACAGCCAATGTATCTATGATGGAAACGGATGGCTCCCAGATACGTGTAAAATTAATAACGTTCATATTTGTATAAGGAACAGGCAATAACTGTGGAATAGCATTTGGTTGGTTCTCTCCTGTCGGTTGTTGTGCCCAACTAATAATATAAGGAAACGAAAACAGAATAGATAGTATCCATTTCATAGATCTGCACTTACTTTTGATATTACTGTATAGGCGATTGATATTGATAATCAAATAGTCGAACTATCTTGCCCTGATGATCTCTTACAACTTTTAGTCGCCCCCACTGATCATATTCATAAAAAGATATCTTACCAGACGGATCTGTACTAGTAGTCAATCCTACTAAAGGAGAATAAGTATAAGTATTGATTATAGCCTTATCCTTTAAAGCTTGTCTTAATTTCTCCAATTCTATTCTCAACAAATTCTCATCTGGCAGCGAACTATTAATAACATTCATATTTACGATACTAATAGCCGTTTGATAATCAACCCCTACTATTTCCGCTACTGGATATTTATCAGCATATCCCCATATAAATGAATGAATAAGTCCGTCTTGTCCCGTATATTGTTGAATATTCCCTTTACTTCCATATTTATCAAAAGTGCTACTTAGAAATGATGGTTCATTTCCATACTGTTTCTCAATATTTGATAGCAGTATCAGATTTCCCGCATAAAAATTGTAATTATTCTTTTGTCTAACCACTATCTTTTCATCATTTAATGCTATCTCTTCTACTACAGGAGAAATTATATTCCGACTGATCATCGAATCATAGACTGGCACACCAGCAAACTCATGTGGGTATTTTTTTGTTGTAGTTATTATATCATTATTACTATTTCTGGTTTTTACAAAAGTGGGTAGGGCATGGTTCTTGTTTTGATAAGAATATTCTTCCGTGTTTATAAGCGACACCCCGTCTTTAGAACTGTATGTATATTCTTCTTTCCGTTCAAGCCTCACCCAACCGGAATTATAAGTAAACACCTCATATACAAACTCTGCTGGTATGGCTGTACCTTGTCCTGGCTGCAACTCATGTTTCAAATAGGAAATTCGAAAACATGGTACTAATTCTTCATTTTCTTCAGGATATCCAGGTTTGTTGTCTATAGTAGGATGAATATTTGTTTTATAAACGTTTCGTTCCTTTTTGACAGGCGCCCAGGTATTTAACCCATCGTCATATCGTTCATATACTGTTTCAATATTTAATCCTCTGCACCAATCTGGCATAGTGTACAAATCCCCATTTATATCCTCTTGTTTTGTAGAAAAAGTATATCGAATTCGTCCCATATATCCAAGCGAGTCCCGTGTAACAGTAACATGACGATATCCAATAGGCAATTCTGCCCTATCCGACCCTAATTCGGGGTATGAAGATGCATTGTTAATATTATACTGACATTCATATGGACTTGCATTAAGCATTGTTCTATTAATGTAAGTACCTAAATTATAAGGAGGGTAGTGATTATAGTTAATGCTATACTCCCCTGTCTGAGGATGGTTGTAGTTAAAATATTTTTTTACTGCCGTTCCTGACAAAGCAAAATCAGTCATACTCGCTATTCTTACACCACCCACAGGAATGTTCTTCCATACATAATATGCACTATCTATTTCCCCTGTTATACCTATATACCTGCTGGCATTTCCCCTCCCCGCAATACTTAAGCTATATTGTCCAGGGCCAAGACTAATAGATTCACGACCACTTTTACCGAATGTTCTTGAAATCCCCGGCCCTGTTAACCTCGCCTGAGAAAAATCGTCTGCTAAATCCCAGTATATCGTTATACGATTAAACAACATACCAGGAGCTATCTCAAAGTCTTTTCTTGCCCCTAGTTTATCATTCGATAACTCTGCAATATTTACTGTCCGGGTTGTGATCTCGCGCTCTTGTTCTCGTGTCATATGCGGTTCATATCGAAAAGAGGTATAGCCACCGGTTGGATAGGTCATCTTAGAAATCATCCAGCCGGTTTTATATGTACCGATCGTACTCCTGTTAGCGGTTCCACCAAAATAAATCGCTGGAATGAGCGAACGATTGTTATTGGCTCCATTGTAATACCCCCAGCTATCTTGTGCAAAAGATAAACGTGCTGGAAGTTTTATGGACTCCTCATAATCAAATTCATATTTCCCTTTCCCTTCTTCCTCAACTGCTGTTAATTTAAGCCGGGAATTGAGTGATTGTTCCTCAATAGAAGTATTACTGTTATAGGTCAAGGCTCTGAAATAATCATAATAGAAGTTAAAACGCCTAATTAAATTTGTATGTGATTTTATTTCAATTTTTGTCAAGGCATTCCCGTATCGTGTATTTTCAAAAGCAATATCTTCCCTTGGTTGCGTAGAATAGGCAAAATTTATTTCGAGTGCCCCATCATCCGATGTTATCCGCCTTAATCGCCGTTGGATCGAGCGGTTGATATTGGCATATAACTTATCATTAATCGTTAATTGTGGGCAAAAACCTGTCACTCCTCCTGGTTGTACATATCTGATCTCTGATAATCCCTGTAGATAAGTGACAGCGACTTCATCATATTCAAATAATAACTCCCTGCCTTCATTTGTAATCACCTTTTCCAAAAAAAGGCTTGAAACAGTAAATGTCGGATTAGGCCTATTTTTACTGCCTATGATAGGACGCTCATCCGTATTCGAGGTTTCCCGTGCGTTAAATAAATACTTATTTCCTTCACTATCTATAATTTGTGCACCTCCCTTGTCAATTTTAATATTTGCATAGGGAATGGGAATAACCCGGGAAATATCATAATCATAAATGAATTTCCCGGACATCCCATTGACTGTATAATAGTATATATCCTGTTGAGTATCATAGTTCCCGCTAATAATAACTTTAGCCCACTCATAGTCACTCATCACTTCTCCTACTGGGATATTCTGATCATGAGGGTTGAATTTAAATATATCAGCTGGTTTATGCCTTATCTCTGACTTATCGTTACCACCTCTAATGCTTGCAGTAATAACTCCTCCCGTATTCAGTACCCATCCGAGCCCTACTGAAGATGCTATTTCATCGACCTTAATACCATTCGACGTATAATCTAGGGATAATGGTAATTTAAATGTCCCTAATTGTATCGTATATAAAGGAAGTTGAATATTTGGCACTCCATTGAATAGATTTGTACTCAACTCTCCATATTGACCAAGCTTAGCTGCATCAGGAGTTGGCGGTATAATACGCAAATGGTCATTTCCAGGAAGTGGTGGCGCTTTCTGAGCAACGGCATCTTCCCTAAACATCATTTTCACCATGAATATCAACAATAGTAGCAATCCCTTTTTCATAAATAAATATTTCATTTTGTCCTTTTCTTAATATTCTTTAACACTTCCAATTACTTGCTCTTCACAATCATATGCAATATGTGCTCTTCATTTTTTGACATTAACCTTTTATTCATCATTCTCTGGACCCGCCTATCTGCAGCCACGTCTTTTGCTGTAGGCATTTCTGACAAATGTTCGTGTGTCTAGATATCTTGCCCAGTCTAAGCCAGGTACTTTTTAATCTGCTATATAACGGGAATCAAGTGGGTTACGTAATAAATATACCCACCACTTAATACATGGTAGTTATGCACGATCTATTCTACACAGACATGTACATTGCTATTCTCCTCGTAAAACTTTAAGGAAACAAAAAGCGAAAGATTAACAGACAAATAATTAATAGTACAGATTTCATAAGTATATATATTTCGATCAAAACAATTACCAGGGGGTTTATTCTCAGTTAAGATATAATGCTACATTCCACACAAATTAACACCAAATTCCCCATTCCTCAAGACAACTTTTTCCACACCTTTCCCCTCTCCACTCCCCCAACTTTCCGTACCTTTCCGTATCATTTTTTCAAACCGGATAAACCACGCTTATGCCCAATTACATCATTCTGATGCGGGAACCTGACGGCCGCACCGGCACACATACTCGGGAAGAAATAGCTGCTCACCAGCAACACTGGCAATCCTGGATGGGCCAGTGGCGATCCAAGCTCACCGGCGGCAAGGGGCTTACCCTTAATGGCAGGCTGATCAAGGGCAGGGATGCCCAGGTCAGCGATGGCATCCACCAGGTAGGCACGGAAATAGTAGGCGGATTCCTCCTGCTTACCGCTGATAACCTGGACGAGGCGGTAGAAATTGCCCGGGGATGTCCTATTTATGAATTTGACGGCTATGCGGAGGTGAGAGAGTTACAATAAAGGCCTATCTTTGTGCTATGCGTTACGGATTTACCAGTATTGGGGATGCACTGAATGAATATATCAACAAAAGCCGGATGAAACCCCGGTATATGGAGGTGCGTATCCAGGAGAACTGGGAAAAGTTGATGGGGAAGACCATCGCCCGTTATACGCAGAGTATACAGCTGATAGACCATAAGCTCTTCATTTCTACTTCCGTCGCTCCCCTGAAACATGAACTGAACTACTCTAAAGACAAGATCATCAAGCTGGTCAATGAGATGTTAGGCGAAACGGTCGTCAGGGAGGTCATCATCAAATAAAAAAAGCCCCGGCATACTAACGTATACCGGGGCTTTCTCTTTCTGCTAATGTTGTTAGTGTACGGTAGCCGTGGTGGTGAGTGCGGTATTGGAAGTAACGCTACTGTCTTTGGCAGGAGTGCTGACAGGCGACTGCTCCTGCAGTTCTTTAGCGACCTCCGGTTTCAGGAAACCTTTATTTCCCAGCTCTTTCATCACGAAGTCAAGGTCCGACATCTTCAGGCGGGTACGGAGGTGTATCATCACCATCTGGTCGTCGTCGTTGACCAGCACGACGAGGTTGCCGATCTCGTCGTCTTTGCCGCTGTTCATCACATGGACGATATCACCGTCGCTGCGTACTTCCATCAGTGACTCGAAATGTCCTTTTTTTACCAGCTTCTGTTTCAGGGCGGCAATATCGTCTGGGTTGATCACGCTGCGGCCGTTCTCCGACTCGATGGTGTATATTTTGATACCCCCTACTTTGCCGAGTATACGTTTCAGGTTTTTGGTGTCTTCATCGCCTTCGGCAGGTATTACCCAGCTGGCCAGCTTTACAAAAAAACCGCCTACACCGATACGGTGGGTTTCGGCTTTGTCTACATACTTACGATGGAACTGGCGCAGATATTTCTTTTGGGCCAGGGCTGGTACGGCCAGTACCGCTACTAATACGAAGGTCAGGATGGATATACGTTTCATAACGAAATGATTTTGGTATAACGATAATCAGGTAATTACAGTTTCTTTCTGTCCAGTTTATTGAGTTTGTCAAAGCCGCTGATGTTCAGGTTACCGGCGATCTGGGAGATCTCGTTGAGGTCGATATCGCCGACCAGGCTCATGGCTACAAACTCATCTTTTCCTCCTACCAGCATGACCAGCTCAGCGATGTTGCCATGGCTGTTCTCTTTGACCATAAAGCGGATGTCGCTGTCGCCGTCCCGTACGACCATCAGGTCTTCCAAGTCTTTACCCAGGAAGCTGGTCGCTTCTTTGAACATGCGTGGTCCGTCTTTGGTGTTCTCTTTGGCCAGGATACGCAGCCCTCTCAGTTTCTGTATCACCTGCATCATGCGCTTGCCCTCCACAGAATTTACCGACACTTTGCTGAACATGCTGAACATTTTAGGCGTAATGCTCACCAGGGTAAAAGAACGGTCAGACTCATACTTCTCAAAAAATCGGTCTATAACACTCCCCTGTTGCGCACTGACACGCAGGCTCCCCAAAACCAGCAACAGTAAAAAAAGACGCTTTTTCATAATGATCTATTAAAATACTCAATTCGTTTCTTTGATACGATCGGTCGCCTCGTTGAAATAGGTCAGCTTCTCCATCTGACGGGTACCTTTGTTCAGGTTCTTGGCTACCAGCGCCAGGGCTTTCTGTGCTTCGGCAAAGGCCTTTTCCGGATCGTCGTAGGTATCCCGCTGTGCGAGCGGTGTAGCACTCTCTACTTGTTTGATATGTGCCCGTTGTACGCCATATCCGATACCGGCAACCATCAGCAGTACGGCGGCATATTTCATCCAATGCTGCCAGGGACGTATCGTCTTGCCGGCTCCACCCTGTATTACCTGCATTGGCGGCCGTTCGTGGAAGTCCGGCCAGCTGATGTCCGCCTCCGGCAACTCCAGCGCCAACTCATGCTCCAGGCCGAAGTAGGCAAACAAAGGCGCCGCTTCCCGCAGGTCTTCGGGCAGCTCCTCACCGGCATGTGCTGCAAAGAAAGCCTGCAATACGGCCTCTTCTTCCAGGGAAGTCTCCGCCTCCCAATATCTTTTCAGCAGCTGCCTGATCTCTTTATATTCCATACACCTCCATGTTTTGTAGTTTTTCCCGCACCGCCTTGCGCGCCCGGTGCAGGTTAATCTTTACTTCACTCATCTCCACCTCCAGGATATCAGCGATCTCCTGGTAAGAGTAACCGTCCATATCGCGCAGCTGTATGATGGTACGGTATTTCTCGGGTAAGGTATGTATGATGGCGTGTACCTTCTTCATCACATCCTGTTTCTCTGCCGCCATATGCGGGTCCTGCTGATAAGCTACCGGCACATGGTCTGCCCGCTCCAGGTCCTCCGACATGCGGTACTTCCGCGACTTGATCTTATCCAACGCCAGGTTACGCGTGATGCGCATACACCAGGCCTCCAGGTTCTGCAGTTCCGCCATCCGCTCCTGCTGATGCCATACTTTTAATAGTGCGTCCTGAATGATGTCCTTCGCATCCTCCTCATTCCCCAACAGGCGGAATGCGAAGCGGTACAGCTTCTGCCTGACGGGAACGACTTGGGAAAGGAACAATTCTAACGACATAAGGACGACAATTCCAGCTTTCTGTGTGTTTGTATATGAAGGAGACGACTGCGGAAATGCTTTGTTACAAAAAAAGTGGACTTTTTTTCCATTTTTCATTAAGATCAGCCACTATAGCTTGATCCGGGGATCTATCAAGGTATATAAGAGGTCGGCCAGCAGATTGATGATCACAAAGATACCGGCCGTAAACAGTACAGATCCCATTAATACGGGGAAGTCGAACTTCTCCAGCGCATCTACCGTGACCTTGCCGATGCCCTTCCAGCCAAAGATATATTCTACGAAGAAAGCCCCTGCCAGCAGCTCGGCAAACCATCCGGTGATGGCTGTCACCACCGGGTTCAGGGCATTAGGCAGCGCATGCCGCCAGATCACCGCCCGCCGCCCCAGCCCCTTGGCATAGGCCGTCCGGATATAGTCCTGGTGCAATACGTCCAGCATAGCCCCGCGGGTCAGCTGTACGATGATGGCTAGCGGCCGGATGCCCAGGGTGATGGCCGGCAGTACCAGGTTGCCCAGGTTCAGCTGCCGCCCGGCAAAAGGATCGGTATCGAAAAGGCTGCCCGTCATATGCAACCCGGTATAAGCACTCAGTACAAAACCAAATAAATACGCCAGTACGATGCCGGCAAAAAATGAAGGGACCGATATCCCCGCCACACTGGCAAATACGGCGCCCGTATCCAGCCAGGTATGCTGCTTTACAGCGGACAAGACGCCCAGTGATATCCCTACCACCGTGGCGAACAGCATAGCCGCCAGCGCCAGCACCAGCGTACCGGGCAGCGCCTCCGTCAGGATCTGCCATACCTCTTTTTTCCCCTGGTAAGAACGACGCAGATAAGGCGTCTTCAACGCCAGCACCCGATCGCCCGGCAGCGGCAACAGCGCCACCCCGTGCAGCTTATCCTGCAAGTCACTACGGGCATGTATACCCAGCGGGGAAAGGTCGTTAATATAGCGCAGGAATTGTGTACGCAGGGGTTTGTCCAGGTACAGCTCTTTGCGGACATTCTCCAGGGAGGCCACATCCGCCCGCTGCCCCAGTGTCAGCCGGGCAGGATCACCGGGTAAGACGTTGAACAGGAAAAACACCAGCACGACCACACCAGCCAGTACCAGTAATCCATACCCGGTCTTTCTTAAGAGGAATCGCAATACCGACAAAATTTAATATGGCCAGCAGGCTGTCCGCATACCGGCCTTATGATCAGGGAATATCGTTATAATGCCATTTACCTTTTATCGTTCCCTTCTCCAGCAATATCAGACAGGGATTACTACGGCCGGCCGTCTTGATAGCCACTCCGTCCATCTGTACAAACGGGAAGTTAAGGCCGTGTTGCTGTTTGAAAGCATCAGTCGCTTCCTTGCCCGATGCAGTGATACCGTATATCAGGGCGCCGGAACCGGCAGCTTTTTCCTGGATGCCTCTCATTTTGGCATCCCAACCGCTACCGGCTTCATCTACATTCTTGACGAGGAACAGGTATACCGGCTTCAACTCCGTCAGGATCACCTGCGTCTGGTTCACACCGTCAAAGTCGGTAAGTATAAAATCTTTGATCGCCGGCTCTGCATTCCCTTTCTTCACCAGCTTATCCTTACGGTCTACATAGACCCATGCGCTGTCCTGCCAGGGATAGTTCTCCATGGTGAACTCCTTTTTCTCTCCGTTCTTTTCATAGATCAGTACCGTCTCAAATACATCTGGTGTAGCGCCGGGAGGCAGCTTCATCTTGTCCGGGATATTGTTACCCACCTTATAAGCCAGGCAGTCTACAAATGGTAAGTGACGCAAGGTATACCACTGAATGCCGAAAGAGAAAACGGTGAAAAGGATCATCAGTGTTCCCACTGCTTTGGCGCTGAACAATGGCTGGATACGATCCCGGTAGATAAAGATCACCAGTATCATCACCAGCAGCGCTACATCCTTGTAGAACGTACCTTCGGCAGACAATTTGATACAATCGCCAAAACAACCGCATTCGCGTATCTTACCGCTATATAGTGCAAAGCCTGTCAGGAAAGTAAAGAACAGGATCAGCAACAGCAGTAGGAAGGAGAACAGGCGCATCCGGTATCCCAGTAACACCGCCACACCGGCAATGATCTCAAAAGCATTCATCAATACAGAAAATGCCAGCGAGTAAGGGGACAGGAACGTCAGGTGCAGTACCTCGAAAAACTCTTCCATCTTATAGCTCAGCCCCAGCGGGTCATTCGCTTTGATCAGACCGGAAAAGATAAACAGCACTCCTACTATAATGCGTAACAGGTTTAGGACGATCTTCATAATTGCTTTAAATAAGGTAGTGTATAAGATAGCCTTTTGCAAAGGCATGGACAATCATTATTTAACGGGCTGTTCGCTGATCTTGATCAGCGCAAACAGCGCGTAGTTGATGATATCTACCAGGTTGGCATCGATACCTTCGGATATCAGGGTCTTGCCGTCATTACGGACGATCTGCCGTATGCGTAGCAATTTGGTGAGTATCAGGTCTACAAAAGACTCCTGGCTCATATTACGCCAGGCTTCTCCATAGTCGTGGTTTTTGTCGAGCATCACCGACTGCACAAAAGCGGCCTGCTCTTCATACAGCCGCAGCGCTACTTCCACTGGCAGGTCTTCATAGGGATTCCCATGTTCCCCTAACTGAATCAGCCCGATAATACCATAGTTGACGATGGCACGGAACTCTCCGTCGATATTTTCATCCACCTTCTGCGTCCCCAGCTCCTGTATATTACGAATACGCTGCGCTTTGATGAACAGCTGATCAGCCACCGCAATAGGACGCAATACCCGCCAGGAGGTGCCGTAATCCTTCGCTTTCTTGCCAAATATTTCCTTACATACCGCCAGCGCCTGCTGGTATTGTGCCAATGTCTGCTCCATAAAAAGATATACCGGGTGTTAGTACCGTTCAACCATCATTTCGACCGTATATAATGTATACTGTACTGATGATTAAACGATTAATAACTGCTTTGTTTTAAATTTGCAGGGCAAAATAAACAATTCTTACGAGAATGTCCCGGCAGACCGTCTGCCGGAACCGAGGGATACCCGGTATATGTACCACGCCGGGCTATTTGTACCGTAGTATTTTAATCTAACCGCTATGAATGCTGCAAATACTTTTACTATCAACTGCCGCGGACACCTGCTGGATCTCTCCCGCCCGGCTGTCATGGGTATCATTAATGTCAACGACGATTCTTTCTATACGGAAAGCCGCAGTAAACACCTGCACCAGGTGCTCGACAAGGCGGCGGCACATCTGCAGGCGGGCGCCGCCATCCTCGATCTGGGCGCTCAAAGCACCCGCCCCGGCGCCGCCGATATCGGCGGGCAGGCAGAACTCGACCACCTGCTCCCCGCCATCCATGCGATCCTACATCAGTATCCGCAGGCTGTCATTTCAGTAGATACCTACCGCGCCAGCGTCGCCGAAAAAGCCTTGCAGGCCGGCGCCGCTATCATCAACGACATCAGCGCCGGCGAGCTGGACCCGGACATGATCCATGTAGCAGCTCAACATCGTGCACCTTACATCGCCATGCACATGCAGGGCACGCCCGCTACCATGCAACGCCAACCCCAATACGGTGATGTTGTACAGGAAGTGCTGGACTATTTCATCCGCAAAGTAGCCGCCTGCCGCGAAGCAGGCATTAACGATATCATCATAGATCCCGGTTTCGGATTCGGCAAAACCCTTGCACACAACTATACCCTGCTCAAACATCTCCGCACCTTTCATCTGCTGCAATACCCCCTCCTCGTCGGCGTCTCCCGCAAATCCATGATCTATAAACTCCTGGAAACAGATGCCGCCAACGCACTGAATGGCACCACCGCCGTACACACCATCGCCTTGCAACAGGGCGCCCAACTATTACGTGTACACGATGTAGCCGCTGCCGTAGAAGCTATCCGCATAGTAGAATATATGCAGGCGCAATAAGATAGCATGTTATCAATCTCTAAATCAGTACATTTACAATATGATGGAAGTGTTTCAATTTTATGGATATAAGTTAAATTGGCTGAATATTCTGGACCTGCTGATAGTGATCTTTCTCATTATACAACTATACCGGCTGCTGAAAGGTAGTCTCGCCTTCAATATATTTGTAGGCCTCTTGATGGTATATGCCGCCTACTTCCTGGTGCAGGTACTCAATATGCCGATCCTCACCACCATCCTCCAGAGCTTTATCAACGTCGGCCTGATCGCCATTATCATCATCTTCCAACCCGAGATACGTAAGTTCCTCCTCGTACTGGGCAAAAAAACACCCCTGAGCAAAGACAGCTTCCTTACCAAACTGTTCCTGCCCGACAAATTCAAGAGCTACAAGGAAGAGGAAAATATGATCAATGAGATCATCATCGCTATCAGCCACATGTGCGCCACCCGCACCGGCGCGCTGATCGTCATCGCTACTACCTACCGTGTAAAGTTTGATACCGCCTCCAGCATCTCCATAGAAGGAAATGTAAGCGCCAAATTGATAGAAAGTATCTTCGAAAAACACAGCCCGTTGCACGACGGCGCCCTGATCATCGTCGGCAATAAAATACTGGCCGCTAAAGTCATCCTCCCCGTATCAGAGAATCCTAACCTCCCTTCCCGCGTGGGCCTGCGCCATCGCTCCGCTGTCGGTATCACCGAACATAGCGACAACCTGGCTATCATCGTTTCAGAAGAAAGAGGCACCGTCTCCTATGCACAGGATGGCAACCTGATACAGGACATCTCCCTCGAAGAACTGAAGATCAAACTCTACGAAGTACTGGTAGATGGATACTCCTGATAAATCCCCCTGGTATGGACATCACCCATCCGGTCATACTATTTGACGGCGTCTGCAATCTCTGTAATAACAGCGTCAACTTCGTCATCCGCCACGATAGAGCGGACCGCTTCCGCTTTGCCTCCCTGCAATCGGAAGCGGCTACCCTCCTTGCACAACAATACCAAACTTCTTTCGAAAGCCGCTCTTCCTTTATATTGATAGAAGAAGGAAAAGTCTATCAACGCAGTACAGCCGCATTACGGGTAGTCCGTCATCTCGGTTTTCCCTATTATTGTCTTTACCTGTTCATGATATTGCCTGCCTTCCTGCGGGATGCCGTCTATAACCAGATCGCCCGTAACCGCTACCGCTGGTTTGGCAAAAAGGACGCCTGTATGATCCCTACCTCTGCATTACGCAGCAAATTCCTCTGATCCGGCCACCAATAAAAAAGGGCCGACCATAATGGTCAGCCCCCTGAAATATCTGGTTGGATATCGTTTATTTTTTCTTGGCATCGCCGGACTTCAACTCAGCAGGTGCCGGAGGAGGAGTTACCGGTGCAGCAGGTGCTGGTTTGCCAGCTTTAACATCTACCAGCTCTACGGTAAATACCAGGATAGAGTTAGCAGGAATGTTCGGGGGTGCACCCATCAGACCGTAAGCCAGACCAGAAGGAATAAGCAGGGTCGCTTTGCTGCCTTTTTTGAGGGTAGCAATACCAGCATCCCAACCCTTGATCACAAATCCTTGTCCAACAGGGAATTTGATAGGCTCTAAAGGCATACCCGGTCTCAGGGTAGAATCCAAACTGGAATCAAAAGTTTTACCGCTCAGCAGTTTACCGGTGTAGTGTACAGATACGGTATCACCCGTTTTAGGTTGCTCGCCGGCACCTTCCTGTGTTACCGCTACATATACACCCTCAGGTGTTTTGGTAGCTTTCAGTTTGTTTTTGTCCAGGTATTCTTTGATGTCTTTTGCATCTTTCTCGTTCTGCTTCGCAGAGCTGTATACATTCTTTATAGCGAAGATGATCTTCAGCTTATCGCCTTTTTTACCAAAAGGAGGACGTTGCATCTCCGGTAAGGAATCCCAAGGAATGATGAAGGTAGCGCTATCGCCCTCTTTCAGCAGTGTCAGACCATCCATCAGGTCATATTTCTGCTGGCCTTTGGCAATCACCACAGGTACAGGGGCACCAGCCAACTTCAGCGACTCGGTCAGCAGGGAGTCATTGATCTTCTGTGTAATGTTCATCAGTACAGTATCGCCCAATTTCAGCTGCGCGCCATTACCGGCCTTGTGTACCGTGTAGTCTACTCCAAGAGGCGTCTTCTTATCGCCTGTACCGCCGCCACAGCTGGCCAGGAATAAGCCCAATGCAGATGCTGCAATGAGTAATTGTTTGTTTGTTTTCATTTGATCGTGTTAGTGGGTTGAAGGACTTATTGTAATAATGTTTCGTTTTCTTCAATGGCTTTGACAAACCGGTCTACCGTCACATCCAGCGGATCGGTACTACGACCTCCCGAGGCATTGAAATGACCACCGCCGTCAAAATACTTACGGGCAAATGTATTCACGTCGAAATTACCTTTGGACCGGAACGATAATTTCACTTCTACATTCCTGTCTATGATCAGCGCCGCCAATTTGATACCCTGTATGGACAACAGGAAGTTAACCACCCCTTCCGTATCGCCCGTCTGCAGATCAAACCGCTTCAGGTCGCTATAGGGGATGGCGATCATAGCCGTATTATATTCATAGAACACCTCCATCCGGTTCAGCAGCGCATGACCCAGGAACCGTAAACGGTTTTCCAGGAAGTTATCGTATATCGCCTGGTGTACTTCTTCATGTTTTAAACCACGATCCATCAGGTCAGCTACCATGCGGTGTACCCGCGCCGTCGTAGAGGCAAAACGGAAAGATCCCGTGTCCGTCATCGTACCAGCATAGATACAGGAAGCCATATCCACCGTAATATAACGCTCCTCACCAAGACGGTATAATGTCTCATACACCAGCTGTGCCGTAGAACTGGCCGTCGTGTCACTCACCCCGTAGTCGAAAGTAGGCTGCGGCTCCAGGTGATGGTCGATCAGTATCTTCACCCCATCCACCTGCTCCAGGTAAGGCGCCAGGTTCTTAGTACGATACAATGCATTGAAATCAAGGCAAAATAACAATTCCACCCCTTCCAGTGATTTTAACGCCTTCTCCTGCATAGACTCAAAGTCTACCACCTGGGCAGCCCCAGGCATCCACTTTAAAAAATCGGGGAAATTAGTAGGCGAAATGACAGTTACCTCGTGGCCTTTCTGCTGCAGATAGTGATATAACGCTAGCGAAGAACCCATCGCATCCGCATCTGGCTTCTGATGCATGGTTACCACTATCTTCTTGGGGTCCTCCAGCAAAGGCTTAATTTCTTCTATTGGCTTCATCAAATACAGTAAGGTAATTTATTTACAGTCTATTACATGTGATCGTTTTAATCAAATGCGAAGTGCGAAGTTCTTCTTTTGGACCAGAATTTCAAAATTTTTTACCACTATATAAAATCTGTTTACCTTTGCCGCAATTTTTGGAAGCATACTAACTCCAAAGTAAACTGGCAACCGATAATCCTTTAATTATTATATGAGTAACAGAACATTTACCATGATCAAACCGGACGCAGTGTCCAATGGTCATATCGGCGGTATCCTGGATAAGATTTGCGCAGCAGGCTTTCGTATTGTAGCCATGAAAATGACCCGTCTCTCTGCTGAAAAAGCCGGCGAATTCTACGCTGTACACAAAGAAAGACCCTTCTACGGCGAACTCGTTGAGTTCATGAGCAGCGGCCACATCGTAGCAGCGATCCTCGAAAAAGACAACGCTGTAGAAGACTTCCGCAAACTGATCGGCGCTACCAACCCTGCGAACGCGGAAGAAGGTACTATCCGCAAACAGTACGCTGAATCCGTAGGCCGTAACGCCGTTCACGGTTCTGACTCCGATGAGAACGCTGCTATAGAAGGTAACTTCTTCTTCAGCGGCCTCGAAAAATTCTAATCGCAGTACGCTAGGGCCCCGGCCCACACCTTATACCAGGAGGTGGCACTCACGTGCCCCTCCTTTTTATTTGCTACACCGCCTCTTTATTTTCCACACTGCCACCTCCCCGCATATCCCTCCCCGATATTTGCCTTACCCAATAAAAGATCCCTCCTTCATTACGCTACTATGACCAGGCGGCCCCTTTGCCGTCGCCGGGGAAAGAACGGCCCTGCCCATCCCCTTACACACCAAAATCAAAACAGCATTTCATGAAACAGTCACTACATGCCCTATGGCTGCTCTGCTGCACCTTCCTGCTCAGCAGCCCTCTGTTAGCACAGTCTACCGCCCAGCCCCTGCCACTCGGCGCCGTCGCGACCCTTCGGCAACAATTCCAAACGACCCTCAGCCGGTCTGTACAACCCGCCGGCCAACAGCTCATCTCCCTCCGGCTCCCCCACTCCCGGACACTGGAAGGCCGCGTGCAGTTTTACAAAGCCGACGCCCCGCAGGCCACCCGCATCATAGGCGCCATCGCCGGCCAGCCTAACAGCTCCTTCTTTATCGATATCAATGGTAACACCCTGAAAGGGCATATCATCCTGCTGCAAACCCGGCAGGCATTTAAATACAGCGCCGACTCGCAGGGCAATGCCTACATCACCGAAACAGATATCAACAAGATCCTCTGTATCGACTATGAGCAGGCGCCTGCCACCGGCAAAGCCCTTACCCCGCGCAGCAGCGGCCGCATCGACCCCGCCCTGCTCAAGCTGGAAAGTTTCCCGGGCGCCAATGGCTGCATATTGCTCGACTTCGATGGCCAATACGTATCCGGTACCCCCTGGAATAACGGACAGCCCATCAACGCACAGCCGGCACAGTTGTCCGATGCCGAGATAAGGGAAGCCTGGGAGCTGATCAGCGAAGACTATAAGCCGTTCAGCGTCAACATCACGACCAACGAAGCCGTGTTCAACACCTACGCCAAAAACCGCCGCATGCGGGTCATCTTCACCCCTACCAACACCGCCGCACCGGGCGCCGGAGGCGTCGCCTACCTCGAATCCTTCAGCTGGAACGATGATACCCCTTGCTGGGTATTCAACGCCGGCGCCAAAGCGGGCGGAGAAGCAGGTGCACACGAAGCCGGCCATACCCTCGGCCTCAATCACGATGGCCGCACCTCCCCGCGGGAAGAATACTACCAGGGCCATGGCAGCTGGGCGCCCATTATGGGCGTTGGTTATACCAAAACCATCGTGCAGTGGAGCAAAGGAGAATATACATCGGCCAACAACCGCGAAGATGACCTCAGCATCATCACCAGCGCCACCTATGGCGTAGGATACCGCGCCGACGACTATGGCAACACCACCGCCAGCGCCAGCCCCCTCACCGTCAACGCCGCCGGCAGCGTTAACACCAACGGGCTGATCGAACGTACCGGCGACGTGGATGTCTTCTCCTTCAGCACCGCCGGTGGCAATGTAAGCCTCAACTTCAACACCGCTACCCGCCACCCCGACCTCGACATCCTCGCCACCTTGTACAATAGCAGCGGTACCGCCGTCAGTACGTCCAACCCCGCCGGCCTCAGCGCCAGTATCAGCACCAGCCTCGCAGCGGGCAATTACTTCGTGTCCGTTACCGGCACCGGTGCAGGCGCTGCCGCCAACACCGGCTATTCCAACTACGGTTCCCTGGGTACCTACTCCATCACCGGCACCATCGTGCCGGGTACCAGCGGCGGCAATCAACCGCCGGCTGTCAGCATCACCGCACCCGCCAGCGGCAGCACTTTCAATGCCCCGGCAACCGTCAACATCAGCGCCGACGCCTCCGACAGCGATGGCACCGTCAGCCAGGTAGAATTCTTCAATGGCAGCACCAGCCTGGGCATCGACAACGTAGCCCCCTATAGCTTCTCCTGGACCAATGTAGCCGCAGGCGCCTACACCATCACCGCCAGGGCTACCGACAACCAGGGCGCTATCACCACTTCTGCTCCCGTAAGCATCACCGTCAATGGCACCGGTGGCGGCAATTGCAACAACGTACCGCCTTACGCCGGCTACCCCACCGTATACCGCAGCGGCGACAAGGCCGTATACAACAACCGCCTCTGGGAATGCCTGGTTGATGGCTTGTTCAACGTACCGCCCAGCACCGCCTACTACTGGTGGTGGAAAGACCTGGGTGCCTGCACCGGCAGCATCCCCGCCGCTACAACGGCCGCTACCCTGGCCGACACAGAGGCTCCTACGCCGCTCACCGCTTATCCTAACCCGGTACAGGGCAACGAACTGCAGCTCAAAGTAGCCGGCCAGCCAGGCACCGCCGTTATCATCGAGATCCTCGATATCAAAGGCGGCCAACCACTGCTCCGGCAGTCACAAACGCTCTCCGCCAAAGGCACACAACCGTTGCGCGTAAACGTAAGCCGCATACCGGCAGGCACCTGGCTGCTCAAAGTAAGCCACACCGCTTCCGGTAAAGTGCATACCACCAAAATAATCCGACTTTAAACTCCCGGCGGACCGCTCCTCCCCGGCACATAGTAGCAAAAAAGGGCCGGCCTGGTAA
Source organism: Chitinophaga pendula (assembly GCF_020386615.1). Lineage (NCBI taxonomy): Bacteria > Pseudomonadati > Bacteroidota > Chitinophagia > Chitinophagales > Chitinophagaceae > Chitinophaga > Chitinophaga pendula. Next base: position 2,943,401 of record NZ_CP077769.1, read on the forward strand.
TCACCAGCCGGCCCTCTTTCATGATAACTTTTCCTGCACTATCCTATAGCTTTCCTATAACATTCGTATAGCATTCGTATAACTGTTGTATAAGCAGGGCTTTGTAAGCTACTGCTTATCAGATGGATCTACAGTACGAATAAATATGATTCCATCCAGTACGCCCGGCCAGATACCCCTGCTCCGGCTAAAATCCATCAGCGACCCTACCTGCTGCCCGTTGATACTTCCTTTCACATCCCGGTAACGTACAAAGGCATAATCGAATTTAGCAGCCAGCTGCCCTTCCAGGCTCTCTTTTGCCATCGGTGGCACCGGTACTACCTCCCCGCTGTTAAAGTCCGTATATCGCCCGGAAAACCCGCTGAAGCCGATTGCATAAGCGGCCTTCCCGAAATGCTGATGTATGATACTTCCCATAGGCTTAAAGGTAGACAGGAACCGGTGATAACCACTATCCGCCGTCACCAGCGAAGCCGTTTGTTTCGCAATATGCCCATTGTGCGCCCACACAATGATCTTCCGCCCCGGATACGCTCGCTCCGCCAGCCAGATCAGGTTGTTCGCCATCTCCTCATCACGGGCATTCATCTCATTACCTGCTGTCACGCCCCAATAACGCAACGCCTGCGAACGGATACTACGCAACACCCGATACCAGAATCCTCCGCTGCCGGTAAAGTGATTGTCCGCCGATACCTCCCCATCTGCCAGCAGTTGCTCCAGGGATGTCAACTTCCGGAAAAACGTCGCCTGCTCCGCCGCCCCCGGCCGGTACTGGCGCGACTGCATAGTCGCCAGCGCCACCTTCCTGAATACCTCCCATGCCGTATCCACCTGCCGGGCATCCCGCCCACGCAGGTATGCTTCAAAATCGGGAAACAACACCGTCTTCGCCTTCAAGCCCGTATGCTGACTTTCAAATCCCGTTACCGTCAATTCATCCCGGCGTCCTACCCGCTCCTGTATATAGTCAAAAAGCGGTAGCAACTGCCGGCTGCCGGCATACATGAAGAATAAGCTACCCGATACCTCCTCCCGGATGCGGGCGCCTGTACGGGTGTTCTCCCAGATACGTCCGCAGTCGTATAACCCACTCTCAAATGCCAGCACATCAAAGCCCATCCGCTCATGCAGAAACCGGATCAGCCGCGTTTTCGCCAGGAACGTACTCCCCTCCCCGTGTGTCTGCTCTCCCAGCAGTACAATACGGGCATCACCAATAGCTGCCTGCAATGGCTCCAGGTCGGCGTAGCCAGTATCTGATGGGGAAATGGTACGGATGGCACTCACCGCTCCGGCAGGCCATAAGGATTGTCCATACAGGGAAAGGGACAGACAACAAAACAATGCCACTACCGTGGCCAGGGGTACATAACGTGTCATGCAAAAGGTTTAGGCGCATAAACATAAGCACTCCCCTGCATATTTACTACACCGCTCATCCCAAAACAAACACGGCCGTCTCATAGATATGAGACAGCCGCCCTTTACTTAATTGCGTGTTTCAACAGGATGAATGGAGCTAACTAAGTAGGTCACGAATACTTGACTGACAACGCTGTTGACCTTAGTTACAGTCTACACAATACCATTCCACAATACCGTCGCCGGTACCAAAGCGTTGCATAGTGTATTTTTCAATATCGATCAGGAAGTTCAGGCCGTTCTGTTTGGCATTCTGTGTACAGCAACCACTACAGTCACTATCAGAACACATGTCGTATACTTTTACATCAATGGTTTTACCATTCTTTCTTAATCTAAGAGTCTTTAATTTGTACTTGTTTGCATCTTTTGAATGTACAGCAGCAATGTTGTTGGCTTTCACCCAGCTTTCAGGCTTTTTACCACTTACGAAGGCAAAGTAACCTGCCCACTGACAGCCGTTGAATTTGATACACTCTTCACTACCCGGATCAGGGTAAGATTCAAAATTGGTAAGATTCGCTTTATTCCAGGTGATAGCAGCAGCAGCTTTCTCGGTGTTTGCCTGCTCTCTTTGAGTCTGGGACGCGCCTTGCTGGCTGGGTTGCGCATTATCCGCTTTGTTACAGGAGTAAATTACCAGGGCGCTGGCCAATAGTGCAATACAGGCAATTGCATAGAACGTCTTAACGTGTTTCATGTCAAATAGAGTTTTGATAGATAAAATGATTAACAGTGTAATGCTTCCTTTCGGTGATCAATAAATCAATCTGCGTGTCCTGGTCCAAGTATTGCGTGGATAGAATTCTTAAAATAGTGGGTCCGGAATGTCCTGATAGCATACGATACACGAAAGGAATCCTTTCGTTAGTGGAATATAACAGTCTGTTCGCTCGTAGATATAATTATCAGTGTTCGTGGAATGCTCAAATGTTCATAACGTCTGGTAACAACACCTTGAAGATAGGAAATAAAATACAATTATGCAAACGTTTCCAATAAATTGCTGCTTTATCATCCCTTTACCGCTTTTTACCGGTATTTAATACCGTCCTTATCTGCATCCGGCCGCATCAACTGTCGCTACAAACAGCCAGGGGCTGCTCTTCCGGAAGAGCAGCCCCTGATATCGCGAACGGAGGATAGCACCATGATCAATTACAATCCAGGCACATCCATTCTACAATACCATCACCAGAACCGAAACGCTGCATCGTATATTTTTCAATATCGATCAGGAAGCCGATACCGTTCTGGTTCGCATTAGCCGTACAACAACCGCTGCAATCACTATCCGCACACATATCATACACCTTTACATCGATCTGCCGGCTGCCCTGCCGCAAGCGGAATGTCTTCAGCTTATACTGATCGGCGTCTTTAGAATGTATCGCAATGATGTTATTAGCCGCTACCCAGCTCTCCGGCATCTTGCCATTTACAAAGGCAAAATACCCAGCCCAGGTACATCCGTTGAACTTGATACACTCTTCACTACCGGGATCAGGATAAGAGGTGAAGTTGGTCAGGTTAGCCCTGCGCCAGGTACCACCAGGATTAGTGGTACCGCCGGTTTCTACCGTAAATTTCTCCCAGCCTTGTACCGTCGGCCGGTTACAGTTCATCGCCGCCACACCGTTTTCAGAAGACACATACTGGTTATTATTGCCTCGCAGCGAGATCGTACCGTCCCCATTATCTACCAGCGTAAACCGCTCCCAATCATTGATAGCATCCCGGTCACAACGCATCGCCGCCGCACCGTTCTCTGATGATACATACTTACCTTTGCTGCGCAAAGCCACCTTGCCACCGCCGGCATCTACGATCGTAAACCGCTCCGCATCTCCGGTCCCACCGGCGTTGGCCATCATGGCAGCTACCCCGTCCTTACCACTTACATACTGACCATTCGAGCCTTTCAGACTCACTACCTGTCCTACCGATACGGCCGCTGCCTGCACACGCAACGACTCTTCCCTGGTCCCGGGTCTCGTATCAGGTGTTACCTTTTCCGTCGCAGACTCCCTGCAGGAATAGATAAACAGACCGGTGCCTATAAGCATAGCACACCCGGTCACAAACCACGATATTGATGTTCTCATGTTTGATGACTTTTAAATAGGGTAATGGAATTACGTTACTGGATGGACCAATCCAGCATAAGGAAAGATTGCGCTATGGGTTCTTTGTTGTCTTTCTATGGAATTCTGGCTGACCTAACGTGTTTTCATACTGCTTCCGGAAGCAATGGATCTTAAGTTAGGCAATTTATGGTTATCAAGCAAGTTCTACTATCACATCGTCCTGTTGTACCATCGCTCCTTCTTTCAGATGAATGCTCTTTATCACCGAATTACGTGTAGCAGTGACAGTTGTTTCCATCTTCATCGCCTCGATGATGAACAAGGGCGTATTGGCGCGTACTTCCTCCCCCTGCTGCACCAGCACCTTCGACAGTTTACCCTGCAACGGCGCTCCTATCTCCACTTCCGCATTGCTCACCTTCCGGTTCTCCGTTACCAGGCTGGCGGCCGCCTTATTCCTTACCTGCACCCGGCGCGTATAACCGTTCAACTCGAACACAACAGTAGACATACCGGCTTCATCGGCAGGAAGTATATACAGCAGCTTTACAATAATAGTTTTACCCTTGCTCAGCGTGATCAGGATCTCCTCCCCCAGTTTCAGCCCGTAAAAGAATGCCGGCGTAGGGATCGCTTCCACATTACCATATATGCCCGCATGCTGATAATATTCGTCAAATACTTTCGGGAACATCTGGTAGCTCAGGTAGTCCAGGAACTCCGCCAGTGGATATTGCTGGCGGAAAGCAGCGAAATCCTCTTCAAAGTTCACCGCCGGTAAATGCTCGTTAGGACGCCCATTCAACGGTGGCGTATCTTTCAGCACGATGCGTTGCAAGGTAGCCGGAAAGCCGCCATACGGCACGCCGAGTTCTCCTTTGAAAAAGCCCGTCACCGAAGCCGGGAATGCCAGGTTACGCGTCTCATCCAGCACATCGGCCTTCGTCAGCCCGTTGGCCGTCATGAACAACGCCATATCACCCACCACCTTCGAACTGGGGGTCACCTTCACAATATCGCCGAACAATTCGTTGACCACCGCATAGTTCTTTTTGATCGTCTCCAGCTTATCCCCCAACCCCAGCGACTCCGCCTGCTGCCGCAGATTGGAATACTGCCCGCCGGGGATCTCGTTCTCATAGATCTGTGCCGTACCGGCTTTCATATCCGATTCAAATGGATAATAGAACTCCCGCACATCCTCCCAATAGTTGCTGTATTCATTCAGCGAAGAAAGGTTCATGGGCATACTCCGCTCATGACCTTCCAGTATCGCCACCAACGCATTCAGGTTGGGCTGCGCTGTCAATCCGCTCAACGATGCGATGCTGGCATCCACGACATTGATACCGGCCTCTATCGCTTTCAGATAGGTAGCGGCCTGTACCGAAGCAGTATCATGCGTATGCAGCACAATAGGCAGCTGTATCGCCTCCCGCAATGCGCCGATCAGCACCGTGGCGGCCTGCGGCTTCAGCAAACCGGCCATATCCTTGATGGCCAGCATATGTGCACCGGCATCCTCCAGCCGCTTGGCCAGGTCTATATAATATTGCAGCGTATATTTCTGGTTATCTTTTTTCAGGATGTCGCCGGTATAACTGATCGCCGCCTGCGCCAGCGCGGGGGTGTACTCCCGCACGAAGCGAATACTTGGCGCCATCGCTTCTACCCAGTTCAGCGAATCGAATATGCGGAACACATCGATGCCATTCGCCGCCGACTCTTCGATGAACTTGGCGATCAGGTTTTCCGGGTAAGCAGAATATCCCACGGCATTAGACCCACGGAACAACATCTGCAACAACAGGTTGGGCATCGCCTTACGGATCTGCTGCAGGCGCCTCCACGGACATTCATGCAGGAACCGCATCGATACATCAAAGGTAGCACCACCCCATACTTCCATGGAGAACAGCTGCGGATTATGCCGGGCATATCCTTCGGCTACCGCCATGATATCTTTGGTACGCACACGGGTAGCCAGCAGGCTCTGATGCGCATCACGGTAAGTCGTATCGGTAAAGTATACCGGCTTTTCATCACGCAGCCACCTGGCGAAATCATCCCGCCCCAGTTTCTCCAGCTGTTGCTTGCTTCCCGGTGGTACTGGCGCCTGTGCATTGAAAGCTGGTATCTGCGGAACACGGAATTTCCTGGTGGCGTCTTTGACCTTCACATCCGGATGACCATTCACCGTTACGTCTGCCAGGTACATGAGCGTACGGGTAGCCCGGTCGCGGATAGGCTCCAGCTTAAACAGCTCGGGGTATTGCTCCAGGAACGCCACCGTACAATTACCGCGACGGAATACATCATGCGAGATCACATTCTCCAGAAAGCTGATATTGGTCTTCACCCCACGTATACGGAACTCCCGCAGCGTACGGTGCAAACGGCCGGCTGCCCCCGAAAGCGTACGCCCCCAGGCCGTCACCTTCACCAGCATACTGTCAAAGAAAGGCGAGATTTTCACCCCGGAATAAGTACTGCCCTCATCCAGGCGTATACCAAAACCACCAGCATTGCGATAAGCGATCACCGTACCATAGTCCGGCGTAAAGTTATTCTCCGGATCTTCCGTCGTGATACGGCATTGTATTGCAAAGCCATTCAGCCTCACATCCTCCTGCCCCTTCAGGAATATCTCCGGGTCAGACAGGCGATGGCCGCCGGCTATCAATATCTGGCTGCGTACAATATCGATACCGGTCACCTCCTCCGTCACCGTATGCTCCACCTGTATACGTGGATTCACTTCGATGAAATACACCTTATGCTGACGGTCTACCAGGAACTCTACCGTTCCCACATTGTTATAGTTCACCTTATGCGCCAGCCGTAATGCGTATTCGTAGATCTCCTCCCGTGTTGCTAACGGCAGGTTAGGGCTGGGCGCGATCTCCACCACCTTCTGAAAACGACGTTGTACGGAACAGTCGCGCTCATACAGGTGCACGATATTGCCATAGTTGTCGCCCATCAGCTGCACTTCAATATGTTTGGGCTCTTCTATGAACTTCTCTATAAAGATAGTATCATCTCCAAAGGCCTTGCCGGCCTCACTTTTTGCCTCCGTAAATGCCTTTGTCAACGCCGCTTCATCCCGTACTACCCGCATCCCACGGCCACCACCACCGGCCGCCGCCTTCAACATCACCGGAAAGCCGATACGTTTGGCTTCCTGTAATGCCAGCGCTGCCGTCTCCAGCTTGATTTCACTATCTTCTATCAGCGGCACCCCCGCTTCTCTCGCCAGCATCTTAGCCGCCACCTTATCCCCCAACTGTGCCATTACCTCCGGTGTCGGCCCTACGAATATGATCCCCTCCTCCCGGCAACGTCGGGCGAACTGTACATTCTCACTTAGAAAACCATATCCCGGATGGATAGCATCCACCTCATACGCTTTCGCCAGGTGAATGATCGCCTCAATATCTAGGTACGGCTTCAACGGATCATCGTCTTTGCCAATCTGATAAGCCTCGTCCGCCTTGTAGCGGTGCAGAGAATAACGGTCCTCGTAAGTGAAAATAGCCACGGTGGGTATCCGCAGTTCCGCCGCGGCACGTAGTACCCGTACGGCAATCTCTCCTCTGTTTGCAACGAGTAGTTTCTGAATCTTCTTCAGTGTAATTGCTGACATAACTGTGAAATAAATATGGGATTATGCTAAAATAGTATGCTAAAAGAATAGAAACGCAGACTGGTTCCTGACAATAAAAATAGTAAAAGAAGCCTTGTTTTTGTTAGACCATTACTAATAATATCTGTGATTTATTAAACATCACCCAACTAAATATCCGCTAAAAGCTTGTTTGTTCAAATATAGAATTAATCAAAATATAACAAGGAGGAGTTGGTGTGCTAAACGATTAGCAAATACCCTGCAGACTGATACAACTTTACCACTTTACAAATTTTCGCCTTTAATTTGCAACATGTGGAGCTCCTATCTCAATGGCTTTAAGACTTATCTGCAACTCGAACGTTCGCTCTCTGCCCATTCCATCGCCGCTTATCTGCACGATATAGAAAAACTCATCCAATACCTCGATAGTACGAAAGCGTCCTCGCTGTCTCCTACGCAGGTCACCTTATCGCACCTGCAAGGTTGTGTGCAATGGATTGCGGAACTGGGGATGACCGCCACTTCACAAGCGCGTATCATTTCCGGCATCAAAGCATTCTACAAATACCTGCTGCTGGAAAATATCATCACCGAAGATCCTACCCAGTTGCTGGAAGCTCCCAAGACCTCCCGCAAGCTGCCGGATGTGCTGAGTTTCGAAGAGATAGAACAGATCATCGGTTGTATCAAAGCAGGTACCCCGGAAGGGCAACGTAACCGTGCTATCCTGGAAACCATGTACAGCTGCGGACTGCGCGTGAGCGAGGTCATAGCCCTCAAAATATCACAGCTGCATTTCGATGCCGGCTTCATACGGGTAGTGGGTAAAGGAGATAAAGAACGGCTCGTACCTATCGGTAGCGCCGCTATCAAGTATATCAATATCTATAAAGACGAGGTAAGGGTACATATGCCGATCAAAAAAGGACAGGAAGATTTCCTCTTCCTCAACCGCAGAGGCAGCGCCCTAAGCCGTATCATGATCTTCCTCGTGATCAAGGAGCTGGCAGCTGCTGCCGGCATCAATAAGCAGGTATCTCCGCATACCTTCCGCCACTCCTTCGCCACCCACCTGGTAGAAGGCGGCGCCGACCTGCGGGCCGTCCAGGAAATGTTAGGCCATGAAAGCATCACCACCACTGAGATATATACCCACCTCGACCGGGAATACCTGCGCGATACCTTGCAGCGTTTCCATCCGGGATTCAGGACTTCTTCATAAGATACTTCGCTATTTAAAACGGCACAAAACAGCAAGGCAGCCATGATGCGGCTGCCTTGCTGTTTTAACACTTGATACTGACTGTTATCAATCGTACCCTTCGTTCTGCTGCAGGTTCTTATTGATGTTACGCTGGTTCCTCGGTATGGGGAACAGCTGACGATAAGGCTGCGTAGGCTGGTGATCCCACCAGATGCCTGTGCTGAACTTACCGGCGCGCATCAGGTCCTGACGACGGAAGCCTTCGAATATGAATTCACGGCCACGCTCTGCCAGCAGTTCATCTATAGTAAGCGTAGTGGTCGTATAGGCTTTCGTTGCCCAATCTTCCGGCGTGAACGCCCGCTGACGTACCGCATTCACCAGGTTCACCGCCTCCTGGGTAGCGATGCCGCCACTCTTACGCATGATCGCTTCTGCCTTGGCAAAGTAGATCCAGCTAAGACGGTATACTGCCCAGTCCGTGCTGTTATAGTTCTTGTCGGTAGTGGGCCCGAGTTTATATTTGTTGAACCTCACGCCACTGTTCTCCTCCCCCTGTGTCATATCAGACACCGTACTGTTCTGTTTGTTCTTGCGGATATTATCCACGAACACCAGCTGCTCGTCTTTGTATTCATTATTACCTGTACAAATCACCGGTTGCGTAGGGTTGTCGTAACGCCACATAGGACCTGCGAGTATCCATTCCTTCTTCCGCTTGTCCGCATTGTCAAAAGTGGTGTATACACCCGGGATGATCACGACGCCGTCATTACCGGTACGGTTACCACCGTAGATCTTGTCCTGGTCGAAGTGATAGAAATCACCAGGCCATTGCGGCTGGAAGTTGGATATCTGGAATTCATAGGCGATCTGGAACAGGATCTCTTTGGATTCGAAGTTAGTAGGTTTGTAGGTATCTATCAGGTTAGCATCGAGCTGGGCAGCGCCATTAAGGCCACCCGCTTGTCCGTTTATCAGCTTGTCGGCTGCTGCGATACAGTCATCCCAACGAGGCGTACCACTCCATTTTTCGGCATTGAGGTACAGCTCTGTCAGCATAGCATAACCACCAGCCTGTGTCATACGGCCCAGCATAGCGCGGGAAAGTAAAGGCGCTTTGTCGATACATTCCTTGATCTCTTTCTCGATGAAATTGAATACATCCTTTCTGGGCGCAGTCGGCGGACTGGCAGGCTCACCGATCTTCGTTACGATAGGAATGTTACCATACAGATCCAGCAGTTTAATATAGTGGAATGCACGCAGCAGGCGCAGCTCTGCGATATAAGCATCCTTCTCCTGCTGGGTAATACCCATCTGGGTGTTACTGCGTTTTTCCAGGTTCTGGATAGGGTCTGTACAAAGCCCTAATCCCCACCACATCAATCTCCATGCACCGGTTACAAAATCATCATCGGGTGTCCAGCTGTGATAGTGCAGGCGTAACCATTTACCACCATCCTGTCCGTGCCTTCCTTTCACAGGCCATGCCAGTTGGTCGGCAGACAGTTCGCTGAGGCGCCACCAGCCATCCTGGCCGGGTGTCGCCCAGGCATTAGCATGAGTATACGGCCTTAATACAGCCGACAATACCTCGTTCTTGTTATTATAGAAGTTATCAGTCACCACCTGGTCATAAGGCGTTTCCTGAAGTTTTTTGGCACAGCTGCTGGCCAGGAACAGCGGTAAACCTATTATTATTGCAGTAGTTATCTTTCTTAATGTTTGCATGGTCATCAGTTTTTAGAATCCAACATTCAGTCCTATCATAAAAGAGCGTGTGCTGATATAAGGGCTGCGGTTGTCAGCAGTATTCAGCGCATCGATACCTGGGTTCAGGCCTGTATCCCTGATGAAATCAGGATCGTTGCCGCTATATCCGGTGATGGTAAACAGGTTACCACCCGTTACATATACCCGCAGGTTGCGGATGATCGGCGTGTTTTTGAAACTGAAATTATATCCCAGGGTGATCTCGTCTATTTTCACGTGGTCGCCTTTCTCCAGGTAGTAATCAGAGTACTGATAAGTATCATTCAGCTTCGCATGTTTGGTAAATGCAGTACGGAGTACGTTGTTAGGTACCGCTACTTTGTTACCATATGCCAGCTCCATCGTGTTCAGTATCTTATAGCCGAATTTGCCTCTCATGAAGATGCGCAGATCCAGGTTTTTATAATGGAAAGTGTTGGTGAGTGAAGCGTAGAACTTGGGAATAGCATTACCCAATACCACGTGATCCTGTTGAGAGTTGATCTTGTCGAATGTTACTTTTGAGCCATCTTTTTTGTAGAACAGCCATTTGCCATCGTCAGTAAATCCGGCAAAACGTTTACCATAGAAGTTACCCAGTCTTTCCCCTTCATTGGTACGGATAGCATTACCTAATGCGCCGGCGCCGCCAATATCACCATAGGTTTTGAAGTCCAGTTTGTAGAGATCGTTGGAGAATTTATCCAGACGGGTGTTGTTGGTGCTCGCCGCGAGATCTACGTTCCAGGTAAAGTTTTTGTTGGTCACAGGGATACCACTCAGTGTCAGTTCCACACCGCGGGCAGAGATAGAACCAACGTTCACATATATAGATTCTCTGATGAACGGAGGTTGCTGAGAGGTAAATGTTTCCAGCAGGTCTTCTGTCGTACGTTTGTATACATCTATCGCACCGCTCAACCGGCCTTTGAACAGGCTAAAGTCCACCCCTATGTTCCATTCTTTTTTCTTTTCCCATCTCAGGTCCGGGTTGGGGTTACGGTTAGGACCATACGTTTGTCTCCAGAAACCATCTGGATAGATGTAGTTACCACCGGTGCCCATGGTTACCAGGGAGGCGTAGTTGGCGATACCGGAGTTACCGGTGATGCCGTAACCTACTCTCAGTTTCAATGCATCTACCACGGGTACCATGTTCATGAAACGTTCTTCTTTAATATTCCAACCCGCGGATACGGCCGGGAAGTTTCCCCATTTGTTGTTGGCACCGAAACGGGAAGAACCTTCTCTACGGAATATGACCTGCGCCATGTATTTATTCTTATAGGCATAGTTCACTCTTCCGAAAAATGCAATCAGCGTGTTATCATTCTTATAAGAGTTCATACCTGCTTTACCCTCGGTCAGTTTGGAGCCGGCATCCAGTTTATTCTCCTGGAATACGTCGTTGAGGAAACCCCAGTTGTTGGCGTTAAAGCCCTGTTCTACGCCATAGCGGTAGCTATAACCAGTGATAGCGGTCAGGTTATGATCTTTAGCGATGGTCGTTACATACTCCAGGGTAGGTTCTACAGCGTAGTTCACTTTCAGCTCTGTATTCTGGGAGGCGTAGCCGGAAGAGTCGTAGTTCTCTTTGGAGGACTCGGATTTCTGCAGGCGGTAGGCGCCATCCAGCCAGCTATCGCGTTGTACGGAAGCGAAGATGGAGGCTTTCAGTCCTTTGATGATTTCCAGTCCCAGTTTGGCGTCACCGGAGGTGGTTTGTTGCTGTCGGCGATTGGTTTCCTGAGACAGGCGAGCCAGTTCGTTGGTACCATTCCGTTCGAACAGCCAGGAGCCATCCGGATTGTAGGGAGAGGTGGTGGGGTTGGCAGTGAGGTAGCCTTCCCATCCGCCGCCGCCCAGCATGTTGGCTTTGTTGAAGTTGGTGGTCAGGTTGAGCTGAAGGCTGAGGCGGTCTTGCAGGCCACGGCTGGTAATGCTGACACGGCCACCATACTGCTGGCGGGCATTTTCTTTGGCAATACCCTGGAGATCCTGGTAGTACAGGCTTACGCGATAGGTGCTTTTGTCGTTACCACCGGAGAAAGCCAGGTTATGGTTCTGTGTGAGGTTAGCGTGGTTGATGAGCAGATCGAGGAAGTCGGTACGGTTGCCACGGTCTGTTGTTTTGATCTCTCCGGAGGCAATTTTAGCTGCAAATTCTTCCCCGGTCAGGAACTTAGGTCTGCGTTGTACGTATTCCTTGCGGATATAGGAAGCATAGTCTACTTTCATAGGACCTGAGCGGCCACGTTTGGTGGTGATGAGGATAACGCCACCATTAGCCTGTGTACCGTAGATAGCAGCTGCAGAGCCATCTTTCAGAACGTCGATGGAAGCGACATCATCCTGCTGCAGCAGGTCCAGGTTACCACCCGGTATCCCATCGATTACGATCAGTGGAGAGATGCTACCGGTGAGGGAGGTAGCGCCCCGCAACTGGATGGCAACACCGGAGTTCGGGTTGGTACCGGAGGTGCGGGTGATGGCGAGGCCCGCTACCTTACCCTGGATGAGGTCCAGTGCGTTACGTGCACCTCCCTGACGGAAGTCTTCTGCTTTTACGGAGGTAACGGCAGAGGTTACTTCGGATTTCTTTTGTGTGCCATAGCCGACTACGACTACGTCTTGCAGGGATTTAACATCTGCTACCAATGCTACGTTGATGGTGCCGGCGCTGGCAACGGCGCGTTCCAATTGCTGATAGCCGACGAAGGAGAATATGATGGTGTTTCCATCTGCCGGGACGGTCAGCCGATAGGAGCCATCGGCGCCTGTTTGTGTACCTGTCTTGCCATTTTTGACCTGTACGGTAACGCCCGGCAGCGGGCTGTTATCCTGTGAGTCGGTCACCTTGCCGGTGATGACTTTCGACTGTGCGTAAATGGATAATGCCAGCAACAGCCAGACACTACTTTGCGCGCACACTTTAAAAAGAAAAAGTGTAGTTTTCTTCATATTAGTTGATTTTGGTTATCCTAAAATGTAGGGAGTAGCAAGGCAGGCCTGGACGCTGCGGTGCTAACGTGGAATATGCACTTCAATGTTCAATAGTATGGATTGCAAAAACGTTTTAGCAACCGCTACTTAAAAAAGATCCTGTGCGTGGGATCCTCTGTTGTGATGGAAAAACGGTGTTTTTTTGTTGATGTTGTGACGATCAGTTCATAGTTCGCAAGTAAGATTAATTGGTTAATGGTTGATAATAATAATTCTGCTGGATAATAAGTTGGTGATGTTGAGCTAGAATACAAGCAACATTTGACGAATTGATTTTGATGAATTTATAACCCTTATTGTGCTATTGGTGCGTTAAAAATAGATAAGTTTTTTTCGTATCAAAACTGCTGCTATAAATTTATCCTGATTAGGTAATTATTCCCTAATCAATAGTCAAAAAAAGATCAGAGCGTTAGGTTTGCAGATGGGAAATGGGTATTTTGGTCCTGCCACTGCTGGCCAGCTGCAGTTTAGTTGCAGGACTATTGGCTAGCTTTAGTTTTTTACCTGTGCCCAACAAGCTCAAACTAACTCTATGAAAAAGCAACGTTCTTCCAGACTTGCCTTGAAAAAGGTATGTATTGCTCATTTAACCAAGACCGCTCAAGTCAGTCAGCCGAAACACCGGGAAACCTTCTTTGAACTTTGCACCTTAGACATTCCGCCTGTTTTGAAGCCGTAACCGGCTACCAATCGCCGCCGGCTCCTCCTCCACCGCTATCACCTCCTCCCCAATCGCTGCTGCCGCTATCGGAGCTCCCTCCTGAAGAGGAATAAGAGGAAGACGAAGATGAGGATGATCCAGAAGAGGCGCTGGCGGCTACCACCATTGGAATAATATACTCTCCCATATCTACTTCATTACCACACTTACGGCATCTACGCATTTTTTTTCCTAATCCCTGGCTGGATATGGTGGCATGTTTGATGGTGACATCAAATGCTTTATCCAGGGTATGGAAGCTGCATGCTTCGCATATACCGTAGAATTTTGATGTTTTGCCTGGCCAGGGGACTATTTGGGTGGCTGTTCCGTCGGCATTACGCCATACGTCGTAGCTGACGGATTTTAATTTCCGTTCCAACCGTTGTCCATCGTTGAGGTATTTTGCTTCGCTGTTTGCCGAAACTCTTTGCAGGGGGTTACCTTGTTCGTCGTAGCGGGGGGCGAATCGGTGTTGCCAGTATTTGCGTTTTTTCTGCCAGCTGATGGCATGGAGCAGGAGGAATGGAGAAGCAGGTATCCATACTTTCCAATCCTTGTGCAGGGCCAGCATGGCTTCGTACTGTTTCCATTCATCGCTGAAGTAGCCCTCCAGGAAGCGGCTATATTTCCGGTAGAAATACCAGACCATGAAGGCGGTAAATATATATGCCCATATGGGCAGCCATTCGAGTTTGAGGACGTAGCGCCACTTTTTGAACAGCATGATGCACAGGAGCAGGACTGCGATGGTTAACAGGGCGCTGCCGGCGGCGCTGATCAGTTTATGTGTTTTGCCCTGGCTGAGGGAGGTTTTACTATTGGTCCTGCCGATGATGAAGCAGGCGATAGCGAAGCAGATGGCTATGACGGCTGTCATTATGTACCATGATACTGGTTGGGGCCGGGTGCCGGCGCCTTTTTCCATGACCTGCCGGAGTTCTTCTTTTGCTTCCGGGGTGGTGAGGATACCGATGATGACGTTTACGGCATCGGTGATGCCCTCTGCATAGTGGTCTTCGCGGAATGCAGGTTTGAGCTGTTGTTCTCCGATCTGTTTGGAAACGGCATCGGACAGCAGGCCTTCTACGCCATATCCGGTGATGAAGCGGTAGCGGTGGCGATCTTTTGCGATGAGCAGCAGCAGGCCATTGTCTGCTTTGCCGGCGCCGATCTTCCAGGTGCGGAACAGGTTCATTGCGAAGGTGAAGTCATCCTGTTGGAGGTCGAAGTCGTTGACGATGACGATGGCCATCTGTACACCTGTTTCTTTTTCGAGGCGGGCGATCTCGCTGTTGATGGAGCTGACGCTGAGTTGATCGAGGATACCATCGGGGTTGCTGATATACCCGGTACCTGTTTTCTTGGGATCTGGTATCTGCTCTACGCTATATGCGACTTGTGCATAGGTGTGGAGGTTCAGGGAACAGATCAGCCAGCCGATGATGAGCCAGGCATGCTGTTGTAATAAAATCTTCTTCATAGACAATCAATACAGTACGGACGATGATGATCCAGGTTATGCTTTTTTTGCCTGCTCCAGGCTGTTGACAAAGGCATCGTACAACTGGGAGGAATCGCGGAGCGATATACTTTCGTTGACGAATAATCGGACTACGTCCTCTCCCATGCGACGGGGGATGACGATATTATGGGAAGTACGCAAAATGTTTGCCCATTTTGCGAGATCGATGCCCGGCTGCAATTTCATATGGAAGATATTGGTGCCTTCGGGCAGGGCGGATATTTTCAGTTCGGCACGTTTGTTCAGCCGGTTGAACAAGGCGGAGGCGATGTCGGCGGCTTTTCTGATGCGGGCTTCGAATTGATCGATGGCATCGAGTGCCAGTGCGGCGTTGTGCCAGTTTTGATAGATGGCGCCCCCATGTATTTTGATGAGGTGGTCCATTTTTTCTGTCAGGGCTTTATCGCCACAGAGTATGGCGCCGCTCATGGCGCCTAGGTATTTATATAATGATATATAGACGGTATCGAAGAGGGCGGCGTATTCTTTGAGGGGGATATTGCCGAATGCGGCGGCGAGGTGGAGGCGGGCGCCATCGAGGTGTAGTTTATATCCTTTCTGGCGGCACCATTCGGAGATGCGTTTGATTTCGTTGAAGGGTACCCGTTTGCCATCGCAGCGGCGTACGGGGCATTCGATGGAGACGGCGCCGATGCCGCTGTGGAACACTTCTTCTTTTTCCTGGTATTCGACTGCCTGCTGGAGGTCTTCGAGGGTAAAGGCCGGTGCTCCTTTGGCGAGGGGCATAAGGCGTTTTCCATGTACGGACTGGGCGGCGTCGGCTTCATCGCGGAAGATGTGGCTGGTTTCCTGGACGAATATTTTGGTATTTTCTCCACTGAGGACTTTGAGTGCGAGTTGGTTGGCCATGGTGCCGGAGGGAAAAAATTTAGCACTTTCTTTTCCCATGATGTCAGCGCATCGTTTTTCCAGTGCTGCTACGACGCCGCTGCGGCCGTAGAAGTCGGCTTCGATGGCTTTTGTTTGTTGTATTTTTTGCAGTTGTGCCAGTTGTTCACCCGGGTTTACGAGGAGGGTATCGCTGACGAAGTTGACCATGGGTAGATCGGGCGGGATATTATCCTGGCTGTTTGCTATTGCCGCGGTCAGTGGTGCGGGGATGATCACGGGCAGTAGTGACAGGCCGGATGACCGTAGGAATTCGCGGCGGCGTATTTTTTCCATAGCGTATTAGATTGAGGCTTCTGTTGTTCTATGGGTATAAATATAGTCCGATAAATTGGAAATCCCGGCGGAAGCCGGGATCTAATCGATATAAAAGAATGGCGAAAAGAAGAGGTTTGTAAAAAAGAAAAACAGCTACCGGAGAAATTTGGCTGAGTGGTAGCTGTTTTTGTGTGTGTGCATCAAGAGGGGTTCTCAAACAACCATACATAGGTGAATAACGGGATAGCCCTAGGGCAGATAGCAGAGGCCATATTGGCCGAAATTTCCTTTCCCGGACTTTGAAATAGGCGTCAGTACGTTAAGCCAGTTAGACAACTGTGAGGTAGCCTTTCGGAATACGGAAGGTTTGATCACGATATTGAGCGTGGTACACGGAGCGATGGCTTTTCTGCCCGGCAGTAGTATACTGCGTTCGCTTTCTTCCCATATCAATTGTTTTTCCCGGTATACTTTGAAGTATACGTCGGGGCCAGCGTTGTTACTTTGTCGGTAGGCAGACTGACGCCCTTTGTCCCCCGTTATAATATTTTTATAATTCAGTTTGAATCTTCCTTGTGCGTTGGTGTAGGTACAACCGAGCATGCTACCATTTCGTGCGTTAAAGGCTTCTATTTTGAGCATGGGCTGACCTGCGCGGTATCCCTGAAATCGGACGGTGCCGGTGATGACCCAGGTATTGAAGGATGCCCTGAGGGCGTTCCATTTATCGGAGGGGATGACGTAGGCGTATGCGGCTACGTATCCTCCGTTGGTATTTTTTTTCCAGTGCGGCGCGATGCTGCTCAGGTGATAGTGTCTGGTTTCGCAGGCAGGTAGTTGTTTACCATGCAGGCAATCGATGCAGACATCTATTTCGAGCGGTTCGGTGAACAGGTGTATTTGTGGCCAGGAGATGCTGAAGTTGCCTTGAGTATCCAGTGTTCCTTCTGCCAGCAATCGTTTTCCTTTTTCAGCCACCTCTTTATCTGTGAGTTGTCTGAGATCGTTATACATGTCTTTTCGGGCGTTTGCCCATGTTTTGCCGGATAGTTCCGGGAGGTATACTCTCACTTGCGCGTTTGCCAGCGGCTCGATGCCATCATCACAGATCAGCGCAGAGATGTTTCCTATTAACAGGTAACTCATAGTTGTAAGTTTTAAAAGGGGGTTAACGAGCTGAACCTATTGTGGCTGTAAATGGTGACAGCCGCACCCTCTGCTTACATACTGAAAACAAACATGGAAAAAAGGCCAAAACTAGGCGACCGGGATACACTTCTGGTTGATAATTACCTCTCTTTCACTAATGCAAAGGTGGGGTAGAAAGCTCATCGGGACAAGCGTTAAGCTGCTGTAAATTTGAAATGCGTATTTATACGCATTTTTTCGAGAAAGTTACTGATCTGTGGATATGGGGATGGGAATAAAAAGCGTGTTGAGCTGTGCCTACAGGGCCTGTGTCAAAATTGCGGAAAATTCATGACACAAAAATGTTATGCGGGTGCGATAGTGCATAAGTAATTATTTATAATAATTTTACCGCACTAAAAACTATACCCACATGAGTACTAACGAAATGAAGAAGAAGAAAATTGAATTTCCTACGGATGTAGGGGAATTCGTGCCCATTGACAAATGTAACAAATGGAGAGATAAGTATGATGAGCAGCATCAACGGCAGCGAAAGCAGGAAAAGTTCGTAAAGGCTTATTTTTTCGGGAAGGACAAGATACAGCATTTGCTGGACTACAAAAATGCGGTAGGTATCCGTATTTATTATGGTATTGATGTTGACGGTGATGGTATTGAGGACAAGAAAATGATCATATTTCCAGTGGATAAGCATGGAAAAGATATACACATCAAGCCTTTCAAAGTGAAGGCAAAACTGGAAGCGGCGGACCTGTCCGAGCCTGCTGAGTCGGCGGATTTTTCCGTAGCCAAGGCGGCCCCACCGATGGAGGATGATCCATTCAATGGCGGTGGCATGGATGGCGGATGGCCCTGTCCAGATCATTGTTAAGTCTAAACCAATCGGATAGGTGACAACATTAAAAGCAGTAAGCGTGAATATATTTTATGCAATGCTGGGGATCGAATGTTTACTTTTGATCCCCTTCAGCATAAAATGGAATCAATTAGATCGGTCAGCCAAGTCTATTTATTATTATCTGATCAGCAGTATCATTTTTGCCGGAGGTTCTATACTGCTCTCCCACTTTCATCATAACAACATGTGGTTGTTTACGATCATGCATTATCTGCAGTTTGCGATCCTTTCTCTTTTTTACATACAGGTAATACGGCAACCGGCAGTTAAGTTGGGTATTAAGATTGCGGTAGGTGTTGTATTATTTGTGGTATTAGCTGATTTTTTTGTGTTGGAGGGGAAAGGCTTTTTTAATTCCATTTCTGCAACCGTCCGGAATACTATCCTTATTACTTATGGCATTGTATTTTTCTGGCAATTATTACGTGATGACGACCTGATAAGGCGTTCCATTTACATTAACTCCTTACCTTCTTTCTGGTTTAATGCCGGACTTTTTATTTATCTGTGTAGTTCATTTCTATTTGGTCTGAGTGCAAATTTTCTGCACGGCACTTCTCCTGCCGAGAAAGAGTTAACCCTGGTGGTACTGGCATTTAATTATGTAGCTGGTATAATTCAGATATTTCTTTTTTATCTTGGGCTTCAAAAGATCAAAAAGGCGAGGACATGATGAACATAGTGGATATACTGGTGGTTGGTACCGCGTTCATGTTCACCTTGGGGGTACTGGTAGTGATACTGGTCATTCTTCAGCAGAAGCAGGTAATACAGCACAAACTGGCTTTACGGGACAAGGATCTGTTACTGCAACGGGAACGGCTGGTGGCTGTTCTCCAGGGGCAGGAGCTGGAGCGTAAGCGTATTGCGGAGGATCTGCATGATGAGGTGGGGGCACAATTGTCGGTGTTAAAGCTGAACATTGGTCAGTTGCAGCATCATCTGAAGAATGGCAATGGGGAGATGGAGCGGTTGAAGGAGACCAAGGACTTTACGGATACGATTATCCAGCAGTTACGTTTTATCAGTCAGAGTCTGCATCCGCAGGCGTTGGAAAACCTGGGGTTATCTCATGCGTTGGATTCTTTCTGCAGCCTGATGAACAAGAACAAGCAGGTGCAGATCTCTTATAAGACCTGTGGTAATACGCACCAGGTGGATAAGGAGAAGGCGTTGAACGTGTATCGTGTGGTGCAGGAGCTTATTAATAATATCCTGAAGCATGCGCAGGCGTCGCATATCCTGATCACTTACCAGAGTACGGCGAGTATGCTGACCATTCATGTGGAGGATGATGGTAATGGTCAGTTGTTGCGGACGTTGGATGAGTCGCGTAAGAAGACGGGCAGTTTGGGTATGAAAAACATTGAGAGCCGGTTAAATATTATAGGCGGGGCTATCCGTTTCAGCGGGAAGGAGCCTCATGGTACAATTGCTGAGATCAAATTGGAAAACTATCAACCTATGCAGGAAGCGCCTGTTTCCAGGTCTTTAACCCCCTTTTAGGGCACCGATAATTCCGGGAATCTGAAAACATTACTTGGCATGAATATGACTAATGCAGTAACTTGCTCATTATTAATGGTTAAACAGCCATCTTTAATGCAAACTGTCATTTTAATAACAAGCAATAAAACGTCCCCCCTATGGCGAACCATATCAAAGTAGCTATTGCGGATGATCATAAAATATTTCGCAGTGGCGTGATCAATACGCTGGTTCCATATGATAACATCAATGTTGTGCTGGAGGCAGAGGATGGTGCTCATTTGCTGGAGCACCTGGATGAGCATTTGCCGGATGTGATCCTGATGGATCTGAAGATGCCTAATATGGATGGGATACAGGCGACTATCCGGGTGAAGGAGAAGTATCCGCAGATGAAGATCATTATACTGACGATGTTTGAGGATGACAATTTTATTGTCCACCTGGTAGAGAACGGGGCGAATGCGTATCTGTTGAAGAATGCGGAGCCGGAGGAGATCTACGAGGCTATCTGCACTACGTATGATAAGGGTTTCTATTTCAATGAGAATGTGAACCTGGCATTGCTGAAGAAGGTATTGCATAAGAGCAAGCAGCAGTTCAAGCCGACGTTCAACAATAACGAGATACAGTTGAATGAGCGGGAGCTGGAGGTATTGCGTCTTATTTGCAATGAGTGTACGACGCAGGAGATCTCTGAGCAGATCTTTCTAAGTCCTCGTACGGTGGAGGGTATACGGCAGAAATTGCTGGAGAAGCTGAATGTAAAAAATACGGTAGGGCTGGTGTTGTACGCTTTCCGGAATGGCATGATAGAATAGCAGAATTAAACACCCTAATATGAAAACGTTACGTTACTTTACCCTTGCGGGCTGTGCGCTGATGTGCTGGGCACAAACATCGGTGGCACAGGGTCTGAAAACGCCCGCGCCCTCTCCTGCTCAGACTATTAAACAGGACTTTGCACTTTCTTCTGTAGAGGTTAGTTATTCCCGTCCGGCGATAAAAGGCCGTACGGTGATGGGCGACCTGGTTCCATATGGCAAGGTATGGAGAACCGGTGCTAATAATGCGACTACGATCACTTTCGGTGAGGATGTGATCTTCGGCGGTACCCCTGTAAAAGCAGGTAAGTATGGTTTGCTGACTATTCCGGGCCAACGCGAGTGGACGGTGATCCTGAGCAAGAGCCTGGATGTGACCTCTCCTTCTGCTTACAAGCAGGAGAACGATGTGGTTCGTGTGAAGGTAGCTCCTGTGGAGATGCCATTTGCGGTAGAGAGCTTTATGATCAACTTTGACGAGATCAGTGCGGATAAGATGACCATGATGCTGTTGTGGGATCGTATATTGGTACCTGTTGAGATCAAAGCGGAGATCGACGGTAAGATCGCTGCTGCTATTGATGCTGCGATGAAAGGTGACAAGAAGCCTTATTTCCAGGCGGCTATGTTCTATATGGAGACTGGCCGTGATAAGAAGCAGGCGCTTGCATGGCTGGATGCTGCTGCCAAGGAGAACCCGAAAGCTTTCTGGGTATTCCATAATAAGGCGAAGCTGCAGGCTGCTATGGGCGACAAAGCCGGTGCGAAAGCTACTGCGCTTCAGTCTATCGAACTGGCTAAAGCTGCCGGTAACGATGACTATGTAGCGTTGAACAACAAACTGATCGCTACTTTGTAGTTGATACCCTTACTATCTCATTAAATGGAAGGGCTGACCGTGATGGTCAGCCCTTCTTCGTTATGAGATCGTATGTCGGTGTGTATGATCAGTAGCATTCTTCTTCCCTATTCATAGCTGGTTTGCAGAATAGTTGGATGATAGCTGCCAGTACGAGTACGAGCAGGCATCCGATGGCGTTGAGCCAGAGGAAGGAGACGATATCTGATTTATAGACGGTGATGACGAGTACTTCAGAGATGATGGCGGCGTAGAAGATGGCCGTCCCACCTATCCATTTCATATAGAAAGCGACGAGGAATATGCCGAGTATGACGCCATAGAAGAGGGAGCCCAGGATATTGACGGCTTCGATGAGGCTTCCCAGCTGGCTGGCGAACTGGGCGACGGCGACGCAGAAGACGCCCCATACCAATGTCCACCATTTGGAGACGGACAGGTAATGTTCTTCGGTATTGCCGGTGCTGATCATCCGTTTATAGATATCGATCACGGTGGTGGATGCCAGTGAGTTGAGTGCGGCGGCGATGCTGCCCCATGCGGCCAGGAAGATGATGGCGATGAGCAATCCTACCAGTCCTTTGGGGAGGTTATTGACCACGAAGTGAAGGAATATATAATTGGTATCGTTGGTATCGGCGGCAGGGTCGGCTTTTTTAATGAGCTCGACGGCTTTCATGCGGACCTTGTCGGAAGCCATTTCTGTTGCTTTGAGTTGGCTTTTGGCGTTGGCGATGGCTGTTTCATCTTTTTGTTTGAGGGAAGCGGCCAATGTTTTCACCTGTTGTTGTTTGCGGGATGCCAGGGCGGCATGTTCCTGTTCGAGTGCTTTGAGGGCCGGGCCTTCTGCGGTGGTGTATACTTTGTTTAGTTGGGCCTGGTTGAAGAAAACGGGGCCTTTGAAGTAGAGATAGAATACGAATACGAGGGCACCGAGGAGTAGTATCAGGAATTGCATGGGTACTTTTACCAGGCCATTCATGAGGAGTCCGAGGCGGCTTTCGGTGACGGAGCGGGCGGTGAGGTAGCGGCCTACTTGGGACTGGTCGGTGCCGAAGTAGGATAATGCGAGGAAGAACCCACCGATGAGGCCACTCCATATATTATAGCGGTCTTTCCATTGGAAGTCGGTGACGATGACGTTGAGTTTGTCCATTTTGCCGGCGGTCATGAGGGCATCTTTGAAGCCGATGTCTGCGGGGAGGAGGTGGATGACCATCCATCCGGCGAGGAACATACCGACGAAGATGATCCCTAGCTGGAGGGTTTGGGTGTAGCTGACGGCTTTGGTTCCTCCTGCCATGGTATAGACGATGAGTAGTCCGCCCATGACGATATTGGTCCAATATATATTCCAGCCCAGCAGGGAGGACAGTATGATGGACGGGGCGTAAATGCTGATACCGGTGGATAATCCGCGCTGTATGAGGAACAGTGCGGAGGTGAGTGTGCGTGTTTTGAGGTCGAATCGCATCTCCAGGTATTCGTAGGCGGTATACACTTTCAATTTATGGAAGATGGGTACGAAGGTGATGCAGAGGATGACCATTGCGAGTGGCAATCCGAAGTAGTATTGTACGAATCGCATGCCATCGGTGAATGCCTGGCCTGGTGCGGACAGGAAGGTGATGGCACTTGCCTGTGTGCCTATGATGGATAATAGTACGATATACCAAGGCATGGATTGGCTACCCAGGAAGTAGTCGCTGATGTCCCGCTGGCCTCTGCTTTTCCAGATACCATAACATATGATGCCGGTTAGTGTGCCTATCAGCACGATCCAATCTGCTATACTCATGAAAAAGCTTTAGTGAAGAAATAGAAAAACAGTATTAATGCGACGAGGGTAAGGATGACCAGTGCATACCACATCCACCAGGCCGGGAATAATGGCGGGCGTTCTTTCATGATGTTGTATTAAGTGGTTTAGATTACAGGTTCATTATTTTCTTCCGGAGAGGAGTCCACCACCCAGCAGACCGAGTCCGAGGCCGATGAGCAGGCCTATGTGTACCCGTTTGATAGCGATCCCTATCACAATGCCTAGTATTATACACAGTCCGGCGGCGATGGAGCGGCGGGAGCTATCCGGCTTTTTTGCCATAATATTTATTTTTTATCGGAGAGCAAATTTATGAATAAGCGATAAGCTCCCGGTACGCCGGCTGGTAATTGGCGGAAGAAAGACAGGCCGGTGTATACGTATCTGCCTTTTCCGTAGCGGGCGATGATGGTGCTGCCGTCGCGGAGCGGTTCGTCTTTGTCTTGCATGGAGAAGAGTTTACCATACCGGTTATCTATATTTTCCGGGAAGTACAGTCCTCTTTCCTGTACCCAGCCATCGAAGTCCTGTTGGGACAATTTGTTGGGATACTGCATGATGTCTTTGGCGGCATCGAGTATTTGCACGGATGCGTTTTCGTCGGTGACCCTGTCCCTGGAGAGTGCGAATGGGTATGGGCCCAGTTCGGTGGTTACCAGCGGGCTATTGGTGTTGTATTGTACCAGGAGTGTTCCTCCATTCTTCACATATTCGAGCAGTCTGGGTTGCCAATATTTGAGGCGAGGGTTTGTATTATACGCTCTTACGCCGGTGATGATAGCATCGTACTGTTGGAGTGATCCATCCATGATCTCTTTTTCGCCCAGGAGGGAGACTTGATACCCTACCTGTTGGAGGGCGGCGGCCACTTTATCTCCTGCTCCTGCAATATATCCCAATTTGTTGCCATTGTGTTGCAGGCTGACGGTAACCAGCTTGCCCTGGGCGGTGGGGAATAATGTGATGGAGGGGATGTGGTCGTAGTTGATCTGGAGGATACTTTGCGTGTATTCTTTGCCGTTGACATTTATTACTACGGTGAAGGAGTCGGTTTTATTGGCACCATTGATCTTTGCGGGCGCGACGTGGAAGCGTATTTCTTTTTCGTCGCCTTTGCCGGAGAGTTCGAAAGGCTGGGTTTGTTCCTGTGCGGAGAATCCATGCGGGAGGCGTAAGGTAACGGCTCCTTTGGCGCCGGTGGTCATGGCCTTCAATTTAATTGGTACCACCTGGGCTTTTGTGTCGGTGAATATCCATACTGGCGTGGCCAATGTGGCGACTACGGGGGGAGCGATGACGAGGGATTCGTACAGTTCTCCTTTAACCGGGTCGGTGTATTTGTATTGGAAGGGTCTGTGGATGTTGAATGGTTGGCCGGCGATGGTGAGGTCGATGGACGCTTCCAGCGGCGGTATGTTTTCAGGATATCCTACCAACATTGGGTCGGGGATGCCGTATTCGCCAGCGGTATGGTCCTGGCGGAGCCAGTACGGTTGGGTAAATACGGTGGTATTGGGTACGTTGAGTTGTTGCGGGAAGGTGATTAGTTGTCCTGGCTGTAGGGAGGTGTTATTCAATGCGGTGTCTTTGCCGGGGATGTGCAGGCTGGACAGTTGTACATTGATATTACTGTTGACGATGAGTTGTACGGATGCTGGGGCGTTCTGTCCGGGAGTGAGGGTAGGTTGCTGGCTATAGGCTTCTACCCAGAGGCCGGTGCAGGCGATGACCAGTTGTTCTGTTTCTTTCAGTTTGATATCGCGCCAATAGCTCTGTGGTAGTTGTTGCAAGGCTTTACGGAGTTCGAGCAAGGCAGGAACGGCGGAGGCGGGGTTATCCATATTATATGCGGCGGTGGCATTGTCTACCAGGGCGGGGATGTTTCCGGCATTGGGTATTCTATCCCAGGAGGTGGAGACGCCATCGAGGAGGTTATTTTTCGGAGCGGGGCCTTTAATGGGGGTAAAATATTCGAGGGCTGTGCCACGGGCGGCTGGTACGCCGAAGCCCTGGCTTTTGTGTTGGGAGCGGCTTTCTGCCGCTATTTCTCCATAACCTTTACCCAGGAGGTGATTGAATACGCCTACGTTGATCTTGAATTGATCGTCGGCGGTGGTGTTGATGGAGCCGAAGGAGTAGGTGTTCCAGAGGAGGCGTTTGGCCTGCCAGGGTTTTAGGTATTGCAGTTGTTCGGGGTATTGTTTTGGGTCGGCGGCGGCGTCGAATGCTTCGGCGGCGAGGATGGCGGAGGCGGTATGGTGGCCGTGGCCTGCTCTGCTATCGGCCGGGAAGCGGCATATGATGATATCGGGTTGGAATTTGCGGATGACCCATACGACGTCGCCGAGTATTTTCTTTCTATCCCAGATGGTGAATGTTTCTGCCGGGTTTTTAGAGAATCCGAAGTCGCGGGCGCGGGTAAAGAATTGTTCGGCGCCATCTATACGACGGGCGGCGAGCAGTTCTTGTGTGCGGATGAGGCCGAGGAGTTCTCCTTGTTCGTCGCCGACGAGGTTTTGGCCGCCGTCGCCGCGGGTGAGGGAAAGGTACCCGGTACGGTAGCACTTTTCCTGGGCGAGGTATCCCAGCAACCTGGTGTTTTCATCATCCGGGTGGGCGGCGACGTACAGTACGCTACCCAAGGTGTCCAGTTTACGCAGTTTCAGTTTAATCTCAGCAGCATTCAGCGAGGGCGAAGGTTGTGCCCAAGCTGGGATAGCGGCTGTCAATCCTATTAACAGTGCGATACAATTTCTCAAAAGCATATACAGGTACGTGGTTTACAGATCGTCAAAAATAATAATTAATTGTGCGCTGCGATAAAAATGTGATAGCCGGGGGGAGTTGTGGATAAAAAAACAACGCTCCGATACTGTTGGTACCGGAGCGTATTTATTCGAGACAGATGAGGAGGTTGGTCTAGTAACCTTTGTTCTGCTGTCCTCTGATGTTTGGATTGGCATCGAGTTCCCGTTGAGGTATGGGAGCGATGACTTTATCATTAGGATAGGTGATAGCGAGGGTTGAGTTGCCGCTAAAGAACTTGGTGAAGTTCTGTTTGGTGCGGTTGAGGTCGAAGAGGCGGAATCCTTCGAAGGCCAGTTCTTTGCGGCGTTCGTTCCAGATCGCTTTGAGGAGATCGTTGCCGGTGAGGGTGATATTGGGAGCGGTGGGATCTGCTCTTTTCACGATCAGGTTGAGATCTTTCTGTGCGTCTGCGTCGCGGCCCAGGCGGGCGAGTGCTTCGGCTCTGTTAAGGTATATTTCTGCGAGGCGGATGAGTTTCAGGTTTTCGCTGAAGTTGTTGATGTCTTGGTATTTATTGATGATATAACCCGGGTTCTCTCCTCCGCTTCCGGTGCGTCTGCCTCTGGTGATGAATTGGCGGCGGGCGTCGGTGGCGGTGTAGGCGTTATAGAGGTCGGCGGTGGCGATGGCATCGCCGTAGCCACCCTGGGCGTACATATATACGAGGGAGTTAGTGCCTCTGTTGTCGGTTGGTGTATTTACTACTTCGAGGATAGTTTCGGTGTTTGCATTTGTTTTGAAACCGGTAATTACCTGTGAGTTGTCGAGGAGTGTGTATCCACCCTTTGTGATCACTTCGGTGGCGGTGGCTTCTGCTGCGGTCCAATCTTCTTTATATAACATTACGCGGCTGAGTAGGGCGCGGGCGGCATGTATGTTAAAGCGGCCTTTGGTGCCTACGTTTGCCGGGAGTAGTTCCAATGCTTTATTGAGATCGGCTATGATGAGGTCATAGTTTTGTTTGACGGTGCTACGTGCCGGGAATTGTGGTTGATCGGGATCGATGGTAGTTACGATCGGTACGCCCATGTGGCCGGCATTCTGAGTAGCGTTGTAAGGCTGTGCGTATAGGCGGCAGAGGTCGAAGTAAGCGAATGCTCTGAGGGAGTATGCTTCTCCGAGCAGTTGTCTGGCTTCGGCGGTATCGCGCGGTGTTTCGGTCAATTTGATGCCCGGGCCTTTTTGGATGAGGAGGCAGCTATTGGCGACTACGCGATAGAGCAGGTTCCAGGTATCTGAAGTAGTAGTTTCAGTTGCAATTACAACATACTGATCCTGACTGCGGTAGCGACCACTATTTAATACACTGATGAAAGCATTATCCGACATTAATTCTGGGATAATGGAGTAGGTTCGTCCGTAATAGCTTTCGCTTTGGAGGAAGTTGTAGTCTCCTGATACGGCGGCTCTCATGGTGGGGAGGTCGACGATTGCGTCGGGTATTTCGGTGGCCTGTTCCGGCTTTACGCTCAGGAAGTCTTTGCTGCAAGCGGTGATTAGTGCCGGAGCTGCCAAGGCGAGTAACAGGTATTTATATTTAGAGGAGAAGCGATTCATAGTTCTGTTTTTTTGGTCAAGCTATAAAGGTTAGAAGTTGATGTCGATACCAGCGAGGAGAGTTTTGAACACGGGAGGTCTCTGGTCGAAAACACCTGTTACCGGTACTTCCGGGTCCATGGTCAGGTGTTTGTCTTTTACGTAGGTGAAGAGGTTATTGGCTCTTACGTACAGTTTGACATCTTTGATCTTAGCGCTTTGCAGCCAGCTTTTTGGCAGTTGGTATGCGAAGGTGACGTCTCTGAGGCGGATGTAGCTACCATCGTAGATGAAGCGGGAAGAGTTCTGGTTGGACAATCCTGTTTGTCTGCCGAGGTAGAATACTCTAGGTACGTCGGTGATATCGCCAGGTTTCTGCCAACGGTTGTTGTAGAGGTATCGGGACATTTTGCCGGTGGCGTTGAAGCCGCTGCTACCATCTGATTCGGTAAAGGAGGCCCAGCTATCGAATACTTTGTTTCCCCAGTTGAAGAAGACCTGGAAGCTGAGGGAGAATCCTTTGTATCCGAAGGAGTTGGTGAGGCCGCCGAAGAATTTGGGTAATGCGCTACCCTGAGTGAAGCGTTGTGCTTCGCCATAATTTTTGGTGGTACCTGATTTGGAGCCATCTTTATACCAGAGGGCTTCTCCTGTTTGCGGATCTACGCCAGCGAATCCCTGCATGAAATATTGATAGAAGTCGTTGCCTACGGTACGCAGGAAGGTACCGGTCATATCGTTATCCAGTTGGGTGATGCGATTTTTTTGTGTGGAGATGTTGAAGTCGGTGTTCCAGTTGAAGCCCCCATCATTGTCGGAGATGATGTTGCGGGATGACAAGGTGATTTCCCATCCGCTGTTTTTCATGCTACCGGCGTTGCGGGCGACGGTGGTAACCCCGTTAACGGAGGATACGGGTACATCGAGGAGGAGGCTGGACGTTACGCGTTCATAGTACTCTATGGTACCGGTGATACGATTTTTCCAGAGGCCGAAGTCGAGGCCTACGTTGAATGGTTTGTTTTGTTCCCAGGTGAGGTATCTGTTAGGGAATTGCGAGAGGGCGTATCCTGGTCTGCCATCGTAGTCGGAGCCGCTGTTGTAAAGGCCTCTGGAGGCGAAGTTGCCGATATCCTGGTTACCATTGGTACCGTAGCTGGTGCGCAGTTTCAGTTCGCTGAAGGTTTGTTGTGATTGCATGAAAGGTTCCATGTGGACGTTCCAGGCGAGGCCTAGGGACCAGAAGGTACCGAAGCGTCTGTCGGCGCCGAACCGGGAGGAGCCATCACGGCGTACGGAGCCGCTCAGGTAGTATTTTTCGCGGAAGTTGTAGCTGGCATTTACGAATGCCCCTGTCAATGCGTTTTCCGTTTGGGTAGTTTCTGTGCCTTCGGGTTTGGACGCGTTGGCCAAGGTTGTTTTACCCGGGAGGAAGTTAGAGGCGACGGTTGTGCTGGTGTTGTTGCGGGTGCGTTGTGCTTCGTAACCCAGGAAAGCGCTAACGCCATGGTCGACGCCGAATTTCCTATTAAAGCGGAGGATGTTGGTGCTTACCCAGTTGTTCCACAAGCTGGTACCGAAGGAGCCTCTACCGTTGACGGTGCGGCCATCGCCGAATTCGGGGGGATAGAAGTAGCTATTTTGTACATAGTTGAGGTCGAGACTCAGTTTGGTTTCGAAGCTCAGCCAGTCCATAATTTTATATTTAGCGCCTACGCTACCGAGGAGGCCGTAGATGGCGGCTTCGCGGGTAGTTGCTTCGTTAACTGCTACCGGGTTGAAGGTAGAGTTGTAGCTAAAGTCGTAGGAGCCATCCGGGTTATAAATGCGCAACCATGGTTGGAGGCGGTAGAGGGAACGTACCGGGTTGGCGAAGCCACCGGCGTCACCCACGGCATTTCCTTTTTGGTAATTGAGGCCCAGGTTGAGGTCGAAAGACAGGCGATCGTTGGCGGTGTTGGTGACATTTACTTTAGCGGTAGCGCGATTGTATCCTACGCCTTTGAGGGCGGCTTTAGAGTTATAGATACCACCGGAGGCGTAGAAGCGTGTTTTGTCGTTGCCACCGGAAGCGGAGAGGTTTACCTGCGAGAAGTTGCCAGAGCGGGTGAGTGCGTCGATCCAGTCGGTGTTGACGGTGGTATCGATCCCTGCGTTTTTAAGGACTACGTTATTGAAGGAATCTACTTTGCCCGGGTAGCGGTTGGTGAATCCTTCGCGGAGTAGTTCTACCATTTCGCTGGTGTTAAGGGGGCGATCTTTTTTAGGGATGGTGAGGAGGTTGACACCCTGTTGAGCGGATATGCTGAAGGATGTTTTGCCTGATTTCCCTTTTTTGGTGGTGATGAGTATTACTCCGTTGGCGGCGCGGGAGCCGTAGAGGGAGGCTGCGGAGGCATCTTTGAGGACGGTTACGGACTCGATGTCGGCGCCGTTGATACCTGCGAGGTTATTTACGTTATAGTCGGTGATGGAGCTGCTGACTACGGGTACGCCATCTATTACATATAGTGGTGTGCTACCGGCGGTGATGGATCCGACGCCTCTGATGCGGATGTTGGGAACGGAGCCTGGCTGGCCGGAGCCATTTACGGATTGTACGCCCGCGATGTTACCCTGGAGGCCTTCCTGGAAGCTGGCTCTGGGGGCTTTATCGAAGGCCTGGGGTTTCAATGTGGAGGCGGAACCGGTGAAGGACGCCTTTGTTTGTGTATTATAGGCTACTACCACGACTTCGCTGAGACCTTTGGCATCATCTTTCAAGGTAATGTTGAGGACTTTACGGTTCTCGACGGGTACACGTTGCTGGATAAAGCCGATGTGGGTGAATTCGAGTACGGCAGTAGAAGGTGCTTTTATTTCGTATTCGCCATTGGCATCGGTGGAGCTACCGCGGTTAATGTTGACGATGCGGATGGATACGCCGGGCAGTGGTTGCCCCAGTTCGTTGGTCACTTTACCTTTTACGGTGATCTCTGCTATGTTGGCATTTTCGGGAGCGATGGCCACGAGATTGCTGGAGAGCAGGCGGTATGTAAGGTCTGTTTTAGACAATACGGCGGCCATTACCTGGTCGAGGCTGGCGTTGGTTGCATGCAGGCTTACTTTGCGATTGGTGGGGATCATGTCGTTGCGGTAAACGAAGCGGAAGTCACTTTGTTTTTCGATCTCTTTGAGCAATTTGGTTAACTGCACATCGTTGAGATTGACAGTGATCAGGCGTTGTCCGTTGGCGTTACCCCATACCTGCATGCAGGATAACAGGACAATGAAGAAAGATAGTTTCATCAGCAAAAATGCTTTTCCGATTGTGTAAGGGGACAATGGAAGGACATTAAGTCTGTTTTTTTGCATACTTTTAGATTGTGATAGGTCAATAAATTCCAGGCAGGCATACATGACGAATGCGCCTACTGCCTGAGATGATCGTTACAAGGGGAAATGTTGCAGCATTTCCTCTTTTTGTTCCTTCTTAATTGTTGGCGATATTTTAAAATCCGGAATGTTTATTATTCATAAGCCACTTATTCAATCGTTCTATTATTGGTTGATAAATATTTCCTGTTCTTCTACCCTATAGTGGAAGGGTGTTGTGAATTGTAATGCGTTCAATATTTCCGTTATTGTTTCTTTTTCGAATTTGCCGGTGAACCGGTATTGCAACAGTTGTTTGTTTTCGAAGTGTATTTTGACTCCGAACCATCTTTCCAGTTTGGCAGCGATCTCGTTGAAGCCATCATTTTCGAATACGAGGTAGTTATCGCGCCAGGCGGTTTCGGCGACGAGGCTATCTACCGGGTTGACGGTGAGCGGTTCGACCTGGTATACTGGTATTGGTTTCTTTTGTCCCACTTCGGCTACTGTTGTTGCGGTCGTGTTAATATATTCTTTATTTGGTATAACGAGTTTTTGGCTTGGCATTAGTACAATGCGTTGTTGTTGTTCGCCTTTGATCAAAATTTCTACTGCGCCACTTACCAGGGATGTTTCGATGGTTTTATCTTCCGGGTAAGCTTTGATATTGAAGGAAGTGCCCAGTACTCTCACTTCGATGTTATTGGTATGTATGATAAAAGGTTGTGAAGGTTCTTTAGCTACATCAAAGAATGCTTCTCCTATTAAGGTGACTTCTCTATTTTTTTCTCCTTTCCAGGATTGTTTGTACGAGATGTGGCTTCCCCCGTTGAGCCATACGATGGTGCCATCTGGCAGGACGGCTTTAGTTTTTGATCCATTCAAGGTGGACAGTTGTCTTTCCTGCGCGATGGCGGGCGGTGTACTGTCGTGTTGACGAAACAGGTACGAGCTGCCGGCGGCGAGTAATGCGACTGCTGCTCCTATGATGAGCAGTGGTATTTTCCGGCGAGCCGGTGTTATTGCTGGCGGTATGGTGGTACCTGATTCTTTAAAGTCGTGGGGAAATAGTGTTTCCATCCGGTGCATGTGACGTGACAGCGCCTGGGTGGTATGGACGTCTATTTCCTTTTTTTTATGCTCTACGGGTTCTATGAGGGAGATCCTGTATCGCAATGCGGCATCCTGCTTTAGCAATTCTTCCAATTCCCGCAACTCATCCAGTGTGGCTTCTCCACCTATTTTCCGGCCTATTAGCCACCAGATTCTTTCTTGTTCCATGGAATTTACAGCTGCTTGTTATAGTTAGGACAATGTTTTTTGGATCTTCTACTACTATGTTTTAATTTTTTTTTTGCGGGTGATTTAGGGGGGATGGTTATAGGAATGCTATAGGTTAATTATACGAATGATACAGGAGAGGTGGACGTGATGCCAAGAGTGGCCATGGGAGTGCATTTGCCGGTAGGCACATTTACAACTTATTAATAGTCAACGTCATGCATTTCACAATATGTTTGGTTGCATGTGCCATATGGACATCGATAGTATTGACAGAGATATCGAGTATCTGGG
This sequence comes from Chitinophaga pendula, assembly GCF_020386615.1. Classification (NCBI taxonomy): domain Bacteria; kingdom Pseudomonadati; phylum Bacteroidota; class Chitinophagia; order Chitinophagales; family Chitinophagaceae; genus Chitinophaga; species Chitinophaga pendula. The sequence goes on from NZ_CP077769.1 coordinate 2,976,220, forward strand.
CGACTTCTTTGTAGCGGAGGCCATCTTCGCGGATTAGTTTATAGATTAATTTGCGTTTTGGGGAGAGGCTGTTGACGGCGATTTGGAGTTTGCGCATCATTTCGCGGGAGATGAGGAGTTCTTCCGGGGAGATATCGGAGAGAGATACTTCGACGGTGAGGTCATCGAGGCTGAAATGTTTGGTTTTTTGTTCGCGGGCGAGATAGTTGAGGGCGGTGTTTTTGGTGGAGACGTAGAGGTATACTTTGATGTTAGCAATGTTGAGGAGGCGTTCGCGGTTTTTCCAGACGTTCACAAAAACGTCGGAGGCCACTTCTTCGGCAGACTCTTTGTTTCTAAGGATGGAATCTGCGAATTGGCTGAGTGGTTTGTAGAAGGTACGGAACAGCTCCTTATAGGCATTTTGGTCTGCCAAGGTAGCGATCCTTTCTATTAGTAATTGTGTATAGGCTGTGTCCCCCACTCTGCAGGTTTAGGTTCATAAACTGTTCGAGATAAAAATACTAGGTAAAAGTAAAATTTCCAAGCATCGTATTGCGGCGATGTTTAATAAACCATAAGATTATATATATTGGGGTCATGCGTACCATTCTTTTGTTATTAGTATCGAATACGTTTATGACGTTTGCCTGGTATGGGCATTTGAAGTATCAGGGGACGGCTTTATGGAAGGTGATCCTGATCAGTTGGGGGATTGCATTTTTTGAATACTGTTTTATGGTACCGGCGAACCGTTATGGGGCACAGGAGGGGTTTAGCGGGTTTCAGTTGAAGACGATACAGGAGGTGGTGACGCTGACGGTATTTGCGTTGTTTGCGATCTTTTATTTGAAGGAGCCATTACGTTGGAACTACCTGGTATCGTTTGCCTGTATATTGGCGGCGGTATATTTTATGTTCAAGAAATAGCGGAGGGGCTGTTGTTTTGGCAAATAAAAAGCCGGCAGTACGGGGGTACTAACCGGCCTTTTGTAGGTCCAACTTTTTCTATCATGCCTAGAGAAAAGCTATTTTATCTGCGGGTGCAGGGTATTTATTTTTCCAACCTTATTTCACCCAGGTCGGTGGCTTTGCCATCTTCTACCTTTACTTCCTGCAGGGTTGCATCTTTGTAGGGATCTTTACCATCAACGATGACGGTGTAGGTACCTGCTTTTGCATTCTGGAGGTTAAAGGCTCCATCTGTTACTACTGTTTTGAGGGTATCTGTACCCTGTATGGCCCATACTTCCTGGGCGCCTTCAGCCGGTGTTACTTTACCGCTGATGCTTCCACCTTCTGCACCTTTGAATGCGAAAGTTCCAAATGCCAATGCGGCTAGTGCCAGCATACCGATTCTCGTCTTTTTCATGGCGTTGACTTTTAGGTTTTTGTAATAAAGATTACGTATAATAATTGTTGTGACTTTTTAATGGTGCCTGTTAAGCAGGCATTTGTATTGTCCCTTTACTAACTATACATCAGGTTGGTGGGTTACCATTAGCCGGTAGGTGTAAAAAGTGCGGCTTTAACTTTTTTTTAAGAAAAAAGGGGATTCTTTGTGATATCTGTAAGTTTTTGTGGGTATAACACTAATGTGGCATCTTACTTGCTGCAAGATCGTGCTACGGTTGATAAATAATGGGCCTATTAATGATAATAATTTAAATTTGCCCAATTGTGATCTGCAAGCCCATAGCCCACTGGAAGTCAAAATAACGATCAGAACCTATTAAATAAAAGCCAAAGAAAGGATGTTGCCGCTTAGTAATACAGAAATTGTGCAGGGTATCCGTAACAGGGATCGGGAGATATATGGGATTGTGTTTAAGGAATATTCGCCGGCTATGTTCAGTATTGCCTTTCGGTATTTGAAGGACCAGGATGAGGCGCGGGACATGGTACAGGATGTATTTCTCAATTTGTGGCGTACGGCGGACAATCTGGATGAGCGTGCGCCATTGCAGCATTATTTGGCGCGAGCCACGGTGAATACCTGTCTAAACCGTATCAAGAAGAACCAGCGACAGCAACAGTATACGAAGGAGCAGCTGCATACTACTGCGCCAGCTGCGGAGAGTTTATCCCTAGAGTACAAGGAATTGGAAGCGAAATATCACGCAATATTAGAGAAGTTGCCGGACCAGTGCCGGCGGGTATTTGAAATGAGCCGTTTCAGTGGATTATCCCCTACTGAGATTTCGACCCAGCTGAATATATCTATTAATACGGTGTATACTCATCTAACGAATGCCTTAAAAAGGATCCGCGTGGAACTACTCAACCAACAATAGTCCTCCAGGTGCTGTTATTTTTTTTGGTGTTACCCTAATGGTAACTCCATTATTGATTGTATTATATTATGAAGCGTCATGATGAACACGACACCCGATATTGATATAGTGATCCGCTACCTGGAGGAACCAGCATCAGAGGAGAACAAGCAGGCACTGGATGCCTGGTTGCAGCGGGACCCCTCTAACCTGGATATTTTCCTGGAAACCAAGGCCTTATGGCAAGGGGAAGCGATCCCGGCGGCGCCTGCTTACCAGGTGGAGCTGGAATGGGAGTTATTGGCTCCGCAGTTGGTGTTGCCGGAAGAGGCGGTGAAGATACAGGAGGTACCGGCGGTGAGGACTGGTAAGGTCCGGTTGATGCGATCGCGTATATGGTGGGCAGCAGCGGCGGTAGTCGTAGTGGTGGGTGGTGTATTATGGTTAAAGCCACCGGCTTTGCGGGTGCAGCAGACGGCGCAGCATACGGACAGTTTGCGGTTGCCTGACGGGACGGCTTTGTATATGAATGCGCATACTAAGGTAAAATATCCGCCTAAGTTCAAGGGTAACAGCCGTGATCTGTATGTGCAGCACGGGGAGGTATTCCTGGACGTGGCGCAAATGCCGGAGAAGCCATTTGTGGTGCATATGGAGGATGTGGATGTGCAGGTGTTGGGGACGGCTTTTGACCTCAAGCAGACGGCTGCGGGAGTGAAGGTGTATGTACAGAGTGGTAAGGTGCAAGCTTATTTTCGGAAGACGAAAAAGTCCGTCATCTTAACGCCGGGGCTGGAGGCTTATATGTTGCAGGCGCATGAGACGATCAGTACGCGCGAGCATCTTAAGAACAGTAATGTCATTGCCTGGAAAACGGGGCGTTTGATATTTGAGGACACCCCTTTATCAGAGGTAGGTGAAGTATTATCAAATGTGTACCATGTACAGGTTAATATAAAAGACCCATCTCTGGCAGATAAAAAGCTGGTAGCTTCTTTCCAGCAGGAGTCGCTGCCGGAGGTATTACGTACTATCTCAAAGGCCTTACAGGTCGAGGTAACACAAAAAGACAGTCTCGTAGAAATTTACTAGCAGACCCGATATGGTGGCTATCCTACATGCATTATATCAGGTGCTGCGCACTATGGCACGGCTATGCCCACGGTTTTTTTTGCCGATGGGCATCTCGTTATTTATGGCTATGCCGGTGATGAGCCAAGTGGTGCCGGCTGCGGATGGGAACGGCAAGGTGACGATCCGGGTGTACCGGGCGAACCTGAAGCAGGTGATCCGGCTGATAGAGCAGCAGACGGGGCTTACTTTTGCTATCTCCACTACGGCGCTTGACAATGCGCCCCCTATTTCCTTACAAGTGAAAGACGCTCCTTTGGAGCAGGTGTTGGGTAAGATGTTTGCCTATACTAACTATGCTTACGAGATCCGTAACAAGCAGATCATTGTGTATCCGCAGACGAGCTCTCCGCTTCTCTCCCGCTCTATCCGCGGGAGTACGAACCATGCGGAGGCAGTGACGGTGAGTGGTGTGGTGACGGACGGGGAGCATGTGCTGGCGGGGGTATCGGTGCGGGAGAAAGGCACGCGGAACGGGGCCAGCACTAACGGTAACGGTTATTTCAAACTGGAGGTGGGCAGTGGGGCGGCGGTGTTACAATTTTCGCTGATCGGCTATATTCCGCAGGAGGTGGTGTTGAAGGACCGGAAGAACCTGGCGGTGGTGTTGCAAGGGGATACGAAGGTATTGAACGACCTGGTAATCATCGGGTATGATCTGCAGAACCGGGCTAATATCACTGGTGCTATTGCGCGGGTGGAAGGGAAAAGGCTGAAGAGCCGGCCTGTTTCTAATGTGCTGGCGGCGTTGCAAGGTACTGCCCCGGGATTGCTGGTGACCCGTAGTAACGGGCAGCCAGGAAAGGAAGGGTTTAACATACAGATACGCGGTTTATCTTCTGTGAATAATAGTGAGCCATTTGTGCTGATTGACGGGGCGGTTGGGTCGCTGACGCTGCTGAACCCGGAGGATATTGAATCGGTATCGGTGCTGAAGGATGCGGCGGCGGTGTCTATTTATGGGCCGTTGGCGGCAGGCGGGGCGGTGCTGGTGACGACTAAACGTGCCAAGGCCGGTAAGTTGAGTGTGGAGTATGGCAGTCTTGCCGGTGTGGAGCGGCCTATCAATCTGCCGAAGCGTTTGCATGCCTGGGAGGAGGCGGAGCAGTTGAATGTAGCCGCAGCGAATGCGGGCTTACCACCGTTCTGGAGTCCGGAGCAGCTGGTGTTGTTAAAAGATCCGGCTATCAATGCGATCCGGTTGCCGGACGGTCGTTTTGAGTATTACGGTGACTTGAACCAGTTGCAGGCGTTGACGAGAAGTAGCAGTACTACACAGAAACATAATATTACGGTCAAGGGCGGCAGTGAGCGACATCAATATTTGTTGTCTGTCGGGCATTTTGCCCGTATGGGGTTGTTCCGTATAGGACCGGATAATACTTCGCGTACGAATGTACGCTTCAATATGAACAACCAGCTGAGTAGCCATCTGAGCCTGGAATCGGGGTTGACTTATGTGCAGAATCATACGGTATCACCCAGTTGGCCGGTGGACGGTAACTATGGGATGCTGAACTACCTGTACCAGGCGCCCTCGAATATTCCGGTGTTTGTGCCTGGTACGGAGAAGTACACTGGGATATTCAATCCTTATGCGGTATTGAAGGACGGTGGGAAGCGGGATGAGATGACACGATATGCCAGTGGTGTGTTCACGCTGAAGGCGGAGCATCTGCTGCCCGGGTTGACGTTGAAGGCGGTGTATAGTCCGCAATGGCAGCAATATGATGACCGGCTGGCGCGGCGAACGATCCCATTATGGAACGGTGATTGGCTTGTGCGCAATCTGTACCGGCCTAATTCTTTGAAGGATACCCGTCTGACGACGGTGCAGCATAACCTGCAATTGCTGGCGGACTATGAGCTACCGGTTGCTGCGGATGATCATCTGCATTTGCTCGGAGGTTATTCGCTGGACAGTTATTCGCATGAGCTGACTACTTACCGGGCGACGCAGGTGAGTCCGACGGAGCTAACGAAACTTCGTATAGCAGACCGGCAGCGGGCTACACAGACGGGGTATACGGGGAGTGGGTTCCTGTCTTCTTATTTTGCCCGTTTCAACTGGAACCATGACGAGCGTTATTTGTTGGAGGCTAACCTGGTGGCGGCTCATTTGGAGACTTTCGGCGGTATGCAAAACCCGACGGACCGGTGGCGATTTTTCCCCTCTATTGCGGCTGGGTGGCGTATCAATAACGAGCGATGGTTCAAGGAGGCGATGCCTTTTGTGGATGAGTTGAAGTTGCGTGCTTCGTGGGGGCAGGTAGGTAGTTTTAATCGTTATGCGCGACTGAATGATTACCAGTACCGGGAGAACCTGTATTACCAGCAGGAGTTACCGCTGGAGGCTTATTTGCGTAATAACCGGTATATGCCTGGCGCCAGCAGCTGGGAAAAGATCACATCTGTCAATGCCGGGATAGATATTGGATTGTTCCGCAGCCGGCTTAATGTAACGCTGGATATGTTCCTGAAGCGCAATAACAATATGCAGGTATTGGTCCAAAATGCCTATGTGCCTGGTTTGTTGCCAGCGACTTATAATACGGCGGTGTTACGATCGAAGGGATGGGAGCTGAATGTAGGCTGGCGGGATCGTAAGGGTGCATTTAATTATTGGGTGAATGCGAACATTTTCGATGATAACAACAAGATACTCCGTAATGACGGGCCGATGCGTTACCAGGCGGGATTGAACAGCGGGTTGGAAGGATATCCTTATAATTCGCTGTTTGGCTACAGGGCCAATGGTTATTTCCAGCAAGCCGGGGAGGTGGCTATGCATGCTTTCCAGTCGGATAAAACGGGCGCTGGTGATATCCGGTATGTGGATGTGAACGGGGACGGGCGTATCAATACGGGAGCTAATACGGCGTCGGATCACGGTGACCTGGTGTACCTGGGAAGTCCTGATCCCCGGTATGTGTATGGTTTTGATGCTGGATTTACGTATAAGGGATTTGATTTTGCCATTTTTTTCCAGGGGGTTGGCCGGCGTAAGTTACTGATCCCGCCGGTGTATAGTCTGCCTTTTACGGATAGCTGGCGGCAGCCCTGGGATATACAGCAGGACTATTGGCGGCCGGACAATCCCCAGGCGGCATTTCCCAGGCCATATGCGGGATATAATATGAACCAGGAGCCCTCTTCTCACTGGCTGATGAATGCGGCGTATATCCGGTTGAAGAATCTGCAGTTGGGTTATACCTTTAAATTCGGGCGGCCGAAGTCGTGGATAGAGCAGTTGCGGATCTATTTTTCGGGGCAGGATCTATGGGAGGTAAACCGGATGAAGATCCGGTATTATGATCCTGAGCAGAATGGAATCAACGGTTATGAGTATCCATTTTTCCGATCGTTTACGATTGGGGTGAATGCTAATTTTTAATTTATATTGCCAATAATTTTCTATATTCGACACAGAATTTCACGTGCCGGTACCCAGTGTGTAAAAGCCACCAATCGTTTGTATAACCGCAGCCAGCCTACAGTATCAGCACCATCAACCAAACAACCATTTAATAACCAGTCGTTCTGAGATCCATATCATATCAACCAATGAGACTTTGTCTTAATCCTTCACTTATCACAGGAGTCCTCTCCTAGTGTGTTTTATTCACTTTAACTATAAAATCATATGAGAACTCGCCTATTGTTAGCCATTGCCCTATGCGTGAGCGTTATAGGGTGTACCAAGAAGACGCAAGTCGACGCTCCCGATTCCCAGGAGGAGCGCACGTCTCCTCCAGTGGGTCTGAAGGGTCAGAACCAATTGCTGCCTGGAGTGAGCCAGTACCGTTTGCTGGTAAAGTTCAAAGCGGAGGAAGTATTGAATGTAGAAAAGGCTAAGCCGGTATTTTCCAATCAGCGATCTGCGGCGGTAGCGGAGCAGTGGGGTAAGTCCAAGCAAGGAATTTATTCTTTCAGTTATGAGCAGGTCATTCCTTTTACTGACCAGGAGAAATCTGCTATGACACAGGGCCGGGTGATGCCTGTTGGGCCCGGGCAGTTCAATCCTTATCCGTTCCGGGGTATGGTGTATGTAAAGGAAGCGGAGCAGATGCAGCCGGCGGAAGTGCTGGCATTGGCGAACGAGTTTGAGCAACTGGATATGGTAGAATATGCGGTTGTATCGCCATTGACACCTCCTCCCCCTCCTGCTACACCGGATTTTACGGCGCAGCAATATTACAAGAATGATGTTGATGGCAGCGGTACGAATGTACGCGGTATCAATGCGGAATATGCGTGGTCTATTGGTGTGACCGGCGGTGGTATCCGTATTGCGGATATTGAGTGGGGATATAACAAGAACCATGAGGACCTGGTCGGTACGCGTGCGCAGGAGTTGTTGCCTCCCCCTGATGATCAGTTCAAGGATCATGGTACGGCGGTAGCGGGTATCCTTCTGGGGCAGAAAAACTCTTTTGGTGTGACAGGTATGGTATATGGTGCGGATGCACTTTATGTGGTATCTGAGCGTGTGAGAGGCAGAGCTGGTGGTATTGCTGAAGGATTGAAAAAATTAAGGCGGGGCGATGTGTTCCTGTATGAGATGCAGACCGGTGGTCAGGGAGGTCAGTATGTACCTGCTGATTATGACCAGTCTGTTTGGGATATTACGAAGGCGGCCACTGATTCTGGTATTGTGATTGTGGCGGCTGCGGGTAATGGTAACCAGGATCTGAACAGTGCGTTTTATGCCAGTTACCGTGCCAGGGGCGACAACGGTGCGATTATTGTGGGCGCCGGTACTAAGTCAGGCCGTAATAAGGCCAGTTTTTCTACTTATGGTGACAATGTACATGTACAAGGTTGGGGTGACTGGACGGTGACATCTACGGGTTATACTTCTTTGTATAATGGCGGTGCGAATGCTGGTTATACGAAGGATTTCTCCGGTACTTCATCTGCTACGCCTATTGTGGCATCTGCGGTGATCGCGGTACAGTCGTGGTATAAATCCAGGACGGGTAATGTACTGGCTCCTCGGGCTATCCGTACGTTGCTGATCAATACGGGTATTGCTCAGGGCAGTGGTGGTCATATTGGGCCACAGCCTAACATCAAGGCGGCTATTGAGTCATTGTCTGCCAGCACTGGTACTCCGATCAGATAGTTGTGCAGGTATGTTATAAGACAGGAAGGGCTGCTTTGATATGAAGCAGCCCTTCTTGTTTTTATTGTACGGATGATCGGGTTATGATCATTGTTGTTCTGTTTTTTTACCGGCGAGCAGGTATAGGGCGGCCATACGGACGGCGACGCCATTTTCGACCTGATCGAGGATGATGGATTGTCCGGAGTCGGCTACATCGGAGTTGATCTCTACGCCGCGGTTGATGGGTCCGGGGTGCATGATGACGATGTCTTTGCCGATGCTATCGAGCAATTGTCTGTTGATGCCGTAAGCGAGGGAGTATTCGCGGAGGGAGGAGAACAGTGGGGTGTTCTGTCTTTCGAGCTGAATACGGAGTACGTTTGCTACATCGCACCAGCTGAGTGCTTCGCGGATGTTGTAGCTAACATGTACGCCTAATGCGGCGGCCATGTGTTTAGGTATTAATGTAGGGGGGCCTACTACCATTACTTCTGCGCCCAATTTGCGGAGGCAGTAGATGTTAGACAATGCTACGCGGGAGTGCATGATATCGCCGCAGATAGCTACTTTTTTTCCTTCGACGTTGCCTAATCGTTCGCGGATGGAGAAGGCGTCGAGGAGTGCCTGTGTGGGATGTTCGTTAATGCCATCTCCTGCGTTGAGGATGGGTACGTTGATATGTTTGGCCAGGAAGTGGGGTGCACCGCTGGCGGAGTGTCGCATAACGACCATATCGACCTTCATGGACAGTATGTTATTGACCGTATCGATGAGGGTTTCGCCTTTGGAGACGGAGGAGCCGGATGCGGAGAAGTTGATCGTATCGGCGCTGAGTCTTTTTTCGGCGAGTTCGAATGAGATACGGGTACGTGTACTGTTTTCGAAGAAAAGATTAACGATGGTGGTGTCCCGGAGGGTGGGCACTTTTTTGATGGGTCTTTGCAGGACCTCTTTAAACTGGTCAGCTGTTTGAAAAATAAGCTCTATGTCCTGACGCTGCAGATCCCGAATTCCAAGTAGATGTTTTACTGAAAGTGACATTAAGATGCAAATATAAAGTCCAAAGACAAAAGACCAAAATCCAAATTCCCGGCGTTACGACACAACACGTTATAACTCATCACTTTTTTATGGCTGAGGCTAGTATGTATTGCATTCCTGATGGGTGGTATGCGGTTATTCTACCAGTACGACTTCGTCGGCGCCATCTCTTTCCTGCCAGCGTACTTTTACTTTCTGGGAGATGAAGGCATCGATGGTGCGGCCGGTGTAGTCTGGTTGAATGGGCAGTTGGCGGCTAAAGCGCCGGTCTATCAGCACGAGTAGTTCTACAGCGGCGGGGCGTCCGAAGTCGAGCATGGCATCGAGTGCGGAGCGGATGGTGCGGCCGGTGTAGAGTACGTCATCGATCAGTACTACTTTTTTATTTTCTATGGAGAAGTTGATATCTGTTTCGTTGGGTACGTGGAGGGCGGTACCTTTATTGAAGTCGTCGCGATAGAAGGTGATGTCCAGTTTACCGTAGTTGATGTGGGTACCTGGCATTAATTGTTTGAGTTTATGATAGATCCTGTCGGACAGGAATATACCTCTGGGCTGTAGTCCTATGAGTACAGTCTCTTGAAAATTCAGGTGGTTCTCTATCAGCTGGTGACAAAGCCGGTCTACAGTGATAGCCAGTTGTGTACCATTCAGTATGGTCTTCAAGCGCAAAAGATTTTAAGCCTCAAAAATAATGATTAATCGAGCAGACAAAAAACTTTCTGCGGAACAATCCGCATCTTATGCGTAGATAGTGTTTGTCAATCACCTGTTAAAATGCTTATACATTACAGTAAATTTATGGAAGTGTTTTCTTTTTAACCCAAGTTAAATCGTGGCATGTATTTATGTACGAACTTCGAAGGTATAATCAATTACTATGAACCTGATTAAAAGTTTGTTTATGTTAGTACTCGGTATGGGATTATTTTCTTTTTCGTCGAAGGCGCAGTTGAAGGTTGGGGACAAGGTGCCCACTTTTAAGTTGCAGGACCAGGACGGGCATGAGTTTGATGCGTCGACGGTATTGGGTAAGCAGCCGGCGGTGATCTATTTTTATCCGAAGGATGAGACCAGTGGTTGTACGAAGGAGGCTTGTTCTTTCCGGGACGCTTATGAGAGTTTTAAGCAGTATGGTGCGAAGGTGATCGGTATTAGTTCGGACGGGGTGACGTCGCATAAAAAGTTTGCGGAGCATCACCGGTTGCCATTTACGTTGTTGAGTGATCCGGGGAATAAGGTACGTAAGTTATTCGGGGTGCCGAAGACGCTGATGATACCCGGGCGGGTGACTTATGTGGTTGACAAGCGGGGGGTGATCGTGCACCAGTTCAATTCGATGATGAATGCGGAGCAGCATGTGACGGAGTCGCTGGAGGCGTTGAGCAAGCACAAGTCTTAGGTGTCATAATTTGCGTAGTTCGCGGAAGGAGGTAATTTCTTCTTTGATGGCCCAGAGGCGCATGCCGTTGACGATGCCATATAGGAGCATGGTGACGAGTGGCAGGATGTAGAGTGTTTGGGCGAATATGCCTCTGCCGCCGTGGTGTGTGAGGATAAAATTGGACAAGATATAGATAAACAGTAAGGGTATTACGAAGGCCATGGCTGCCGTGATGCCCTTTTTCTTTAGTTGTTGGGAGAAGTATGTTTCGAAGGCGTTGAGTGCTTCCAGTGGCGCCTGTTCGGGGGGTACTCCTACTTTGATGAGTATCTGTTCCAGTTCGGCTACGCTTTTCTGTCTGGAGCTGTAGAGATACTTATTGGTTTCGGTGAGGATGTCCATGATTATCGGCAATAAAAAAACCATCGTCCGGCATACGGTAGGTATGCCGAGCGATGGTATATCCATGATATTGTTTATGCTTCATCGAGGAAGGAGTACCGGTAGTCGGTGGGTGGTACCAGTGTTTCTTTGATGGTACGAGCACTTAACCAGCGGTAGAGGTTGAGTTGTGAACCCGCTTTATCGTTGGTACCGGAGGCACGGGCGCCACCGAAAGGTTGTTGTCCTACTACGGCGCCGGTTGGTTTGTCGTTGATATAGAAGTTACCAGCGGCATTGACCAGTTTTTTGTTGGCTACTTCGATGGCGTATCTATCTTGTGAGATGATAGAGCCGGTGAGTGCGTATTCGGAGGTGCTATCTACCAGTTTGAGGGTTTCTTCGAACTGTTCGGCCTCGTAAACATAGATGGTGAGTACGGGTCCGAAGATCTCTTCGCACATGGTGGTATAATTAGGATCGGTGGTTTCGATCACGGTAGGTTCGATGAAGTAGCCTTCTGTTTTGTTATAGTTACCACCAGCGATGACTTTAGCGGTAGGATCTTTTTTAGCGTTGTCGATGTAGGTGGCGATCTTATCGAAGGAACGTTCATCGATCACGGCGTTGATGAAGTTGCTAAAGTCTTCGGTGGAGCCCATTTTCATGGATTTGAGTGCTGCTGCCAGTTTGCTTTTTACTTCTTCAGCGATGTTGCTGGGGATGTAGGCGCGGGAGGCGGCGGAGCATTTCTGGCCCTGGTATTCGAAGGCGCCTCTTGCGAGGGCGGTTACTACGACGTCTACGGGGGCGGATTTGTGTACCATTACAAAGTCTTTACCACCTGTTTCGCCGACGATGCGGGGGTAGGTTTTGTAGGTAGCGATATTGTTGCCGATGGTTTTCCACATGGTTTGGAATACGCCGGTGGAGCCGGTGAAGTGTATGCCAGCGAAGTCGGGATGAGCGAATGATACATCACCGATGGTGGGGCCATCTGCGTATACGAGGTTGATGACGCCATCGGGGAGGCCTGCTTCTATCAATATTTTCATGATGATATTAGCGGAGTAGACCTGTGTGTTAGCGGGTTTCCACACGACAACGTTGCCGCAGAGGGCAGCGGATGTGGGGAGGTTACCGGCGATGGCGGTGAAGTTGAAAGGCGTGACGGCTACTACGAAACCTTCGAGCGGGCGGTATTCCAGTCTATTGTGTACGCCAGGGGGGCTGTAAGGCTGTTGGCGGTATATTTCGCTGAGGTAGTGTACGTTGAAGCGGAGGAAATCGATCAGTTCGCAGGCGCTGTCTATTTCGGCCTGATAGGGGTTTTTGGATTGGCCGAGCATGGTGGCGGCGTTCATGTGATAGCGATATTTGGTCGCGATCAGTTCTGCTGCGCGGAGGAAGATGGCGGCGCGTTGTTCCCAATCGGTGTTGGCCCATTTTTCGCGAGCGGCGAGGGCGGCATCGATGGCGGCGCTGACGTGGCTGGCATCTCCTTTATGGAAGTGGCCCAGTTTGTGTTTCAGTTCGTGGGGAGGTCTAAGGTCGACGGTTTTGCCGCTGCGGACTTCCTTACCACCGATATACATTGGGATGTCAGCTTGTTCTGCTTTGAATGCGGCCAGCTGTTTTTTCAATGCGGCCCTTTCGGGGGAACCCGGTGCATAGTTTAAAACCGGTTCATTGTTTGGTGCTTTAAAATCGAAATATCCTGTATTCATCGGTTTAGATTTACTTCTTCCTAATTGGTATGTGAAGGTATGATGAAGGAAGGGAAAAGGGTGTTCTCCCCTATTACAAATTTACCACCTTTTGACAATCTGGGTATCCGGTGTTGTACTTCCGGACAGGATACGATGTATATAGAAGCGGCGAGAAGAAGAGGTATTATTGTGTCTCTTCTTCTTTCTGCATCATGAGATATGCTTTGATAAAGCCTTCGAGTTCGCCATCCATCACGGGTTGTACGTTCCCTACTTCATAATCGGTCCTGTGATCTTTGATCATTTTATACGGATGGAATACGTAAGATCTGATCTGTGATCCCCACTCAATTTTCCGTTTATTAGCGTTGGTGGCGTTTTTGAGTTCTTCCCGTTTGCGGATTTCTTCTTCGTAGAGGCGAGATTTCAGCATGGTGAGTGCTTTTTCGCGGTTCTCTCCCTGGGTACGTGCCTGTTGGCATTCGATGATGATACCGGAGGGGATGTGTTTGAGCCGGACGGCTGTTTCGACTTTGTTTACGTTTTGTCCGCCTTTACCACCGGAGCGATAGAATTCCCATTCGAGGTCGGCCGGGTTGACGGATATCTCGATGGTATCGTCTACGAGCGGGTATACGAATACGGAGGCGAAAGAGGTGTGTCTTCTGGCGTTGGCGTCGAAGGGTGAGATACGTACGAGGCGGTGAACGCCGCTTTCTGCTTTGAGCAGGCCGTATGCGAATTCGCCATCGAATTCGAGGGTTGCGGATTTGATACCTGCGCCATCGCCGTATTGTACGTCGATTTCGGAGACTTTCCAGCCTTGTTTTTCTCCGTACATGCGATACATGCGGAGGAGCATTTCGGCCCAATCCTGGCTTTCGGTACCTCCGGCGCCTGAGTTGATGGTGAGTACACCCGCCATTTCATCTTCCGGTTGGTTGAGGGTGCTTTTGAATTCCAGTTCATCGAGCGCGGTAACGGCCTTGTTATAGGCATCCTGCACCTCTTCTTCGGAGGCTTCGCCTTCTTTATGGAAATCGTTCAGCACGCTGCTGTCTTCTATGGCCGTTTGTACCTGGTCATAGAGGTCCACCCAGAATTTGTTGACTTTGATCTCTTTCAGAATGGAAGTAGCCCTGGCGTTGTCATCCCAGAAACCGGGTGCCAAGGTAAGTTGTTTGTCGTTTTCTATTTTAGCTATGCGGTCCTGGACGTTAAAGAAAACCTCCCAGGACGTGTAAACGGTCCCTCATAGCCTTAAGTTGTTCTCCTGTCATAACGGGCGCAAATGTAATATAAAAAGCACAAAGGACGAAGGATAATTGTAAAAGAATAGATAAAAGTAATTGGAAAACAGTTAAATCGGACATTGATAAAGGTAATGGCGGCGACGATTTTAATCAGGAACAATATTTGCAGTGCAAGGTTTTTACTGTTTCCTGTAAAGAGAGTTATTCAACAAAAAGACGCCAAGTATGACGCCTACCCATGATACCCTACAGTTTAGAAAGAATGCTATTTTCAATACCATAGGATATATTGTAATTGTAGCGGTGAATGCCATGGCGGTGTTATTACCGATCAACGGGCAGACGCCCGGAGAGATATCGGCTGCTTACCCTACTTTGTTTACGCCTGCCAACGTTACGTTTTCTATCTGGAGTGTGATTTATGTTACGTTACTATGTTTTATCGTTTACCAATGCTGGCTGGCTTTTTCTCCGTCACAGGCGGAGCGTCTGCGGCATTTTATGGAGCGGATGAAAGGCTGGTGGTTATTGAGTTGTATGGCGAATGCCTGTTGGATATTTGCCTGGCATTATCATCTGATCCCGGTGGCATTCGGGATCATTCTGTTGTTATTGTTTTCGTTGGTGATGATACACCGGCGGTTCCGTATTGCATTTCAGAGTGAGGGGCGGGAGCAGGTGTTTATTCATGTGCCGTTCAGTTTGTACCTGGGCTGGATCAGTATAGCGACGTTGGCTAATTTTGCGGTGTTGCTGGTATACTGGGGCTTTGATACGGCGGATGAGGCGCAGATACCGATCACTAATATATTGATCTGTATGGGTACTTTACTGGCGGTGTGGATGATATTGTGGCGTAACAATATTACGCACGGATTGGTAGCGATGTGGGCATTTTACGGTATCCTGTTGCGGCGTCGGGAGGGGAGTCCGTGGGAGCAGCATTTGATCACGGAGGTGTGTATTATTGCGATGGGTATTATTGCGATAGCGATCTCGTGGCAGTTGTACCGGCGGCGATTACCGGCATCTTCCTAGCGGTTCTATTTTTTGAAAATATCCAAATGCAACATCTTATCTTTGAATCTTATAAGGCAAATACCTTTATTTCTTGATGTGCATTAATTTATGAGTTTTATGTTTCCATCGATCAATCCGACTACTACCCAAGCCTGGCAAAAGCTGCAACAGCACGCCGCTGAAATGAAGCAGGTGCATATGAGAGATTTGTTTGCGCAGGATACGGAGCGATTTGCTAAATATTCGCTGCGATTTGAAGATATTTTATTTGATTATTCGAAGAACCGGATTACGGAAGAGACGTTGTCTTTGCTACAGGCGCTGGCGAGCGAGTGTGGTGTTGCGGACGGTATCCGAGCGATGTTCGGGGCGGAGAAGATCAATGCGACGGAGCACCGGGCGGTATTGCATACGGCGTTGCGTAATTTTTCCGGTAAGCCGGTGGTGCTGGACGGTGCAGATGTGATGCCGGCGGTACATGCGGTGCTGGAGAAGATGGAAGGATTTTGTGCGCGTATACATTCCGGTGAGTGGAAGGGTTATACGGGTAAGCCGATCCGGTATATTGTGAACATTGGTATCGGCGGTTCTGACCTGGGGCCGGTGATGGTGACGGAGGCATTGAAGCCTTATTGGAAAGAAGGTATACAAGCATTTTTTGTTTCGAATGTTGATGGTACGCATATAGCGGAGACGCTGAAGCAGGTGACGCCTGACGAGACCCTATTCCTGATTGCCTCCAAAACTTTTACGACACAGGAGACGATGACGAATGCGCACAGTGCGCGTGCGTGGTTCCTGGAGCATGCTAAATCGGAGGCGCATGTAGCGCTTCATTTTGCGGCTTTGTCTACGAATGAGAAGGCGGTGAAGGCGTTTGGTATTGACCCGGCGAACATGTTTGAGTTCTGGGATTGGGTAGGCGGCCGTTATTCGTTGTGGTCTGCTATTGGTTTGTCTATTGCGTTGACCATTGGTTTTGATCATTTCAAGGCGTTGCTGGAAGGTGCGCATGCGACGGATCTTCATTTCCAGGAGGCCCCTTTTGAGCGGAACATACCGGTGTTGATGGCGTTGATTGGTTTGTGGTATGGTAATTTCTTTGGTGCTTCTACGGAGGCGATATTGCCTTACGACCAGTATATGCATCGTTTTGCGGCTTATTTCCAGCAAGGTAATATGGAGAGTAACGGTAAGTATGTGGACCGTACGGGTGTGCCGGTGTCTTATGAGACGGGGCCTATAGTATGGGGGGAACCCGGTACGAACGGGCAGCATGCGTTTTACCAGTTGATACATCAGGGGACTAAGCTGATCCCCTGTGATTTTATTGCGCCAGCTATCAGTCATAATCCGATTGGCGATCATCATGTGAAGTTGTTATCGAATTTCTTTGCGCAGACGGAGGCGTTGATGAATGGTAAGGATGTGGACGTGGTGAAGGCGGAGTTGGAGAAGAGTGGTGCCAGTGCGGAGGAGATAGCGGCGGTGTCGCCCTTTAAGGTATTTACGGGTAACCGGCCTACGAATTCGTTCCTGCTGCGGCAGATTACGCCCCGTTCGCTGGGATCGCTGATTGCTTTGTATGAGCATAAGATCTTTGTGCAAGGGGTGATCTGGAATATCTATACGTTTGATCAATGGGGTGTTGAGTTGGGCAAGCAGTTGGCCGGCAAGATATTGCCTGAGTTGGAGACGCCGGATGTTATCAGCAGCCATGATGCATCTACGAATGGTTTGATCAATGCATGGAAGCAGTGGCGTAGTTAATTAAAGAATATACTAAAAGCAAAACACCCCCGGAGAAGTCCGGGGGTGGTCAACTATCTTTAGTTAAATAAATTGATTACCATTTGTCCACGTCGTCGCTGTGAGATGCAGCAGCGGCGGAGGGGGTGGGTTCTGCGCTGGCGGCAACGCTGACAGCAGCGGTTTCCGTTTCAGCCACTACTTCACCAGCTTCTCCGTCTTCCAGCTCATCGCCGTCACGCACGTAGTCGTGGTTGTACGCATCGAAGTCGAAATCCGGCATCAACTCTGTCTTCACATAATTGATGGTCTCGGTCAGTGCGTTCAGGAATTTGTTAAAATCCTCCTTGTACAGGAACACCTTGTGCCTGTCATAGCCATTGTCATTGAAACGCTTCTTGCTTTCTGTGATAGTCAGAAAGTAGTCGTTTCCCCGAGTGGTCTTTACATCAAAGAAGTAAGTTCTTCTTTTGCCCGCTTTCAATCGTTTAGAAAAGATGCTGTCGTTGTTTCTTTCCTGTTGATTGTTGTTTTCGTACGCCACAGTTGATAGAGTTTAAGTGTTAACGAATCAAACCAGTTTTCAATAAGCAACAAATATACTATTGTTTTACAAATATCAAAATAATTTTAAATGATTTTGAAAGATCATCAAAACAGCCAATTCATGTACTAATTATAATATGTGTAGCAAAATAAATATCATTCTATTATTGGCTCTTCTTCGCCTGATTGTTGTTTGGTGAACAACTCTGCGTAGTAGCCATTTAATGACAATAATTCTTCATGTGTGCCGGATTCTGCGATACGTCCGTCGTCGAGTACGATGATCTTATCGAATTCGAAGAGGGCGAATATGCGATGTGTGATGATGATGGCTGTTTTATCTTTCAGATATGCGTAGAGGTTACCGATGATTTCTTTTTCTGTGCGGGCATCTACTGCGGAGAGGCAGTCATCAAACAGGAGGACGTTGGGATTGCGGATGAGGCCACGGGCGATGGATATACGTTGTTTTTGTCCGCCGCTGAGGGTGACGCCTCTTTCGCCGATCATGGTATCGAATCCTTCGCGGAAGCCCTGGATGTCTTTTTCGACGGAGGCTTGTCTGGCTGCCAGTTTTACGGCTTCTATATCTTTTTCGGGTGCGCCGAACCGGATGTTATTGGCGACGCTGTCGGAGAATAGGAATACATCTTGCGGCACGTAAGATATCTGGCTTCTGAGGCTTTCGAGGCGGATATCGCGGACATCTACTCCATCTGTGAGTACTTCTCCTTCCTGGGGGTCGTACATGCGGATGAGGAGTTGTGCGAGGGTGGATTTACCGGAGCCGGTGCGGCCGATGACGGCTACTTTCTGGCCGGGTTTTATATCGAGGTTGAAGTCTTTGATGGCTTGTATGCCGGTATGCGGATAGGTGAATGATACGTTTCGGAAGGTGATACGACCTTTCAGATCGATGTTGCGGGCGTTGTCGCGGTTTCTGATGGCAGGTTGTACCTGCAGGAATTCGTTGAGGCGTTGTTGTGAAGCGGCGGCGCGTTGTATCATGGAGGCGACCCAGCCGATGGAGAAGAATGGGAAGGTGAGCATGTTGACGTAGATCACGAATTCTGCGAGGTTACCTACGGTGATGTTACCTTGTATTACCTGTACGCCACCTACGAAGATGGTAACGATGACGCTGAGACCTATCATGAGGGCCATGGTGGGTTGGTAGAGTGCATCTGTTTTGGCGAGGCTGACGGAGCTTTGTTTGTATTCTTCGCTGGCCTCTTCGAAGTGTTGGGTGCTGGTATCTTCCTGGATGTATGATTTAATCACGCGGATACCGGAGTAGGATTCCTGCGCGATGGAGGTGATATTGGAAAGTTGTGTTTGAATACGTTCGCTTTTGCGGTGTATGATGCGGTTGACGTAGTAGATGGTGACTGCGAGGATGGGCAGTGGTGCGAGGGTGTAGAGTGTGAGCAGTACGTTGACCTTGAGCATGAGGTATACGATGATGACCAGCATGATGATGGTGCGGGTGGCGTACATGACAGCCGGGCCGACGTACATGCGTACGCGGGATACATCTTCAGTGATACGGCTCATAAGGTCGCCGGTGCGATGCATTTTGAAGAAGTTAAGGTCGAGGCGTTGGTAGTGTTCGTAGACTTCGTTTTTCAGGTCATATTCGACGAGGCGTGACATGACGATGAGTGTCTGACGCTGGAGGAACATGAAGAATCCGGAGAGCAGGGCGAACAGTAGTATGCAAATGCCGTAGAAGGCCAATACTTTGGTAAAGTCGGACCTGAAGGCGCTTTTGAGGGAGGTATCGCTGATGATGCGGTAGCTATCGAGGTTTTGGGCCAGGAGGTCGAATATCTGGCGCACCATGATGGGTTGGAATACGCTGAATACGATGGAGATAGCTGTAAATAATAAACCCAGTCCGAAGCGCCATTTATATAGGATGAAGTATTTATTGAGAGCCGCGAGATGTTTCAATGGTATCCGTATTTTAAGCCGTAAAGGTAGTGCATTCTATGTATAAGCAGAAAGGTCCGGATGACAGGTGCTTAGCCGGTCTCCGAACCTTTTTGTGCGGCGTGTCGGCCTGATTATTTCTGTTCTGCGAGGGCAGATTCGATTTTTGTCTGTGCGTCGGCGGCGGAAACGTCTTCTTTCACGAATTGTTGACCGGTGATATTTTCGAACAGTTCGATATAGCGTTCGCTTACGCTGTTGATGAAAGCTTCGTCCATTTCTGGTATCTGTTGTCCATCTTTACCCTGGAATCCGTTTTCCATGAGCCATTCGCGTACGAACTCTTTGCTGAGTTGTTTCTGCGGATTACCGGCGGCCTGGTTTTCTTCGAAACCGGCGGCATAGAAGTAGCGGGAGGAATCGGGTGTGTGGATCTCATCAATTACGTAGATGGTATCGCCTACTTTACCGAATTCGTATTTGGTATCTACGAGGATGAGGCCTTGTTTGGCGGCTAGTTCTTTACCACGTTCGAACAGGGCGAGGGTGTATTTTTCGAGTTGTTCGTAGTCTTCTTTGCTTACCAGGCCCTGGGCGATGATCTCTTCGCGGGAGATATCTTCATCGTGGCCTTCGTGGGCTTTGGTGGTAGGTGTGATAATGGGTGCGGGGAAGAAATCATTTTCTTTCAATCCTTCTGGGAGGGGTACGCCACACAGTTCGCGTTTACCGCTTTTGTATGTTCTCCAGGCGTGGCCGGTGAGGTTACCGCGTACGACCATTTCCACGGGGAAGGTATCGCATTTGAGGCCTATGGTCACGTTGGGGAGTGGTACTGATTTTACCCAGTTAGGGACGATATCTTTGGTTGCTTCCAGCATGATAGCGGCTACCTGGTTGAGCACCTGTCCTTTGTAGGGGATTGGTTTAGGCAACACCACATCGAAAGCGGAGATACGGTCGCTTACAACCATTACCATCAGTTTGTCATCAATGGTGTACACATCGCGTACCTTTCCTTTGTAAAACGCCGTCTGCCCGGTAAATTTGAAATTAGATTCTAACATGGTATTATCGAAAATTAAGAATTGACAATCAATCCGGAAGATTCCGGTCCGCAAAAATACGTGGGTTCCCTTAATTTTGATAGTAAATCCTGTTATGAGTGAAAAAAAATATCAGCCTATTGACTGTAATTACTATGACCGGCTGGAGGCCTGGGCTACGACGCAGGCGGAATGTGCGATAACGATTTATGGTCCGGAGGATACGCCGATGACTGTTACGGCGCGGATCAAGGATGTGTACGCCCGTTCGGGCGAGGAGTTCCTGGAGTTGGATAACGGTACGGTATTCCGGCTGGACCGGCTGATCGCTATCAATGGCATCCCGGTGCCGGGCAATTGCTAACGGGACATTACCACTCACATAATTCTGCTTTTTAATATCAGTGGATTGTATAGTTTTAGGGGATATCAAATTGATCCCTGAAACTATGCATCGAGCCATTCCATTTACGACCTCTTTATTACTTAGTATTGCCACGCTACCTGTTTTTTCCCAGCGGATGGATTTTGAGAAATACGATCCTATCTCGACGCTGGTGGTGCCTCAACATCCGGTGAAGCGGGCGAAGTATCCCTTTATCGACGTGCATAATCATCAGTGGAGTATGGGTACGCAGCATCTGAATGAGTTGCTGAAGGATATGGACGTACTGAATCTGCAGGTGATGGTAAACCTGAGTGGTGGCAGCAGTGGTACGCTGAAGAAGATGACGGATAATATCAAGGCGCATGCGCCGAAGCGGTTCCTGGTGTTTGCGAACATAGACTTCACCGGTATTGGCCGAGCGGGATGGACGGAGCAGGCGGTGAAGCAGCTGGCGGAGGATGTGCGGAATGGTGCTGCGGGCCTGAAGGTGTTTAAAAGCCTGGGATTATCGGTGAAGGATAGTAACGGTCAGCGGGTAGCTATTGACGACAAGCGGCTGGATGCTATCTGGGATAAGTGCGGGGAGTTGAAGATACCGGTGCTGATCCATGCAGCTGATCCGAAGTCCTTCTGGGATGATATGGACGAGCATAATGAGCGCTGGCTGGAGCTGGCTACGCATCCCGGCAGGCAGCGCGGCAAGGATAATCCTGCGCCGTGGCAGCAGATCATCGATGAGCAGCATCGTATGTTCAAGCGACACCCGGGCACGACCTTCATCAATGCTCACTTTGGCTGGTATGCGAATGACCTGGCGCATTTGTCGCAGCTGATGCAGACCTTCCCGCATATGTATGTGGAGTTTGGGGCGGTGATTGCGGAGCTGGGGCGGCAGCCTAAGATGGCGCGGCAGTTCTTCGAGCAGTACCAGGACCGTATCTTGTTTGGGAAGGATTCGTGGGTGCCGGAGGAATACGGTACGTATTTCCGGGTGTTGGAGACGGGTGATGAATATTTCCCTTATCACAAAAAGTATCACGCTTTCTGGCGTATGTACGGGATGCAATTGCCTGACAGTATCCTGAAAAAGATCTACTACAAAAATGCGTTGAAACTATTCCCGATGGTGGATAAGAGTGCTTTCCCGCAATAGTGCCGGCATTTGTTTATTACGTTTATTACACGAAACGGGGCATCGCTGATGGACGCCCTGTTTCGCATATATTTTTACACAGAGAGTACTATTTTACCCAATAGAGGTCTGTCCCGTTTTGCATCTTCTAATCGCTGATGGGCATTTTTCACCTTTTCCATGGGATAGCTGCTATCTATGACCGGTTTTATCTGTCCGGTTTCAATTAACCCGGTAATATGATGGAGTTCGTCCCTGCTTTGGCGGGTAAAAACGAAATGATAGGTCGCATTTCGTTCCCAGGCGTGTAGGAGGTTTTGGGGCTGGGCGATATCTACCAGCGTTACAATTGCGCCGTAGTCGGCCAAGGCACGCGGGCTGTCTGAGAGAGTACTCCCTCCTACTGTATCAATAATTACATCTACTCCTTTTCCGTTAGTATGGGTCTGTATCTCTTCGATGTAGTTTTTACTATGATGGTCGATGACTACATCGGCACCCAGTCGCTGTAATTGCTCCTGTAAAACCGTCTGTCCTGTTGTGTATACGAAGGCTCCCAGTGATTTAGCGACCTGTATTGCCAGTGAGCCTACTCCACCTGCGCCACCAAGGATGAGGATGGTATCTCCTTTTTTCAATTTAGCCCTTACCACCAGCATTTCCCATACGGTGCCACCTATAAGCGGCATGGCGGCTGCTTCTTCATAGGTCAGGTTATTGGGCATCCTGGACAATGCGGACTCGTGTGTGAGGTGATATTCCGCGTAGCTGCCCGGGCCACCAAAGCGCGGGGAATAGTAGACTTTATCTCCCGGGCGCCAATTTTTCACGGCATCGCCTACTGCTATGACATCGCCTGCTATATCATGCCCCGTTATGATTGGTAACTCGAACAGGGAGGCATAGTCTCCTCTCCTCACCTGGTAATCGAGCGGATTGACGGCGGAGGCCCTTACTTTGACCAGCACCTGGGAGGGAGCTGTTATGACGGGAGTGGGTACTTCTTCCAGTTGGAGGACTTCCGGTCCTCCGTAGTTATTTATGACAACTGCTTTCATATTTTGATATTTCGCTTAATTTCGAAATCCTTACCTAAAAAAAGGTCAGAATGCCTTTTTGATTAATTTATTCAGTGTATTGATGGCAGCTTCATTACGTTTGTAATAGGTCCACTGGCCGACGCGGGTGGCTTCAATCAGTCCGCATTTTTGCAATAAGCTCAGGTAGTCTGATGTTGTGGAGGGGGATAAACCAGTCTTTTGGGTGATGTCGCTTACGCAGACGCCCAGGTTGGGATCATAGTCCAGGAGTTCTTCTGCTGGAAAGTGGAGACGGGGCTCTTTGAGCCAGATGAGTATGTTTATCCTTGTTTCATTGCTCAGTGCTTTGAAAACCGTGATCAGTTCCATGGGGCAAATATATCGGTATTATTCGAAATGCCGAAATAATAGAATAAAAAGGAAGGTGTCTTATGGGGACACCCTTCTTTTTGTTTTATTGTTTTTGTTGGATGGTGAGTGCTACTGCGGTGACATCGTGATCGCCGAGGCCGGCATCTTTTGATTCTTGCAGGAGGCTGCGAACTTCTGCTCCCAGCGGCATGGCGGCCTTGACGGTGGCAGCCTGTTCCAGTACCAGGTTCATATCTTTCAGGCCCAGTGAGAGGCCGAAGAGGGCAGGCTGGAATGCTTCTGAGAGGATATGTTTACCATAGTTGATATAGACCGGTGCGTTGAAGATGGTCTGTGTGATCATGTTAAACCAGGTATCGACTTCGATGTTGCTTCTTTTGGTCATGTTGATACTTTCTGACAAGGCGCTCATGGCGGTCAGGATGAGGTAGTTGGAAGCCAGTTTGGCGACGTTGGCGGCGCTTTCTTCGCGGCCATATTCCCATACGTTGATACCACCAGCTTCTTGCAGCAGGGGTTTGATGGTTTTGATGGCCTGCTCCTCTCCTGCTACGAGGAAGTTGATCTTCCTGGCTTTAGCGGCATCGGGGCGTGCCAGCAGCGGGCAGGCGATATAGATGTTACCCTGTTGGCGGTGGACTGCTGTGAGTGTTGTGGCTGTTACGGGAAGAATTGTGCTCATGGAGACATGTATGCCCTCTTTTTTGAGGTGGGCGGCGATGCCATCCGGGCCATCGGTGATCTCTTTCAGTGCGGCATCATCGGAGACGATGCTGAATACGATATCACACTGTGCGGACAATTCTTTTACCGATGTGCAGCTGATGGCGCCTTTTTCTATGAGCGGTTGTGCTTTGGCGGCGGTGCGGTTGTATACGTATAGGGGCTGGCGGGTGGCCAGGAGGTTTTCTGCGATGACGAAGCCTAAATTGCCTAATCCGATGAATCCTATTTTCATGACTGTTCCTTTTTGATTGTTAGCTAAAAATTTCCAGCAAGTTAGGGATTGCGTCGGGAGCGTGCAAAACGTCGGTTTGGTGTAAGGTGAGGCGGGCGACATCGCCGGCGCGGGCGCGCATTTGTTGTTCGTAGTGGGCGATGGCGGAGGCGATATCGGGGAGTGCGTTATCGAGCAGGCAGTTGCTCAGTTCGAGTGCATCGAGCATGGCCATGTTGACGCCTTCACCTGCGTATGGCGGCATGAGGTGTGCGGCATCGCCCAGCATGGTGAGGTTGGGCAAGGAGGTCCAGGTTTGATCTGGCGGCATGCAGTATTGTGGTCGGATTGTGAAGGCCTTTGCTTTTCTGAACAGGTTGTCCCAGTCGCTATGCCAGCCGGCGAAGGTGTTATGAAACCAGTTGAGCACCTGTTTATTGTCGGTGAAGTCGAGGCCGTTATCTCGGTACCAGTATTCGGGGGTATGGCAGCCGGTGTAGAAGGCAACGCTGCCATCGCCTTTGGTGCTGAGGATAAGGGATTTACTGTCGCCCATGGCGAACACCTTACCCCCTTTGAGCAGTTCGTGCAATACGGGGATGTTCGTTTCGGCATCGGCCACGGTCCCCTCTATGACGGTGACACCGGAGTAGAACGGTTTTATGTCTGTGATGTAGGGGCGGATGCGGGAGTTGGCGCCATCGGCGGCGACTACGATATCAGCGAAGGCGGAGGCGCCATTTTTGAACTGTAGTTGCCAGCCACCGTTGTCGGGATGTAGTGCGATGAATTGGCTATCCCATACGACGGTGTCGGGGTGTAGGGCGTTCAGTAATATTTTGCGCAAGGGGCCGCGATCTATTTCGGGGCGATCTGATTGGCGGTTGTTGAGATGATCGTCGAATACGATGTGGGTGTGTTTATCGACGATGCGTGTTTTGTCGGCACCCGGACGGTAGTTTGCTTTGAAGGCTGCTGTTAGTCCGGCTTTTTCCAAAGCGGCCAGGCCTGATTCTTCGTGTAGGTCGAGGGTAGCGCCTTGTATGCGCACGTCGCTGTTTATGTCTCTTTCATAAACTTTTACCTGTGCGCCAGCCTGCTCAAGGAGTCTGGCGAGGGTGAGGCCACCCGGGCCACCACCTACGATAGCGATCTGTTTGTCGGTTATGTTGTTGTTCATGGTGTTTTGGTTTTAGCGCAGTAAACTTTTGATGACGGCGTTACAAGCGTCACTGCCAACTTTATCGGTAATAATTTGCTGATCTCTTTCTGTGTGTTCGAAATATTCGGTGATGATATCAAACAGGGGTGCGAATAATAAGGCCCGCTGTACCTGGAAAGGCAGATCGATGATATGTCCTGCGGCGGTGTGGCGGGCGAAGAACTGATGTATGGGGACAAAGGCATCCCCTTCTACTCTATTGTTCTGCTGCAATGCGCTGACGAGTAACGGCGAAGACTTTCCGTACTGCATTAGTGTAAATGCCGGTTTGTTGGTTTTGAAGTATTGGAAGGTGTTTTGCCAGAGGGTGCGTACGCCCTCTGCGAAGTCCATAGAGGCATGGAAGTTTTCGAGGACGGCTGTTTCAAAGGCACCTATCCCCTCTTCCACTATTAATTTGACGAGGAGGTCTTCTTTGTTCTCGTATTTGAGGTAGATGGTACGCGGGGATATGTTAGCTGCTTTGGCCAGTTTTTGCATGCTGAGGTTTTCGAGTCCTTCTTCAGCGATGATCTGTAGGGCGATGGTGCGGATGGCCTGTTCTTTTTCGAGGTTTTTTGGTCTCATGGTATTTTCACATTGACCATGCAAAAGTAAATGAACATTTACTTACTAACAAATCTTATTTCTACAGTGGTTGGGTGGAGGTGTTTGGTCGATCCTGCGGGGGGAGGTCAGTTGGTGGGATTATCTTGGTATAGCAGGCATGTTTTCTCTTTTTTGGGGAGGCGGCAGCTTGGGTTAAGCACCTGTAATCGTTCATTTCTCCACACAAAATCTACTGTTTATGAAAAAGAAGATGACATTCACCGATGCATTCAGCCGGGAGGCTTTGCGGTTTATCCGCGGCGGAGGCCGTGCGGCTTATGATACTTGTAGTATCATGCCCTGTAATGCGATCGGGCCGTTAAGCTGGTTGAGTTTTTGCAAAATGCACACAGAGATCACGGGGGAATTATGTGTTTGTGGTGGTGTGGTACCGAATTCGATGTGTAAACTAGGTTAGGCAGGATCTAGCTATTGTTGCCCAATGTGATGGAGGCGTTCCTACTTGCAGGGGGCGCCTCTTTTTTATGGGGTGTGAATACGGTGCGGGAGGTGTTCTTTGTTTGTTTTGATCAGGAGAATCTGCGATTATACGCGGCGTTGCTGGTAGGTAATAAGTAGCGATGGTTATACCTAGCTTATACGAATGTTATACCCTAACTACAGGAGAGGTGGACCTGAGCACTTATCTTATTCGCTGCCAACAACTCAGACATCATTTATTTATAGTATAATTCGTACTGTGGCTATTCTCCACAAAATGTACTTCTTAACATATTCATTTAGAACCGGATGACTCCTTTGGGGAGGCCATCTGCCTGTACCCGGAGGAGATGAGAGATATATTCATTTTCCGGGTATGGGGTGAGGTGTTCTTTGAGGGCGGCGGGGTCGGTGATGGTTTCATCGCGGGAGAGGTATCCCATGCCATAGAAGCGGCCTTTTTCCACGAGGATATAGCTTTGTTCTGCGGGGTGCCGGCCTGCGCCGGTGATGATGAAGGACGGCAATTGCTGGTGCAGGAAATTGATGGCGGTTTGCATGCGAAGGTTGTATTCGGTGACGCTTTCTCTTTTTTCGCAGGCGCCGTGGCAGATATGGCCGGTGAGGACGGTGCAGGGGCCATGTCCTTTCTGAAGGAAGCATAGTTTGGGGCAGAGGTCGAACTGGCGGATGAGTTTGCGCAGTACCTGTTGTCCATTGACGAGGAGGTTAAAGTCGTAGAGGGCGGTGGTGTATTTGCGTTTTTTTTCGATGGCGAGGCGGAGGTATCCGGCCTGGTCTTCGAAGGTGTAGAAGCCATACCGGAGTTCTACATGTTTCTGGGCGGCGTTGTAGGGAGGCCAGAGGCGTTTGATCTCGACGGATTCGAGGATATGGGCGATCAGTTCGGTGCCTGTTTCCTGGCAGGATATGCTGTATATATTGCGCAGGAATTCCTGTCGTTGCCGATTGGGTTTGTTGCCGGTAAAGTGGCTGTTGACCCTTTTTTTGATGTCTTTGGCTTTGCCTACGTAGACTACTTTTCCTTTTTGGTCGTGGAAGTAATAGACCCCTGGTGTCATGGGGAGTTGTTTGACCTGGTCGGGGGGCAGGTTGGGCGGCAGGAATTGTTCTTTGGAGCCCGCTTTGAGGGCGGAGGCGATGGCATGCTGATGGTCATCGGCGAGCATGCGTTCGAACAGTTTGACGGTGGCGGCGGCGTCGCCGGTGGCGCGGTGCCGGTCCTGGATGGGGATCTGCAGTTGCCGGCAGAGGTTGCCGAGGCTATAGGACGGCAGGCCGGGGAATATTTTGCGGCCGAGGCGGACGGTGCATAGTTTTTTGCTGCGTAGTTCGAAACCTTCGGTATTGAGTTGGTATTTGACGAAGGAGTAGTCGAAGTTGACGTTATGGGCGACGAATATTTTGTCTTGCAGGAGGTTGGCGAGGCGGGGTGCTATTTCGGAGAAGGCGGGTGCTGTTGCCACCATTTCGTCTGTGATGCCGGTGAGGGACTGGATGTAATAAGGGATGGGCATGCCGGGGTTGACGAGGGTATCGTATTGTTCGATCACTTCTTTTCCGTTATGGATGAAGACGGCTATTTCGGTGATGCCGTTTGCGCTGGCGTGGCCTCCTGTGGTTTCTATATCGACGATCGCGTACATATCATTTTCTAGTCTGTACAAATATAGGTCAGATCCTGCAAATACTAAAAATTTTAGCTTTTCTTATAATTTCGGTGGCTGGGTGAATATTTATATCTTCCGGTAAGGAGTTTGCGGGATAGTGGAAGGCGGTTTATTTTCTATCTATCAGAATCTAAAAACTGTCCATGTGTGCGTTGCGGCAAATAGCTGATTTTTGTACCCGTTATCAGCAAACAAACCACGTAGCCGTCTGTTTTACATTACACCCCAGCTATCCTGTGTGATGTCGGCGGATTGTTTTAAATAAACGCGAACTGTAATCAATTATCTTAAAAAATTTATAATTCAGTCTATGGCAAAAAGAGTATGGGCAGCCGATCCGGCGCATTCCAGCATTGGTTTTAAGGTAAAGCATTTGATGATCACGAATGTATCGGGGACTTTCGGTAAATATGAGATCAATGTGGAGACGGAGGAAGATGATTTTATGAGTGCGAAGGTTCATTTCAGTGCGGATACTACATCAGTGAATACGGGTAATGCGGAGCGTGACCGTCATCTTCGTTCTCCGGAGTTTTTTGATGACCATTCGTATCGTTATATCCGTTTTGAGGCGACGAAGTATGAGTCTGTTGATAATGACGGTTCTTATGAGTTGCACGGGAATCTGACGATACGTGATGTAACGAAGCCGGTGAAGTTGTCTGTAGAATTTGGCGGTGTGGTGGTAGATCCATGGGGGAATACGAAGGCCGGTTTTACGATCAACGGGAAGGTGAACCGGCGGGATTTCGGGTTGAACTGGCATGCGATGACGGAGGCTGGCGGCATTATGGTGAGTGAGGATGTTCGTATTGTGTGTGAGGTGCAGTTGATCAAGCAAAGTTAAACCAGGGGGCTTTGTAGCCCTTTTAAATACAAGGAGTTTTCATGGAAGACAAGATCCTGGGCATACATCATGTGACTGCGATTGCAGGGAAGGCCCAACGGAACTATGATTTTTATACGCGGGTGATGGGTCAGCGGCTGGTGAAGAAGACGGTGAATTTCGATGATCCTAAGACCTATCATTTCTATTATGGTGATGAGCGAGGTACGCCTGGTACTATCCTGACGTTCTTTCCCTGGGAGGATATTATGAGTGGGCGCAGGGGTACGCATATGGCTACGGAGGTTGGTTATTCGATACCGGAAGGCAGTATTGATTTCTGGGTGAATCGGTTAGAGGCGGCGCATTTGTTGTACAACAAGCCATCGCAGCAGTTTGGGGAGTTATATATTCCATTTTATGATCCTGACGGTATGAAGGTGGAGCTGACGGTGCCGGCGCAGGCGGATGAGCGTGTGCCCTGGACGGGCGGAGAGATTGGAGGGGAGCATGCGATACGCGGGCTGCATCATGTGACGTTGACGGTGGAGGATGTGCAGCCTACTGCGGATGTGTTAGTATCGTTGCTTGGTTATGAGTTGAAACTGCATCATGCGAACCGTTACCGGTTTTTCAATCCTGTGGATGTACACAACGGATACATTGATGTGGTGGAGGCTAAGGGCGAGGCTCGCGGGCATGTTGCCGGAGGCAGTATACATCATGTGGCCTTCCGGGTAGCTGACGGAGCGACGCAGTTACGTTTCCGGGAGCGTGCGGAGCAGATGGGGCTGCATGTGAC
This sequence comes from Chitinophaga pendula, assembly GCF_020386615.1. Taxonomy (NCBI): domain Bacteria; kingdom Pseudomonadati; phylum Bacteroidota; class Chitinophagia; order Chitinophagales; family Chitinophagaceae; genus Chitinophaga; species Chitinophaga pendula. Next base: position 3,006,210 of record NZ_CP077769.1, read on the forward strand.
GGAGCAGCTGGACCGGCAGTATTTCCGGAGTGTGTATTTCCGTGAGCCAGGCGGGGTGTTGTTCGAGCTGGCGACTGACGAGCCGGGATTTGCGGTAGATGAGCCAATGGCGGAGTTAGGCACTCATTTAATGTTACCCCCTCAATATGCTACGCAGCGTGCGGAGATAGAGGGGCATCTTTCACCTATTCAACAGACTGTAAAATGACGAATACCTCCTTACCGGATCGGCCTCCTATTTCAAAAGGCGAGGCGATCGTGGCGACACCAGATGTGGTAGTAACGGGTACGGGAGCGCAGTACCAGGTGAATGTGTCGGCCCGTGGACATCACTGGCTGGCGGATGAGCCTGTGGAAGTTGGCGGTGCGGATACGGCGCCGCAGCCCGGGGAGTTGTTATTATCGAGCCTGGGAGCTTGTACGGCTATTACGTTGCAGATGTATGCCAATCGTAAGCAATGGCCGTTGGAGAATGTGAAGATCACTTTACGATTTAACAAGGCGGATAAACCTGACGGGGATACGACGGTGATAGACCGTGAGATCGCTTTGTTCGGGCCATTGTCTGCGGAGCAGCAGCAGCGGTTGATGCAGATTGCGGATGCCTGTCCGATACATAAGGTGTTGACACATCCTGTGATCATCCAGACTAAACCAGCATAATATGACCAACATAACAAAACATTATAGTAATGGTGAGGTAACGGTGGTATGGAAGCCGGATGTGTGTGTGCATTCCAAGGTTTGCTGGAATGGGTTGCCCGCTGTATTTGATCCGAAGGCGCGGCCATGGATTGCTATCAACGGAGCGGAGACGGAGCGGATCGTGGAGCAGGTAAAGCGATGTCCGTCTGGTGCGCTGACCTATTACATGAACGAGGCGGCGGAGCAGGAAGGGGCGCCGGATATAAGTGCGGAGAGTGTTGTAGAGACGGTGCCCAATGGGCCGTTGTTAGTATATGGTAATATTGTGGTGAAGGATCATAGTGGTCAGGAGGTGCGTAAGCATAAGGTGACTGCTTTTTGCCGATGCGGGGCATCGGGTAATAAACCATTCTGTGACGGGTCTCATGTGAAGGCCGGTTTTCAGGGATAATTGAACCATTAAATAAGTGCACATGGAGTTGAACATTAAACACAATGAGAAGCTGCATCGTTTTGAGGCAGAGATAGACGGCGAATTTGCTTTTATAGAGTACAGCCGTTTCCCGGACGGGATTATTTTCAATCATACGGAGGTACCGCAAGCATTGGAGGGGCAAGGTATAGCTGCCCAGCTGGCGAAGTATGTGCTGGAGTATGCGCGTCGCGAGCATTTGCGGGTGGTACCGTTGTGTCCTTACGTGAATGCGTATGTTAAAAAGCATCCGGAATATAACGAGCTTACCCAGGGATTTTAGGGAGATTACCGGAATATATACTTATTGGGGCTGAAATGTGTGAGGAATAGTCCACTAAAATTGTATATATTCCGGTATTCTAAACCAACCGTATTTCATGGAACTTCTCACACAACCCTGGCACTGGGCTGTTTCCGGTTTTCTTATCGGATTAGTGGTGCCTTTATTATTGTTGTTAGGCAATAAAGCCTTTGGAATATCTTCTTCTCTGCGGCATATCTGTGCTGCCTGTTTACCTGCCAACCTATCTTTTTTCAAATATGACTGGCGGAAAGAATCCTGGAATTTATTTTTTGTCGGCGGCATTCTGCTAGGCGGTTTTATTGCCGGGCATTGGCTGCGGGACCCGCATGCTGTGGAGATTGCGGCGGCTACGCGTGAGCGGCTGGCTGGTTATGGTATTTACGATCATTCGCGGTTATTGCCACCGGAGATCTTTTCGTGGTCGCAGTTACTGACCTGGAAGGGGTTGATCTTTTTTGTGATCGGCGGTTTCCTGGTGGGCTTTGGTACGCGTTACGCCGGCGGTTGTACGTCGGGGCATGCGATCATGGGCATAGCGAATCTGCAATGGCCATCTATGGTGGCCACTGCTTGTTTTATGGCAGGTGGTTTTTTCTGCACGCATGTGATATTGCCCTGGGTATTCGGGCTAGTCTCCTAACCAATTAAATGTACTTGAAGATGAGCAACATTAAATATTTACTAGCGGGCGCTTTTTTTGGTATTGTGCTGGTGAAGGCGGAGGTGGTGAGTTGGTTCCGTATACAGGAGATGTTTCAGCTGACATCTTTTCATATGTACGGGGTGATCTTTACGGCTATTCTGACGGCGATGTTGTCGTTGCAGGTGATCAAGCGGGCAGGTATAAAAACCATCTTGGGCGCCCCGATATCGGTAGCGCCCAAGACGTTCAATAAAGGTCAGCTATTCGGCGGGCTGCTTTTCGGTCTTGGGTGGGCCATTACAGGCGCCTGTCCCGGACCTTTGTTTGCACTTATCGGCAATGGGTTCACGGTTGTCATTGTAACACTATTCAGTGCTATTGCCGGCACGTGGGTGTATGGAGCCGTTAAGAATCGATTACCTCATTAACCTTTATTATTTTATTACTTCCCACACTGCTTTAGCAGAGTCCAGGTGTGCCCGGAGTGTGGGGAGGGTATTTTCTGCGAAGGCTTTGATCTCTGGATCCTGTGCATCTTTCGCAGCTTTTTCAAAGAGGTCTATATCTTCTTTATGGTCGTCTACCATCATTTTGATATAGTCTTTATCGAAGTCTTTGCCATTCTTTTTGCTCAGGTTGTCGATGTGTTTCTGGTGATCTTCGCCGGCGGTAGCGGGTAAGGTGATATTCTTAGCTGCGGCCAGGTTTTTCAGTTCATCATTGGCTTTGGTATGATCGCGGTCCATCATGGCGCCGAAATCTTTCACCCGTTGATTCATACCTTTTTCCTGTGCCAATTTGCCCAAGGCTACTTCCATCATACCTCCGCTGGCTGCTTTGATAGCGAATTCCGAGGATTTTTCATCTACCGGTTTTACGGTTTCGTTGATGGTTTTGGCGCTGTCTACGCTGTCGCCGGTGTTATTGTTTGTGTTACTGCCGCCGCAGGATTGTAAGGTCCAGGCGGTAATAGCTGCCAAGGCGAATACGCTTACTCTTTTCATAAGAATTCTTTTTTGGATGGTCATTACAGTTATTCCTTGTTTCTCGTATGAAAGAGACAAAAAGGATACCATCCAAGGTGTGTTGTACGCTTTACAGATGAGCTTTGTATCTCTCAACACTTTACTGGCGGGCGTTTACATACGGCAGGGTCAGCTATTGGCTGACCCTATGTAGGGTGAAATATTTATATCTGGTGTTGTAGATGGATTTCCCCAGGTCAGTCAACGATGATCTCATCGATCATCAGCCAGGTGTTGCCACCGGCGCCATATTCTCCTGCGGGGACTTTACCCTTTGAGGTACCTACTACTTTAAGGTATCGGGCATTTATGGCTGGGATAGTAGCTGCTACGGTATTGATACCATTGAGCGGGAAGCTGGTATGTGTATAGACCTCTTTATAGTCAGTGCCATTTTCTGATACCAGGAAGGTGAGGCTTACGGGAGGCCACATGCGTTGCCAGTGATAGTTGAGGATGTGCGTACCCAATTGTGTGATGGATTGCGAGGAGCCGAGGTCTATTACGGCGATGAGGTCTTTGCCGGCGTAGCCGATCCATTGGTTATCGTTGTAGCGATGTGTACCGCTGAGGCCATTGACCAAAGTGGCTGCACCCGGATCGTACGGGTTATTGGGCAGGTTGGTCAATGTGACCGGTTTGCCTACTGCTTTATGGATACGGACATCTTTTGTGTAGATACGTTGGGTTGGTTTGCCATTTACGTATAGTTGTGCGCGTAAGCCGGCGGTATGAGTGATTTCCAAGGGCGTGGTATATAGTGTACCTGTTGCCGTTGGTGGTTGTCCGTTGAGCGAGTAGCGGATCTCTGCGTCCGGCAAGGTGCTATAGAGGTGGATGACGGGCATGCCGGCGGCGGAGGAGGTAATGCTATCGCGTATTTCGTCGAAGTTGGTGGCGTAGTTGACTCCTTTCCTTTTCAGTTCGGGCAGTTGCTTACGCAGGCGGCGGAGGAATGCGGGATAATCCTTGTTGTGCGGCGATGACCAGGCTACTTCTGCCAATGCGATGGCGCGCGGCATGAGCATATATTCGGCATGGGCTACGGTGGGCAGGTATTCGCTCCATAAGCCACCCTGTACGCCTATGATATGGCGGGCGACGGCAGGCTGCAGGGATGTAGGGGCGGGTTCGTAGTGATATACTTCATCGAGCGGGGTAAAACCCTGCGGCCCAGGTTTTTCGTCCGGGTAGCGGGATTGGTAGTGATCGAGGTATACTTCGTGTTCTGGGGTCATGATGGCGTCGTGGCCTTGGGCGGCGGCGGCGATGCCTCCTTCTGTGCCTCTCCAGCTCATGACGGTGGCATCGGGGGTGAGGCCACCTTCGAGTATTTCGTCCCAGCCGATGAGGCGACGACCTTTGCTGTGGAGGTATTTCTCCATACGTTTCATAAAATAGCTCTGCAAGCCATGTTCGTCGCCGAGGTTTTCCTGGCGGATGCGTTGTTGGCATTTAGGGCAGGCTTTCCAGCGAGTTTTGGGGCATTCGTCGCCACCCAGGTGGATATATGCTGACGGGAACAACGGCAGTACTTCGTCGAGTACATTTTGCAGGAAGGTGAAGGTGCTATCGTTGCCGGCGCAGAATACATCATCGAAGACGCCCCAGAAGGTAGCCGGTGCGTAAGGGCCACCGGTGCAACCCAGGTTGGGATATGCGGCCAGTGCAGCCTGTGCGTGCCCCGGCATTTCTATTTCCGGGATGACATTGATCTGCCGGTCCTGTGCGTATCTGACGATTGTTTTTACTTCATCCTGGGTATAGTATCCACCGTAACGTTTGCCATCGAAGCGATGCGGTGTTTCTTTTTTATGGCCTATCATGGTCTCTTTACGCCAGGCTGCTATGCTTTGGAGGCGCGGATACTTTTTGATCTCGATACGCCAGCCCTGGTCTTCTGTAAGGTGCCAGTGGAAGTTGTTGTATTTATATGCGGCTAGGAGATCGATATATTTACGGATGAAGGATAGCGGGAACAGGTGGCGGCCTACATCGAGGTGCATGCCTCTATAAGCGAAGCGCGGGTAGTCGTCGACGGTAGCTGCCTGCAGGGGGCTGTTGCCCGCCTGTTGCACCAGTTGCAAGAGGGTCTGTACACCATAAAATACGCCTGCGGCATCATGGCCGGCGATCAGGACGGCAGTTGGTGTTATCTGCAGGCGGTATCCTTCTTTTTGGGATATGGATACGGAGTCGATGATGAGGGAGATGCCCTGTTGTCCTCTCCCCTCTTTGATCACTATTCCATTTGGCACATTCTGTACGCTTTGGATGCCCTCCTTTAAAAGCCTGGCGATGGTCAGGGTGTTATTGCCGGTGTGGATGGTGATCGCTTTGTTGAGCTGGAAATGCCCAGGGGTCCGTTCATACTTAACCGGTGCGGGAATGATGGGTTGCGACGGCTGTGCGATAGCGGTAGCTGTAATTAGCAAAGCGCAGGTGACGCTCCATAGGAGTCGTAATTTGTTCATAGCGTGCTTTCAGTTTGGTTGTATGTATGCCAAGATACTACGTGCGGCGTAAAAAAGGAAACACCCACGTATAATCCGCAGGTGTCTGTTACGCAGGGTTTCCGTTGACTGCGATCTATCTGTTGGTTTTTAGGCGGGCGTAGTGTTGATCCCATGCATATTTTCCGCTACCGGTGGCTATCAGGGCGGCGCATATGCCGATGACGAGGAGGTGGTATTCGAATCCTTCTACGCCAGCGGGGCGGTTGCCGAACCAGTTCATAAAAAACCCCATACCGGCGTGGACTTTGAGGATGATACCGATAAAGAGTACGGCGACGGTGGCGGCGGTGAGGCGGGTGTGCCATCCGCAGAGCAAGAATAAGGCACCCAGGAATTCTATTAAGATGACGAGTATGGCGATGAAGGCGGGGAGGCCGGCGGCGTGAGTCAGGTGGTCCATTTCTTTGATGAAGCCCGGGCCACCGAACCAGCCGAATACTTTCTGCGCGCCATGTGGGAAGAGGACGCCACCGAGGGTGACACGTAAGATGAGCCCTGCGTAGTTGTCGGTTGTTGCAGTGAGTTTATGGATCAGGGATCTATCTGTTTGGTTCATGTCTTTGTTTTTCATCCTACAAAAGTAGCCTGTGCAGGTGGGCGGGGGCAAGCACCTGTGTTAACAAAAGACGTTCACCTATGTTAATGTTTACGCTGATTTCTTATACGGCTGAGGCTTTGAGGGGTGATGCCGAGGTAGGCGGCGATATGGCGATCGGGAATATGTTGAAGCAGTGAGGGGTAGCGGGCTATGAATTCTTCGTAGCGTTGTTGTGCTGGTTGGGACATAGCGGAGAGGGTTCGTTGCTGGGTGGCGATCCAGGCTTTTTGTATCATGAGGCGGAAATATCTTTCGAGTCCGGGGCATTGCTGATAGGCCCAGTCGAGTTGTTCGCGGGTGATATTGAGTACTTCGGTATTTTCGAGGGCTTCAATATTGAGCTGGGAGGGTGTTGTATTAAGGAAGCTGTCGAGGTCTCCTATCCACCATCCGGCGACGGCGAACTGGAGGATGTGTATTTTTCCCTTATCGTCTGTCTTATATGCCTGGAGGCAGCCATTGATTACGAAACTTTCCTGGCGGCAGATGTGTCCTTCCTGGAGGAGGTATTGTCTTTTCCGCAGGCGTTGTGGGGATAGCAATGGGATGAGGTCGGCTGCTGCCTGGTCGCTGAAATCTACATAGGAGCGAATGTGATTGATTATTTGTTGTGCTTTGTCCGGCGCTGATGACATAAGATCAAAATTAGCGTTTAGGAGCGGATATTTGTATCTTGTCTATTCAAAAGTCGTCCACGATATGAAGATCATTAATATTCTATCCATGGCATTATTATTCAGCGCGCCTTTGGCTGCTCAGCAGCGGGAGGTGATCCATTTATGGCCCGGCGCTGTGCCGGGGGAGCAGCGGAGCAAGCATGCGGCGGTGGTGACACCGGATACGAGCTGGGGTGTGAAGCGGCTGACGGATGTGACCGATCCTCTTCTGGAGGTTTATCCGGCGCCGGCGGGGAAGGGTAATGGCGGTGCGGTGGTGGTGTGTCCTGGCGGTGGTTATAATCTGCTGGCTATTAACCTGGAAGGTTATGAGATTGCGGAGTGGCTGAACGGTCTGGGTTATACGGCGTTTGTGTTACAATACCGGGTGCCTCAGCAGCAGGCGGGTGCGTTGCAGGATCTGCAGCGAGCGTTGCGGGTGGTGCGATCTCAGGCCGTGCGTTGGCAGGTGCAGCCGGAGCGGGTGGGTGTGTTGGGCTTTTCTGCCGGCGGCAGCCTGGCGGCGAGGGCGAGTACCCGTTACCGGGAGACATTGTATGCTGCGGTGGACAAGGCGGATGAGCAGTCGGCGAAGCCTGCTTATGCGGTGTTGATCTATCCTGCTTACCTGGACAAGGGGCCTTCTAATACGCTGACTCCTGAAATACAGCCGGATGCGGAAACGCCCCCTATATTTTTATTTGGCACCAGCGACGATTCGCACGGTAACAGTATCCCGGTGATGGCGGCGGCGTTACGGCTCGCCAAGTCACCGGTAGAAGCGCACCTGTATGCGACGGGCAGGCACGGATATGGATTAAGGCCAGGTAACCCAGCGGCGGCAGTATGGCCGGGATTGGCGGCGACCTGGTTAAAAAATAAATAACTCATCGACAAACGGGCAATATGGCATCATTACACCTGGGGAGAGACACTTTTGGTGATCCGGCGGATCAGGGGAAGGTACTAACGAAAGCGGAAGCGAATACATTATTGGAGGAATGGGTGAAGAACTTACGATTGCAACTGCATATGCGGCAGGTAGGTCACCTAATGCGATGCTGGGCTGCGGAGCGGCTGGGGTTGTCAGCAGCGGAGCAGTGGCGTTGGGAGCTGGCGGGGTTACTACATGATGCTGACTGGGATCAGTGGCCGGAGCAGCATTGTAAGAAGATCGTAGAGGAGTTGGAGATGCGGCATGTCTGTCCGGAGGTGATCCGGGCGATCGCGGCACACGGTCATTTACATTTTGGAGTGGAGCCGGTAACAGATATGGACAAAATGCTGTATGCTTTTGACGAGTTATCGGGGCTGGTACATGCTTATTCGCTGATGCGTCCAGGCGGTTATGAGGGGATGGATCTAAAAGGCGTAAAAAAGCGGTTGAAGGAGAAATCCTTTGCCGCGAACGTATCGCGGGAGGATATACAGGATGCCTGTAACCGCGCCGGGATAGAGCAAGATGACCTGATACAGTTCATTATCCGTCATCAGCCGGCCGTGGCAGCTTAGCCTATTTTTAGCATACATCTATAAAGCGGAGACCATGTTAACGATCCAAGAGATCTTTGCCGACGATCATCCGGACGGCGGAAAGCATATTCATTTTACTTACACCAGTGATTATCATTATAAGGTTGTGTTGCAGCGCGAAGCGGAAGGCTGGCAGATCCGGCTGCAGGCGGAGCGCCTGGCGGCTCCTTTTGTGAAGGCGCCGATGGAAGGACCTTTGTTTGAGGCGCATAAGACGGACCTGCGTGCTTTTGTGGCCTTGTGGGACGGTGTAGAAGCCGGATTAGTCGCTTACAATTTCCAGGAATGGAACAATACGATCCGGGTATGGGATCTGTATATAGCCCCTGCATTCAAGCGGCGGGGCATCGGCAGTGCCTTGATGCAACATGTCAAAGAAGCTGCGAGGCAAGAAGGCGCGAGGGCTGTTGTACTGGAGTCGCAGAGTTCCAATTATCCTGCTATCCGCTTTTATTTGTCACAAGGTTTTGACCTGGTGGGGCTGGATACTATCAGTTATTCCAACGAAGACGTGCAGCAAGGAGAGGTACGGCTGGAGCTGGGGTGGGTGGTATCCCAGGCGTCAGCGTACGATCTCCATGGAGAGTAGTAGGGTATCTTTTGACAGTCGTGCCTGGAGCCATTGTTGTAATTTGTTTTTATCCTGCCGGTTCAGCGGTCGTTTGGTACGAGCTACAAAATAGGTGGCGGTATCGCGATTGTTGTCTGCTATGCGGACGAATGCGTTGTTACTGATGCTATATGCGGTGATAGACGGAAATAGTGTTTTTAATTCGGATGTAAGTGTGTTGGTGATGGCCGTATCATGGGCAGGTGTTTTAGTGACGGCTGGTGTGGTGATGGCCTGCTGACGGAAGACATCTTCGAGTATGCTGGCTTTGATCTGTGAGAAGTCGATTTCCTGTTTGGCATTAAGGCCTTGTTTGACCACGAGTTCGCATTGGCCGAGGTGATAATTTTTCATGTGTGCACTTAGTGTATCTATGGTCGTGTTTTCCAGCTCCTCTCCTATTAGCAGTAGTTCTATGCGGTTATTTTTTCCATTATAGGCGAATGTTTTATTGACTACCTGTGTGTTTTTGAAGTTGAATTCGTTCTTCAGGAAGTTGTTGGCATTAGCCATGAAGATGCTTCGGTTGACGATACGATACGCCAGGTAGATGCTAGGGATGATGGTGATGATGACCACTATCCAGATATACCGGGCTACTTTTTTTTCGCGGGCGGGGTCCTGGAAGGATTTTTTTGGGAAGTGGAGATAACGTACGATGAGGATGGTAGCGAAACAAATGAATACGCTGTTGATCGAGAAGAGATATAATGCGCCCAGGAAGTAGTACCAGTTGCCATTGGCGAGGCCGAAGCCGGCGGTACATAGTGGGGGCATGAGGGCGGTGGCGATGGCTACGCCTGGAATAACGTTTGTTTTCTCTTTTCTTGTGCCTGCTACGATGCCTGCCAGTCCGCCGACAAAGGCGATAAATACGTCCCAAATGGTGGGGGTGGTACGGGCCAGTAGTTCTGAGTTAGCTTCATGCAGTGGGGTAACGGAAAAATATATGGTGGAGGTGAGTATGCTGATGATGGTGGCAACGAGGAGGTTGTATGCTCCTTTTTTTACCAGTTCGAAGTCGTTGATGCCGATACCCAGGCCGACGCCCATGATGGGGCCCATGAGGGGGGATATGAGCATAGCGCCGATGATAACGGCGGTAGCGTTGACGTTTAGTCCGATAGAGGCGATGAATATGGCGAAAACGAGGGTCCACAGGTTAACCCCTTTAAAGTAGATCCCTTTAGTGATGGCGGTGATGATTTCTTCTGACTCTGCTTTATCGTCATCCAGGTTAAAATAACGATGCAGCCATTGGCGTAGTAGTCGAAATATTCTGTTCATGCATCATTTACAAGTCAGGTTACCGGAATGTTCACCTGATATGGGAGGTTTTTTAGTGTACCTTTGACAACGATATGTTTAACCCAGGAGCTTATAAGACGGACGACGCTTTTGATTGGTTGTACCCTGAGTGGGTGCAGCAGTTGTCCAAGAGACATTGGACCCCTATCGGGGTTGCCCGTAAGGCGGCACATTTTCTAGCTGACCGGCCAGGTGCGCGGATATTGGATATTGGCAGCGGGGTTGGTAAGTTTTGTCTTACTGGAGCGCAGCATTTCCGGGAGTCGATTTTTTATGGAGTAGAGCAGCGGGTAGAGTTGTATGAATGTGCGTTGATGGCGAAAGCGGCGATGCAGTTGGAGAATGTTCATTTTCTACACGCTAATTTCACGCAGTTGCAGTTAGATGATTATGATCATTTCTACTTTTATAATTCCTTTTTTGAGAATGTTGACACCAACGACCGGATCGATCATTTCTACCATCCCTCATTGCGACTGTACAAATACTACAGCCGTTATCTTTTCCAGGCGTTAGAGCAGCGTCCTGCCGGAACGCGGTTGGTGACGTATCACAACCTGGAGGAGGTGCCCAGTGGTTATGAGATGGTAGATTCTTCTCCGGACCTGTTGCTCAGGATGTATGTGAAGGGACCTATATGATGCTGTTATTTATTTAATACCATTTTATTTTACGATATATGATGCAACACCAGGAAGGCATTATACGTTCCTTTATCTGCTTTGGGGAGATGCTTTGGGATTTGTTACCGGAGGGCGCATCGCCCGGGGGTGCGCCTATGAATGTGGCCTATCACCTGCACCGTCAGGGTATGCAGGTGACGCCGGTATCCCGGATCGGCCAGGATGAATTAGGCAAGCAGCTGGTCGCGTTCCTGCGTTCGAAGGAGGTGGCGATAACGTCGGTGCAGATCGACACGGTGCATGAGACAGGAAAGGTGTATGCGCATATGGACAACCGGCAGGATGTACGTTATGAGATTGTGGCGCCGGTGGCTTGGGATTTTATCAGTTGGGACCGGGAGTTTGAGCATTTGATGGCGGCGACGGCAGGCGGTTACTTTATATTTGGCAGCCTGGCGGTGCGGCATGATGTGAGCAGGGAGACATTGGCGCAGGCATTGCCGAGGGCCGGCATCCGGGTATTGGATATTAATCTGCGGGCGCCTCATTATACGCGAGAGCGGTTGGAATGGCTGTTGTCGCAATGCGATATTCTGAAGTTGAATGAAACGGAGCTGCAGCTGTTGGGAAGTTGGTATTTGCCGGAGGCGGCTCCTCGGGAGGTGGTGATATCGTTGAGCGAGCGGTTCCAGATACCGGAGGTGATTGTGACGATGGGATCGGAAGGGGCGTTATTGTACCGGGATGGGCAATGGCACCGGCAAGCGGCGTTTCCTGTGACGGTGGTAGATACTATTGGCAGCGGGGATGCATTTCTGGCCGGCTATTTATCGCAGCGTAATCTGGGTAGGCCTGCGGAACAATGTTTATCATATGCGGCGGCGTTGGGGGCACTGGTGGCTACTTTTCCCGGTGCGTGTCCGGATTACGATCCGGCAGACATAGACTCGCTTTTAGCTACTGTAAAATAAAGAAAGCCTCCTTTTGCGGGAGGCTTTCTTACTAATATGCTCTTTTATCAGGACGGTTTGTTGGTCTTGTTGCCATGACCTTTCCATTTTCTGCGAGGATTGGGTCCATTGCGTTTTCCCTCTTTCCTGGCCGGCGTGTTGCTTTTCGGTGCTGTCATGTGTTGAGGGACAGGTACTGTGGGCGGTGCGCCTGCGGACAGGTAGGGATGTTCGGTGATAACGGGGATGGACTGGGCGGTGAGTTTGTTGATATCGCGCAGGTATTCCCTTTCTTCGAAGTCACAGAAGGACAAGGCTTTACCGCTCCATCCGGCCCTTCCTGTACGACCGATGCGATGTACGTATGTTTCGGGGACGTTAGGCAGTTCGTAGTTGATGACGTATGATAGTTCTTCGACGTCGATACCACGAGCGGCGATATCGGTGGCTACCAGTACGCGGAGGTCTCCGGATTTGAAGTTGGTAAGTGCGCGCTGGCGGGCATTCTGGGATTTATCGCCATGGATGGCGTCAGCTTTGATATTGTGTTTATTGAGTTGTTTGGCTACGCGGTCGGCGCCATGTTTGGTACGAGTGAATACTAGGACGCGATCGATGGATTTGTCTTTGAGGACATATTGCAGGAGAGCGGCTTTGTCTTTTTTCTCGACCATATACACGCATTGCGCGACTTTTTCTGCGGTGGAGGAGACGGGTGCTACTTCCACTTTGACCGGTGCTGTGAGTATGGTATTTGCCAGTTTGGCGATCTCCGGTGGCATGGTAGCGGAGAAAAACAATGTCTGTCTTTTAGCTGGCAGTTGAGTGATCACTTTTTTCACGTCATGGATGAATCCCATGTCTAGCATACGATCGGCTTCATCGAGTATAAAAAACTCCAGGTGTCGGAGGGTGATGATGCGTTGAGCGATGAGGTCGAGCAGTCGACCCGGGGTGGCGATGAGTATATCAACACCTTTGCGGATGGCTTCTACCTGTTTTTGTTGGGATACGCCGCCGAAGATCACGGCATGTTTGAGTCCTGTGTTGCGGCCATATGCGGCGAAGCTTTCATCTATCTGTATGGCCAGTTCCCGGGTGGGTGTGAGGATGAGTGCGCGTATACTGCCGGCTGCCTGTTTGTGTTGATATAGAAGTTGCAGTATGGGTATGGCGAAAGCGGCGGTTTTACCGGTACCCGTCTGAGCACAGCCCAGGAGGTCTTTCCCCTGTAACACGACCGGGATGGCCTGTTGTTGTATTGGTGTTGGCGATGTGTATCCTTCTTCGTTCAGTGCGTCCAGTATGGGCGCTATCAGTTGTAAATCTGCGAATGACAAACTCTTTTCTTTTATTTTATAACAGCTAAAAAAATAAAGTCACAAGGTCGGAAGCACCGGGGCAAGATGCCCGCTGTGAGTTGCCATCTTGTGACTTTATTGCTTTTCGATGCCGCAAAGGTACGGCTTATTTGGCAGAAAGACGTTTGACTTTATTTTAATCTATATGATTATCATATTGAATCAGTATTAATAGAAGCCGGTGCCTGGGCACCGGCTTTTGGGTATTAGCGGCGGTTTTCCAGCCATTGTGGGGCGGACATGGCCCCGAGCATGATGACAATTCCCAGCCATTGCCAGGCGGAAATGGGTTCTCCCAGGAGGAGGTGTGCGCTAACGACGGCTACCGGGAGTTCTACGGTCATGAGCATTGCGCTGATGGTCACTCCTACTCTGGGGATGCCAGCGGCGAAACAGAGCGGCGGGATAATCGTACTCAGCAATGCGACGACTGCCATCTGCCATCCGAAAGGGGTGAATAGCAAGCCTGAGATGAGGAAGGTGGGGGTACCTACGAGGAGGATGCCCAATGTGGAGCCTGTGATCATCAAGGCGCTCTTTCGGAGGGCAGGTAAGCCATTTCCTACCCTGCCATTTACGACTACGTAGACGGCGTATACGATAGCGGACAGGAAGGCGATAGCTACACCTCTTATATCGGGCCATCCGTTGTGTATACCTATTATCCCGCTAGCTAATACGGTGCCCAGCAGCAATATTGCCATGGTAATGAATTGTGTATTGGCGGGGCGTTTACTAAACAGGATCCATTCTATCAGCATGCTGATCCAAGAGAACTGCATCAGCAATATGGCTGCCAGGGAAGCCGGGATATAGATGACGGACTGATAATAAATGTAGGTAGTCATTCCGATAGAAGAGCCTGCCAATATTACTTTCCATGCTGGTGTGGTTGGCGAGGCGGCTGTGGAAGTTGCTTGTTTATTATGTGGTAGCAGCTGCAGGGACCATAGCGCCAGCATGCCAAAAAAGGCCTGTGCTCCTGCGACATCCCCCATCGCATATCCTTTACTGTGAGCAATACTGGCTAATGTAGAAAGTACGCCATAGCAGCAGGCGCCTATGAGAACGAGGATCATTCCTTTGAACATGTCATTAAACGGTTGTCTGTTGCCCATGCGATCTGTGGCAACAGTGAATAAAGAATCTGACCCTATAAGAGACGGTCATGCGTGAGTGACCAGACGGCGATCAGCCGTCTGTATACGGGCATACGCCAGCCATGTATACAGGTGATGGTACTTCAGCAATATTTTAAATGGAAAATGTTGTCTTAAACAACAGGTGGAGGAGGCAGTACAGGAGGGGGCAGGTTATTTACGAGTACGGCTGCACATAATACAACGGTACGACCACCGGGATATCCGGGGGCATGTTGTAAAATATGGTATGCAGCTGTTATCATGCGATAAAGATAACTATAGGAAATGGAATTAGCAAATCGGTGACGGCAGTTATTCTTCTTTACCAGTGTTTTTGGACCTGATCTGGCTGAGGAATACTGGTGTAATGCCCAGATAGGATGCGAGATATTTCTGTGGTATACGTTGTGGTAAAGCGGGGTATTTCTTCAGGAATGCTTCATAACGTTGGGCACCTGTCATACTGATGTTGTGCAGGATGCGTTCGTTTTGTGCGATGTAGGCATTCTGATGCAGGATGCGGAAATACTTTTCAAAGGCAGGGACCTCACGATATAGTTGTTCCAGTGCCGGCAGGTCCAGTTGCCATACTGTAACGGGGCTTAGTGCTTCGATATGCACAGCCGCAGGTTGTTGGCGAAGGTAGGACCCCAGGTCAGATATCCACCAATCTTCTATTGCGAAGTGTAGCGTATGTTCATCACCGTTATCATCCACATAAAAAGAGCGGAGGCATCCTTCCACGACAAAACTTTCATACCGGCAGATCTCTCTTGCCTGGAGGAGATATTGTCGCCGGCGTAGTTTTTTGACCTGCAGGCAAGACAGGAAGTATTCCTGTTCGGCTGTGGTGAGGGTGATGTATCTATCTACCTGTGCGAGTATCTTTTGTCTGGCGGTGTCTACCTGTTCCTGCATGAACGCTTTTGTTTGGGGCAAAGGTACTAAAACGGGAGGGGGGGATACAATTATTATAACGCTGTTTATTATAATAGTTTAACGTTTGGCGGCCTGTTGTGCTACTAATTTTGTGGGCACAATAAAACGAGCAGATATGCAAACGACACTTACTACTCATCCTGCTACGACGGTTACCCATATAGCACAATTGACATTAAAAAACCGGCTGGCGGTGGCTCCTATGTCACGTATCAGTGCGGATGCTGCCGGAGTGCCTGGGGCGGCGATGCTGGCATATTATCAAGGTTACGCTGCGGGCGGCTTCGGTTTAGTCATTAGTGAGGGTATCTATACCGACGATCATTTCAGCCAGGCTTATCCGCAGCAGCCGGGGCTTGTAAATGAGGAGCAGGTGGCGGGATGGCAGGTTATTACGAAGGCGGTGCATGTGGAAGGTGCTTTTATTATGGCCCAGTTGATGCATGCGGGCGGACTATCACAATATCATGCGGTACCGAAGGCCCCCTCTGCGTTGCAGCCTTTAGGCGAACGGTTGAAAGGATATGGCGGGGCCGGCCCCTACTCTGTTTCCCGTGCGATGACGCAAGCGGATATCGATCAGGCAGTAGCTGGCTATGCGCAGGCGGCGCGATATGCGGTAGCTGCGGGTTTTGATGGTGTAGAGATACATGCTGCCAACGGTTATCTGCCTGATCAGTTCCTGACAGCCTATACGAATGAGCGGGAGGATGGTTACGGTGGGGATGTAGCTGGCCGTTTCCGTTTTACTGCGGAGGTACTGGCGGCGGTGCGAGCGGTGGTACCGGCAGGTTTTGTGGTGGGATTGCGTTTGTCAGAAGGCAAGGTCAATCATTTAGATTATCGCTGGCCGGACGGTGCGGCGACGGCACAAGCGGTCCTGACGGCGGTGAAAGCGAGTGCGCCGACGTATGTTCATATTGCGGCGGAAGGAGGTAACTGGGTTGCGGAGACACATTATCCGGACGGCAGTTCTTACAGCGGGCTGGCCAAGGCGATGCTGGGTGTGCCTGTTATCGCGAACGGCGGTTTGCATGATATGACGATCTCCCGGCGGGTATTGGAGGAAGGGCATGCGGACCTGGTAGCGATCGGCAGGGCGGCGTTGAAGGATCCATCCTGGCCCCGGCTGCAATTCGGGATATAGTCAGCCTGTATATTTAAAAAAAGAGGCGGTCTCCTTTATGGGGAGCCGCCCTTTTTATGTGTAACAGTTATAGCTTATTTTATTGCCATTTAGGATGTTGTTTTATGACTTCGTTCGCCATGATTTCGGCATTGGGTATAGGTATGTAATACTCTCTGCGGTCGGTGGTCAGGTTCACGGCACCCTGTGCCTGTGCCACGTCGTTGGGTCCCCTGTTAATAGGCAGGTTGTTACGACGCAAGTCTACATAGCGATGGGCTTCGAAAGCCAGTTCTTTGAATCGTTCTTCGATCACGGCGGTAAGGAGAGCATCAGGTGTAGCGTAGGCTACGGGTACATATCCTGCGATGCGAGCTGTACGTAGTGTGGTGAGGTCGGCATTGCCTGACAGCAGACCGGCGGCACCTTGTTTTGCATATGCTTCTGCACGGATGAGGTACATTTCTGCTACGCGGAACAATTTAGCATCGGCGAGATTGACGAGTGCTGCCTGTCCGCCGACGAACTTCTGCACGGTCCAGCGAGGGTTGGTGGGGCTGGTGTTGAGTGCTTTGAAGTAGCTGGCAAAACGGATATCATTTGTTTTATCGAATAGATCCATCAGTTTGAATGCAGGTGCGTAGATGATACGGCCGGTGAGATCGCGGTAGTTGGTACCGAGGCGTTCCTGTCCGTTATCTCTTTTCAATTTCCATATTACTTCGGTGTTGTCGGTATCCAGCCAGATATTGGGGAACTGAGTACGGGAAGCCAGTGCTGCTTTGTTGATGATCTCGGTGGCGAAACCTATAGCGGCATCGTAGTTCTTTTGCAGCAGTGCTGCGCGGGCCTGAATGGCGGTGATTGCGTTCAGTGTGATGCGGGTGTTGGGGGTAAAACTTGTTGGTATCAGTGCTTTGGCATCTGTGAGATCTTTGTTGATCTGTTCGAGGACCTTACCCACTGTTTCGCGGCCAGGTTTGCTGAGCTGGGATACGGTCATGACCGGTACGCCCGGCGAAGTTGGTTCATAGTCTACAGCGTAGTACCGTAACAATTCGAGGTGTGCAAAGGCACGTAATCCCAGTAGCTCTCCTTTCAATCTATTTTTGGTTGCCAGTTCGGCATCGGTGGCAGGGATGCCATCGATGACTTTCAGCAGTCTGTTTCCCCTGTCGATGACATCGTAATAGTTGGCCCAGGCCGGCGCTGTTTCTCCGCCGCCGGCATCATATTGCCAGCGATATACGATCACTCCCCTACCCGTATTATTTTCTAACGGCATGGTGGCTTCGTCGGTGAGCAATGAGGTGGCGTATTGGGTATTTGCTGCTGCGAAGCCGGCATATACACCGACTACGCCGGTATTCAGGTCACTGACTGTTTTGATAGACGTAGCCTGGTCTACTGAGTCGGTTGGTTTCAGATCCAGATCGGCCAGGCATCCGGTGGCAAGTACGGAGAAGGCGAGGCTGGTATATAGTAGTTTATTTATATTCAGTTTCATGGTTTATACGCTTAAGATCAGAAATTAACTCTCACGCCGGCAGTGTAGGTACGAGCTGCAGGGTATTCAAATGTCGAAATATTGTTATTGTCTTCCGGATCGAAGCCATTCCAGTTGGTGATGGTAAAGAGGTTCTGTCCGGAGGCATAGATCTGCACATCGCTGAGCAGTTTAGTTGCTGCCAGCCATTTTTTAGGCAAGGAGTAACCGATGCGCAGGTTTCTGAAGCGGATATAGGAAGCGTCCTGGATGTCTTTGGAGGAGAATCTTCTCGGATCGCCGAATGCGGGGATATCGGTCTGGTCTCCTTTATTTTTCCAGCGGTTGAACCACTGGGTAGATTGGTTGCTGGTAGCGAAGGACGGGTTCTGATTGAAGAAGTCTTCGTTATTGAACCGTTTGTAGCCGGAGGCGAAGGAGAATACGGCATCGAGTGTAAGGCCTTTCCAGGATACGCTGGTATTAAAACCACCGAGGAATGGCGGGTTGTAGGTACCGAATTCTGCTACGCTCATGGTGGCGGTATTGTAAGCGGTGGATTTGGTTTTTCCATCTGCGGAGTAGTATTCTGCTTTACCTGTTTCCGGATTTACGCCTGCGTATTTCACTACGTAGTGCGTACCGATGGGTAGTCCTACTCTGATGATGCTGGTACCCTGAACGAATTCATTTACTTCACCCAGTTCGAGTATTTCATTTTTGTTGTAGGCGAAGTTGGCGCCGATGGTCCAGGTAACGTTTTTATTACTGATGACATCTCCGGCGATGTCTACTTCTATACCACGGTTGCGCATAACGCCCGCGTTGATCCTGCGGCTGGTGAATCCGGAAGTACGGGACAGCTGTTGATCGACGAAGAGGTTGCTGGTTCTTTTATTGTACCATTCTACGGTCACACGCAGCCTGTCTTTAAAGGCAGCGAGGTCGATACCGAAGTTGAGCATATTGCTGTATTCCCAATCGTAGTCGGGGTTACCGATGTCGCTCGGTGTTACGCCCGGGGTACCATCATACCTGGTGGGTGCATAGGAGGCTACATATCCGAAGTCTCTGTCGGACGGGAACGGAGTAGCGGACAGGCCATAGCTACCTCTGAGGCGGATGGTAGAGAGGGCGTTTACGTTAGCCAGGAATTGTTCTTTTTTAAGGTCCCATCCGGCACCTACTGACCAGAAGGAATGCCAACGGTTTTTCTCCGGCACGGTGCTGGAGCCATCTCGGCGCCAGGTGAGGTTGAGGGTGTATTTGTCGTCGTAGGAGTATTTACCGATGGCGATTACAGAAGCCAGGGCATTACCTGTTTTCCTGCCACTGATTACGGGAATAAATCCGTTGGTATTGTTACCGGGGGTGATGCCTACCGGTGTTTCGGGGAATAATGGATTGAGTCCGTATCCTGTGAAACTGTTGTCGTTGTATTTCGCGCGGTTGAATTCGTATAATGCGGACACTTCAAAGTCGTGCTTATTGATGCTGTTGTGATAAGTCAGCCCTGAGGTGGAGGTGAATTGCATATAGCGGGAGAAGGATTCGCCGTATGAACCCTGTCTTCCGGTGGCTTGTGATCCGGTATAGGAATTGGGGTTGATATAGCGGGAGCCGGTACGCTGGCGATAGTCGATACCGACGGTGGTACGTGCGTACAGGTGCGGATGCAGGTCGTATTTGAGACGAGCGCTGATCACGCCTTTCAGTTCTCCGCTTTTGCTGGTGGTGTTGAGTACGCGTTCGAGTGCATCGGAACCTTCGCGTTGGTCATAAACGTTGTAGGCAGCACTATTACTACTATTTACCAATACGCCATTGATGTAAGGGTATTCGTAAGGCAGTGCGTAGTATACGGCTGCGAATGGGTTTAAGATGGAGGTTGTATTTTCCTGTTCAATAAAGCTGAGGTTCGTGTATGCGATGGCGGAGCTTACGGAAGCGCTGAATTTATCTCCTTTAAAGTCAACGTTGGTACGGAAGCTATATCTTTCGAGGCCGGAGCGCAGGGCGATACCGTCCTGTTTGTAGTAATTGAGGGCGGTGTAGAACTGTGTTCTTTCATTACCACCGCTGGCGGTGAGTTCATGTTCCTGGAATCTGGCGTTATCGCGGAAGAAGATCTTTCTCCAGTCGGTGTTTAGATTGCGTAAGCTATCGAGGACACCTTTGTTTTTAGCTTTATCTGCTTCGCTGAGGTTGGCGTTGCGTGGGTTGAGCGGAGAGAGGGACCATCCGGGGCCGTAGGTAGCGCCGGTTTCCTGTCCTATTTCTTCTTCGAATTTGAGGCGTTCTGCAGCGTTCATCATATCGAAGCGGGGGCGTGTCTGTGTGGAGATACCATGTTGGGTACGGAGACCGAATACGACGCGACCTTCTTTACCTTTTTTGGTGGTGATCACGATCACGCCGTTAGAGCCACGGGAGCCATATAATGCAGTAGCATTGGCATCTTTGAGTACGGTGATACTTTCGAAATCGGCCGTATTGAGGGATGCGAACTGAGAGCCTTCGATGGGAATACCATCTACTATATATAAGGGTGTGGAGGAGCCACTGATGGTACCCTGCCCGCGTATTACCACTCTGTTGGCGGAACCAGGCTGCCCACTTCCTGCGGTGCTGTAAAGACCAGCTACGCGGCCTTGCAGGGCCTGGTCGAAGGTAGCAGCGGGGATATCTTTTAGTTTGCCTGCGCTTACAGTGGATACTGCACCAGTATACTTACGGCGTGTAGTAGCATCATAACTGCTGACTACGATCTCATCGAGCAGTTTGTCGTTGCGCTGGAGGGCGACATCTATTACGGTGTTATTATTGATGGTGATCTCTTTGTTGTTATATCCCACGAAGGTGAACATAAGTGTAGATCTGGGAGGTACCTGGAGGGTATAGGCTCCATCGTTGTTTGTTACAGTACCTCTTTTGGTTCCTTTGATAGCGATTGTTACGCCTGGCATAGCCGATCCATCAGTTGCATCGGTCACGCGCCCGGTGACTGACTGCGCCTGTACAAAGCCAGCTAGCAGCAGGCATGCGCTTAGCCACAAGCAAAACGTTTTCCTCATAGTTCTTGCTTTTTAGATTTTAGTTGACAGTAAAAAAATGTACCCTGGCAGGTATAAAAGCCCCACTACCGGCATATCGGGTAAGACCGGTAAAACAGATTTTTTAAATACTCGGTTAATCAGCGAATGGCCAAGGCTGATGATTATAGATATTGAAGATCAGTGATCTGACAGTTGATGGCTGGCGACAGATTCTCCCCTATTTTAGTGACGATTTCAGTTGTTCTGTTTGATGACGTTTTTTATGGTGTCCTTTCTGCTACACGGATGAGTAAGGCACCTGGATGATAAAATGGCATGTACCGCGTGACTGTCTATAATTCTGGCTCTTAAATTTATAATTATAGTACTATTTAGATTTTGGCATTGTCTCTCTGAGAGTTGCAAGATAACTTGAAATGCAACATGAATTATTACACTAACGTGTTAAAGTTGTACAAAGGGGTAATAAAAGGATTGTGCTTGCGATGTGCGGGGTTATTCTATGGGGGGAGGGCTAACTATTTGACTTAGAAACATTAAATTGCAGCGGGCATGTAACCCGGAAGATTTGCTGATCTTTCCAATTACCTCGCCACTATATATCGAGACAGATTGCATGCAAACGGAAAAAGACTACCAAGGAGAAGATATAACATACGGGTATTTCAGGGAAGCATTTGAGGTCCACTACGATGCCTTGTGTAACTATGCCTTTACTTTTTTGAAGTCGAGGGAGGCCAGTGAGGATATTGTGCAGGAGACTTTTATACGGATATGGGAGAAACACCGGGACATTTTGCATAAGAAGGGGGAATGTAAGTTATACTTATATGTGGCTGTCCGTAATAATTGTTTTACTTATCTGAAGAAGGAGGGCCGGATGATCCAGGTGGAGTGGGACGGAGAGGATCTGGCGGATGAGGTGCCGGTGGAGAAGGGGCCGGATCATGGTTTTAGCGGGGATCTGGGGGCATTGATTGCGGAAGGTATTGCATTGTTGCCTGAGCGTTGCCGGGAGGTTTTTACATTGAGCAGATCTGGCAATCTTACTTATCAGCAGATTGCCGACACGATGCATATTTCCATAAAAACCGTTGAGAATCAAATGAGTAAGGCATTAAAGGTCTTAAGGGCTTTTATGAAGGAGAAAGGTGTGCCATTGGCAATTTTAATTTTTTTAGGATTTTTTTAACGTGGCATAGGGGTGTCTCCTATTTTCATGTTATAAAGGCGATAGACCGTATTATTTTGTTCAATGAATACTACCGAACATATTGTTACACTTATACACAAACAGCTGAGCGGTCAGGCATCTGAGGCGGAGCAGCGGGAGTTAGCGCAATGGAAAGCGATCAGTGCCGAAAACCATCAGACCTATGAGTCTTTCAGGACTGTCTGGGAAGATAGTGCCCTGATATTTGACCGATCTACATATGATAAGGCGGCTGCCTGGCAGAAAATTGATCCCCGTAGGGTGGTGGTGGTTCCTGTGCCGGTTAGTGGGGGTCGTGTGGTCCGTACGTTGCGCTGGGGCTGGATGGCTGCGGCAGCGGTGACGTTGATTGTGGCGGTAGCGGCCTGGTTTACTATGATGGAGCATGGTCGGGACATGGAGTATATCACGGCATCGAAAAAGGATATGCGGGTAAAGCTGCCGGATGGTTCTATTGCCTTTCTCCGTAAGGGGGCTACTTTAGCTTATGCAAAGGACTTTAACCAAGCGCACCGGCAGTTACAATTAGACGGGGAAGGGTTTTTCGAGGTGGAGTTTGAGGCGTCTAAACCATTTACGATTATTACTGAGCATGCTATTATCCGGGATCTGGGTACTTCGTTTTGGGTAAATGCGGAGCGTACGCGGGATGAGATGGCGGTTATTTCCGGGAAAGTCAGTTTTGCGAAAAAGCTGAGGGAGACGGATAAACTTATTTTAACGGCTGGCCAGAAGGCCAGTTTGGAAGCGGACAATTTCTCTCAGTCTGCGGTGGTTGATTCCAATTTTATTTCTTGGAAAACGGGTATACTTGACTTTAACCATACGCCTTTGTCGCAGGTATTAACTACCTTGCAGGTACATTACCAGATAGGGATCAGTATAAGCCCCGAACTTGCAGCTGAAATTGACAGTTTTAACATTGTACTTCATATCAACAAGGGACAATCATGGGAAGAGGTAAAGGATGAGCTTCAGCTAATGACGGGCTATACGATCGAAAAGTCTGATAGTCTTTACGTTGTAAAGAAGCGTAAATAACATTAAAAGTAAGCGGTTCACCACCTGCTTTAGTACTGATCAAGTGGCATGTACACATCTTAGATGAAGCTGTTACCAGCAGTTTTAGTTGTTTTATTTTGTATTCTTCCCTTTCTTTTAAGGGGGCAGCATTCTGCTGTCCTGCAGTCTCGCTTCTCTCCAGCTCAAAAGCGGGCTACCGTTGCAGACTTTTTATCGGATATTAATTCGCGTAGTGGTTACCGGGTAGAATATGCCATTGACCATATTGACGGGAACCGCGTGATCCAGCTCCGGAAGCGTACCTATACGCTAGGAGGCTTATTGTTTTTGATATTGGAAGGGCAACAGGTCAGTATTGTGGAGCGTAATGGGAAGATCATCCTTACACCTGCGGCGGCTAGATTACCTATCATAGTGGAGTCAGGCAATCAATATGTCATATTCGGGATTGTGCGGGAGGCTGGCAGTGGGGAGCCGCTTATTGGTGCGACGGTGCGGGATGCTGTGACACAGCGTGGTACAGTTACCAATAATTCGGGATATTATAGTTTACAATTGCCCGAGGGTATGCACCGGATAGACGTGAGTTATATTGGTTATACTTCGAATGCGCCTGTTGTGGAATTGAAAGCGGATACACGGGCGGACGTGCATATGGCGAAGCGTACGGATCTGCCCGAGGTGATCGTATCTGCTACGCCGACGAGGCTACAAGGTATGGGCAGTAAAAACGATACGGTACGGCAGGCTTATTATGACAATGTGATGGGTGAGCAGGACGTATTGCGGTCTTTGTACTTGTTGCCGGGGGTGAAGATGGCACCCAGCCTTTCCGGTGGTATGTTAGTAAGGGGTGGTGGGCCGGACCAGAATCTTTTTATGCTGGACGGTATTCCTATTTTTAACCCGACGCATATGCTGGGGGCGTTATCGGTGGTAAACAGTGCTACGGTAAAGGGGGCGGCTTTTTATAAAAGTGATTTTCCTTCCCGTTTTGGTGGTGGGGCCTCGTCGGTGATGGATGTGTATAGTAAGGACGGCAATATGGAACACTGGCGAGGGCAGGCTAACCTGAGTACGGTGGCTAGTTCGCTGACGCTGGAGGGGCCTATTAAAAAGGACAGGACGGCGTTGCTTCTCTCCTTCCGGAAGAGTCTTTTCGACCCGGTAACGCGGTTGCTGAACCAGGATACGCGGATAAAGTTCTACGACGCGCAATTGAAGGTAACGCACTGGATCAATCCCAATAATAAACTTGCTCTTAATCTTTATACGAGTCGGGATAAGCTGTCGTATACTTTTGACGATGGTTCTCTGAATACCCGGCAGCGCTGGGGGAATGCGGCTGGTTCTTTCAGCTGGTTTTCCATGTTGAAGTCGAAGTCGTTCATTACGACGTCTGTATTTTTCAGCAGTTATTACAATGCGACCGGTTATAAGTTGAATATGCCTGCAGACAGTACGGGTAAGCAGAAGGAGCATAGTTCTATCAATACGCTTTCTTCTATTTACTTTTTCAGCATCAAGTCGCAGTTGGAGCAATATATCAATGACCAGCTGAAGTTCAATGTTGGGATGCGGTTATCGTATACCAGTATTAATCCTTTTGAGAGCCTGGTGAGTGATGTATTACAGGATCTGGACCCCGGGGATTTCCGTAAGACGGATCAGTTGCCTTACGGGGAGGGTACGCTGTACCTGGAGGCGGAGGTGAAACCCAGTCCGCGGTGGTTATTCCGGCCGGGGTTACATTTTTCTTCTTACCGCTATAAGACTTTCCGTTACAAGGTGATGCAGCCTCGTTTTTATTTGCAATACAATATTAGTCCGGAGCATCAGCTGTATGGGTCTTTTAATAAGGTGGTGCAGTATTTGCATTTGGTGACCAATCCTTTTATGGATGTGAATACGGACTTGTGGGTGCCCAGTACGGCGCAGCTGGCGCCGGAGGAGAATCTGATGGTTAATTTGGGTTACAGTTTCCGGAGCAAGAAAAAGTTCAGTCTGACGTTTGAGATCTATAAGAAGTACCTGAAGAATGTGACGAATTATGTGGAGGGTCGTAGTGTATTTTACAATGCGAACAATTGGGAGCGGAATGTGCAGTCGGGGTATGGTGGCAGTCAGGGATTGGAGATTGCGGCGATCAAGGATTTTGGTCCGGTGCAGTTGACGGGGGCATATACTTTGTCTTACAGCTGGCGTAAGTTTGCGGATATTAATGACGGCAAGCGGTTTCCTTTTAAGTATGACCGGCGGCATGATTTGAATCTTACGGCGACGGTTCGTTTTGATAAGACGAAAAGTGCTACCTTGCTATGGAATATTGCATCCGGGGATATGTATTCGTTGCCACAGTACCTGGTACCGGACTTTGACAATACGCAGGGGATCCTTAATCCGAACCTGGGTTTTAACAATTATAAGTTCACGTATCATTATGCGTCTGTGAACCAGTTCCGTACGAGTCCTTACCAGCGGCTTGATTTATCGGGGCAGTATAAGCCCAAGAGTAAGAAGAAGTGGCAATGGACATTTACTGCCGGAGTGTATAATGTATCTGGTGCACCCAGTCAGTATCTTTATAGTCTGACCAGCGACGAGTCGGGTACTTCCCGGTTAGATGTGATCAAGAACAAGTTATTGGATATAACGCCGTATATTTCTGCCTCCCTGGCTTTTTGATGATATGAAAGGGGACTAACTGATTAACATGCGTATTTTATCACCTCGCATAGCTTTCATTTTTTCATTAGCGATGCTCTTCTTCTCCTGTAAGGAGAAGCGGCAGTTCATGAATACGCCCTTACCGGATAAGCTGGTGATCATGGCGGAGCTAAGTGCTGGTGATACGGTGTCGTTGCCTATATCGCGGAGTATGCGGGCGGGTACGGGGCAGGTTACTCAATTTGAGAAGGTGAAGACTGCGCGGCTGACCTTAACGAATGATGAGCAATTGCCGTTGCCGGTACAATTGAATAAGAATGCGATATATACTACAAATCCTGCGGCGGTGTATACGGGGCCTTCGGTGATAGAGAGCAGGCGTCGATATTTTTTGCGGGTGGAAGATACGGTGCGTAATGATGTGGCGACGGCCAGTGTCATGATGCCCTCTCCTATTACGATCCGGAAGGTAGATACTTCCAGTACGCTGTTGTTTGGTACATTGCGGGTATTTTCTTTCCGTTTCACGTTGCAGGATGATGCGCGGGAGAATAACTTTTACGTTGTTGAGGCGCTTAAGCAGCCGATGAAGCGCGTGCGTTATTTTATCTGGCAGCAGAAGCGGTATGATTATGATACGGAGGAGAACAAGGCGTTGTATGACCGGGTGAAGGGAGAGCCAGGGGTGCGATTGTTGTCGGATACGACGACTAGTCCTCAGTATCAGCGTATGGAGCTATATAGTAAGAGCCGTGTATTTGACAATCGTCATTCGCCGTTATCGGAGGGGCCTTATAACCGATTATTTTATACTGACCGTACTTTTAACGGCGGTACGATCACCGACACTGTGTTTGTTAACAAGGAATTTTTCTCTACGACCGACCCGGCACAGAAAGGGCGGATCATTATACAAGTGAAATCTGTTACGGAAGATCTCTACCGTTATCTGAAGTGGTATGAAGAGCAAAAAGAGAGCGGGGGTAATATTTACTCCTGGTTACTGCGGCCGGGCGTTAACAATATCCATAATGGTATTGGTATTTTTGGCGGCTGCAGTAAGAGTAGTTTCATCTTTTATTACGACCGGCTGTAGTTGATCTTCTTTATGCGGCGGTATGCTTTTTAGGCAACATTATCAATAATACAAATGCGAGTGCGAGGAGCAGCAGGTAGCTATATGCCTGTTTACAGGAGATGCAGAATACTGGCAGGGCATATAATAAAAAAAAACAATACCAGGCGTAGGGGTATGGGTTATTTTGTTGTTAATACTATGGAGAAATACCATAAATTGGCATTCATGAAGCGTAAACACTACCTGTACACTTTTCCGGTCATTACTTTGGCCTTTTTTGCCGTTTGCTTCGCGGCGAGTTGTAAAAAAGATGCTCCGGCACCTGCTGTCCGGCAACCTGCTCAACTAGCTATTTACAATACTGCTTATAATGTGGGTGCTTTGGATTTTCATATTAACGGGGAGAAGGTGACTTCCTCTCCTGTTAGTTATGCTCCGGAGGTGAGTAAGTTGCAGGCTACTTACCTGGAGGTAGCGCCTGTTAATTTTAAGGAGTTGATTGCGACGGATGCGGATGACTATCCTATTATTGAGAGTCGTATTACATTGGAAAGCAATCAGCATTATTCACTTTTTGTATTTGGGGAGCAGGAGAATTCGGAGGCGGTGTTCTTTTTGCTGAATGATGTATTGAGTACTCCAGCTAAGGGGAAGGCGCAATTGCGTATCCTTCATCTTTCTACCAATACGCCTGCGGTTGATATAGAGCTTTCGAAGGGAACGGTGGTGAATAAGATCGCTACGCGTCTGCGTTATATCGGCCCTTCTCCTGATACGAAGGCATTGGAGAAGTTCACGCCTGTTAATGCGGGGACTTTTGATCTGCGGGTAAAGACGTCGCGCACCCCGGCGCAGACCTTATTGGAGATGAGTGGTGTGGAGTTAGCGGAGGGAAAAAGTTATACTATTTACCTGGAAGGCTTGAATGATAGTTCAGATCCTGAGCTCGGGCTTCAGGTGATCCAACATAATTAGCTGTCACCTTCTATTAATTATAATTGCGGCCAGTAAGCATATGCTTACTGGCTTTTTTTATGTGCAGGGCTATTATTGTCAACTTAACAATTTTTTTACAGCGTATTGGCATAGGGGGATTGCATTAAGTATAGTTATAGCATCATAGTTCAAGTAGTATTCTCGTACTGTAGCACTCTTTTATCTGTAAATAACACGAGCGTTCAAAAAAAGTTGCCCATGTATTACCCTACAACGTTAAAAATCCTGTATTCCACGCTGGCGATTTCGTTATTAGGTTTTTCCGCCTGTAAAAAGCAGGAACATCCTCCTCTTCCGGACATTCCCCGGTCTAATATTGCGTTGATCAATGGTGCTCACAATGCGCCACCATTGTTATTGTCGGTAGACGGTAAAAAAATTATTACCAGAGGTGTGGGTTCGGGTTATCACAGTGGTAAATCCGGTTCTCCTTATCTTTTGTCGAATGTGGTGGTGGACCGGGAGTTAAAGATAACGGATGATAGGGAAAAATTACTGCATAGTGGGCGGATCACTTTGGAGCGGGATCAATATTATACATTGGTTTCTTATGGAGAGGTGAAGGATTACCAGCTGACGCCATTTCTTTTGCGGGATACGGTGCCGGTGTTGAGTGGCAGTAAGGCGGGCCTGCGGTTGTTACACCTGTCGCCGGATATGCCGCCGGTGCAGATATGGCTGACCAGCGGCAATAGCCGGGTGCAGGTGGGAGGTATACTTACTTATGTGGGTCGTTTGGAGCAGCAGCGGGTTTTTGCTCCATTTAATACGACCAACAGCGGTGCGTATACATTGGAGGTGAGCACGACGGAGGCGGTGCCGCGGACGCTGATCACATTACCTAATCTCATCCTGACGAATGGTAAGAGTTATACCCTGTATATAAAGGGGCTTGTGAACGGCGTTGGTGCGGCGAAGTTGTCTGCAGGCGTGGTGTCTTACAATTGATGTCCTATGCCTTGGTGCAGGCATCTGCGCATTTTCTGCACGCTTCGGCACACTCTTTACAATGCTGGTGGTGGGCGGCATGTTTTTCGCATTCGGCGGCGCAGGCGTCGCATATTTCGGCACAGAGGCGGCAGAGGGCCGCTAGGTGTGCGGAACCTCTTGCTTCAAAACGTATGCAGAGTGCGCATATGTCGGCGCAATCGCGGCAAAGCTGACAGCAATTTAAGGGCTGTCCATCCCTGATACAACTTGTTACACAATTTTCGCAGGCAATCATACAAGCTACGCATGCTTCTATTACGGCTGAATGTTTCATGTGAATTACAGTTTATACGTGAATGGATAATATTCCTTGTATTTAGTGGGTGTGGGCGGTCATTGCGGAGGAGCCATGTTTAAAAATATATTCGCTCTGGAGCAGGTATGCGCCGCTGGTGACTACTTGTTCTCCTGCTGTCAGGCCGGAAAGGATCGTTATCTGGCGGCCTGTTTCGGGTCCGGTCTTTACCATGCGGTGTTGGTATTTTCCGGCAGCTGTTTTTATCCATATGGCGGCGCCTTTGCTATCGCGGAGTACGGCATCAATGGGCAGGCTGATCCCTTTATAGGGTTGTTGCCGGAGGGTGACGTATACGGGTGTTCCGGGGCGTAGCAGGCCGGAGGTGTTGTTCACTTTCACCCTGAGCAGGTTCAGGCGAGTGCCGGTATTTAGTTCCGGGTTGACGAAAGCGATGTGTCCGGAGGCGACGGTTTCCGTTGTTCCCTGTACGGTTACAATAGCCATGCCATCCAGGTCTACCTGTGGCAGCTGTGCGGCATAAAGCTGTGCTTCGGCCCATATGGAGGAGAGGTCTGCGATGCGTAGCAGGGTCCCTCCTTCCATGATATAGCTCCCTTCGGTGGTGGCTAATGTTGAGATATATCCGCTTACGGGGCTGTAGAAGGTGGTGAGCGGTGATGTTTTACGTTCTTTAGCCAGGGTATTGATCTGTTTATCGGAGAGGCCCCAGAGCTGTAGTTTATGGCGGGCGCTCTCCAGCAGTTGGGTGAAGTCGATGGTGGCGGTACCCAGTTCTTCTTTTTTCTCCAGTGCCAGGATATATTCCTGTTTAGCGTTGTTCAGTTCTTCGCTGTAAAGTTCGTATAGTGGTGCGCCCTGCTGTACGAAATCGCCTTCGTTACGAAAGTACAGTTTATCTATTCGGCCACTTATCCTGGCGCTGATGGCGGAGATCCGTTCTTCGTCTGTGACCAGTCTGCCGGTGAGGACTGTTTCGTCTCCCAGGTTCTTTTCCTTAACGGTATCTACTTGTATGTTGGCCAGGATCTCCTGTTCGCGGCTCAGTTGCAGGGTGCCCGGAGCGTTGTTGCCATTACGATGTACCTGGATGAGGTCCATGTGGCAGATGGGGCATAGTCCTGGTCCATGTTCTATGATCTGTGGGTGCATGGAGCAGGTGTAGTAGGTATCTTGTTGTGCGGTATCCTTTGGCTGTTTGTTGTTATTGTTATTGCAGGCGACTACGGTGAAGAGCAGTACGCCTATCAGCAGGAGGTATATGTGGTATGGTTTGGCTGTTATCATTTTCATGATCATTCATTTACATTAACAAAGCTTTCGCTGTCGACCAGGTATTGTGCGTTGACGGCGACGGTATCTGTTGTGGTGAGTCCTTCTTTTATCTGTATCAGGTTGCCATTGCTGATGCCGGCGGTAATTTTTCTGGCGTGGAAGCTGGCGTCATGTTTTACGAAGACGGCTTTCTCCATGCCGAGTGAGATGACGGCGGATTGTGGCAGGAAGTAGCCCTGCCGGCCATCGCTGAATACGGTGGCGCTCACTTCGCTGCCGATGGGGAGGTGTAGTTTGTTATTATCGAAGTATACCCGGGCGGTGAGTTGGCGGCTGTCTGCTTTGTAGAAGGGGGCGATGTAGCTGATCTGGGCCCGGAAGCCTTCCTGTTTGCCGGAGGTTGGAGTGATGCGTACGCGGTCGCCTAATTTGACCAATGTTTCCTGTTCGGGAAACAGGTATAATTCGGCCCATGCCTGTGCGGGGTTATTGACTTCGAATATGGCCTGTCCCTGTTCGATGTACATGCCTTCTTTGACCGGCAGTTCGGCGGTCTGTGGGATGGTGCTTGTCATGGGAGCTGCGGCTGTTGCTCCCATGGTAGCGCCGGCGCCAGCTGCTTCATGTATATGACCGCTGTAGGGGCTATATACGGTGAAGGTGTAAACGGGTTTGCGGGCTGCGATGACCTGTTGCAATTGCCGTGGGGCTACCCCCAGGAGGAGCAGTTTTTGTTTGGCTGCTTCGAGGAGGGGTGTATTGGAGGCCTCCTGTTGGAGGAGCAGTAGTAGTTGTTGTTGGGCATTGAGTAGTGCTGGGCTATATATTTCCATGACGGGGTCGCCTTTTTGAATGTCCTGGTAGCGGCGTTTGATATATAGTTTTTCTATCCTGCCTGCTACCCTGGCAGCGATGGTACCTATCTTCCTGGTATCGTAGCCGATGAATCCCTGTATGGTAAGTATTTCCGGCACTTCCTGTTGTTTGATGACGGTGACTGGCAGCTGTGCCAGTACGGCCTTATTGGTAGGCTGTAGTTGTGCATCGAGGCTGATGCCTGCGGTAGCGATATGTTGCTGGTGTGCGGTATGCTTCTCTCCTGCTGGTTTGGAGGATTGGCGGCATGCGGCCCATCCGGCGACGATGAGGAGTAATGCGTATAGACGTTGATGATATTTTATCTGCATGGCGGATGTTATTTAATTTCCAGTACTTTTTCGAGTTGTACCTGTGCCATCAGTACTTGCTGTAGTTGGTCGAGGTATTGCTGTTGTGCCATATTGAGTGTTTCCCAGGCGTCGAACAGCATGAATAGTTCTTCGGTATTTTGTTCGTAGGCCAGTTGCATGCTTTGGTAGTTTCGTTTCAGGGCGGGAAGGATATTGTTCTCGTACAGAGCAACCTGGCGGCGGGCGGTTTCCATTTCTGCGCGCATGCCGAAAGCCATGCCGGTGGCTTCATTGAGCAGCATATTTTTTTGTGCTGTCAGTGCTTCTTGTTTCCATTGGAGGCTTTCTATTTTGGCTTTGTTCATTTTTGATGCCCATGATACGAACGGGAGTTTGACCATTCCCATGAGGGAGAATTGTGCTGGTTGGCCACCGAATCCGAACATATGATCGTATTTGACGCCGAAGTCGGGTTTTAGTTTGGCTTTTTCTGCTACCTGCTGGAGGCTGGCGAGGCGGATATCCTGTTCGATGGCTTTGATATCGCTGCGAGCTTGCATCATGGTGGCGGTATCGATGAGTTGTGCGGAGTAGTCGTGGATGATATAGGCGGTATCTATATCGTATTCGGTCATGCTGTTGCGGTTCATGAGGGTGTTGAGGCGGATGCGGCGTTGTCTGATCTCGTTGCTGGTCATTTGCCGCATTTTGGCGACGTTGCCGAGGGCTGCCTGAGCTTTGTAGTAGCCATTGACTTTGTCGAGGCCATTTTTGAACCGTAGTTCTGCGCTACGGAGCATGAAATGGAGGAGGCGTTCATTTTCGTTGATGACGGTTAGTTTTTTCTTCATGATGAGCCATTCGAAGTAGAATTGTTTGGCCTGGGCGAGCAGTTCGTTGAGGGCGGCACTTTTCTTTTCTTTTTCTACGGCGGACATGGCGCCCATGAATGCTGCTTCGGTGTTTTGTTTCTTTTTTGACGGGATCATCTGTTCGCCGGAGATCATGAATGAGCCCATACCGGTGGTTCCCATCATGGGATCGCGTTTCCACATTTGTACATTATACGGTGTCATGAAGAATCCTGCGCCTACCTGTGGTGGCATCCAGCTACGGGCGCCTTTAGCGGCGGCATCCATGGACCGGGCTTCGGCGTCGTACATCTGGAGGGCCGGGTTGGCGGTGGCGATGCGTGACAGTATGTCTTCGAGGCGTTCTGTTTGTTGTGCCTGTGTCTGTGTGCGTGTTAAGGTGATTGTTAAGGTGAATGCTATTATTAAAAGGATCTGTTTCATACTTATCAATGTTTTACTTCCAGTACATCTATCTTTCCATGTTTGCGCAGTTCATATTCTTTTACCATCAGGAAGATGAGTGGGGTGACGAGGAGGATATGTGTGGAGGAGGTGAGTACTCCACCTATCATGGGCAGTACGATGGGTTTCATGACATCGCTGCCGATGCCATGGCTCCAGAGAATGGGTGCCAGTCCGAAGAGGGATACGCATACGGTCATGATTTTGGGGCGCAGGCGTTTGGCGGCGCCGGCGATGACATATTCGCGGAGGTCGTCCCGGGTGATGGTGTCGCGGGAGTTGCCTTTGAGGGTTACCAGTTGCTGCATGGCATCGTTGAGATAGATGACCATGACGATACCTGTTTCTACGGCGAGGCCGAATAAGGCGATGAATCCTACGGCGACGGCGACGGACAGGTTGACGCCATAGAACCATATCATGTAGGCTCCTCCTATCAGTGCAAACGGGATGGATATGAGGCTAAAGAAGGCTTCTCTGGCGGAGTGGAAGGCGAAGTACATGCAAGCGAAGATGATGAGTATTACGACCGGCAATATTAATTTGAGGGTACGTTCGCCACGGATGAGGTTTTCGTACTGGCCGCTCCATTCTATGAAGTAGCCTTTGGGCAGTTGTTTAACTAATGCTTCCAGCTGACGTTGTGCGTCGGTGACGGTGCTGCCGAGGTCTCTGCCGCGGACATTGAACAGTACGGTGCCTCTGAGCAATGCGTTTTCGGAGCTGATCATGGGGGCTCCTTCGGAGAGTCTGATATCGGCGACGGCTTCGAGGGGTACGGGGCCGAAGTCCATGGTGTTGACCGGGAGGCGTTTGAGAGCGGTGAGGTTGTTACGAAAATCTTGTCCGTATCGGGCATTGACGGAGAAACGCTGGCGGCCTTCTATGGTGGTGGTGAGTTTCATTCCACCCAATGCTCCTTCAATCACGGCGTTTACATCGTCGATGCTGAGGCTGTAGCGGCCTATTTGATCGCGGCGGATGGTGATGTCGATATATTTCCCACCGGTGATGGGATCGACGTAGATATCTTTTACGCCCTCCATTCCCTGCAAGGCGGTTTTTATTTGTTGGGCGAAGGCATCGATGGTATCGAGGTGCTGTCCATATACTTTTACGCCGACGTCGGTGCGGATACCGGTGGACAGCATATTGATCCTGTTAATGATGGGTTGGGTCCAGCCGTTGGTGACGCCCGGCAGTTGTAATTTGTTATTGAGTTCGTTGATGATCTTTTCTTTGGTCATTCCTTTGCGCCATTCGGCGGAGGGTTTGAGCAGTACGATGGTTTCGATCATGCTGATCGGGGAATTGTCGGTGGCGGAGTTGGCCCTGCCTGCTTTTCCCAGTACGGATCTCACTTCTGGTAGGGACTTGATGATCTTGTCCTGGACTTGCAGGATGCGTTTAGCTTCTGCATTGGAGACGTCTGGTAGAGTAACTGGCATGAAGAGGAGGCTTCCTTCGTCGAGTGGCGGCATGAATTCGCGGCCCAGGTTCATGATCAGCGGTATGCTGATGAGCAAGGCGATGATATTGATGGCCAGGGTGGTCTTCCGCCATTTTACGCAAGTGCGGATGATGGGTTCGTAGATGCGTTCGAGGCCACGATTGACTGGGTTGGCGGTTTCGGAGCGGAATTTTCCTTTCATAAAGAAGGACAGCAGTACCGGGGCCAGTGTGACTACGAGGATGGCATCTACGATGAGGATGAATGTTTTGGTATATGCCAGTGGGTTGAACAGTTTGCCTTCCTGGCCGGTGAGTAAAAATACCGGCAGGAAGGAAGCGATGATGATGACGGTGGAGAAGAATACGCCTCTGGATACTTGCTGGCAAGCTTTTTCTATGATGGCCAGGCGGGTGGTTTCCGGGATGTGGCCCTGTTCGTCTTTTTTCCCACCGAAGAGGCGGCGGATAAATGTATTGATACGGCTCATTTGTTATTGTTTTTTTGTTGCCATTCGGCGAGGTGGCGGTATGCATTTTCCGACATGATGATACCATTGTCTACGATTACGCCGATGGCCAATGCGATGCCTGTGAGGGACATGATGTTGGAGCTCAGGCCGAAGGCGTTGAGCAGGATGAAGCTGATGGAGATGGTCAGCGGAATTTGTATGAGGATGCTGACGGCGCTGCGCCAGTGCAGGAGGAAGATGATGACGATGACGGAAAC
Source organism: Chitinophaga pendula (assembly GCF_020386615.1). Taxonomy (NCBI): domain Bacteria; kingdom Pseudomonadati; phylum Bacteroidota; class Chitinophagia; order Chitinophagales; family Chitinophagaceae; genus Chitinophaga; species Chitinophaga pendula. The sequence continues at coordinate 3,041,368 of NZ_CP077769.1, forward strand.
GACGATCATTTCTTCGAGGAGTTTGCTTTTTACGTTATTGATGGCACCTTCTATGAGTTCGCTGCGATCGTAGTCGATATCGAATGAGACTCCTGCGGGGAGGCCTTTTTCTACATCTTTCATTTTAGCTTTGACGGCTTTGATGACTTCGTCGGCATTTTGGCCATATCGCATGACTACGATGCCCCCTACGGCTTCGCCTTCTCCGTTTTTGTCGAATATACCCAGGCGGAGGTCTCCGCCCATTTGTACAGAGGCGATGTCTTTAATGCGTACGGGTATTCCGTTGTAGTTGGCGACGACGATGGCTTCTACATCGGTTTTGTTGCCGATGTATCCTTTTCCGCGGACGATGTAGGCCATGTCGCTCATTTCGAACTTGCGGCCGCCGACATCGTTGTTATTTGTTTTGACCTTTTGCATGACATCCATCAGTTTGACGCCATAGTATTGCATTTTTACGGGGTCCATGACGATCTGGTATTGTTTTTCGAATCCGCCGAAGGAGGCGACTTCTGCTACGCCGGGGACAGTTTGCAAGGCCAGTTTGATGTACCAGTCCTGCAAGGCTCTTTGTTCGCCGAGGTCCATGTTGCCTGCTTTGAGTGTATACCATAGGATATGACCGACGCCGGTGCCATCGGGACCGAGGGAAGGTATGACTCCTTCGGGGAGGAGGCGTTGGGCGTAGCTGAGTTTTTCAGATACGCGTGTCCGTGCCCAGTAGATGTCTACATCATCGTCGAAGATGATGTAGACGAAACTCATACCGAACATGGAGTTGGCTCTTATGTTCTTGACCCTGGGGACCCCCTGTAGGTTGGAGACCAGTGGGTAGGTGATCTGGTCTTCTACTACCTGGGGGCTGCGGCCCATCCATTCGGTGAATACGATGACCTGGTTTTCGGATAGGTCGGGTATGGCATCCACGGGGTTACGATTTACTTCATAGATACCCCATGCGAAGAGGCCGGCAGCGAGGAGCAGCACGATATATCTATTGCGCAAGGATAATGAGATCAGTTGCTGTACCACTGTTAATCTTTTTTACTGAATTGTTTCTTTTATTTCGCCGCAGGAAAGCATATCCTGACCGTAGAATGGATTTTTTATTTCTGCTACTTCGCTAAGCCAATTAGCGCCTTTATCGAAGGCCATGGGGCAATGTGTGTAGTAGACGGTTTCTCCTGCACCGAAGGCTTTGACCAGTTCATATACTGGTGAGGTGAGATCGGCGAGGTGTTCGCGTTGGTGTGGCAGTTCTTTGTTGCCCGCTATGTGAGTGGCGTTTTCTTTGATTGCCGCTATTTGTGCGTTGTATATTTTGAGTTGGTCTGCGGAGAGCAGGGAGCCATCGAAGCCGGCGGCGGACTTAGCCAGTTGTTGGCCGGCGGCGGCGGCCTCCTGTGCATTGCTGGCAACCAGGGCATTTTTAATGCGGAGGTAGTCAGTGACCAATGTTTTGATATGGGCGGCGGCCTGGGGATCGACCTGTTTGAAAGACGGTGTGATGGCGGTGGCGGTTTCGGATGTGGCAGCTTGTTCGGCAGGTGTTGCAGCATGTTGATGTTGATGTCCCTGTTCTTCGGTATGGGATTTTTCTGCCGGTGTGCTATTGCATGCTGCGAGCCAGGAGGTGGTTACGAATGCGGAGGCCAGTAGTCCGATGGAGAGGATACGTGTGTGCATGTTGGATGGAAATTTGATCTTTTTCATATTTACTTTTTATGTTGATGAATATTAGTGTTGGTGTACATGTTGTTCGAGTAGTCTGCCCTGAGGTCCGACGCCGTATTTATGTACCAGTGCGGCGCCGTAGTGGCCTGCTATGCTGACGCATGCGGCGACCAATAGCAGTACTAGGAGGGTGCCCCATTGCGTGAAGGTTCGCCAAGCGGGGCGTTTGATGACGCAGGCGATGATCTTGAGTAGCAGTGCGGCGGTGCTGAGCCATACGGTCCAGGCAGCGAATACTTCATGTTGTTGTAGTACTATCTCTATTTCAGGCGGCATTGGACCGGTGTGTGCGTGGAAGGTGTTGCTGGCCAGCCAGGCTGTAAATGTGGCGACGGCCAGGACGGCGGTGATGGTATAATGATAAATGGACTGATAAACGAACATTCCTACCAGTTGCAGTATTGCTGCCAGTATGAGCAGTACTATGGGGAAGTGTACGATCATGGGATGTATGGACGGGAAAGGATTGTTTGCGTTGATGGTTGTCTGCGAGGCGGTGTGTGTTTGTGCGGTGGAGTTGTGCGGATGGCCATCATGTGCGAGTAGTGGCCATGATAGTTGCAGGCACAGTATGGTCACTGCTGCCAGGAAAAAGCGAACCTTTTTCATATGCAAGTTGATGAGGTACGCGGGCGTACCGGTGGTAGTAATCGGATATCTGCGTGTGAATGCGGAAGCTGTGCTGACGAGGTTGTCAGGCGGTAAGTGGTTGGGATGCTATCAGATCAGCCAGGTACGGTGGAGTGTAAACAGGGGGATATCTGTGAGTGGAGGTATGGGGTAGGTGACGTCTGTAGCAGGTACTTGTATACCTGTGACGGCCGGGCGATTATGAAATACGGGAATAGGTATGGCTAGAGGACATGCTGCGGTGTCGGATTGCAGCAGGTGTGTGTTTGTTTCCTGGTCTTTTTCTGTAACGGAGCGTTGTTCGTGTTTGCAGCAGCCATTGTGTTGCTGTGAAGATTGTTTCATGCCGCACATGGGGCACGGTGTGGGTGTTGCCGGCGTTTGGCTGACGGTGTCCATACTTACCAGCTGGCCCATGCAGTAGTGCAGCTGTATGCCGGCACCGCTGGCACTAGCCAGGTAGATGATTGCGAGTATGGTGGTCAGAAAACGTTTCACTATATGATATCTTAAAGTATAGCGGATCACGTAAATACCGGCTGAGAGGCTTTTCCGTAATCCGCTACTGAGTTATAAAACCAGCATTGCTTTTCGGATATTTACGTAACAAAAGTAAGTGCTGGTGTTATTTGAAACTTTATATAATTCACTATAAAGTTTACATAATTTTAAGTTCGCCTGTTTTTACAAGGGGGCTATTTCGAAGCCTGCTTTTTTCACTACCTGTTCTATTGTTTCGGCGCTGATGCCCTCTGCATCTACGGTTAGTATTTTAGCGGGGTTGGCGGTATCTACTTCCCAATGTTTGATGCCTTCGGCTTTTTCGAGATGGGGAGTTACTGCTTTAATACAACCTGCGCAATTGATGTTCGTCTTAAATTTCAACGTTTCCATAATTATTATTGTTAGTAGTTATCAATGATTATTCATTATAGTTTGCTCCATTTGAGCCGGAGGCTGTTGCTTACTACGGATACGGAGCTGAGCGCCATGGCGGCGCCGGCGATCATGGGATCGAGGAGGAAGCCATTGACGGGATAAAGTACTCCGGCGGCGAGGGGTATGCCGATCACATTATATATAAATGCCCAGAAGAGGTTTTGCCGGATGGTGGCGACAGTCTTGCGGGACAGTTTGAGGGCAGCCGGTATCCTGGTGAGGTCGTTGGTGATGAGTGTCATTTTAGCGACGTCCATGGCGATATCGGAGCCTTTGCCCATGGCGATGCTGACATCGGCCTGTGCGAGTGCATGGGAGTCGTTGATACCATCTCCTACCATTGCGACTACTTTTCCCTGCTGTTGTAATTGTTGTACGAAGGCTGCTTTATCGGCCGGCAGGGCTTCGGCGCGGTATTCTTTGATACCTGCCTGTGCGGCTACGGCGGCGGCTGTCTGTTGGTTATCTCCGGTGAACATATATACTGCGATGCCTAGTTCCTGCAGGGATTGTACGGCATCTTTGGAAGTCGGTTTGATCTGGTCTGCGATGGCGATGCCTGCCAGTACTTTACCATTGCCGGCGAAGAGTACGACGGTCTGTGCTTTGGCGCTTTGTTCGGATGCCCATGTACTTATTGCTGTGGTGACGGTGATGCTTTGTTCTTTCATGAGGCGGCTGTTGCCGACGGAGAAGGTGACATTTCTGTACCCTGCTTTGATACCTCCACCGGTGACGGACTGGATATCTGACAGTGGCAGTAGTTTATTATTTCCTTTCTCTTTCAGATAGCTGGTGACTGCTGTTGCGAGCGGGTGTTCGGATGCATGTTCGAGGCTGTAAAGCACCTGTGCGGCTTCGGGCATGCTGTTGTCGAACCATTGGAGGGCGGTAACGGAAGGTTTGCCTTCGGTGATGGTACCTGTTTTATCGAGGACGACGGCGTTGACTTTGTGGGCCAGTTCGAGGCTTTCGGCATCTTTGATGAGGATGCCCTGTTCGGCGCCTTTACCTACTCCTACCATGATGGCGGTAGGTGTGGCCAGGCCGAGGGCGCAAGGACAAGCGATAACCAGGACGGTGACCAGTGCCAGTAGTCCCTGGGTGAGGGCATTATCACCACCCAGTATTTGCCAGGTGATAAAAGCCAGTACGGCGATAGCTATCACTACTGGAACGAATATGCCTGCGATCCTATCTACCAGTTTCTGCACCGGGGCTTTGGAGCCCTGTGCTTCCTGTACCATGCGAATGATCTGTGCCAGCAAGGTATTGCCACCTACTTTTTCTGCTACGAACTGGAAGGACCCTTTCTGGTTGATGGTGCCGGCAAAAACTTTCCGTCCTTTTTCTTTTTCTACCGGTACGGGTTCGCCGCTGATCATGCTTTCGTCTACGAATGAGTTGCCAGCGACTACTTCTCCATCTACGGGTATCTTTTCTCCCGGTTTAACCAGGAGGATGTTGCCGGTTATTACTTCGCTGATGGGAATTTCTTTTGTCTCATCGTGCGGAAGAACGAGGGTGACGGTTTTGGGTTGGAGGCCGATCAGTTTTTTGATGGCGGAGGAGGTGGATGCTTTGGCTCTTTCTTCGAGGAGTTTGCCGAGGAGGATGAAAGCGATGACGACGGCAGCGGATTCGAAGTATACATGTGCATGTACGCCTCTGCTATGCCAGAATTGCGGGAATAAGGTATTGAATACGCTGAATATGTAGGCGATACCGGTGCTGAGGGCTACCAATGTGTCCATGTTAGCCTGGCGATGGGATGCCTGTTTCCAGGCGTTGACAAAGAACTGGCGGCCGAACACCAGTACGACGGGAGTTGCGAGTGCCCACATGATGTAGTTTGCATAGGGCATGTTCATGAAGAACATGCCGATGATGAACAGTGGTATAGAGAATATGACGGCCCAGCGGGTTTTTGTTTTAAGTTGTTGTAGTTGATTACGGTGGATGGATTCGAGGGTTTCCTGTGCATCCTGTTCTTCTCCGACGATGAGGTCGTAGCCGACAGCCTGCAAGGCGGAGCGGAGGCCGGTAACGTCGATGACACCCGGTATATATTCTACCTGTACGCTGGTGTTGGCGAAGTTAACGCTGGCGTTGACTACACCTTTGGTGGCTATGAGGGTGGATTCTGCACTAACGGCGCAGGAAGCGCAGCTCATGCCGGTAAGGGAGTACTGTTGTTTGACGGTGTCCACATCGTAGCCGAGTCCTCGGATGGCATCTACTGCTTTTATTACGGTCTCATTATCTTCATCTGTTACTATTACTGCGCGGTGGTTATTGAGTTCGACTTTATGTTTGTTGATACCTTTCACTCCTGCCAGGCCTTTGTCGACTGTCAGTGCGCAATGTTCGCTTTCTACGCCGGAAAGTGGAAGATAGATCGTCGATGTTTCTTTAGTTCTCATTGTCTTAGGATTGTATGGCAAAGGTCCGAAGCAGGCGGTTGGGGAGTGTTATACAATTCCTATAAAGTGTTATAGAATTTCTCGGCGGGAAGGCGTTGTAAATCAGCGCTAACGTGGATCTTACAGAATTCCGACAAAGTGTTATACAATTTCCACTTTATGCATTCCAGATGATAGCAGGTATTATCTTTGCCCTGATGAAACGCATATTGGCCACTATATTGTTATTTCTTTATCTCGCCGCTTCGACTGGTGCAACGATGCATATACACAGTTGTATGGGTGAGCTGGTGAGCTGGCAGTTGTGGCATGACGGTGCTGAGGACAAGTGTACGCATTGTGGCATGAAGCGTAGTGGCGGGCAGTCAGCGGACTGTTGTGCGGATACGCATGTGCCCTTGAAGTTGCCGCAGGAGCAACACAGTGCGGAAGGGCATGTGGAGTTGCAGCCAGCGATATTATCACTTCCATTTGTGGTGTATGCGGATCATCCTGTTTTTGCCACCTATTTATTTCCCCGTTCTGCTGTGCCCCAGGTATTATTGGCAGCCGGTGCCACTCCCCTATTTGTCCGGCATTGTACCTTCCTGATCTGATCGTTCGTGTTTTTCCCACCCGGCTATTGCAGCTTATCTCCGAACTATTGTAACTGCCCGTTGTTAATTCGACATATTGACACCTGCGGCAGCCTGCTCATACTTTATTTACTACGATATGAACCGTTTCTTTTTAATAGCCTTACTGGCTTTACTTATCAGCACTTTTGCGCGTGCCCAGGAGGCCTCCTCGACTACGACGTACGATCTTTACATCAGCGATACTACTGTTAATTATACTGGTAAGGTCCGGCATGCTATGGCGATCAACGGGCAGATACCCGGGCCGGTCTTACACTTTAGAGAAGGCGACACGGCGGTGATCCGTGTGCATAATACGATGATGCATGAGAGTTCTGTGCACTGGCACGGATTGCTGTTGCCCAACGAGATGGACGGTGTGCCTTACCTGACGACTCCTTACATTAAACCTCACAGTACTTTTACTTATAAATTTCCCTTACGGCAGTCTGGCACCTATTGGTATCATTCGCATACGATGTTACAAGAGCAGAGTGGTCTGTACGGGAGTATTGTGATACACCCCAGGGACAAAAAGCCACTTGCGGATGAGGAAGTGGTATTATTATTTTCTGACTGGAGTAATGAAAAGCCACATGAGATACTCAAAACGCTGCGACGTAATGATGGCGGCAGTGAATGGTACAGTATTAAAAAAGGGTATCCACAGAGTCTGGACAAGCTGATCCAGCATAAGGCCTGGGGCGAGCGTGTAAAAGGAGGATTGGAGCGGATGCCACCGATGGACCTGTCGGATGTATTGTATGACCGATTTTTGTTGAACGGGCAGCCGAAGGTGGACCTATCCCATTTAAAGCCCGGCAGTACGGTACGTTTGCGGGTGATCAACGGTTCGTCGTCGACTTATATGTACCTGCAATATGCGGGCGGTAAGATGGAGCTGGTATCCGCAGACGGTATTGACGTGCAGCCGGTACAGATAGACCGTATCCTGATCGGTATTGCCGAAACATATGATTTTGTGATCCGGGTGCCTATGCACGGGCGTTATGAATTGCGGGCGACGGCACAGGATGTGAGCGGTTACGCCTCGGCATATATTGGCCACGGGGATACTATTGCTGCCCCCACTATTCCCCGCCCGAATGTGTGGAAGATGAGCGAGATGATGATGGGCATGGCGGTGAATATGCCCGGCCAGATGGACCATGGTAATATGAAGGGGATGGAAGGTATGGACCATTCCGGGCATGGGATGAAGATGGATATGGATATGCCGATGGATCACAGCAAACATATGATGGGGAAGGATACGATGAAGATGGACATGGATATGCCGATGAATCATAGCAAACATTCTTTGAAGAAAGACACTGGTATGGTGGTTTTCAACTATAATATGTTGCGGGCGCTGGCGCCGACGACATTTGATAGTAGCAAGCCGGTGCGTAAGATGACATTGCGGTTGACCGGTAATATGTACCGTTATGTATGGTCGATAAATAATGTACCGCTTTCGAAGGCGGATAAGATCGCTATTAAACGCGGGGAAGTAGTGGAAGTAACGCTTAAGAACGAGACGATGATGAACCATCCTATGCATCTGCACGGTCATTTCTTCCGGGTGTTGAATGAGCAAGGGGATTATTCGCCGCTGAAACATACGGTGGATGTGCCGCCGATGACGAGCATTACGATTGTTTTTGATGCGGTAGAAGATAAGGACTGGTTTTTCCATTGTCATGTGTTGTATCATATGATGAGTGGGATGGGGCGTATTTTCCATTATGAAGGCAGTACGAGGGACACGGTGTTGCAGGCATTTCCTTTAAAGAAATTGTTAAAGGAGGAAAAGGAATGGTTCTTTTACGGAAGTGTGGCGGCGAAAAGTCATATTGCGGAGTTGCAGGCGAATTATATCAATCTGAACAATGCTTTCCGGGTGGAAGCCGATGCCAATTACTCCGGGCAATATGAGATCGAGGGAAGTTATGAGCGTTATATAAATGGCTGGTTGCGTCCGTATGTAGGATTTTCTGCTACGCGGCAGGAATATTTTAACGTTTTCAATAACCGGAAGTTGTTTGAGCAGGATTTCAGTTTGCCGGTGGTAGGTTTACGATATACCTTGCCATTTTTTGTGGAGGCGGATCTGCGGGTGAATCTGAAGGGCCGGGTACGGTTGCAGCTGGAGGGAGAGCAATGGTTATTGCCCCGGTTGTTTCTGAACTGGCGGGCGAATACGGACTGGGAGTATCATACGGATCTTTTGTATATGCTGAGCAAGCGATTTTCGTTGTCTGCCGGGTATGATTCGCGGTATAAGTTTGGCGGTGGTTTAGTGATGCGTTTTTAGGCACGGGCAGACCTTTGCCCTGAATGGGGCAAAGGTCGTTGTGCTTATGCTGGCGGAATGTATGTCATTGGAAAGTAACCTAATAAATAGTGCTGATGAAAATCATAGTTTGAAAACAGCAAAAGTGTACCTTTGGCATATGGAATTGGTAAAGCAAGACAGAAAAGGGCCCAATTGGTGGCGCCAGATAGACTTTTTGGGTATGCACCTGATACCCTTCTTTGCGATATTTACGGGCACTACGGCCTTTGACTGGGCTTTGTGTGTGTTCCTGTATTTTGCGCGTATGTTTTTTGTGACGGGAGGTTATCATCGTTATTTCTCTCACCGAACGTTCAAGACTTCGCGTTTCTTTCAGTTTATACTGGCGGGTGGAGCGCAGAGCAGTGTGCAGAAAGGCGTGTTGTGGTGGGCGGCTAATCACCGTATACATCATAAGCACAGTGATACGCCGGACGATCCGCATTCTGCGAACGTGTACGGGTTCTGGTATGCACATATGGGTTGGATCATGGGGCCTGAGTACAAACCTACCCGTTATGACCTGATCCGTGATCTGAAACACCGTGAGTTGTACTGGTTGAACAAGTATCATTTTGTACCACCGTTGGTATTGGCCATTGCGGTATGGCTGATTGGTAATAAGGTGAACGGTACTGGTTTCTTTGATTGGGGGGCGGGTGTGTCTACTTTGCTGATAGGTTTCTTTGCCAGCACTATTTTCCTGTTCCACGGTACTTTTACGATCAATTCGCTGATGCACAAGATCGGCAAGCAGCGTTATAAGACAGGCGATCAGTCCCGCAACAGTTTCATTCTGGCTATTGTTACTATGGGCGAGGGCTGGCATAATAATCACCACTATTACCAGAGTACTGCGCGTCAGGGTTTTTACTGGTGGGAATTTGACCCGACCTATTATATCTTGCGTCTACTTGGTTTCTTTGGTATTGTGTGGGATATACGCGGAGTATCTGAGAAGATCAAGGAGAGTAATAAACTCGGTGCGGATAATGAATTGCGGCCGATGAGTAAGGCAGCAGTTTAACATATCTCCTTTAGCATATTTTTACGGGGCTGGTGGTGGACCACTGGCCCTTTTTTATTGTGTGCTGGCAACAAGATGCCGCTTCCTGGAGAGGGAGCGGCATTTGCATTTAACCAACTATAAGTATGAACGTGTGCCAGGGGCTATCCTGGTCATTAATATATTCCCTGTAAGGGGAAGACACTATTTGATGCGCTTTCACGTACGATGACGGAGGAGTGCAACACGACTTTATAAAGGTATTGTAAGGCCGGTGCAGGGGAAATACCCGGATACCTGTAATTGCTGTTACTGGAAAACAAGTAGTATAGGGGGATGCTTATAGGAATGATACAGGAGAGCTATAGGTTACTTAAGGGAGAGGTGGACGTGAGCAGTCATCAATTTGATAATCAGTCACTTGGGATATTCAATATAATAAGTAAACTAATGGTTATTAATCACTTATCACCAAAAACACACAACAAATTAATCCTCAATCACTTATAACAAAAGTGGTTGAGGGGGGAATATATTTACCAGATGGATCTTGCTTTTTTAAGGAGGGGTTTTGCGGCATCGTCGCCATTTTCGATGGCGAGTTCGAGCCAGTAGCGAGCCTGTTTTTTGTCTTTGGGGACGGCGCGGCCCTGCAGGTAGTAGCGGCCTACCTGGGTTTGTGCGTAGGCGTATCCTGCTTCTGCTGCCTGCATGAAGTAAGCCATGGCTTTTTGGAGGTCCCGGTCGTCGGCATCATAGTATGCGCCGAGGTTATGGATGCCATTGAGGCTACCGGCGGCGGCGGCGCGTTCGTAGAGGGTGACGGCGATGGCGGTATTGCGTTGATCGGCGGGGCCATCGTGTACATGGAGGTTGTTTTTTTCGTCGTATGCGAAGCCACCTTCCATGAGTTCATAAGCGAGGCGTACCTGGCATTGGGAGCCATCCTGGCTGGCGCCCTGGTGGAGGTACCTGGCGGCGGCATCGGCGTTATGGGGGATGTTTTGTTCTTCTGCTACTTCTATGAAGGCATCCCAGCAGCAATTGAGGGTATCTTCCGGGTCGCGGTCGGCTACGAGGCAGTACCAGTTGGCGCCCTCTGCTTTATCTTCTTCTACGCCGTCGCCGGTGTAGTAGCAGTAAGCGAGGTCGCGCATGGCTTTCAGGTATCCGAGATCGGCGCTTTTGTGGAGGTACCAGATGCCGCTGCTTTTTTCTTTGTCGGTGGCTTCGCCATTTCCCGGGATGAGGGTGTTGTCGTCGTCGAGCATGAAGACCCCTTCGTGGAGGCGGCTGCCGAGGAGGTAGTAGCATTGTGGGCTACCGAGGTAGATGCCGCGGGTGACGTAGGCAACGGCCTGGTCGAAATCGTATTCTACCATATCGCCATGGAGGTGCATATCGGCCATGCGGGCGCAGGCGAATGGGAGGCCTTCTTCTGCCAGTTTGCGCCACATGGCGATGGAGGTATCGGTATCGCCTTCTTCCCAGTACATGGAGGCCATGTATTCGCCTGCTTCGAGGTTGCCGGCCATATAGGCTTTGGTGTACCAGCTGATGGCTTTGTCGAAGTCGAGCGGGCAGCCATCGATTCCTTCGCGGAAGCCGGAGCCTAGTCTTATCCAGGCAGGTATATGTTCGAGGGCGGCGGCTTTTTCGTATTGTTCTCTGGCTTCGTGTCTGCGGTCGGGTATGGTGGAGAGGAATTCGCCATAGGACAGATAGCTATCGCCGCTTTCGGGCCAGTGGCGGATATCTTCGAGCATATATTTTTCTGCCAGTTCGGGATGGCCCTGGTGCCAGTAGAATTCGCCCAGGTAGTGGGCGGCTCTTCTGGGGCTGAGGGTGTATGCATGGAGGAAGTGTTCTTCTATCCATACTTTGCGTCCTTCTTTTGTGCCTTCCCAGCGCCATATGTAGTCGGCGTGGTTGATATGATAGAAAGCCTTGAGTTGTGCGAGCTGATCGGCGGTGAGGCCAGGATGTTGCATGTAGGCGAATGTTTCCATTGCCTGCGCGGAGCCTCCCCACCGGATGCGGAGGGCATCCATCATGACTACACGCAATACATAGGATGCCGGGCTGATGCGGGCGGCTTCTCGGTACCAGCGGGGCATTTGACCATCGTTAATTTCGGGGGCGGTGGGTTTGGCGATGCCTTGTTCGCCCGCGGAAATTAGTACGCGTTCATCGGAGCCGAACCTGGGATCGAATCCGTATAGCCTACCGATATAGAGCCATGCGAAGAATGGTTGTTTATGTAGTTTGAGTGCGTCCTGGAGGAGGTTGTTTGCGGTATCGAAGGCTTCGTTAAGGGCTTCCCATCCATGTGCGGAGACGAGGTCGGCGGTGCCGGAACCTCTGCGCGCATATCCTGCGGCGAGTATACATTGAGACAGTAGGATATGTGCGACATAGGAACGGGGATATTTATCCAGCCAATCCTGCGCGATGGACATACCGGCGACTGTTTCTGACGGATAGTCGCTGACGGCATTGAAGAAATCTTCGTGAGAGGGGTCACTTTCGAATTTTTCCTGCAGCCCGGTATACAGGCTTTCGATGGCGTCAATATCTCCGTCTTCTATACACCGGTGAATGAATCCCGCTATGCTAATCTGTACTTGTGCCATACTGCAATAATAAAAACTTTTATGTAAAGGCGATAGCATTGCTGCATTCGCCTTGCGCCCGTTGCCGGGCCGATATGAATGGTTAAGTTACTAATGGGTTATACTGCTTACTATTATAACGACGCTGGCGGTGTTTACCACCATTTGATTACCTGAAAACAGGGAGATAATGATAAGTATTTATTCTCTATCTTCATAACGTTACGGTACCTTTTGCCCGACCGCCTGTGCCCCTGGATAATACCAATAGCTTCTTATCACCAATTGTTTATTACACTATGAAAAAGATCCGATTTACGCTATTTGCGTTAGCTATTCTTGCAGGCATTACTGCTGCTGTCGGGCAAGAGCCCTTTGACTGTGCGAAGCAGACACAGTATTATCTTTACCAAGGTCAGTTCTACCCTGCAGGTGTGGAGAATGTGGACTTTATCTGTGGTCCGGGAGCGGACTGGGACATGCCTTGTACTTACTATTATGACGGTACAAAATATCGTCCCTGTAAATACGGGAAGATCCTGTTTTTACGATAAAAGCGAGGGTGTCTCATCCGTGTATGAGACACCCTTACCGATGTGTTATTAATTTGTTATTCCTATTTCCTATTACTTGTTGTTCCAGTTCTTGCATGCTCTTTTTTAGGTCCTGATGGTTTTGTTCAATTCGATGATGCACAAGATCGGCAAGCAGTATCCACGATATGCTCTTTTTATTATTTACTGTTCTATATTTACTATAGAAAGTATTCCTATGATGAGACAACTATCCATTACACTGGCGACATTGCTGGTGTCCCTGACGGGGATTACCCAAAGTAAAAAACCTATTGACGCCATCAGGCAGGCGGATATTAAACAAGACCTTTATGACCTGGCGGACGATCATTTCCGGGGGCGTGAGGCAGGTACCCTTGACGAGTTGAAGGCGGCAGCCTGGCTGGCAGAGCAGGCCCGGAAGGCCGGATTGGAGCCGGCTGGGGATGACGGTACTTATTTTCAGTATTTCCCTATGATACGCGAGCGGGTGAGCAGTCGCAGCAGTCTATCGATCGGCAACCGGTCTTTTAAGCTCTGGCAAGATGCGATTGTGTATGAGCCTACTTTTGCCGATATAGATGCGCCTATTGTATTCATACAGCAAGCCGATACGGTATCAGCTGCTACTATCCGGGGCAAGGTAGTCGCCCTGCCATTCTCTCCCCGTGGCATATCTGATCCGCGTATTCATATCCCCATGCGTTATGTTGGTATCGTCGTTAACTACTGGGTACGGCGGTTAGCGGAGAAGGGAGCTGTGGGGATCATTTTCATCTCGGACGACCTTGCGGCGCAGCACTGGTCTAAAGCTACGCAGTATAATAGCCGTGGGTCTTACCAGATCGAGGGGAGTTTGTTTCACCGGCAGTTACTCACGGGTGTGCCTATTATATGGCTGCAACAGGATGCACTTCCATTGGTACAAGCTACTGGACAGCAGCTTTATGCGCATTTGTTTTCCGAAACGTTCAGCTATCCTTCGGTGAATGTGGTAGCTAAAGTGAAAGGCAGCGATCCGCGCATGTCTAAAGAGTATGTGGTATTCAGCGGGCATACTGACCATGATGGTGTGAGGAATGTGGTAGGTGTAGCGGACTCTATTTACAATGGTGCTGACGATAATGCGACGGTATGTGCTGCTTTGCTGGCTATAGGCAGGGCCTTTCACCGCCAGCCCGGAAAGCGGTCTGCGCTTTTCATCTGGCATGGTGCTGAAGAAAGGGGGCTGTTCGGTTCTACGTGGTATGCGGATCATCCTACTGTGCCGCGGGAATCGCTGGTAGCTGTTCTCAATGCTGATATGATCGGTAACAATGCGCCTGATAGTGCGGCTTTATTGGGCCTGTTACCGCCCCACCTGAGTTCTTCCACACTGGCTAAGATAGGTTTGGAGGCAAACAATAAAGGTCCGCGCTTCAAACTGGACACTACCTGGGATAAAGCTATGCATCCGGAAGGTTGGTATTTCCGCAGTGATCATTTCCCTTATGCCAAGAAGAACATCCCGGTGCTTTATTTCAGTTCTCTGCCGCATGCGTTGTATCATACGCCGGCGGATGAAGCCAGCACCATCAATATTGAAAAGCTGACAAAGTTTGCACGCTGGATGTATGCGACGGGATTTACTGTGGCTAATATGCCGGAAAGGCCCGCCCTGGAGAAGGGGTTCAAGCTGGAGCGGTAGGCGGCCATGCGGAAATGGTATAGGAAGGAGTGGTGGAGAAGGGGCATGTTCTCCGAACGGTGCCGCCACCAACTATTTACAAGCGCACGGAGAAAGCCACCGCACTGATTGCGATACTGAAGCAGTTGCATTTATGGGAAAAGAAAAAATGGGAAAAGTAACTTGTTATTGCTGACCGGACATTAGTCTTTCTTTTTGAATTCGCGTATGATCTTTATCACTACTGGGACTGTAACAACGACGATGATACCGGTTACGACATACTTGAGGTAAGGCTGTAGGAAGGGCATGCTGCCAATGAGGAAACCTGCCATTGTGAAGCTGAGGATATATCCTACAGAGCCGGTAAAAACATATAGCAGAAAGCGTACAAAATTGAGATTAATTATACCGGCTACGATAGGGCCAAAAGTTCTCACGATAGGCAGGAACACGCCAATGCTCAGGGCGATGCCACCATGTTTTTTATAGAAGTTCTCTGCTTTGATGAGGTATTGTTGTTTGAAGAACCGGGAGTCTTGCCGTTTGTATAGCAACGGGCCGGTTTTTATGCCGATCCAATAGCCGGTCAGGTTGCCTAATACGGCGCCTAGCACACCTAATGCCAGGATTGTAAAGAGGCTATAGTCTAGCACGCCGGTCGCCACCATTACGCCCCCCATAAAGAGGAAGCCACCACTAGGAATAAAAAAGCAAGGGATGAGGCCTGTCTGAGCGTATACGGCGAGGAAAATGAGTATGGGTCCTCCTAATTTGATCAATGCTTCTGAGTCGAACATGCAGTCAAGTTGATAGGGTGCCAAGATAAGGATAATGCCGGATTATTGATAATATGCGGATATTTGTTAATTTGCATTCCGTATTACTGTAGCAAACCTATTACCTACTATGAAACGTATTTTCTTAGCCGGCGCATTCATGACCTATGCGCTATTCACCCAAGCCCAACATACTTTTGACAACAGGGGTAATGCCAATGTAGGTATTGGTACTGAAACACCTAATGACAGGCTGGAGGTGATCGGAAGGACACGATTGACCCGTACGGATTCCCTAAAGGCGGTAGGGCAATTATTGATGACATCTTCTGACGGAAATTTTCTACTGGCAGGTAGCAGTATGCCATCGGGCGCGTGGAATAATATTACGCAGGCCGGAGATCAGGCGTTGATATATTCAGGTAGTAATTACGGTACCGGCAACCTGGTCATTGCCCCCTGGTCGCTGGTGGAAGGCGGGTCAGGTATGCGGCTGGATAAAGACGGGAATGTAAGCATAGGCCTCCCTTTTAGCGCCGGATATAAACTTGCTGTCAATGGCGCGGCGATCTTCAACCGTATAAAAGTGAAACCAACGGCGAACTGGCCGGACTATGTTTTTCACGAGCGGTATCCCCTCCTACCCTTGTCTGTACTGGAAATTTTTATTAAGACGCATCATCATCTGCCGGAGATACCCTCTGCCAAAGAGATGGAACGGCAGGAGCTGGATGTGGCTGAGATGCATCAGCAATTATTAAAAAAGGTAGAGGAGCTTACGCTTTACATTATTCAACAACAAAAAGAGATCGCTGAATTAAAAACAAAAGTAGCAGCGATCCATCATTAAACACATGCTTATTAACCGACAAATCCGAGCTAGTTACACCTTACTTACCTGGTCACGGATATCACCGAAACGTGCCGGGAGATGCACCAGCTGGTCGGCACCCAACAGATAGCTGCTGCGCAGGCTTTGCTGCTGCAGGAACAGCCTTATGACCTACTTGATGCCACCAGGGCACGGTTTACGGCAACCGGGTATTTTCATCCCTGTTATCTTTCCTCATCTGCTTAATCCGCATCCCTTTCCGTAACTGATAGCTGATCCCTACCGTTATATTCCTGGTGTCCCACTGCCTTTGCGTGTAACCTACTACGCTATGCTGTCGCCACTCCCGTCTGTCTATCCGGGTATAGGCGATATCCCGCAGGTTCAATTGAATGGTGCCTTTATCTTGCCATATCTTTTTGCTCACACCGGCATGTATGTACCAATTGCCCGCCTGTATATATTGTGCGAACACCTGTGTGCTGGTATAGTTACTCATGATGGTGGCTGTCCATCCATGCGGGAAGCGGATCGTCTGGTTGAGCGAGATATCCCAGTTGCTACCAGTGGTGTGTAACCCGTTGTGCTGCCAGGTACCTATGGTAGTCGTAGAGGTGTACAGTATTGACGGATTAAGCTCCCACCAAGGCAAGGGCTTCCAGGTGATCGACAATGAGGCGCCGTACTGTCTCCTGTTGAGGATATTAGCAGGCTGATAGTACAGGCGATCGTCGTGGATGGTTATGGTCTCTTCCTGTGCGTTTCGCAGGTGATTATAGAAAACGGTGCCATGGATCATTTGCCGGAAGAGATAGGCCAGTTCGATATTATCGGACAGTTGTGGTTGCAGCAACGGGTTGCCGGAGCGCCAGGTATAGCGGTCGGCCGGTGTTGAGAACGGCGACAGGTCTGTATATCCCGGGCGATCTATGCGGCGTCCGTAAGTGGCATTGAACTGATGATCGGACTGCGCAGCAGGTTTGTATGAGATGTAGGCTGTAGGGAACAACTGTATATACTGGCGGGCTACCCCGGTACCCTTTTGCCGGGTGTGTTCTGTTCTCAGCCCCATTTGCAAGGACCAATGTCCGCCGGTATTCCTATAACTCAGATACGCTGCATGTACCTGCTCCTGGTATCTGAAAGTATTATGGCGATCGTCTTTGGGGACAGGTGCTCCATTCACTTCGAAAAGGTAGGAAGCGTTGCTTATTGTATTCGCCAACACAGTCTTCCAGCCAGCTTCCAGGCGGGCATTTTTTGTGAGCGGGCGCTGGTAATCTGATTTCAGGGTGACGATGTTTGTCTTAAAAGATAATGCTGTACGGAGGCGTTCTGTGAGGGGGGACGGATCGGCTGTTGTGCTCAGCCGGTTGTTGTTGTCATAGCTATATTGTTGATGGTAGCTGATGTAATCGGCATCGGCAGACCACTCATGGCCGCTGCTGTCGAACTGGTGGTGCATGCCGATAGCAAAACTGCCATTGCGGGTGTTTCTGATACCCTGATTGCCCGCATGGGTGAGTGTATCTCTCTGGCTGGGGGTGCCCGATTGGCGGCTGTCGAGCCAGATGTATTCCTGTTGTCGTGCGGATTGCAGGTGTGTAGCGATCGACCAGGATGTGCGAGGTGAGGCGTAGCAGGTGGTGCTTAGCCTGAAGATACTTCTTTCGTTGGGTATCCTGGAGAAGGCATTTTGTTGCAGCCTGCTTTTATTGTTTGATGACAGTGATGCTCTTCTGCTGTCTGTTTCAAATAGTCCGGTTCCCTTGTAGTAATTGGCGTTACCGGAAAGTTGCCAGCTGCTATTGCGCCAGCCGAAGTTGGTGCTTTGCGAGGATCTGTTATACCGGCCCTGGGTATCTTCCGACAATAGTTGCAGGCTGGAGCCCTGTTGTTGTTGTTTTTTCAGGCGGATATTAATGATGCCGCCGTTGCCAGCGGCATCATGTCTGGCGGAAGGATTACTCAAGACTACGATTTGCTCTAACATAGCTGCCGGCAGGGAGCGCAGGTAGGCTGCCAGTTCGCTGCCCTGCAGGTAGGTGGGTTTATCATCGATGAATATGGTGACAGTGGGACGACCTCTGAGGGAGATGTTATCCTGATCTACTTTTACACCCGGTAGCTGTTCCAGTAGCTCCAGTGCATGTGTTCCTGCACTGGTAGCCGGATCTACACGAAATATCAGTTGATCGGCCTTCATCACTACGCGGGATTGTGCGGTGATGACGTTGACGGTACGCAGCAGGCGGGTCGTGGTGTCTCGTTGCTGTGCACAGACGGTATTCATATTCAGCAGGAGACAACCTGTTATTAAGCAAGTGATGACGGGATAAATGATGTGTACGTTGATCATAGCGGATGTACGGGATTTGTCGTGACAAAGGAAGTGAGGAAAGCCACAGGCATTCTTTTATTTAGACCAACGACGATTATGTCCGTGAATAAGACGCTATTCATGTGTAGCTGTCGAAAGTGGTCTAAAAGCTGTCGTTTGTCGAAATAACTAGTACAGCAGGGATTAATCTGCTAACTTGGTCTGACAAAGCGCGTTCTATGTCACGACAGTTTTACGTAGCCAATAACCGGTTACTCACGCATATCGTGTTCTGGGTTTGTTACCTGTTGGCTTGTACGGGAGTACATGCCGACGGAGATGAAAGTTTCTTACGTTATCTGCAATATGAAGCACAATGGTTGCCTGCGGCTATCACCGTGGTATATGTGAACCTGTATGTATTGTATCCGTGGCTGTTTGTGAGGAAACATTATGTCGCCTATGCGATCGTTACCCTGTTACTATTGTTTGCCGGATCGTTATGCAGCCGAATCCTGATCGAGTGGTACCTGGAGCCGACGTTCTTCGCCGACACCACACATGTAGATGACATCTTTGTATGGTATATGTTGTTCAAGGGCATGCTTTGGTTCTTAAGTCCGGTGGTGTTATTCACGCTGTTACTACGTGTATTCAGGCAATCTTACGAGCAGGAGCAGCATCACCAGGAGATGATACGGGAGAAGTTACAAGCGGAATTGAACTTTCTCAAGGCGCAGGTGCATCCTCACTTTCTTTTCAACACCCTTAACAACCTGTATTCTTTGACGCTGACGGCCTCGCCGGTAGCACCGCAGGTAGTATTGAAGCTGTCTGACCTGTTGAGTTATATGCTGTATGATACGCAATCGGGTAGTGTACCATTGAGTACGGAGATCGCGCATATCAGAAACTATATTGAGCTGGAGCAGCTACGTTATGGTCACCGGCTGGATGTGTCGCTGAATATATCCGGAGATATCAGCGGGCAGCGGGTGGCGCCGTTGCTGCTCATACCATTCGTGGAAAATGCGTTTAAGCACGGAGTGAGTCAGGAGATGGACCAGGCATGGATCACGATAGACATTAAGCTGAAGGAAGGGTGGTTGATCCTGAAGGTGGAGAACAGTCATGCGGATATGGCGGAGGCGTCCTCCGCTACGCTTGTCAAAAATGGGATTGGCCTGCAGAATATAGTGCGGCGGCTGGAATTGTTGTACCAGCATGCTCATGAGCTGGTGCTCAGAAAAGAAAGTGGTCGTTATATTGCAGATCTTAGAATTAAAATGTACGTATGATATGGAGGACAATAAGATCAAATGCCTGGTAGTAGATGATGAGCCTTTGGCCAAGGAGGTGCTGATAAAATATATCGGGCAGCTGGAAACGCTTTCGCTGGCCGGTAGTTGTGATAATGCGATAGATACGTTATTGTTCCTGCAACAGCATAAAGTGGACCTGCTGTTCCTGGATATCCAGATGCCACGTCTCAGTGGCATTGACCTGCTCCGGACATTGACATATCGACCGAAGGTGATCTTCACTACTGCATTCCGGGAATATGCGCTGGAAGGTTTTGAGCTGAATGTGCTGGACTATCTATTGAAACCTATCTCCTTTGAGCGGTTCCTGATGGCGATCAATAAATATCATGCGACCAGTGCGATATTGCCTGTTGTCCCCTACCCGGTAGCTACTGAAGTGACGACTGGTATTTCCGCGGCCCCTTTCATGTATATCAAAGTGGATAAAAAGATGGTAAAGATATTTCTCCGTGATATTCTATATATAGAGGGTTTGAAGGATTATATAAAGGTAAAGACGATCGACCGGTCACTGGTGACCTATCAGCGTCTTACTTACCTGGAGGAGAAGTTACCCGACACGCATTTTTTACGTATTCACCGTTCTTATATCATCGCGCTGGATAAGATATCTTCTTTCAGCAATACGCTGATTGAGATCGGGCAGGAGGAGTTGCCGATAGGGCGGCAATATAAACCGGAGGTGATGAAAGCTTTGGGTGTTACTGAATAGCGTTTTTTTCCAGTGGCCCTTGGCTAACCTGTTGACCGGCTTTGTAAACGGCTGTTATCTTCCTTGTATTTTTTATATCATCGGCTGGATTGCCATCGAGGATGAGCAGATCTGCAAGTTTACCTTTTTCTATAGTGCCTGTCTGACGATCTATTTTCAATGTGCGGGCGGCATTGCCGGTTGCTACGGTGATGGCCTGAACGGGCGTTAGTCCGGCCTGTACCATGAGCTCTAACTCGAGGTGTTCGGAGAAGCCCTGTGCGCGTACCGGGTTTGCGCCGGAATCTGTGCCGAAGGACACCAGTATTCCCGCGTCGTGGATTTTCTTCAGATTACGTTGGGCGGTCTTAAATGCTTTGAGGTTTTTGTCATAGCCCGCCTGCAGCTGTTGCTGGTATTTTTCTGCGGTGATCATCTCGTATACGCCCGGTTCGAGGGCAGCTTTAAAAAACGCATCATCTATCCATTCTGGTCTGCGGGCATAGATATAGGCATATTCATCCAGCGATAGTGTGGGGATGTAAATGACTCCTTTTTGCTTCATCGCCTGTAGGATATCCTGGTCTACGTCTTTGTCCCGGATGCTGTGAGCGATGATGTCTACGCCGGCGGCGATCAGTTTGCGGGCGTCTTCCAGGTAATACAGATGTGAGGCTACCCGCAAGTGATGTCGATGTGCTTCCCAGATGATGGCGGTATAGACTTCTGGCGTCATTTTAGGGGTGCCGCCGCCGAAGTCGTCGACCCATATCTTTACGACAGCAGGTTTTACTTTGGCCAGTTGTTCCATTTGGGCAGGCACTTCACCGGCATTGGCGGGGCGGTATAGCAGGTCCATGGGGAACGGCGGGGGCGGTGCGCCACCAGGTATGGTAAAACCATATCCTGCGGAGTGCAGGCGGGCACCCGGCAGCAGGCCAGCAACTGATGAATCCCGGAAGCCGGTCTGGAAGATCAGCGGCCTGTCGGTACCCATTGCGAGCACTTGCGTGATACCATAGTCCTGATAACGAATTAGCTGACGCAGGAGGTTGTCCCGGCTATAGTTGCCGGGAGGTGTTGTAAGGCCTTTCAGGGTGCCTGCGTGGGCGTGGGTAACTATAAAGGAAGGGATAACAGTTTTTCCTTTGAGGTCTATGACCGTCGCACCTTTGGATGGCAGGCTATTTCCGACGGCGGCAATGTTGGGACCCTGTATCAGGATGTCTGTATTTTGCCGCGGTGCTTTACCGGTACCATCGATAAGGGTTGCATTTTTGAGTAATGTCGTCTGGGCGAAAATAACATTAGCATTTAACAAGCTGATGAGCAGTATCAGGAGTAGATAAGGTTTCCGCATAGTCCGTGATTTTGATAACAAAGGATTACTTCTTCATTAAATGTACCAAAAACAACGGCTAAAACATATCTGGGCGGATCATTTTAAGCATTGGTGTACTATCAAACTATCTGTTTTCCGGTATATTTGTATTCATAGTAGATACCCGGCCCTGCTCTCCCCCGAAGAGCGATGGGGGATTTTTTAAATCAGTATCGCATGACAATAATACCCGATATTTCAATCAGAGAAGAGCAAGAAGGGGACCGTGCGTTGGTTTTTGAGATCAACAAACAAGCCTTTGGCCGACCGGAAGAGGCGATGTTGGTGGACCAATTGAGAAAGAGCGCGGCATTTATCCCCGAATTATCATTAGTAGCGGTGGTTCACTCGAAGGTAGTGGGGCATATTCTTTTTACGCAAATAAAGATCCATCATCCGGATCAGGCACTCCCTTATACGACGGCGCTGGCATTGGCTCCGCTGGCAGTGCTACCTGGGTTTCAGCACAATGGTATTGGCGGAGCATTGATTACTAACGGGTTGCGTATTGCTACGGCGTTAGGGCATAATGCCGTTATTGTCATGGGGCATGAGGCCTATTATCCGAAGTTTGGTTTTATACCCGCGGAGAAGTGGCAGATCAAGGCACCTTTTGAGGTACCGGAGAGTAATTTTATGGCGGTGGAGCTGATCCCTCATGCATTGGATCATGCGGCAGGTACGGTGGAATATGCCCGGGAATTTGGTATCATGTAGCTATGCCCTGGCTATAGGAATGATATACCGCAGGTACAGGAAAGGTGGACTTATACTATACATTCTTATCGTCCATAGGCGAGTGCCTATGGACGGATCAAGTTATTCTGATCGTTATTTTAATGCCGTCAATATGGCCTCTCCTACCCCTTTGGCGGACTGGGGATTTTGTCCGGTGATCAGCCGTTGGTCTGACACGACATGAGCTTGCCAGCGGCCAGCTTTCTCAAAGCGGGCACCTCTTTCTTTCAGTTTATCTTCCAGCAGGAATGGTACTATTTTATCAAGTTTGACGGCAGTCTCTTCTTCGTTGGTAAAGGCATTTACTTTTTTACCCGCCACCAGGTATTTACCATTACTGAGTTTAACATTGACGAGGCCGGCAGGTCCGTGACAAACGGCACCTACTATTCCATTTTGTTCATATATGCGGGCGGCGATGCCGGCGAGCGCCGTATTATCAGCCAGGTCCCACATTGCTCCATGTCCGCCCGCATAATAGATAGCTGCGTAGGCTTCCGGTTTTACCTGATCGGGAGTCATGGTATGAGTAATTTTCTCGTGGTAGGCAGGGTCTTCCCAGAATTTCTTATTTACCGGATCTTTGAGATCGAATCCATCTACAGGTGCTTGTCCGCCCTGAGGGCTAACAAAGTCAATATCGTACCCGGCAGCGGAGAGGACTTCCCAGGGATGGGATACTTCTCCCAGGTAGAAACCGGTAGGTTCTCCGGTACTGCCTTTTTTGTCATGACTGGTTACTACGAAAAGGATCTTCTTGCTCATATGTTTAAATTTTTGCGTTTGTGCGAAAGCGCCGGTACTGATAGTTAGTAGCAGTGCAGCAGCCAATGCAACTCTAATAGTCTGTTTCATATGCTATTATCCGATATGTTGTTAACACATATCTATGATGCAAAGTTGGGACCATCCAGGTTACCAGGAAAGGGCGGGACGCACAATATTAGTGTGCGCCTGATCACATTAATCCTGATTAAGGCGGCTGAGTGCTTGCCGGGAGACGCCGAGATAGGAAGCCAGTAATGTTTTGGGTACACGTTGCAGCAAAAGGGGATTCAGCTGCAATAACTGATCATATCTTGACTTGGGGTCTTTATTGAGCAGGAGCAGTATTCGTTTAAGAAGCGCGTTATAACCGGCATTTGATTTTTTGCGGAAGAAATTGGCCATGCTATGTAGTTCATTACACAGCTTTTCCCTGTTTTCTGCAGACAGTACCAGGAGCTGTGCATTTTCTATGCAGTCGATCTGCAAGGTAGCCCTGGTACTGTTGGCCAATGCCTGGTAATCGGATATCCACCAATCTTCCATCGCGAATTGCAAGATCCGTTCCTTTCCATCTTCGTCAGTATGATAGGCTTTCAATAGTCCTTTTTCCACCCAATGGTCATTCAGGACGATCTCTCCTTCCTGGATAAGGAACTGATGTTTCTTCAGCCGTTTCACCTTAAAATGTGACAATACGTATGCAAATTCTTCGTCGGTGATGGTTACGATCCGGGCAATATGTGCTTTGAACAATTCACTCATGTAGGGCTATTGGTATTAAACGGTAACATAAATATAGGGAAAGGTGTGGATAGCGTTGTTGTATCTCCTTGTAAAAGAAAGTATTATCTTAAACGGCGGAACATTTATCTTTGATTTTTATGAAAAGAAGGCAGTTTTTACAACATATGACCGCTGGTATTGTGCTGCCCGGCTTATTGGGCTTGAAGGATAGTTATGCCCGGGGGTGGCAGGAATCCTTTGCGGATAAATTGTTGCCTGCGCCGGTGGGTGGAGGTTTTATGATGGAGGGCTATTGGATATGGGATCCTTCTGTTATAAAAGGAGAAGACGGGCGTTATCATATGTTTGCTTCCCGCTGGTCAAAAGAAGTAGGATTTGGCAACTGGGTGACCAATTCCGAGATCGTGCGTGCCGTATCTGATACTCCCGTGGGGCCTTATACGTTTGTAGAGACTGTATTGCCTGCCAGAGGCGGTCCATATTTTGACGGGCGTGTTACGCATAATCCACGGATCACGAAGTACGGGAAGCAATATTTGTTGTACTATATGGGTACTACTTATGATTTTGCCATACCTGATAATAAGGACGATGTATGGGCCGATGGACGAGCCCAGCGTGCTTGGATGAATAAGCGGATAGGCCTTGCCGTGGCCGACAAGATCACGGGCCCCTGGAAGCGGGTGGATACACCTGTGATCCAACCCAGGAAAGGTAAGTGGGATGCTTCTATCACCTCCAATCCCTCTCCGGTAGTAAAACCGGATGGGAATGTGTACCTGATGTACAAATCATCTTCCAAGGATCACCATCCACCGCTATTATTGGGGGCAGCCCAATCAAAAGGAGGATACAATGGTCCTTATGAACGTTTATCTGATGAGCCGGTGTTTGCGTTTCACAGTAAGGAGAATATGGATAACGACGTGGAGGACCCATTTGTCTGGTGGGCTGGTAATCGTTTCGAGCTGATCATGAAAGACCGGTTCGGACATATCTGCGGGGAAGAGGGCGGAGGCATTCATGCCAGTTCGCGGGACGGGATCAAGTGGCAGTTATCAAGCCCTGTTAAGGCTTATTCCCGACAGGTAAAATGGACCGACGGCAGCACCACCCGGCAGGCCAATTTTGAACGACCCTTTCTTTTATTTGAGCAAGGAGTGCCCACGCATCTTTTTGCTGCCACGGGTTCGGGACCTGGGCTTTACCAAGTGGACAAGACCTGGAATATGGTCATCCCATTGCGGCACGGAGGTATTTAATTTAACACGCATTACAATGGAAATCATCTTACATAATATCAACGGACATACCATAGCGCAAATACAATCTGATGGGATCGCCATCCACAATACAGCAGACGCGCTTGATGTGATAGGCAATGTGCGATATCAG
Organism: Chitinophaga pendula; assembly: GCF_020386615.1. NCBI lineage: Bacteria > Pseudomonadati > Bacteroidota > Chitinophagia > Chitinophagales > Chitinophagaceae > Chitinophaga > Chitinophaga pendula. The sequence continues at coordinate 3,066,863 of NZ_CP077769.1, forward strand.
GGAGCTGGTAGCATTATCGTGGAATCCGGTCAATTACATCCTGATTTCTTCGATCTGAAAACCGGTGTCGCGGGAGACATTCTACAGAAATTTTCCACTTATGATACCCGGCTGGCTATAGTAGGTGACTTTTCTATTTTTAACAGTAATGCTTTACGTGACTTTATTTACGAGAGTAATAAAGGCGGGAGGGTCAATTTTGTGGCGACGATCGCTGAAGCACGGGAGAAGCTTTCAAAATAGCCGCTTCAGGCACGTTGTTTGCGGCCTGCCCTACTTCCATTACTATAAATATGCACCCCTGATGATCAAACGTATTGTATTGTTGATACTGTTATCCGGATACAGTGTTATTTGCCATGCGCAGTTCAGCGACTCCGTTAACTACTATATAAAATATGCTTCTACAGGATCCATCAACCGTACCAATGATGGGAATTCTTACCTGCTGAATAACAATATGCGTTTCAGGATCAGCAAAAAAAAGATCAGTCTGAATGCCGCAGCAGGATATATTTATGGTAAGAATAACCAGGCGCTGACGAATGATGATATTTCGGCGGCTGTGGACTTTAGTGTATTCCGGTCCAAGGACTATTTCTATTACTGGGGGCTGGCTAACTTTGACAAGAGCTTTTCGCTGAAGATCAATCGCAGGTTTCAGGGAGGCGTTGGTGTGGCATATGATATTATTCATCGTCCTAATGCCACATTGAATATCAGTGATGGGGTATTATTTGAAAACAGCGATCTGTTCCTTAAGGATACGATCCCGGATGTTTATCATACTTTCCGTAATTCGCTCCGCATATTATACCGTTGGGTAATCAAAGATATCGTCGTGCTGGAAGGCACTCACTTCCTACAAAATTCGCTCTCACACGGTAATGACTTTATCATCAAAAGTAATACGAGTCTATCGGTAAAACTGCGTTCCTGGCTGAGTATCACGGCTGCACTGAACTACAACAAACTAAACAGGACGGACAGGGAGAACCTGCTGATCAATTATGGCGTGGCGATAGAGAAGTATTTTTAAGTAGACCGCTAATGACAACCTATCTTTTTACCGCTGACCGGCTGGGTTTCAGAGGCTGGCAGGACAGTGATATCTTACCCTTTTCTCAATTGAATTTGTCTTCGATATCCGTCCTGAGTCAGGGTCGTTACTGTGGTTCATTTGCACCATTATGCCCTATCTTTAGTACAACATTTTCCCATTTACCCTTTTTTGCTTGCTTTATATGATGAGCGGCAGCCCTCGATCAGGCTGCCGCTTTTTAATTCTCCCCTCTTAACAGTTCATGGCATTATTCTTGGATTATCCTAAAAGCGATCTGATCCTGCTAATTATAAATCAGCGATCAGCATAGTTTACCCAAAAAATCATAATTATATGAGCACTGCAAAGCATATCCGTCATTTATTTCTTGCAGCTACCCTCGGTCTATTTGCTACAGCAGCTACAATGCCGGCAAATGCCCAGAAAAAAGTAGACAGCACTCTTAAAAAGATCGGCAACAAAACTGCTTCGGTAGCAGTAAAGGGAGCCTCTACGATCGCTGACAAGACTTATAAAGGTAAAGAAGGGCCTGATGGTCAAACGGTATACATTGACAAAAAGGACCGCAAATATTACGTGGACGATAAAGGAAAAAAGATCTATCTGAAAGCATCACAGATCAGGAACAAACAGGAAAGATAAATTCCTGATGATTAGATGGTTTGAGATAGTGGGGCGATGTGTAAGCATGCGCCCCTTTTTATGTTCTATACCAGGCCCTTTTGACCGCTACTAAGTGTATTATCAAGGCGATGGTTGCCAGTATAATAAATAAACAAGGCATGACACTTATGTATTCTGAATGTAACACACTCATGACTCCCATAATTCCTCCTGTAACAACATAGTAATATAATCCGAACAATGCTCCGGCTGTCCCGATAGCCATCTTATAATGTGACAAACCTGCACTAAGGCAATGAGGCATTGCTAAACCGGTTCCACAAAGTATAATAAACATTCCGCCCGCAAATCCGATTATAAAAGGTATAGTCGTGAGACCGGGTAACAGACACGTCCCTGTCATCACCAAGCTACCTGAAAGCATCACCCATAACCCGGATTGAATAATCAACATGGAGGGATTTCTGCGCATGAGACTCCTATTCAGTTGTGCAGCTAATATGGCGGAAGAAGACTCACACATGCCGATCCAACCATACTGTGCAGGGCTGCATCTAAGATGATCAATAAATACAAAAGGGGATTCTGCATAGAAACAGAAGATCATACCATACATGATCCCTACCAGTGCCCCCAGTGCGATGACATGCCGATCTGCAGCCATCTGTATCATCATCCCGGCAGCTCTAAATTTCACGCGGCCTATTTCCTTACCGGTTTCAGGTAATGAATACCATGCGCACGCTCCGATCACTGTTCCCATACCGGTCAATAGCGTGAATACAGCCGTAATCCCCCCATAATTCACCATATAACCACCCAGCAATGGTCCTATAGCCGGGGAGCATGCTAACACGGCAAACATACGGGCGAATATCAGCGACCGTTGCTGTTCGTCGTAACAGTCACGTATCATCGTCTGCGTGACGACGGCACCTGTAGCTGCGCCTACTGCCTGTATCAACCGGCTTAGCAGGAATAGGTGGATATGTGTAACCAGCAAACAACCCAATGATCCCACAATAAATAGCAATATGCCATAGAGAATGGCAGGGCGACGTCCCATCCTGTCGGCTAGCCATCCCCACAAGACAAAACCGATGGCAAAACCCACAAAGTAGATACTCAGGCTTGCCTGTATCCAGTTATCATCTGTACGCAGCCTGGAAGCCAGTGCAGGTAACGAAGGGGTATAGATAGTTTCAGCAATCTGCGGAAAGCCCACCAGCAAAATCAGCAGCCAGAATGCCGGCCGCGTCTTTATGTCTGTCATAAGAAAAAGAAATTTAAGAGTAATACAGGTATGAAGGGATATGGGAATACAGTAATGCCTTTAGCGAAAAGGGGACAGGCAATACAGGAGTGGTAATGAGGAAAAAGGAGAAGAAGAAAGGAAAAAAGGGGTTCTCCTATGTGGTATCACAAAGGTAGGTATTTATGCGATCGTTGCAAAGTGAGACTAACGGGCTATGGCATATTTATATTTTAAGACTGAGCTTTCGATAGATAAAACTTAATAACCAAGCAGGTCCTATGAGGAGAAATTGTAAATCTTTAAAGAAGGACGGCTTATGGCCTTCTATTTTATGCCCGATGAACTGTCCTATCCAGGCTAATACAAAAATGACCAGGGATACTTTCCATACAGCGATTCCACTATGTTCAATCTGATAACATAACCAAAAACATAGCAGCCCAATCAGTAGCATGCCTACTGCAAGGGAAGGCGACAGTCTTGCATAGTAGAAAATCACCAGCAGCAATACGACCGCCGCGATATTCATGGTCTCTCCCCATAGGGTAAAAGGTAATTTGATTTCATACAGGAATCCTACTACGCTGAAGAAAATAGCAGGCACACAAATCCAGTGGATCGTTTTGTTAGTGGCGTTACGGTGGCTGCTACCGTACTCATCCAACCACTGATGGATAGTTTTCATAACGGGGAGTTTTGTATAATTTACCCCATTTTTTTTAGGTGGCAAAAACAGGTATTAATACCTGCGTTTGCGTGATTAAAATTCGAAACAAATCTTTATATTTAATAAGCAATTTTTTAGGGGGACCATCATCACACCAAGTCAAACTAAAGAGGTGCCTATACCGGCACGACACCGTGCAACCAATTTCAGCGTAATACCCTGTCACTATACACTCGCAGCCTTAGCTAGAGGAGAACTATATAGCAGCGTCTATGGAAAAAACAGATCGTTATATCATGGGCAGATTTTACTGGAAAGCAAAACAGTATCATATTCCCTCAACGTCGTCCTGTTATTATGAGCAACTGGATGATGCCACCAAACAGCGTTTGGCCGGCCATATCCAGCATAGCTCGGGCATTCCTGCTTTATTTTTTACAGGTCATGGTAAGACATGGACATTACTATGTACCCGGCAAGTAATAGGATATAATGGCGAGGGTTATTCAACAATCTGCCTTGCCGGTATAAAACGCCTGTTTCCTCATCAACTTGATATGCTGGAACAAAAAACTGATAACAGGAATATTGCCAAATCCACCTGGACGGAGTTGTCCGTACATGATATTAACGATGCCAGGCATACGCTGTATACCGCAAATGGTACAGACCTCTTTGCTTTATGGAATTTGCTCTTGATGGGCATCCGGATGGAGCGTCCTTCCCGATAGGTTTATCTTTCTTTATTACGCATCACGATAGCTGCTGCGCATAACATACAAACACCTGCCAGTACCAGCGCGTAGATCGCTTCTCCGTTAAAGCAATATTTGATGATGAAGCCACCTAACAGTCCATTGACGATCTGGGGGAAGGTGATAAAGAAGTTGAAAATGCCCATGTATACGCCCATTTTATGCGCTGGGATATGAGCGGATAAGATGGCATATGGCATTGCTAATATGCTTCCCCATGCCATACCAATACCTATCATGGGGAATATCAAGGCCATTGGCTCATGAATGAAAAAGACGGCAATAAGACCAATTCCTCCCATAGTCAACGAAAACGCATGCGCGGCTTTGCGACTGGTACGGCGGGCAATGCCGGGCAATAACAGCGCGTAGATCGCAGACACACCATTGTAAACACCGAATAATATACCTACCCAGTTGCCCGCATCTGCATAGGCGGCAGACGATACATCTCCGGGAGCAACATTATAGACATGTTGGGCAATAGCTGGTGTAGTGAACACCCACATTGAAAACAAGGCAAACCAGCTAAAAAACTGTACCAGCCCCAGTTGCCGCATAGCTGCCGGCATACTGGAGAAATCCTTAAATATGTTTAACAGCCCTTTCTGTTGTTCTTCATTACTTTCCGGGTGGTACTTCGCATGTTCTGCAGGAGAATATTCTTTTGTCGTAATGACGGTCCAGAGGATAGCTCCTAGCAATACTGCTGCTCCTATGTAGAAGGAATAGATCACATTCTGCTCTACCTGTCCTTCTGGTGCCGTTTTAGCTACGCCACCATATTCTGCCAGCAGGTAGGGCAACCAGGAACCCAGTACCGCCCCTATCCCTATCAGGAATGTCTGGATAGAGAATCCTGCATTACGCTGGCTGTCAGGCAGATTGTCTGCTACCAGTGCCCTGAATGGCTCCATGGCAACATTGAACGATGCATCCATCATCATCAGAATGCCTGCCCCGATAAATATAGGAGGTAATACGGAAGTCAATACACTAGCATTGGGCAACAACATCAATCCCAATGCACTCAGGATGGCGCCAACCAGGAAGTAGGGTTTACGGCGTCCCAAGCGATTCCAGGTACGGTCGCTGTAATGTCCGATGATAGGTTGAACGATGATCCCTGTGAGCGGGGCAGCCAGCCAGAAAAGGGACAGATGTTCTACATCTGCGCCGAATTTCTGTAATATTCTCGAAGCGTTACCATTCTGTAACGCGAAGCCGAACTGAATGCCCAGAAATCCCAGGCTCATATTCCAGATACTGCTGAGCGGCAGCCTGGGCTTTTCCAATATTTGACTCATCCAAACAACGTATTAATAAGGTAAAGGATAAACCAGATTTACTGAATATAAGATATATCGCATATCCAGGCATCACCGGGAGGTACATTAACAGGTATACCGGCCTGCAGCTGTTTTACTGACAAAACTTTATCCGTAAGCAGCTCGCGTACTTTTAATTGTTTTTTGCCCTCACGCGTCCACTTCATTTGTATGGCAGCGGGTATCATCAACGTGGTTGTAAGGGGTGCTTTCCTATCAAAGTTGGCAACTATAAGAACCTGTTTATTATCTGAATACCGAAGATAAGCATACTGGCGCTTGTTCAGTGCATCATTAGTGATTTCATAGAAGGAGCCTTGGCGTATAGCCTCATGTTCACCCGTCAATTGTAACAACCTGTTATAAAAAGTACGAAGCCGCTGTTGATCTGCTGTAAGTTTTCCGCCATCAAAAGCACCCCCATTCATCCAAGCTTGGTGCTGCGGCATGCCCCAGTAATCGAAAATGGTACTACGACCATCGTCTCCGTTAAAACCTTCTTTTCCGCTCCCCCTTTCTCCGCTTTCCTGTCCGGCATATATCATAACAGGTCCGCTACCCAGGGTAGCAGTGATCACCATCGCTGGTTTTGCCAGCCATGCATTGCCGGCAAAAGCTGTTGATGCAATCCGCTCTTCATCATGGTTCTCCAGGAAACGTAACATACGGGAACCATATCCCCTACTCTCCTGCTGCCATACAAAACGAATATCGTTGACATCTGCCTGGGGCTCATTTCTGATCAACCGTTTTAGGCCATCATATAGCCCCACCTTATCATACAGGTAGTTAAACCCTGCTTTGTCAAGATATTCTTTATATACGCGAGGATTGTAAGCTTCCGCTATAAAGATAATATCGGGCTTTACCGCCTTCACTGCCGGGATAACCCATTGCCAGAATGCCACCGGCACCATCTCCGCCATATCACAGCGGAATCCATCTACATCTTGCTGTGCCCAATATACCAAGATGTCCTTCATTTTTAACCATACCGGTGGGATAGGATCAAAATAGCCCTTTTCTCCATGGGCATAATCAACACCATAATTCAGCTTAATAGTCTCATACCAGTCATCTTCTTTCGGCTGCGCTGAAAATACGTTGTTGCCTGTAGCTTTGGCGGGATGCTCCTCATAGGAGGCTGGCATCACGCCCGCAGTCAGCAGGTTGCTCAATGCCGGACTGGGCGGTAATATCAATGGTGTACCAGGGATATAATAAAAATCATTGCAAGGAGAGAACGCCTGGGTGGTATCATCTGCTGTGCCAAAATCTGTTACACCTGACGGTTTCACATCGGAATAGTAAGTACGGGCAACGTGATTCGGCACGAAGTCTATCAATACCTTCAGACCATGGGCATGTGTTCTTTTTACTAATGCCTGAAATTCGGACATGCGCTCCGGTACATTATTCGCCAGATCAGGATCAACATCATAATAATCTTTGATCGCATAAGGTGACCCCGCCCTGCCTTTTACGACAGCAGGATGATCTTTGCTGATACCGTATCGGGTATAATCCGACATAGTAGCATGTTCTACCACACCGGTATACCATACGTGTGATATTCCCAGGTCTTTGATAGCTTTCAGGGCGTTATCGTTGATATCATCAAATTTACCGCAACCATTTTCCCTAATGTCTCCGTAGTACTTATTCGTCGTCTGTTTGTTTCCGAACAGTCTGACCATTAATTGATAGATCCTCAATTTATGATCGCTGATCTCTTCTCCTGTCGTATACTCTTTTTTGATCGTCACTTGTTTTGATTGCTGGGCCATTACCTGGCCACTGCTTAACAGCGCTGTATAAAGTAACCATCTGTTGGCCCGAAAATGCATATGAACTGTCTTTGATGTTTTTACCTAGGCGATCCTGTGTAATGACAGGGCCGTTACTATTCTTTCTCCGCCTGCAATGGTGACCATCTGCTCATTAATATAAAGTTGGATAGGCGTTCCGGATTGGTTGCTTATGCTCACATCTTCCTTGCTGATAGCGACCTCCAGCAATATTCCTCTGAAGCGTATTTTGAATGCAAATGACTGCCATTGATCTGGTACAAAAGGGGTAAAATGTAGTTGTCCATCTCTTACCCGCATACCGGCAAATCCCTCTACTACACTCATCCAGGTACCAGCCATGGACGTAATGTGCAGTCCATCTTCGGTATCGTTATTATAGTCGTCCAGGTCCAGGCGGGAAGTTCGCAGATAGAATTCATAGGCACGTTGTCCATCTCCGAGTTTTGCTGCCAGGATCGCATGTACACATGGAGACAATGAGCTCTCATGTACCGTTCTTGGTTCATAGAAATCAAAGTTCCGACGGATGGTATCCATGTCATATCGCTCTTCCAGGAAATAAAGCCCCTGCAATACGTCCGCCTGCTTGATAAAGCAGGAGCGTAATATCCGGTCCCAGCTCCACTTTTGATTAAGTGGTCGTTGTGCAGGGTCCAGGTCGCGGGCCAGTACCTGTTCTTTGTCGAGGTAACCATCCTGCTGCAGGAAGATTCCCAATTCCGCAGATACCGGATAATACATATTATCGACGATATGTTGCCATTGCTGTGGCTCCTGCCCTGCATCAAATGCAGTTACACCCAGTATTCTGGCGTAGTCCGCAGGTGCTTCTGCCTCCACCTGTTGTAATGCTTCCAGCGTATAGGAAAGGCACCACGTAGCCATGGTACTGGTGTACCAATTGTTGTTTACATTATTCTCATACTCATTTGGCCCGGTAACACCCAGCATTACATACTGGCTCCGTTCTTCACTCCAGTTGACCCTTTGCGACCAGAAACGGGCAATACCGATCAATACCTCCAGACCATATGCTGACAAGTAACTGTGCTCACCGGTATAACGGATGTAATTATAAATAGCAAAAGCAATGGCCGCATTACGATGGATCTCTTCAAAAGTAATTTCCCACTCATTATGGCATTCTTCCCCATTCATCGTAACCATGGGATATAATGCCGCACCGTTCTTAAAGCCCAGTTTAGCCGCATTTTCGATTGCCTTGGGCAGATGTTTATAACGATACACCAGCAGGTTACGCGCTACCTGCGGATCTGCTGTTGCCAGATAAAAGGGAATACAATAAGCTTCCGTATCCCAATAGGTAGAGCCGCCATATTTTTCTCCTGTGAAGCCTTTAGGACCAATATTCAAACGAGCATCTTCACCGGTATAGGTCTGGTGTAACTGGAAGATATTAAACCGTATCCCCTGCTGGGCTGCCACATCCCCCTTTATCACAATGTCACTCTCCTCCCACTTTTTAGCCCAGGCCAATGCCTGATCTGCCAGCAGCTGATCAAATCCCTTTGCCGTAATCCGGTCTAATGCGGCCTGACCTGCCTGTTGCAGCTGCTCTTTGGGGTAGTTCTCCGACGATAAGTTGACAGCGTACTTATATATCGTTGTCTCCTGCTGTTCCTTCACAGCGATCACTACCTGGCTGCCTGCAAACTGTTGTTTCTTTACCGGTGTCGGCTGGAGTGACAACAACTGGCCGCCCTGCACGATACTATATTGTACACCTGTAAACACTTCGAAAGCAGTCTTCCGTGTACGTTGTATCACGTAGGCCCGGTGGTCGCTCACACCACTGGTAATGCCTTCCCAGAACTGCTCCTCATAATTGGCGTCCTGATTTCTTACGTTCCCATCCACATACGGAAGTATTGTAATACTTCCCTCAAAATTCAGCGGGGTAATACTATATCTGATAGCGCCTGCTTCATCATCAGCGATACTGCAAAAACGCCTAGCTTTAACACGTACCTGCTTACCACTCTTCAAGGTAGCAACGAACTGACGATCAAGATACCCTTCCTGCATATTGAGTATACGATGGAAATCGGTAACGGTACAATGTGCCAGATCTAACACCTCCGCTTCTATCTGAATATCGATACCGATCCAGTTAGCGGCATTCAGTACTTTAGCAAAATATTCGGGATATCCATTTTTCCACCAGCCTACACGTGTTTTATCCGGATAATACACGCCTGCCACATAGCTACCTTGCAGTCGCTCTCCAGAATAAGTTTCCTCAAAATTGGCCCGTTGGCCCATGCGCCCGTTCCCGAGACTGAATATACTTTCTGAGATCTTATTAAGATGAGGGTCAAATCCTTCTTCGACAATGTTCCAGTCGTCTACTTTGATATAGTGTTTCATAATTTGAGCAATGTTAGTCATCTCCGCTGGTGCAAGAGATTAAAGCGTTAATAGTTTTTCAATGGTTATAGCGTCAAGACCAGGTACTACCAGGTCTGCGGTTTTTAATATCTCCGGATCTCCAATCCCGACTGCTTTCATCCCTCCTGCTTTAGCAGCCGCGATGCCTGCAATAGCATCTTCAAATACCACACACGCCTGCGGCTCGACGCCTAATCCGCTGGCGCCGCGCAGAAAGACTTCCGGGTTGGGCTTGGAAGCGGTTACCTGGTTACCGTCTACCATTACATCGAAGAGAGCTAACAATTCCGTTTTCTCCAGGATAGCAGTCGCATTCTTGCTGGCAGACCCGAGGGCAGTCTTCAAACCTGCTGCACGAACAGCCATCAGGAAAGCCCTTGCACCTGGCAGTACCTCATCTGGTTGCATATGACGAATCATATCTACATACCAGTTGTTTTTTAAAGTGGCGAGCTCGAATTGTTCTGCGGCATTTTTTTGTACCCCACCCCATTCCAGTATCAAGGCAAGTGATTCCATTCGGCTGATACCTTTAAGCTGTTCATTTTGCTCATGGGTAAAATCGAATCCCAGTTCATTGGCCAATCGCTTCCAGGCTTTGTAGTGATACACGGCTGTATCTACTAATACACCATCCAGATCAAAGATGCAGGCTTTTAATACACACATTAGATAAGACTAAATTTTACTGACGGGTTAAGAATGTTTTATGCTTATTACATGAGTGGTATAAGCCGATACCTGTATATTATTCCTGAGATCAATGTTCGTTCCGGTATTAATCTCCTCTCCTGTCGATACTCCGTTTAGGCGTTCGGCAAATCGTTTTGTTTCTACAGTGGCATCTTTATCGCTACCATTCATGATCACCATCACGGTTTCCTCTTCATTGTAACGGAAGTATACATATACACCATTCTCCGGCACATATTGCATGGTTTTACCGGTTTGCAATACGGCATGTTGTTTACGGTAGTTAGCCAGCTTCTTTACATAGTCGAAAATTTCATTTTCGGGAGCGGTGCGTCCACCTGCGGTGAACTTATTCACCCTATCTCCGGGCCATCCACCAGGGAAGTCTGAACGTACAAGTCCGTCCGGGTTACAGAAGTTTTTCATTAATATCTCTGCACCATAGTAGAGCTGTGGGATACCACGAGTAGTCAACAGCCATGCCATTGCAGATTTATATTTCCGCATATCTTCCCCTACTACTGAAAAAAAGCGGCTCAGGTCGTGATTGTCTAAGAAAATAACCTGCTGCATAGGATCTTTGTACATAAAGTCGCTCGCCAATGTGTTATACAGGCGTGCCACTCCTTCATCCCAACCGGGCTTTTGCGTAAGTGCATCCGTTATCGCCCATAACAATTGGAAATCTGTTACTCCGGGTAATTCACTGTCAAAACCCCGATGTATGGTATTCCCTTCTGTAAAAAACACCTGATTAGGCATACCTTTCACAAATGTCTCTCCAAAGAAACTCAGCGTGGGATATTCTTCCTTCATGACCTTGCCCCATTCCTGCATGTAACCGGCATCGTTATAGCTATAGGTATCCAGCCTGAATCCATCTAAACCGGTATATTCTATCCACCATATGTGGCTTTGTGTGAAATAATTCCTCACATAAGAATTAGCCTGGTTTATATCCGGCATATGTTTATCAAACCAACCGTCGGTCATCAGTTGTTTATCGGCTTTAGCGGCATAGGGATCAAACTGGGTTTGTTCCCGGAAGTTAGACTTGGTATAAACAGGCCATTGATGTACCCAGTCTTTGGAAGGAAGGTCCTTCATCGTCCAGTGTTGACTGCCGATGTGATTGTGTACCAGGTCTTTGATCAGCTTCATGCCACGTTTATGCAATTCCGAAGCTAACTGCCGGTATAGCTCATTGGTGCCATAACGGCGGTCTATCTTGTAATGCTCTGTATTGGCATATCCATGATAAGAAGCGGAAGGCTGATCATTTTCTAATACCGGATTCAGCCATAGGGCGGTCACGCCGAGATCCTGCAAGTAATCCAGGTGATCAATGATACCTTGTATGTCGCCACCATGACGATAATACATGGAATCACGGTTCAAAGCGGTTTCCTGCATTCCTTTTACCACGTCATTTTTGGGATCGCCATTGGCAAACCTGTCCGGCATGATCAGATAGAGTAAATCCTGACTGGTAACTCCCTGTGGTTGTTGCTCATTCCGTTTCTTCAGTTCGTAGGAATAGCTGATATCCTTACTCCCTTTCCGCGTAAAACGGATGTTGAAATTCCCTGCCTGTGCTTCGGGTGCAATATGAAGATCGAGAAAGAGGTAATTGGGGTTTTCTACTTTATGTATTTCTGTTAAGGTTACGCCTGGATATTCAAGGCTGACAGTACGATCTGCGATCCGCTGTCCATGCACGATCAGTTGCAGGTTACGGTGTTTCATACCCACCCACCAGCAGGCAGGTTCTATTCTATCCAATGGTGCTATCTGGGCAAATACAGCACCTCCTGTCAGGCATATTGCCAACAATGTTATTACCAGGCGTTTTTTCATCATCTTAGCTTTAAAACGACAGGCAGGCCTTGCGATGACCGCCTGTCGTACTTTCCAATATTCTTGTACTATAGCTTATCCTCAGTGTTAGTATCCTGTATTCTGTGCGAGATTCGGATTGGCGGTACGGTCAGTAGCCGGAATGGGGAACAATACACGAAAATCTTCCACCCCTTTTCCGTCTTTCACATTTCCTTTCCATGGCCATACGTAGTTGGCTCCGGTATATTTTCCGAAACGGATCAGGTCCGTTCTGCGGTGTCCTTCCCAGAAGAGTTCACGTGCACGCTCATCCAGTATCACATCCAAACTAAGTTGTGTCAAGTTGCCATTTGCATTGCCATAAGCACGCTGACGAAGTGCATTAACATATCCCAGTGCTGTACCGGCATCGCCACCGGCACCACCTCTTAACACGGCTTCCGCATACATAAGATAAACGTCAGCGAGACGGAACATCGGATAATCGGTGTCAGGAAAATCTCCTGCAACATCAGATCCCGCCTTGCCGGCCTTATTTACATTTCTATACTTCGTGACAGCATAACCGTCATTGAAATTCGAGATGTTATTAATCTCCAATGTCTGACCAGCAGTGTGGAACATGGCGCGTTTATCGGCATTACCAGCTGCATCCGGGAACAGGTTCACCAAGGCTTTGGTAGTACGCAATCCAGACCAGCCACCATTAATACCGAAATCAGATGGCTTCATTGAACCTCCTACTGCAGCATGGATCAGGAATGTCATACCACCATATGTTTTAGTACGCTGACCGTCAAAAGCAATCGGGAAAATCAGTTCCGGTGAGGTATTATTATCCGTCAGGAACAGCTGGTTGTATTGAGGTTGTAAACTATATCCGGCTGCTATGATCTTCTTACAATAAGTAACTGCCTCCGTGTTTTTCGCCTGACCCGTATACACTTGTGCATTTAGATATAATTTGGCCAGCACTGTCCAGGCAGCAGCTTTATCCGCACGGGCATATTCATTCTGCCGTGCGTCTACCAACTGATTTTCTATTTCAAGTAATTCTTTTTCTACGTAGTTGAACAGGTCCGTACGTTTGATCTGAGAAGGGAAAAAAGACCCTACCTGATCCGTCTCCGTCACAAAAGGTACATTCCCAAACATATCCAGGGCATGCCAGTAACTGAGCGCGCGAAGAAAACGGGCCTCTGCCCTGAACTTACGTGCCTCATCAGCAGATGTGCCAGTGATACCTCGTTCGGACAACTTGGCGTCCGTGGTTTCGCGTATGAACTCATTACAAATGGATATCTCATAGAAAATCCTGTCATAAATAGATTTTACGAACTCATTCCCGGCAGTCCAGGTCATACGATGGTAGTCAGGCAGGTTACCATCAGCCCACCCTATCACAGCTTCATCCGTAGTTAATTCCTGCGCAGACCAATACTGCCTGATATAATTGGAAAACCCTTCGTCGATACCACTCAGATCAGGTTTACCTGCAGGGCCGCTCTGCCCACTGATCGCATATCCAGCATACAGTTTGGCCAATACCTGCTTATAGTTCTTAAAGTCCTTGTAAACATTCTCAGATATTTGCTCGTATTTAGGCAAACGATCCAGATCCTTGGTACAGGACGCTGCAGCCAAAGCCAGTACGCCTGCGAAGATATATTTGGTGAGGTGTTTTTTCGTCATGATGCGTTGTTTTCAGGTTGATTAGAATCCGAGATTTAATCCCAATGAGTAAACACGTGGTCTTGGATAGAAACGGTCGTCAATACCAACTGTCTGTACTTCCTTTCCTGCAAAACCAATCTCAGGGTCCAGCCCGGAATAACCGGTGATCACAAATACATTCTGCACGTTAGCATTTACGCGAAGAGATACTTTGTTGCGAAGGATCTTACCAAAATCATATCCGAGGCTGATATTGTCCATACGTAAAAAAGAGGCATTCTCTACGTAATAATCTGAGAAGTATTGGTTAGTTGTAAAACCAGTTTTATAGATGCTACTATGAACGTTTGCCAGGTAATTAGGATACTGGAAATTACGATAGGCACCATTATCAGAACTAACGTTGTTGTACAAATAGTTACCAAGATTAGCTCTTAGTACAAAAGCCAGATTCCACTTGTCGTAATTGAATTGAGAGTTGAAGCCAAGTAATACTTTCGGATCAGGTGATTTGTAACGATACCTGTCTTCCGGTGTGATCTGTCCGTCTCCGTTCAGATCTTCATATTTACCATCAATGGGTCTGCCATTGTTGTCATACACCTGCTTGTATACATAATAACTATAAGGAGCATATCCTACAGAATGTATTTCGACCTGGTTACCATTACCGCCAGTAACAGTACCGGTCAGTATGCCCTGAGAGTTATCATCCTTCACCTTGCTGAGGTTAGTGATCCTGGTACGGTTAAATGTGGCATTAAAACCAAGGTTCCAGCTGAATCTTTTGGTACTGATAGGGTTAGCGTTTATCACGACCTCTAACCCTCTGTTCTCGATATTACCTACATTAGTCAAGATGAAGTTAGTCAGGTTGCTACCTGCTGCCACGGGTATAATGCTCAACAGGTCTTTTGTCTTCTTGAAATAGTAATCTACACTACCGGATAACTTACCTCCCAGAAATGCAAAATCAATACCCGCATTATACGTCTGTGTCTCCTCCCATTTGATATTGGAGTCATATCCTTCCGGACGTAACGTCAGATAATATGCTCCTCCGAAAGGGTATTGTGCAGTCGGATCACTAAGTGTATAACGAGGCAGATAAGGATAGTCATTTAACACATCTTGCTGCCCTGTCAAACCGTAACCAATACGAAGTTTAAGATCGGATAATACCTTGGAATCCTTCAGGAAAGATTCTTCTTTGATCTTCCAGGCCAGCGCTGCAGAAGGAAAGTTACTCCAATGTTGTTTAAAACGGGAAGAACCATCCCGGCGGAAAGTGGCCGTCAACAGGTATTTATCTTTGAATGTATAATTCAGACGGCCAAAGAAAGAGATCAGTGTATTTTGTGTCCATGCAGGTAATCCCGCCTGAGAGATCGTATCACCTCTCTGATTCAGATCCGGATAACTGGGTGCCTCACGGATAAAATCCTGATAAGAGTATCCTGCCATCACATCCAGGCGGCTATCAATCTTTTTCAGCTCTTTTACGTAGTTGAGATAAAATTCCATCAACTTGTTATTCTTCTTCTGGGAATATTGGGTCTTAGTACCACCTCGCGCAAAGGCACTTCCGGCATAAGCCGGTACCTGTGTCCCTCCTTCACTGCTGGACACATCATAACCAAGATTCAGATTAGCGCGTAACTCAGGCAAGAAATGGAATTTATAGTCCAGCTGTATATTACCGATGCTCCTCTTCACTTCTCCTCTGTCATCCCTGAGTTCGAGCATGGCTAATGGATTACGGGTAGCCAGGGTATTAGGATTACCACTATTATCTACCCATTCGAAGTACCCGCCAAATTTATCCTTGGCACCATAGACAGGTTGCGTAGGATCAAAAGCAACAGCCGCATTGATAGCTCCCACATCTGCAAAACGTGACTTTACATAAGCTCCTCTTATGTTCAAATCAATTTTTAAATGGTCATCAAAGAAACGTGGACTCAGGTTCAGACTGGCAGTGGTACGTTTCATATTGGAAGTACGAACGATACCATCCTGCCCAGTATAACCTACAGAAAAACGGTAGGGCAATGGTTTAATCCCTCCGCTTACACTCAAGTTGTTATCCGTAGTAAAGGCGTCCTGTGTGATCACTTTCTGCCAATCCGTATTTGCCGTACCCAATAATGCCTGCTGCTCCGGCGAGCCTTTTTCCCGCACCAGCTGACGCAGCTGATCACCATTAAGCACCTTTACCTGGCCGGTACGTGCAGCCAGCGAAGCTTGTGTGCTGAAATTCAGATGCAAAGGTTCACCCTTTACGCCTTTTTTGGTAGTAATGATAATTACACCATTAGAAGCCCTCGAACCGTAAATAGCAGTCGCAGATGCATCCTTCAACACGTTGAAGCTTTCGATATCATTAGGATTGATCAGACTGGAGGCACTGGGCGCCCCTTTTAATTCAGTATTGTCCAACGGAACACCGTCCACAACGAACAGTGGATCATTACTGGCATTCAATGAAGCGCCGCCACGGATACGGATACGGCTGGCAGCTCCTGGAGCACCTCCACCGGAAGTAATCTGCAAACCTGCCACCTTACCGTTGATCAACTGCTCAGGATTAGTAATAGGACCTGCATTAAAATCTTTAGTACTGATCGTCGTAATAGCCCCGGTCAGGTCTTTCTTTTTCTGCGTACCATATCCAATTACCACCACCTCATTCAGCCCCTTTGTATCTTCCTGTAATATAATGTCTGCAACACTACTGCCATTTACAGCGACTTGTTGCTCTTTCGTAAGATACCCGATGAAACGTATCTCCAATGTTACTGGACCATTCTTGATCCCATTCAGCGTAAATCGACCTTCCGGATTTGTTATGGCGTTCTGTGTTGTACCCTTTACGATCACAGTCGCACCCGGCAATGGCTGCGCAGTCGCATCTGTTACCCGACCACTTATACTACCGGTCTGTGCCATTGCCGCTACGGAAAGCAGCAGAAAGCACCATAGCAAAGCATACCTGTTAAGGAGCATCCTTTTCATGTAAGTCTCTTTTTGTAAATAATGAATTGATTAGTGGAACTTGTTTTTCGTATCAGCCATCTTTATATTCATCCTGTGCCCCCGTGTTTTGAATGTCTATACCGCAAAAGCGGCCCCATATCTCATAACGTTATGTGACAACTGGTTAAGGATAAATAGCAGATGCTATCAGCTTGTTTTTCTTTTCATACAATAATTCTCAATAGCAGATGAACGAATCCCCCTGTTTTAGGTACAGTGGATTTACTCGGGAACGTTACCGGGAACGTTCCCGAAACGTGGAAAAAATTTAATCTTAACGCTAAAGTAACAAAAATATATTATCTACCAAGAAAGTTTTAGCAAATAAACCTGCCCAGAAGATCGGTATTAATCTTCTCCTGGTAAACGATCCGCCCCCAGCTCTACCGCGATCCCTGGCTCCCGTAAAAAGTGCCGGGTCAACACCTCGTAAATGATCAACAACCATAATACCAGACAGGGAAACGCCTTGATAGCATAAGGAACCGCTATATTATGCCTTACCCATGGAGTAAAAATATCGGAGTGAGAAAAACTGCAGACCACTACAATAAATCCAAACAAAATATGCCGCCATTGCAATGGCGCCGCCGCTACATACCAAATGCATACCGCCGGGAACGCAATAATATAAGTACATGCCTCCGAACTAGAACTGAACAACACCGGGAACAACAATGTAGTACATAATATATACAACTGGTAA